>NZ_JBBGAZ010000012.1:0-88113 GCF_037478305.1 Cognatishimia coralii
TGTCGCAGGACGAGATCATCGCGATCTATACCGATCACGTGTTGGGCGCGGTGGGGGCCCGCTAGACGTCCGCCAGGGTCACGCGCCATGCCGGGGGCCGCTTCCCGAGAAACGCCGATATCCCCTCTGCTGCAGACCTATTCCAGAATACCCAAGTGGGCCAAAACTCGGCGACTTGTTGTGACCCGGCACATGGAGTGTGTGAGAGCCCTAGGTCGGACGCAGTGCGCGCCAGCAGGTCCTAAGCGCGCGGTATTTCGACAATGTCCGCATCACTGCCCGATGGCACCGCGCCCGATCAGGGTTCTACCCGAATATCCAGGCCAGTGTTGCAGTGGTGCCGGCGATCCCCAGGATGATCCAAACGGTTACGGCCATCCGATCGGTCCGCATCCCGCTTTCTGCCAAAGCTGCGCTTTGTCCTTTCCGCACTTCGCTTCCATGGGCCGTCGCGAGCTGCATCCGGTCAGCGAAGAACCAGATCATCGCGACCCCCGAAGCCCAGGCGATCATGATCCAGACAACGATCGAAGGCAGACCCAGCATATTCTCCTGCTCGCGACCCACTGTCCGGACAAAAAGTGAGTTGCCGATAGCGATGCCGGGCCCGATGGCCAGAAAGAACCAGGCCAGTGCGACGGACCAAGCCGTCGAAATGACCGGCGTCGAAAAGGGCTGAGCGGGGAAAGTAGATTCCAGGAACCGGGTCAGGGCGTTCCAGCGCTCGCCCTGATCGTGGTAACGGGTGATGACCGAAATGACCAGAACTGCTCCGGTGTTGAAGAACAAACCCCAGCCTACAGAGTGGATGGTCCAGGGCGCGGGGCCCCAGGGCAACTCCAACCCGACAAAATCCAAGGCCCGAATGCCGAAGGGTTCTGTCACGAAAACGCAGAATACGCCGATTAGCGCCCCGACCGCGATGGAACGGTGTGCGATGCTGATCCGGTAGCAGGCGGCGACCATCGCCGGTAAAAGCTGTGCGGCCAACGGCAGGCAGAGCGATGCGAGCTCTGCTGAAAGGAAAGGGGCTGTTATCGACATCAGCACGGAAATGAGAACCAGGATCGCGACCAGGATACGGATCGAAGCCACGGCAAGTTTGTCGCTCAGATCCCGATGATAGTATCGGCGGTATATATCGACCACGCCGAGCTGAGCGGCGGCGAGAAAGCTGCCGGAGATCAGGGCAAAAACCAGCGAGAAAAGACCGAAGTAGAGAGCTGCCATGAACCAAGGCGACAGCTCCGACACGCGCTCCATCACCTCACCTGTGATATCCGGCATGTTGCTGATCAGGCCGAACCCGCCGACGATCATTGCGAATGCCATGATCGCGGCTCCGACCGCGCCGGCGGAAACCCAGGTCAGGCCGGGGCCGAAAACCCGGTTCGATTTGCTTGAGACGGCGAAGAGGTACAGTACCGGCGATGCGCTCAGCCCCATGAAAGCGAGCGTCGCCGAGAGAACCATCGCGGTGCTCCACGGGCTTCCGTCGGGGGGGGCGAAACCCGAGCCGAGCGTAAACTGGACGATGCCGGATAGATTGAAGAATGGTGCGGTTCCTTCGCCGTTCATCTGAAGGTCAACAATGCGGTCTGCCAGCCTTTCGAACCCGCCCGCGAGGAATAGAGTGAAACCGATCAGGCCAATCAGGGCAAGAAACCCCATCGCGCCATAAACCGCACCGCTGTACATGACGGCGCGTATTCCGCCGATCACTGCAATCAGTGCGACAATCGAGGCGATGAGAAACAGGGAATAGACCGGATCGAAGACACCACCGGTCAGGTCATGATAGAGCAGGGCGAAGGCCGTCATTACCCGCCCGCCGAAGGCGACGGCAAACAGAACGGCGATCACGGCAGACAGCACCACAAGGGATTTACTGGCGAATACCTCATCGAGAAAGCTCGCCTGGCTGGGGGTATTCAAATGAACGGCCAGAGCCCATATGCGTTTGAAGAGAAAGACGCCGGCAAGCGGTATCAGCACGCAGCCCAATGACATCGAGGCATAGGCAAATCCGTTTTGCGCCACCCCGTCGGCAAGGCCGATGGAAAAGAATGGCACAAAACCAGAGGTCGAAATGACGATGATTGCGGTGAATGAAGGCAGCGTGCCAACCGGGTCGATAAAATTACGGGCGCCTGTACCTTGCTGTACCGCAATGCGGGCCCAGTAAAGTGCGATCCCCAAAAAACCCGATCCAAAGGCGAAGAGCCACAGAGCGGGAGATTCAAGCGCGATCATCGTATTGCCCTCAATCCGGCTGGCGGCTGTGGAACCGCGAAAAGGCTCCGCGCCCGCCGTGCCGGGTAACGATGTGACCGAAAACGCAGCCCGCCGTCACCAGAACGAAGGTGATGGCGATCAGCAGGTCGGTAGTTGAAAGGTCGAACGACACCCAACTCACCAGAAACAGCACGCCCCAAAGTGCCAGAACCGCTGTTCCGAAGGCGATCTCGCCGGGGGTGAAAGTCTGGTCGAAATAGGTGTTCACGATCAGGTGCCCCATGAAAGCACCGGCGAGTACCAGTGCGCCCGAAGCCCCTGTCAGAAGGTGATCAAAGGCAATTCCTTGCAGCATCAGGCAAAACCCGAGCGGTCCCAGGCTCAGCCAGACCGCGTAAACGGTGATACGTCTGTCAATTGTCGCATCTGTTGCCATCCTGACCTCCATTTATTCATGCTGGCGGTCCGCGGCGGGATTGTGCCCGCCGCGGATTTGCCGCTACGCGTCGTACTAGTCCGATTTCGTGGAAGAGCCGCTCCGGCGACGATCCCGGTCGCGTTCGCTGTACATAACCTTCGAAAGGTCCTCCAACGGATCAACCCCGCGTGCCTGGGAAGCCGACAGGCCGATTTCTCCCAGAAGACGGTCGACGAAAGGTGCCTGAGTCCGGTAGCGCAGCGCGGATGTGACGACTTGCTCGGCCGGGTTCCCCGACTTTTCGACGCCGTCTCCATTGCCCGAAATGCCGCCAAGACCGTCCACCTGGAGGATCTTGATCTCGTCGATCTTCTCCATCGGTTTGACGCTCTCGCGGATGATCGCCGGCAGGTTTTCGACAAGGCGATTGTCGATCTCGCTACGCCGGCTTTCCGCAGTGCGCATGTTTTCTGCCTCGTTCAGGGCGCGCTTGCCTTCGGCCTCGACGGCATAACGCTCCTTCATCGCAGCGACGGCAATCCGGTCGGCCTCGGCCTTGTCGGCGGCGGCGGATTTTTCCGCTTCGGTCAGGATCCGGATCCGGGTCGCTTCCGCCTCTGCCTGCTGCTTGGAGTCGATCACTTCGATGGCCATCCGGCGATTGGCGATTTCCAGTTCGCGTACCGTGCGGGTCTTTTCCTCGCTTTCTGCAAGCTTGCTCTTGGCCGCTTCGGCCGCCGCGAGCGAATCCGCCCGTTCCCTGGCCTTCTGCGCGATAGTGATGTCTTTCTCCTGCTCTTCGATCGCCTGCGACATCAGCCGTCGCGTATTGAGCATGTCCAGCTCCTTTTCCAGCTCGATCCGGGCCTTTTCGGTCGCTTCACGCTCGCTGAGACGCTTTTCCTCGATCTCACGCTCATGCACGGCGGACGCTTGCGCGATCTCGGCCCTTTGCGCGGAGCGACGCAGCGATACTTCGGCCTCTTGCGAAATGCGGGCGAATTCGCTTTCGCGCTGGATATTGAGCGACTCCAGTTCCGCTTCGAGATCTTTCTTGCGGATCGAAACCATCGTGCTCTGTTCGATTTCGTTGCGCAGTTTCTTGCGGCTTTCGATCTCTTCGGTAAGTTTCGTCAGGCCTTCCGCGTCAAAGGCGTTATCGGGATTGAACCAGTCTCGGCCGGTTTGATCCACCAGCGTCACCGCAACACTGTCTACCTCCAACCCATTTGTGGCCATGTTTTTCTCAACCGCCTTGCGGATTGAAGCGGCGACATCGTTCCGGTTCTCGTGCAGTTCTTCCAGAGTTTTTGATGCCGCCACGACGCCCATGGCATCGACAAAGCGGCCGTGAACCAGATCGCGAAGGTTTTCGGAACTCATCGTGCGGCTTCCCAACGTCCGCGCGGCGGTGGCCACGCCCTCATTGGACGGCATGACCCGGACCAGGAATTCCACCCCCAGATCAACTCGCAGGCGATCACGGGTGATCAGCGATTTTTCCTGAGCGAGTACAACCTCTTGCCGCAAGGTATTCATGTTGACCTCGGTAAGGCCGTGGATGATGGGCAAGACAAAGGCGCCGCCGCCCATCACAACTTTCTCGCCGCCGAAGCCGGTTCGAACGAAGGACACGTCCTTGCTCGAACGGCGGTAGAGCCAATGCAGAAGATACGCGAAGACTGCGATGACGATCGCCGCCAGGATCACGATTGCAACTATGTTCGCACCATTCATATGCCCATTCCCATCCTACGGTTGATGCGCGGTCCTTCAGCGGACGCCGCGCGTTGTGTCAGTTTCAGGTTCATTTTCCTGCTTCCGCCTCGGCAGGGGCCAGCATCACGGCGACCGTCAGCAGGGCCAGTCCGAATGCAATGCGGTTGGGAAACTCGGCCAGGCTAAGTGTCAGTCCGACTGCACCGTTCGATATGCCGCTGTTGCTGCTGATCAGGAACTGCACCAGCGGGTAAATCGCCCAGCCGACGGCCACGATAAGGCGCAGCCAGAAATAGCCCCGGCGCAGCGGAACGATGCGCGCCCGGGTAACGGCTTCGTCCATCCTCCCGAAAAACAATTCGCCCAAGACGTAGAGCCAAAGAACGATCCCCAGAAGGAAGCTCAGCGTTGCATCGAGGAATCTCGCGTCTCCCAGGTACCGTACGGCTACCATCAGGGCGGTCACCCCGATCAGCCTCCAAAACAACGATACGGTCTGAGGCTCTATCTGCCTGACGGCAAAATAAAGTGCGGCGATCTGCAGCGGCATTGAAGCGAGCCATCCCGCATAGAAATAGTCGACCGGTGCGACCCCGGTCGCGACCCAGCTCGCACGTGTTTCATAGGCACAAAGCGTGCCGACCAGTGCGGCAAGTGCGGTCAGAAGAATTGGCAGCTTCCAGCCGCGCCGGACCCATGCCGTTCCCATCAGCAGGAAGACACTTGCTGCGGCCAGCGCCAGAACCGACGCGGAATAGCCGGCGGCGACGATATCTCCCGCATTCATATAGGTTCCTGACATTGCTCACTCCGTCCTTGTCATGTTTCAGATTTGCGTGCGTATGTGCGGCGAGCGCGCGTAGAGCGCCACCATGGGCAGGATTAGCAATCCGAAGATGAATTGCTGCCATTCGAAGCTGAGCCCGATTCCGACCAGGAACGACGTCAGCACCTGCAGAACCAGAACTCCGATAACGGTAAAGCCGTAGCCGCCGACGCCTCCCAGCAAAGACGTTCCACCGACCACCACCGCGGCGATGGTCATAAAGAGGTAGGAATCGCCAATTCCGATAAAGCCGCCTCCGCTCCAGCCCAGCAAAAGGGCGCCAGTAAAGCCGGAGAAAACACCGCTGATGACGTGAACGCCGTACCAGTAGCGCCGTTCGGAGATATTTACTCGTGACGCAGAGGTGCGGTTGACCCCGATGGCGTACAGGTAACGTCCGTAGACAGTGAATTTCAGCGCCAGGATTACCAGCGTGCCCAGTACGATCCAGATCAGGATCACGGCTGGAAATTTCATACCGAAGGTGACACCGTTCATCGCCGCGATGTTGCTAAGCCACTCTGGCACCGGACCGAACAGAGAGCCGCCGTAGCGGGATCCGAAGATCGTTGCGATCTGGGTGGCGCCAGCCACTGCGAAGCCAACCCCGAGAGAAACGATCAGGGCTTGTCCCTGCAATTTGTAACTCAGAACGCCGTTCAACAGTCCGATCAGCCCGGCGGCGACGATCACCACGGCGAAGGCGAGGGAAGAATGCACGCCGAGGCTGAGAATATAGGCCAGCCCGACATTGGCACTGCCTATGACGAAAGGGATCGAGAGATCGAGCCCGCCGACGAGCGCCACCAGCGTCTGCCCGGTGCAGGCCAGCCCGAGGAATGCGGCAAAGACCAGCATGGATTTCACGTTCCCGGTTGAGGCAAAGCCCTCGACGGTCATCGACCCTACAGAAAACAGCCCCGCCAGCACCATCAGTCCGATGAACGAGCTTCGGTATTGGGCCATGTAGCGGCTGAACCGGAGGGTCAGAACGAGAATCCCGAGCAGAATTGCCGCCGATATCACGGTGTAGATGTTGAAAAATCCGGTCAGGGACACCGACAGTACGGCAAATCCCGCAACCAGCAGGCCAAAGACGACGACTGCCCACTTATGCCGGTGCCAGATGCTTAGGAACTCGTCGATAAGAGACAACTCGTCGACGCGCATCCGCATCTGCTGCGGCGTGAATTGATGGGCCAGGAAATTCCAGACCCAGACGGCGATGGCAAGGGTGCCAAGCCCGATGATGATGACAACGGGCATCGGCATGTCTTGCTGAACGCCCAGTACGATATTGGCAACAGCGATGCCTGCGCCAACCAGAAGCCCGGCCAGGCGGATGATTAGGCCAAGGCGGAGGTTCGGAGTATTGCTGTCGGTTGTCATCTGACCCCCAAGATGCTGCTGGCGCTTCCGAGACCGGTGGAGAGCGCGAAGATGAGAAGAAGGATGATCGCCGCGATGACGACGTAGACGGCGACATGCACATTCGCCCGGCTCGATCTCGAAACCAGCAGACGCAGCATCACCGGGATCGTCAGAGCAACGAAAACGACCCCGAGCCAGTAGCCGAAGAGGCTTCCCATACCCGCCGCCGGACTGTCGATGACAAGCGCGGAGTAAAGCTCAGGGGCAGAGAGTACCGGTGCCGCCTGTGCCAGGTCGCGGTAGTCGAAGACGGCATGCAGGGCGACACCCAGCGCAACGCTCGCGACCGCGATGAAGAACAGGGTGGGTGAGAAGCTGCGGATACGCCGCTGGATATGCGGCAGAGCCAGAGTAAGGACCAGCGATGCGACAAGAACAGCGCCATAGGACAGCTGGGTCACATAGCTTTGCATCGAGCCAAAGTTGAAAGTCGAGAGGCTGTAGGAAATCAGATAGATGTTCACCGCCCCAATGAGCGATCCGGCAACGCTGGCCCTCCCGCCGGCCAGCGACGCACCGCCCAGAACAAGCGCCGTTACCGCCGAGAGCGTATAGTTCGTGCCCTGTGACGGGTCTCCCGAGGAAATCAGCGCGGTAAAGCAAATCGCTGCAAGGCCGGCGTAAATGCCGGAAATCACATGCGCGCCGATCCGCACCTTGTAGATCGGAATGCCGGCCGTGTAGGCGGCGCGCTCGTCCGACCCCATAAGGCGCAGGTGCGTGTAGAAGGCAGTGCGCTTGAACAAAAGCCAACCGGCCGTCGCAAGAACCACGATCAGCAGAATGGGTGAGAAAATGGTGGTGCCGTAGCCCCAGGTCGCCATGAACTGCGGAGCCATCCCGCCCGGCCGGGGCAGGATCACCATATTGATCCCGGTCATCGCCAGATAGCCGCTAAGCGACACGATGATTGGTTGTACGCGGACATAGATGATCGCCAGCGCCATCAAAACCTGGTAGGCGACACCTGCCAGAATACAGAAGCCGAATACCACGAACAGGTTCTGCGACATGCCGTGCGCTGTCAGCTGGATTAGCGAAACGTTGATAAAGCCGATAAGCGGTCCGATTGCCAGATCGACCGTGCCGCGCCCGGCAATCACCGTTGCCATCAACGCATATGTCGCAAGGGTCAGCGGTGCGAGTACGATCATCGCACTCCCGAAACCGCTGGGAGATATCAATGCCGGCGACCGAAGTGCAGCCAGCACGAGCAGACCGAAAAGCAATGTGATCGGTATCAGAAGCCCGATGCCGGACGTATCACGGCGTCGCAGGAATACGGCCTGTGGGGTAGGGGCCGCGGCTGCGTCGCTCATTTGCGAACCTCCCCTTCGATCACCTGTCCGTTCTCTCCGAATTCGACGATACGGATGGGGCCTGGCGCGTATGGCCGCGGTGCCTTTGCGGGTTGAGGCGCGGCTGCCACGTTCGGCATCTGTGCGATCCCGGCTGCGGTCTCGGGGTCATCGCCGGCTTCCTGCCGGGGAACGCGCGTCAACGGGAAATTGTCGCTTAGACCCGCCCGGTTTGTCTGGCCGAACATGGCTTCAAGAACACGGTGATTGTCGAGCGTGTCGCCATCGAAAGCATCGAAGAGACTGCCATTGCGAAACACCATCACGCGCGAAGCGAAGCCGGGGAACTCCTCCAGTTCGCTCGACATGTAAACAACAGTATTTCCCCTTTCGGCGAAGGCACTTAGATGCTTGTGCAGTTCAGCTTTGGCCTTGCCGTCGATCCCGCGGGCCGGATCGTTGAGGATCATGATTTTCGGTCGCAGTGCGAAGCCCCGTCCGATCAGAACCTTTTGCTGATTGCCGCCCGACAAAGAGGTAATCCTGTCCCTTTTGGCGCCGAACTTGATCAGCAGGTTGGCCGCCTCGGATTTAAAGCCAGAATCCAGAGTCGGCAGATCGATGATCCCAAGCTTGCGGCCAAACGTGCGCAGCCGGTAGAGCGGCATCATCATGTTCTCGAAAATACTGAGCGACGGGAAAATACCTTCGCGCCTGCGGTCGCCAGAAACATAGGCCACGCGCGACTCCTGGGCCGAGGACAGGCTGTCGACCAGAGATGCCTTGCCGCCGCTATCGTAGACACGGATAGTGCCCGCCAGCGGTTCGATGACCCCGGCCAGCATCTGGACGAATTCGGATTGTCCTTGTCCGTCAAGCCCGGCGAGCCCGACGATTTCACCCTTGATCAGTTCAAAATCGAACGTCTCGCTGCCCGGCCAGACTGCGACGGCCTCGGCGCGCATGGCGAGTTCGGCATGTTCGGGCTTAACCGGCTCAAGCGTAGGCGACAGCTTGCCCGGATCGTCTCCGGTCATGAGCGCCAGCAGATTGTTTTCAGTAATTTTTGATTTCGAAAGAACGCCGACATCGCGCCCGTCACGCAGGACGGTGGCCTTGTCGGAAATTTCGATAAGCTCCGCGATCCGGTGCGTAACGATCAGGATCGAAACCCCGGCATCGCGCATCTGGCGCATCTTGTCGAACAGCCGCTTGGTGCTGTCGAGGTCAAGTGCCGCGGAGGACTCGTCGAGGATCAGAATCTTCGGATCGGTCAACATCGAACGTCCGATGGTGATCCATTGTCTCAGGTTCAGCGGGAGCGCCCCGACAAGCTGGTGCGGGTCGACATGTTCACCCACGAGTTCGTGCATGATGGCCTCGGCGCGCTCGACCTTTTCTTCGAAGGGCAGCGATTTGCTGAACAGCTCGTCCGCGCCCATGAAAAGGTTGTCGACAACTGAACATTCGTCGGCAACCAGCACTTCCTGAAACACTGTCGCGATTCCCAGGTTGTGTGATTCCGCCGGCGTCGAGGGCGTTTCGCCCAGGATCGAAACCGTCCCGTCATCGACGGGGAGGATGCCTGAGACAACCTTGGCAAGCGTGCTCTTGCCGCAGCCGTTGCCGCCTACGATGGCGTGGATTTCTCCCGCGCGCACCGTCAGCGATACACCATCCAGGGCACGCGTGGGGCCGAAGTACTTCTTCACACCGGACAGAGAAATGGTCACCGGCCGGCTGCGCGTCTGAGGAGTGTGCGTTATGGAAGTGGCTGCGTTCATTTCCGAACCAATCGTCGATGTCCGCTGCCCCTGGGCGGGGCAGCGGCAGTCAGGTTTGTGACTACGGCTTGTAGGCGCGCGGATCTGCTGGGTTCAGGAAGAACTGATCCAGATTTCCGCCCCAGACATTCGCACCGAGCTGCAGCCAGTGCTGGCTGTTCTCATCGCAATCCTCGGGGACGTATTCCGCCATTTGCTCGTAGTTCAGACGCACTGGGGCCATCATGACCGACGCGACCTTGGGGCCTTGGCCCTGAAGGGTGCGCATCATCAGCTCGAAGACCACCTGCAGTTCATCGCGCGGCGGCCAGGTTTGCACCGCCGACTCGGCGATATCGGGATTCTTGCGCCAGGTGCAGAGTGCCCCAAGCTCGCCGCCGATCGACACTTTGATGTCCCGGCCCGATTGCTTGACTGCGCGGAGCAGGCCCATTTCCATCGACGACTGACCGACGATCGCGTCGATTTTTCCGGGATGGGTGGCCAGCCACTTCTGCAGCTCGCCCTGAGCAACCTGGTCGGTCCACATGCCTGCGATCGTGTCTACGATTTCGATTTCGGTTCCTTCGGTCAGGCCCGCGCGAATGCCGCGGTCCTGGCTGTCCGAGGTCGAAGTTCCCGGAACGCCTTCGACGACCAGAACCTTACCCTTGCCGCCCAGTTCCTCGGCCATGGCCTGACCGACAGCAAATCCTGCGACCTGGAAGTTGACCGAAGTGTTGAGAACGACGTCGGATGACTGGTAGCCCGTGAAGGAAAAGATCGGAACGCCTCTTTCCCAGGCATACATCACCGATGGCGTCATGGCTGTGGGGTTGGAGCAGCACATGATGATTGCATCGACGCCCTGATCGACAAGCTGGCGGATCTGTTGGATCTGCACAGAGTCGTTCAGGTTCGATTCCGTCACGAGAATTTCGCTGACGAGCCCGAGGTCGTGCCACTCAGGAACGATCTTGTTCATAACTTCGTCCATGGCGTCGACGCGCCAGGTATTGCCGGCATATGAACTGGCATAGCCGATCTTCCATGGCGGTGGGTTCTTTGCCACGAAATCACGCAGACCCGACGGTCCGATCGGCTGTGCCGGATCGAGCATTTCGGGGTTGTAGAGGTAGTCGACAAGCGCGGGATCGAGCTCGTCTGTGCCTTCGGCCGAGACTGTCGAGCCGAATGTCATGAGGCCGATGGCCGCGGCCATCAAGGTTAACGTGGGTTTGAATTTCATTTCGTCCTCCCAGGTTGCTGGTTTCTTAGTTCTCTGGATCTGGCAGGCGCTTGCGATTGCGGAGCCGTTGCGCCTGCCGCCAGAGTCGTCAAAATTTTGTCTCCTCGTGCGGTTGACAGGTCATGCCGCGCTCACCCGGCTTTTGCGTTCGACAACCTTCAGGGCCTCGAGCAAATAGCGGCGGAACGCGGGATAGTTCTCGGCCATGGGCAGATGACCCAGACCGTCCAATTCGATGAAAACACTGCCCGGAATCTTCCGGGCATAGGCCTCGACCGCTTCGGGCGGGGCCAGATAATCGTAGCTTCCGGACATCAGGACGACGGGGCAGGCGCGACAATCGATATTGCCCAGCTCTTGCCTCAGGTCGTGATCGACCGAATAGAAGTAGGTGTCTCCGTGAAACGCCGCCGCGCCTTGCGATGCATGATGCATTACGAGGCGCCGGTCGCGTTCGGGGCTGTGCGGAGACAGGCTGTCCCACATGGCGGCGGGGATTGCGCGGGCCGGATTGGCACGCGGGCTGCGCCAGATTTCCTGATGGAAACCGGGGGAGTGGTGCATTGCGCCGATCGGAAGAACGGCCCGGAACCGGTCGGCATGATAGCGGGCCAGTTGCAATGCCAGATTGCCGCCGAAGGAGACACCGGAGAAGATCGGCCGTTCGAGATTAAGCGCGTCGCAGAACCGCAGGACAAATTTCATGAAATGGTCGGCGGTCAGGCGGTATTCGCTTTCCCACCAATTCCGGTTCGCCGGTGGGTCCGACTTGCCGTGATAAGCGAGGTCATAGGCGATTACGTCATAACGGCGGGTGATCTCGGAATCTTCCAGCAGGCTGCGCCACTGATGATTGTGGCTTCCAGCTGCGTGCTGGCAGACCAATGGCTGACCCTGTCCATTGCGGAGGTAAAATACCTCGTATTCAACCTCATCCACGTGAATGGTCACGTAACGTCCGACGGCCTGAGCGTGATGTGCCATATCAGAGCCTCGGTTCCTGAAGGATTGGGATCATTGCGGCAATCCCACCTGGCGCAGGAGCTCGATCTGTCGGGTGATCCCGCCGAGATTGCGCATCAAAACGGCAATATCGCCTTCGATTCGCATATCTCGCGTGGCACTGGCAGCGAAAATGCCCTGGCAGCCGGGCGCGGGGACGGTCTGAGCCATATCGCGCCACGTGGCCGCACAGGCCCGAAGCGCAAAATCGTAGCTTTCCAAGGGGCCGGGATCGGGGGTGATGCGGTGAACGCGCCCATCGACCATCTCGACTAGTGCCCGCGAGCTGCCCATGTCCAGCAGATACGAGCATGTGAAACCGCGGCCATGTGCAGAGACCACCGGATCGACATCCGACGCCGAAGCGAATTGCCCTGCCCATTCGGACGTCTGCATTCCCGGTTTCCCCCCCAGTTCCCTCGCCCCTACGCCGGGCCCTTCTTGTCGCGGCGCCGTGCGTATATGTATAAATTTCGAAATTTCGAACTTTATTTGATATGTCGAACTGTGGTCGGCAAAATAGATTCTGTCAAGCGCATTGTGTTGGGAAAGCCATTAGGTATACCTGCTGGCATCTGCGGGCCATGCGAAAGACTGTTGAAAAGGATCGAAATTGAACAAATCGACCGATCGCGGGATCGACCGGAAAAAACCGCCTGTTATCCCCGAAACACCCACGCCGGCGATTGCCCGGGGGGCGGCGATTCTCGATTTTGTTGCGGCGTCGTCGACGTCGGTGACGGCTCAGATGATCTCGGAAGGTCTTGGACTGCCCAAGAGCAGCGTGCACAATCTTTGTTCCACGCTCGTTACCCTGGATATGCTGTCGCGCCGCGGCAATCAGTCCTATGTTGTCGGCCCGCATGTCATGCGCTGGTCCCGTGCATTCAGCCAACGTGCTGATGTCGCAACGGAATTTGCTCATGTTCTGGATGACTCGACGCCCGTTTTAGACGCGGTGATTACACTTTCTCTGCGTGAGGGAGACGAGGTGATGCTGATCGCGGTGCGCAATGCAGGGGCTCTTGTCGGCGGCGGGCTGCGTATCGGACAGCGGCTGCCGCTCGCCTTTTCGGCGATGGGCAAAGCGTTCCTAAGCCACATTTCGGATGCCCGGATCGAGCAGATGTTCGAAGACGGGTTTCCCGCGCGGCCCACGGGGTTGTCAGCGCAGTCCGTCAAGGTTCTGATCGCCCAGGTGCGCCGCTGCCGGATCGAAGGCCATGCCACGGATGACCAGGAATGCCGTGATGGGGTCCGCTCATTTGCAAGTACGGTGCTCGATGCGTCTAATCAGCCGGTCGCGGCAGTTGCCGTTTCCATCTCATCAGACGATCCCGATCTGGATCGGAATCAGGAAGTTGCCGCGTTCACGCGATTGACCGCACAGAAAATTTCCAGCCGTTTGGGGGCCGATCTGGGCGAATGATCCTCCGTTCGCCGCGGTTCCAGGCGGTTTGCCCCGGACCGACAGCCCGCCTCGCTTTGGCGCGCTAGGATCAGGACTTGTCGGGCATTGATCTACACGCTAGTGTTCGCGGGCGGAGCCGACCCCAATGTTATGCATAGGAGAAAGCTCATGAACGTCATATCCCCGAGGATGGGGAAATCCGGCGCCGATTTCGATGCTATCGTCGTAGGCGCGGGTTTCGGCGGAATGTACACCATTTACAAGCTGCGCGACGAACTTGGCCTGTCTGTTCAGGCTTATGAAAACGCCAGCGATGTGGGTGGCACCTGGTTCTGGAACCGCTATCCCGGCGCGCTGTCAGATACCGAAAGTTTCGCGTACCGCTATTCCTTCGACAAGGAAGGCCTGAAGAACGCCAAGTGGAAGACCCGCTATCTGACCCAGCCGGAAATCTTCGGTTATCTTCAGGATTTTGCCACCCGTTACGACATTCGCCGCAGCTATCAGTTCAACACCAAGGTGACGGCTGCGAATTTCGACGAGGCGGCTGGCCTTTGGCGTGTCACCACTGACAGAGGTCAGCAGGTGACTGCTAAATACCTGATCACCGGTCTGGGGCTGCTGTCGGCCACGAATACTCCGCCTTTCAAAGGTATCGATAAGTTCAAGGGCGACATTTTCCATACCGGCAACTGGCCGGAAGGCATCGACCTGTCGAACAAGCGGGTCGGGGTCATCGGGACCGGATCGACCGGTGTGCAGCTGATCATCGCGCTGGCCCCTGTCGTCAAGCATCTGACCGTATTGCAGCGTTCCGCCCAGTATGTTGTGCCGATTGGCAATTGGCCCGAGGACGAGGCCCGAATCAACGAATACAAGGTGCGCTACGATGAAATCTGGGAACAGGTGAAGAATTCCGTGGTCGCTTTCGGCTTCGAGGAAAGCACCGTTCCGTTCCATTCGGTATCGCCGGCGGAACAGCAGCAGATATTCGAGAATATCTGGAATAAGGGCGGCGGATTCCGCTTCATGTTCGAGACATTTTCCGACATTGCCACCGATCGGGACGCGAACAACGCCGCGGCGGACTTTATCAAGAGAAAGATCGCCAAGATCGTTAAGGATCCGGAGACGGCGAAAAAGCTGATGCCCAACGATCTTTACGCCAAGCGTCCGTTGTGCGCGGTCAACTACTACGACGTGTACAATCGATACAATGTCACCCTGAAGGACGTGAAATCCGATCCGATCGCCGAGTTTACCGAGCGCGGTGTCCGGCTTGAAAGCGGTGACATGTCAGAGCTTGACGTGGTCGTATTCGCTACCGGCTTCGATGCGGTTGACGGGCACTATACCCGGATGAATCTGACGGGACGGGAAGGGGTCTCGATCAAGGAAAAATGGAGCGACGGACCTCTGGGTTATCTCGGCATGATGGAAGCCGGGTTCCCCAATTTCTTCATGATCCTTGGCCCCAACGGCCCCTTCACGAACCTGCCGCCAGCCATTGAGACTCAAGTGGAGTGGTTCTCGGACGCTATCAAGATGATGGAGGAGAACGGCCACGCGACGATGGAGCCGAAACAGGCCGCGGCGAATGAATGGGTCGAAACCTGCCGCGACATCGCCGACATGACGTTGTTTCCACAGGCGGAAAGCTGGATTTTCGGAGCCAACATTCCAGGTAAGAAAAACGCAGTGATGTTCTATCTCGGAGGTATCGGCAATTACCGGACTGCGCTTCAGTCGGTGGTCAATGACGGGTATTCGACAATGATGTTCGACCGTTTCAATGTCAGACAGGACGGCCCTGCACACTGGAGGCGGCTAAGTACCTCGCTCAAATAGATGCGTGCGCGTTCCGCTTTAGGAGATATCGGCCCCGGCTCGGCGCAGTGCCGTGCGGGGCCGGTGCTTGCAGACCGTACGGCGTGCAACCAATAGTCCATGTATTGCGAGCTCTTCAGCGATTTCACGGTCGCTGAGGCGTTCGGGATGGGTGCGGCAAATCTCGGCGATCCGGTGTTGCAGCTCCAGAGACGTAACCGGCCCTTGGTTGCCGGTACCGATCCCTCGGAAGAACAGATCCGAAAAAGCGAACCTGCCGCCTTCAATGCCCAGGGTCAGGTGTTTTCGAATGCGCCCGACTGTTGTTTCGTGCAAGGAAAGGTCGTGCGCCAGAGCCGATGCGGTCAGAACCTGCGGATAGGCGATATCGCCGTTCAGAAAGCCAGCTTGCACATCCAGTGCACTTTTTGCCACGAGGAAAATCATTGTATCTCGTGCTTCGAAAGTCCGCAGCTCGCGCAGGGCGCCTGAGATCAGGCTTTTGTCGGTGCACGTTGCCAGCGACAAAGTCGGTTTCAGATAGCTGTTGCGTTCCAACTGCCACTGCCCGGCCTCGTCCTTGAAAAGGAACATGTCAGGTCCGGGCGGCGCGATCGGGCCGGCCTCGAAATCCGCGCCGGGTTTTGGATTAAGGCCCCGCAGCCTTCGGATCATCGCGGCAAGGGTGTCGAGAGGTACTGCGCATTCCCGGGCCAGCTCAGCCAACGAGCCAGCCGCCAGAAGTGGCAACCGCGACAGGAGCGCCCGCATTTGGTCGGTCAGGGCATCCTGTGCGGCAAGCTGAAGCGAAAGGCACTCGGCGAGCGAACGCGCGAACAGCCCGGAAGGCTCGGCATCCTGCAGCGCCAACAGCACGGTCTCTGCAACGGGCGCATCTGTTCCGGCGAAAGCCGCGATTTCTGTGACATTGGCGCCGACCCAACCTGATGGCTCGAGAACTTCCAGCCATTTGTGAGCGATGGGATGCAACGCGCGATCCTTCACCAGAAGCGGGATTTGCGCGGCGACGTGGGTGTAGAGAGAGGTCTGCGGGACCGCAATGTTCAGCACCGTTCGACTTGATTTACTCAGGAATGCGGGCGGCGGGCGATGTCTTGGAGGATCGGCGATGTCAAACGATACCGCCAACGCAGGGTTGTGACCGGCGGATACCACAACTGCCTCGACATGTTCGTCTTCCGAGAGCGCGCAGGTTTGAACAAAGGAAAGAACGCCCGGCGCCGTTTTCGCTGCCGCGCGCTGTCCGGTCTGCAGCGACAGACCGGGCCGGTCAGTCAAGCGCAGGGGAGCGATCTCGGGCAATCCGCCGGTAAAGCGTTGAACGCGGTATATCCAGCTCTTCGGCGGCCTTGGCCACCGATCCTTCGTGGCGCGCCAGTGACCGTTCGATCGCATCGCGCTCAATCTCGGCCAGGGTGAGATGGCCCATGTCGACCTTGTCTTCATTCTCGAAGGGTGCGACCGGAAGGCCAAGCGCATAGCGTTGCATGAACGATTTCAACTCCCGCACATTCCCGGGAAAATCGTGGTTCATCAAGAAGTTGAGTGTATTGCTGTCAATATCGCTGATATCGGTTTCCTTGCTTATCTGGCCTAGAATGCGATAGCTCAGCGGAACGATATCCGCGGGCCGCTCGCGCAATGGCGGCACATGTAGACGCGCTACGTTCAGCCGGTAGAAGAGATCCGACCGGAACTTTCCTTCCTGGACCAGTTCCTCAAGCGGTTGGTGCGTCGCGGCAATGATGCGCACATTGATTTCGCGCCCCTTGCTTTCGCCGATCCTCGACACTTGTCCGGTTTCCAAAAATCGCAGCAGGTAGGGCTGCATTTCCAGCGGCATGTCTCCGATCTCGTCAAGGAACAGTGTTCCGCCGGCGGCATCTTCGATCCGTCCGGACATGCCCCCGCGCCGGGCGCCGGTAAATGCACCCTCGACATAGCCAAACAGCTCCACGCCGATCAGGTCGCGCGGAATGGCCGAGCAGTTCACCGCGACGAAAGGTTTGCCTTTCTGGTCGCTCGACTGATGGATCGCCGAGGACAACACCTCTTTACCGACCCCGGTTTCGCCGGTGATCAGGACTGGCACATCGGCTTTCGCGAGAACGGCGGCTTTGTCCACAAGATCGGTTTGCGACGGGCAGACCTCAACGAACTTGGCCAGGGGTTCGGGCATCGAGGCGCTGTGCCGGACGGGCTTGCGCTTACCAACATGGATGGCAGCACCGATCAGTTCACCGTCGGAATGAATCCACTCTATTTCTCCGCCGCGCAAGGCTTCATGCGTGAGATCCAGCGACCAGCTTTCGGGGGACAGCCCCTGCAAGCCGGGGACAAACCCGCCCTGGTCCAGCTTGGCCTTATCCAGGCCGCCCCAGCCATTGCGCCGGATGATTTTTCCCCGCCAGTCGACCATGACGAGACCCGTATTGTTTGCAGGGCGCTCGTGAAAACTGTCGATCAGGGTAAGCTGATCGATGAGGTCCAGTTTCGACAGTTCGCTTTCAATTCGCTCTACCAGTGCCGAGATGACCGCGCCCGCTCGCAGAGCGATAGTTTCGGCGGGTCCGGTGAGATCGACAACGCCCAATACAGAATGATCGACCGGGTCGCGAATGACGTCGGCCGCACAACTCCAGCTCTTGCCGGCGGCGCAGAAATGCTCGTGGCCGTGAATCATCACCTCGCGCTGTTCCTTGAGTGCCGTGCCGACAGCATTGGTCCCGATCTGAAGCTCGTCCCATGTGGCGCCGACCATCACGGCGTTCGCCGCCAGATCGTCAGAGAGTGAATCGTCGCCGTCGATGAAGATAAGCTGACCTTTGCGGTCGGTCCCGATGAGGATGGATTGCGCTTCGTCAAGGTAGTGCCCGACGGATTTCAGTGACGTCCGTATCACGCTTTGCATGCGGCTTTCGCTGATCGTAGGGCCTTCGCTCTCGTTCAAGGGTCCGACCGGAGCAGCCGCTTTCGTCGGGTCGAGCCCATAGCCCAGACAACGTCGCCAGCTATCGATGACGACCGGCCTGACCATGCTCTCGCCGACTTCGTCGCCGCTGAGCAACTTATCCCAGTGCCTTTCCAAATCGTATATGTATTCGCGAGAGTGCAACTTTGCGATTTCTGTGACAGCCATCCCTGAACCTGTGTGAAAAACTCCTGTCCTTCGGAGGGCCGATGTTAAAGCATGAACTCTTGCATGTAAAATGGTGGTTTATGCTGTGATGCAGCATGAAATTAGCGCATTTGTCTGTTTTTGCTGCCTTCGGAGGAAGGTGGCAGACCCGACAGGAACTGCGACGCCTTCGCCTTTGGCGGAAGTTTCGCCGGGGGGCTGTTGGTCCGGGCCAGGCGTCCGCCGCGGGGAATGTCTCATGACGGTCGCCAAGAGTTGGCCCGGTCGCCGGAACCTGCGAATTGGGAACAAAAGCTGCCATTGTTCCCTCCGACATCATGTCATCTGGCTGAAGCCCGGGTACCCGCTTTCGGCTTCCTTCCGGATGGCTTTCAGATAGGTCGGCACTCCGCCCGGATAGATCAGAAACTCGCGGGTTTTTCCGGGAATATTTGCGCCGACATACCACGAGTCGCCTTGCGGAAAGAGCGTCTGGTCGGCGATTTCAATGGTGGTTCGGGCCCAGTTCGCGGAAGCTTCGGTGTCGGCTTCGATCCGGCTCACCCCTTTTTGGTCCATATCTTCGATGAACTGGATGATCCAGTCGCCCTGAAGCTCGGCGCAGGTGGGGCCGTTGCAGAAACCAGATGGGCTTTGCGGGCCGTAGGACATTAGCAGATTGGGGAAGTCCGGTATCGCCATGCCCAAGTGCGTCGTAATACCCTTTGACCAATGCTGGCGCAGGTTGCGCCCATCGGTGCCTTTGATGTCGATCTGCGTCATGCCGCCCGATACAGCATCAAAGCCGGTGGCATATACGATGATATCGAACTCCCTTTCCTTGCCGCCAGAGAAGATGCCCCTGTCGTAGATACGGTCGATCGGATATTTGTTGACGTCCACCAACTCCACATTGTCTTGATTGAAACATTCGTAGAAATGCTGTTCCAGGCAAGGCCGCTTCACGCCGAAGGGGTGCGGAGGGTCCGTCGGTGCGAGAAGTTCGATCAGTTCCGGCTTTTTGATCCGCTTGCGGGTCTGGTCGCGCCAGTAGTCGTACTCCGCGCGGTTTGCGGCCGGGTTCGACAGCACGTCGTTGAAATTGCCCAGCCACCAGTTGAAGGCGCCCATCTCCCAAATTTCCTGGAATGTCGCCTTGCGCTCCTCCTCCGAAGATTCCGCCCAGGTCCGGGGGTGGAAGTCGAACTCAAAACCGGCAAAGGTGCGCGGTCTGGTTTCGAAGATTTCAGGATAATGTGCCTTCATCTGGACATTGTCGGCCTTGCTCAGCTTCTTCTGCCGCATGGGAATTGTCAGGTTCGGAGTCCGCTGAAACACAGTAACCTGCCGGGCCGTTTTCGAGGCTTCCTGAAGAATCTGAACCGCGCTGGCACCCGTGCCTATGATCGCGATGCGCTTGTCATCCATGTCCAGGCCATATTGCGGCCAGTGCGCGGAATGGTGGGCGACGCCGCGAAACGTGTCCCGCCCCGGAAAATTGGGGATCACAGGCTTTGACGCAAACCCCAGACAGGGGACGAAATACCTGCAGGTAATTGTTTCGCCGTCGTCCTTGTGAACCTTCCAAACACGCTGGCGCTCGTCGAACTCGGCGCCGTTGACTCGCGTGTCGAACTGACAGTCTTTGCGAACGCGCCATTTCTTATCGACATGGTGGAAATACTTTCGCAGCTCGACCCAGGACGGGAATTTCTCGTTGAAATCCCAGTCTTGCCACAGCTCGGGATCGGAGAACTGGTAGATCGCGCCGATGCTGTCGACGCGCGCGCCCGGATAGCAATTCCAGTGCCAAACGCCTCCGAGGTCGTGACCGGCTTCGATAAGGCGAGTTTTGTAGCCGTGTTTGCGCAGGTGATAGAGAAGGTAGACGCCGGCGAAACCGGCCCCAACGAGCACAACGTCGAAATCCGCTGTGCTGTTCTTTGCCTTGGTAGTCATAATCGCTCCCCACGATTTGCCCGCCCCTCGTTCATGGAGCGGTGTTGTCCTGATGTCCCGGATGTCAGTCCCAGTAACGGCCGCCTTGCGGCAGGGCATTGAATTCGCTCGGTTCATGGCAGAGGTAGAGCGGAATTCCCGACCGTTCGAGCTGCTTGATCTTCTTGCGTGACGAGGTCATGGCGTGACAGCTCCAGTCCCACGGCATGGGGATCAACGCTTCGAACTGGTCGCGCTGGTGCGCGACGTCCGCGCCCAGAATGAATCGCCCGCGATGCTGAAGGGTCACGACCAGAACCTGCATGCCCGGGGCGTGGCCGGGTGCCTTGATCAGGCGGAATGTACCGTCGCCGAAAACATCGTGGTCGCCATCGATCAGCAGGACATTCAGTTTGTGAATGTCGCGGAAGTCGTTCTGCACATAGACCGGGCGGGTCCATTCGTCAGGGAAAAGCGCATACTGTAGTTCCGCGCGCTGCATGATGTGCACGGCGTTGGGAAAGTAGCTCATTCCGCCCGCGTGATCGAGATGCAGGTGCGAATAGATGACATACCGAACGTCCTTGGGCTGGATGCCCATGAAATCCAGCTGCCGGTCGATGGCATGGTTGCGTGTGAAGCCCTGAGCGCCGAAGGCGTCACGGATGCCCGCGCCCCAATAACCTTCGGCTTCTTCCGGGTCGGCCACGGCATGATTGCACCCGGTATCCCACAGGATCACCCCGTGTTGCGGGTGCTGAAAAATGGCAACCGTGGTCGGAATCGATACCGTGCCTTCCGCAAAGGCTACCAGTTTCGCCTTTTCAAGCGTCAATGGCCCGCAGTCGACCACGGACATTCTTGGTCCTGGTTTCATTCACTCCTCCCAACTGAGTAGGACTCAGGGAGCAGGTTGTGTGCCAAAATCGCAGAGAGGCATAAATATCAATTAAAACAAATAACTATTGGAAATTCTTGAGCGTTTTGGATTTCAAAATGAGAATCCTGATATGAGTGGAGTCTCAATTTGGGAATGGCTCGCGCGCCGATCCTCTCGTCAAAATTGTAAAGCGGGCTGATGCGCGATTCTTCCGAAACATGCCTGGAAAAAGTGAGGGCGCCCGAGCGCTCTCAGGTGTGAATCCCGGAGACAAAATGGACAGCGGGAACGGTCGGGTGATCTGACCGTCGCGGAGTAAAATTCCGCATCTTGTGCCTGAGGCAACGAGCTGAAGGCAGGGAGATGTATGCTGTGGAGCTTTACAACCGGGTACGCCTTGCGTGCCATGTTTAAGGAATGAGCAAGAGCGAGGCGGTGCGACTGTTCAACATCGACCGCAAGACGGTCGCGAAGATACTGGAGCACTCGGTGCCGCCTGGGTATCGTCGGTCGAAGCCGCCGGTCCGACCGAAGCTTGATCCCTTCATTCCGATCATTGACCAGATACTGGAGGAGGACAAAACCCAGTTGAAGAAGCAGCGGCACACGGCGAAGCGTATTTTCGAGCGTCTGCGCGACGAGCACGGGTTCACAGGCGGCATCATCATCGTCACCGACTATGTCCGGGAGAAGAAGCGCCGGACGCGGGAGGTGTTCGTACCGCTCACTCATCCGCCGGGGCACGCGCAGGTCGACTTCGGAGAGGCGGTCGGCGTGATCGGCGGCGTCAAACGCAAACTGCACTACTTCGCGATGGTCCTGCCACATTCGGATGCCCTGTTAATCAAGGCGTATCCGGCCGAGACGACCGAGGCGTTCTGTGATGGGCACGTCTCGGCCTTTGACTTCTTCGGCGGTGTGCCGGCGTCGATCCTTTACGACAACACCACCATCGCGGTGGCGAAGATTCTCGGCGACGGCAGCCGCAAGCGCACCCGGGTGTTCTCGGAACTGCAGTCGCATTACCTGTTCGAGGACAGGTTTGGCCGGCCGGGCAAAAGGGAACGACAAGGGCAACGTGGAAGGTATGATCGGCTTCGGTCGGCGGAACTACATGGTGCCGATGCCATGCTTCGAGAGCTTCGAGGCGCTGAGCGCCTGCCTGGAGGCGCAATGTCTCAAGCGTCAGGACGAGGTCCTTCGCGGTTACGCCGAGACGGTCGGTCAGAGACTTCTCCGTGATCTCGATGCCATGATGGCCTTGCTGGCAGTACCCTACGATGCCTGCGACAAGATCAGTACGCGAGCCACCTCGATCTCGATGGTGCGCTACCGTGGCAACGATTACTCGGTGCCAGTTGCCTACGCCCATCGCGAGGTCCAGGTCCGCGGCTATGTTGGCGAGGTTGTCATCGGTTGCGGTGCCGACGTGATCGCGCGGCATCGGCGGTCCTACGAGAAGGCCGACATGATCTTCGATCCGATCCACTTCCTGCCGCTGCTGGAGCAGAAGGTCGGGGCCCTGGACCAGGCCGCGCCGCTGCAGGGCTGGGCCCTGCCCGGAGAGTTTGCCACCCTGCGCCGACTGCTGGAGGCTCGGATGGGCAAGAATGGCAAGCGCGAGTACGTCCAGGTCCTGAGGCTGCTTGAGACCTTCGAGATGGATCACGTCCATGGTGCCGTGCGCCAGGCCCTCGATCTCGGGGCGATCGGCTACGACGCGGTCAAGCACCTGGTGCTTTGCCGCATAGAACGCCGGCCGCCGCGGCTCGACCTCGACATCTATCCCTACCTGCCCCGGGCGCGGGTCCAGACCACGAAGCCGGCCAGCTACATGAGTCTGCTGTCCGGAATGGCGAGATGAGCGACACGCCGCAGGTGCTGCTTCAGCACCATCTCAAGAAGCTCAAGCTGCCCACTTTCCAGTCCGAGCACGCCAAGCTTGCGCGGCAGTGCGCCGCCGAAGGCCGGGACCATGTCCAGTACCTGCTACGGCTCTGCGAACTGGAACTGATCGAGCGGGAACGCCGAATGATCGAGCGCCGCCTGCAGCGTCTGCAGAAGACCATCGCCGACCAGGACCTGCTGATCATCGACGAACTGGGCTTCGTGCCGCTCTCGAAGACCGGCGCCGAACTGTTCTTCGAGATCATCTCGCAGCGCTACGAGCGCGGGTCCATCATTCTCACCTCGAACCTGCCATTCGACGAATGGACCGAGGTCTTCGGTTCCGAGCGCCTCACTGGCGCAATCTTGGATCGCCTGACACACCACGTCCACATCCTCGAAATGAACGGCGAGAGCTTCTGGCTACGTCAAAGCCGAAACGCCAAAATTTGACCTCGCGAAGTCAAGGTCAAAAAACTGGCCTGCGGCCAGGGCGCCTTGACGCGCGTCAGCTATCTGGAGAGCACGCGCGCCAAGGCGCCCATCATCCCAGAAAAACTGGGGACTATTGCTCCGGGAAACTGACCCTTTTTGCGCCGGGATTGACAGATGGCCGCAAGCCGCAACCCGCTGGCAACGGCGGAGTATTTTGAACATGTTTGGTGCGCATCCGTTCAGGCTGGTGCCGACGGCATTGTCCGGGTGGTTCTGGGAGATGTCCACCTGGGCCTGATGAGCCGGCCGACAGCAGCGGCTCGTTATGGAAAGGCCTGTATCGACGGGATTCCGGATGACGACGTGGCTTACCTCGGCTTCCGCATCCAGGTCGCTTCGATCCGAACCTTGCGAGAATGCCTGGATGACGCAGGCTTTCCCGTCGCAGGCAGCACCGCAGGCGCCGTTTGGCTGGCGCCGTCTCAGGCGCATGGCTGTCTGGTCGAATTTCAAGAAGACACCGGTTTCTCGGAAGGCGCGCGCTAGATGACCGGCATGTTCAAGTGGTTTGACCGGTTCGTCTCGGCGCTGATGGTTCTGGGCGAGATAATCGTGGCTGTGCTGTGCCTTCACATCGTGGTCCAGATCATTGCCAGCGCCGTGTTCGACAGCCCGCTCGAAGGCACCGACGCCATCGTGTCTTATTGGTACATGGTGCCGATCGTGTTCCTGCCGCTGGCCCACATCCAGCGCAATGACAAGCACATCAAGGCTGAGATATTCACGAACAAGCTCGGCCGCAAAAGCCGATTTCTTCTCGATCTCGTCATTCTTGCCGCTCTGGGCGTATTCTGCGCGCTTTTGACCTGGCAGACCATGCAAGAGGCTCTTCAGGCCACGAGGATGAACGAAGCGATCGAACTGGTTCACACCTCGCTTCCAGCCTGGCCCGGCCGCTGGTTCGTGCCGCTGGGATTTGGCGCGATGGGCTGTGCGGTTGTGCTGATGTTCATCAGGCGTGTGGTTGCCGGTGCAAAGGGCCGGGAAAAGCCATGATGGGGGTCGAACAAGGCTTTCTCGCCGTCGTTGCCCTGCTGATCCTGATCGCGCTCAGGTTCCCGATTGGCCTGTCGCTGGCGACGGTTGCATTCTCGGGAATAGCGCTATTTCTCGGATTTGGCCCGGCGCTGAGTTACGTCGGCCGGATTCCACGGGAATTTGCGACTCAGTACGAGTTTTCGGCAATACGATGTTCACCCTGATGGGGTCGGTGGCTTTCCAATCCGGAATGACCACGTCCATCTACAAGGCAGCGAGGCTTTGGCTTGGCCGGTTGCCGGGCGGCCTGGCCGTGGCGACCAATTTCGCCTGTGCCGGGTTCGGTGCGGCTTCGGGATCGACATTTGCGACGACGATCGCGATGGGCAAGATCGGCCTCCCAGTGATGCTGCGTTACAAGTATCATCCGGGCCTGGCCACGGCCTCTTGCGCCTGCGGCGGAACCCTGGCGGCGGTAATCCCGCCCAGCATTGCGTTGATCGTTTATGGAATTCTCGCTGAGGTCTCGGTTTCCAAACTGTTCGTCGCCGGCATCGTTCCGGGCATTGTGACGGCCTTCGCATATGGCGGTATGACCGTCGCCCGGTGCCGGCTGAACCCCGATCTGGCGCCGAAACTTGAGGATCGCCCGACATTGCGCGAGAAATTGGGTGCACTGGCGGAAATCTGGCAGTTGCCGGTACTCGTTCTGATCGTCATGGGCGGTATCTATGGCGGGCTGATGAGCCCGACTGAAGCCGGCGCTTTTGGGGCCTTCGTCGCAATCTTGATATCGGTCTTGCAGCGCCGGCTGTCCTTCGCACCGCTTCGGCGAAGCTTGAGAGATGCCATGGTGACGACGGCTTCGATCCTATTCGTCGCGATCGGCGCGCTGATGTTTTCGCGTTATCTGGCTTTGATCGGTTTGCCCGCTTTCATTTCATCGGCGGTCCTGCAACTGTCGCTCACGCCACTGACGGTGATCATCTGCGCCAGCGTGGTCTTCATTTTGCTCGGTATGTTTCTCGATCCGATGGGCATCATGCTCATTACAATTCCGATCTTTCTGCCGCTGTTCACGGAAATCGGCTATGACCTGATCTGGTTCGGAATAGTCGTCGTGAAGTTCATTGAAATCGGGCTTTTAACGCCTCCGGTCGGATTGAACGTTTTTGCGGTTTCGACCCTCGTTCGCGGTCAGATCGGTGTCGAAGTCGTCTTTCGCGGCGTGGCCTGGTTCCTGTTGGCCGAAACCGTCGTGATGATCCTGCTTTTCGCTTTTCCCGAGATTGTAACGTGGCTTCCCGGATTTATGAGATGACAAAAACCATACGTGGCCTGATTCCCGAAATTTCCGCGCGTCATTAGCATTGGCCCTTGCTGAGGCGAGATCTGCATGCGCATCCCGAGACGGCTTTCGAGGAGACGCGAACCTCCGAGGTCGTCGCCGATGCGCTAAGTGACATGGGACTTCAGGTGCATCGCGGGCTGGCGCGGACAGGGGTGTCGGAACGATCCAGTCTGGCTCCGGCGACCGGCGTATCGGGCTGCGCGCCGATATGGATGCGCTTGATATCCTTGAGGAAAACACATTTGCGTATCGATCGGTTTTCGAGGGGAAAATGCACGGATGCGGTCATGACGGCCACACGACAATGTTGCTGTCCGCAGCCGAGTATCTACAGAACTCCAAGGACTTCAATGGCACGGTCAACCTGATTTTCCAGCCCGCCGAGGAAAACGAAGGCGGCGGGCGCGAGATGGTTACCGACGGGTTATTCGACAAGTTTCCCTGGGATGCGGTCTTTGGAATGCACAACATCCCCGGCATTCCGGCAGGTCACTTCGGTGTCAAGGACGGGCCGATGATGGCGTCCTTCGACATTTTCGATGTTGAGGTGACAGGCAAGGGTACACATGCCGCATGGCCGCATACAGGCACCGATACGGTTCTCGCGGTCGCCTCCATGATCCAGTCGCTTCAGTCAGTCGTGAGCCGGAGTGTGGCTCCTCTGGATGCCGCGGTCGTCAGCGCGACAAAGCTCTTAGGTGGGAACGCGTGGAACACGCTGCCCGAGCGGGCGGGGTTCGGCGGCACCACGCGAACATTCCGGCCCGAAGTGCAGGATGCCGTTGAAGCGGGAATTCGCCGTGTCGTGGAGGGGCAGGCGAAGAACCACTGTGTAGAGGCAAGTGTGCGCTACGAGCGGCGCTACCCGCCTACGATCAATACCTTGCACGAGGCGCAGATTGCCGGCGATACGATCGAAGAGGCCTTCGGGGCAGGGCGGTTGAACCGAAATCCGGATCCGCTTATGGCAGCAGAAGATTTCGCGTTCATGCTACAGGAACGTCCCGGTTGCTACATCTGGCTGGGCAACGGCTCAGAAGGTGAGAAGGGCGGCGTGATGGCCCACAAACCGCTCTACGACTTCAACGACGACATCATCCCCTTCGGTGCGAACTACTGGGTTCACCTGACGGAAAAGATACTGCGGTCCGGATGATAGGGCGCTCAAGGATCGTGCGGACAAATCATCCCGGGCGCTACGGTCGGCGATACTGCTGGCAGATGCGCGCCGGGTGTTCTAGAAGACCGCCCATCGGACACAAGTGAAGAGCATCATGGCAGGGAAGGGAACGGGCAACGACTTTGATACCAGCGCGGTGGACGAGCGGAAAGGAATCAACTCCGTTGAGGTCGGGCTGAGAGTTCTGGAGGTGTTATCCAGTGCCGGACATTCTCTGCCGTTGAAGGATATCAGCCGGCTGAGCGGCCTGTCCGGCAGTCAGAGCCATCGGTATCTCACCAACCTGATCCGCGGCGGATTGGTTACCCAGGATGCTTCGACAGGGCATTACCGGCTTGGCAGCATGGCGCTTCGTGTCGGGCTGTCGGCGCTGCCTCAGATCGACGCGCTGAAAGTCGCTGAGGATGCGCTCGACCGGCTTGTCAGCCGGATCACGGAAACTTCCATGATGGCGATTTGGGGCGAAAGAAGCCCAGTCACCGTCAGGTGGCACCGGGGCAGTACGTTCATTTTTTTGCCGGTCGGTGTCGGTAGCACGTTTCCGCTTTTGAATTCCGCGACCGGACGGGTCTTCCTTGGCTATCTTCCCAGGGTGGTAACCAACTCGCTCCTAGAACAGGAATTGGAGGAAGCCGATCTGAACGAAGAAACGGTGAACATGGACGACGTGATCGCCAACGTGCGGGCGCAGGGATATTCCGCGCTGGAAGGCCATGTATTGCCCGGCTATTGTGCCACCTGTGCACCGGTGTTCGACTCGCAGGGAGAAATCGTTGCCGGGATCACAATCATGGGGATGGCCAACCACCCCAAGGAAATCAGACGCGCGTCGACGCAGACGTTGTTGGATATGACGCGGGACGCCTCACGGTCGCTTGGATGGTCGGAGAAATAGCCTTATCGGTCCTGTTTCGCTTTCATCGCGCGCAACCGAAGTTTGTGCATTGTGTTGTGAGTGGACTATTCGCAGGTCGTATATGAAGAGTTTTCCAGGAGAGGTTTATTAGGATGGTCAGAACCGCCGGCTCGGACGGGGTCAAGACGTTGCAGGCGATCCGCAAGGCGGGAGTGAAGCGGATCTACAAGCATGGTTTCGAGGCGATGAAGCTGCGGAGCCTTGCGGAGGATGTGGGGATCCAGGCGGGTTCACTTTACAATTACATCCGCAACAAGGAGGAATTTCTGTTTCTCCTGCTGAAGGAAGTTCTGGAAGAGCTTCTCGAAGGGCTTGAGCGGGAGCTTGCCGGTATCGACGATCCGAAAGAGGCGCTGATACGTTTTATCAACTTTCATTTGCGCTGGCATACGGCGCGTAAGGAAGAAGTGTTCATCGGGAACATGGAGCTGCGCAGCCTGTCGAAGCAGCATCTTCAGGAGATTATCAGGATGCGGACCGAGTACGAGTCGCGCCTGCGCCGGATACTGGAGCGCGGAAACGAGGCGGGGGAATGGTCGGTCGCGGATCCGCAGGTTATTTCCTATTCGATCATCGCGTCGCTGACGGGCGTGTGTAACTGGTACTCGCCGCGGGGTCGCCTGTCGCAGGACGAGATCATCGCGATCTATACCGATCACGTGTTGGGCGCGGTGGGGGCCCGCTAGACGTCCGCCAGGGTCACGCGCCATGCCGGGGGCCGCTTCCCGAGAAACGCCGATATCCCCTCCGCGGCGGCCTCGGACCGCCACGCCCTCGCGATTGCGTCGAGTGCAATCGACAGATGTTCCTCTTCGTCTGCCCGTTCTATGTCGTTGAATAGTTTCTTGCTGGCTGCCACCGCGACCGGAGAGCTCTGGAGGATTTCTCCAAGCATGCCGGAGACGGCGGCATCCAAGTCGCCCGGCTCGGTCACGCGATGCACAAGGCCAATCCGCAATGCTTCGTCCGTCCCGATCGCCGCTCCGGTCAGGCAGGTGGCGCGCGCGGTGCTCCCACCGAGCCGGCGCAGCACGAAGGGGGAGATGACGGCAGGCACGATTCCCAGACGCACTTCGCTCAGCCCGAAAAGCGCTTCGGTCGAAGCTATCGCGATATCCGCTGCGCAGACCATCCCGAAGCCGCCGCCGAAAGCCGGACCATTGACCCGTGCGATCACCGGATGAGGGAAGGATCCAATGGCCTGAAGAAGACGGTGGATCTTTTCCGCTCCAGACCGGCCAATGCCGTCGGGGTCATGCAGAATGCTGCGCATCCAGTTCAGATCTCCCCCCGCGCTGAAAGCGCGTCCTGCACCGGCCAGAACCAGCGCGCGGATCCGGGGATCGTCCCTGAACGCTTCCACCGCGGCAGTCATTTCCGTGACCGTATCGATGCTCCAGGCGTTTCGAACTTCGGGCCTGTTGATCGTCAGCGTAGCGACGCCGTGATCAGATACGTCCTTTAAAACATGGCTCATTTTTGACTCCTTAATTCGTCGCTCATTTATTTTACTAACGGTCATTCGTTTTTTTATTGCATGACCTCCACGCTCATGCAAGATTGTGAGTGCAACATTCTGCAGGAGGAGCTGATGACAACGCAATCCGACAAGATCGAACTGTCTATTGAAGGTTCCGTCGCAACCATCTGGCTGAACCGCCCGGACTCGGCGAACGTGATCGATCTTGAACTAGTGCAGGCGCTTCGATCCGCCTGCTTCGATCTGGAAGACCGCAAGGATATCCGCGTGGTTCTGCTGCGCGGGCGCGGAAAGCAGTTCTGCGGCGGCGGGGATATAGGCATGTTCCACGCCAACCTCGACGAGATGGGGCGCTTTATCAAGGATGTCATCGCGGACTTCCACGAGGCGGTGTTGTCGCTGCGTCGGCTGCCGATGCCCGTCGTCGCTGTGGTGCAGGGAGCGGTCGCGGGTGGCGGGCTTTCCATGGCCTTGGCATGCGATTTTGTCGTGGCTGCGAAAGGAACCAAATTCGCGACCGCCTATCGCAAGCTCGGGGCTTCCACCGATGGCGGCATGACCCACATCCTGACCCGGCTGGTGGGAACCCGTCTTGCGCTTGAGCTGCTGCTCGCCAGAGATGTGTTTCCTGCGGAAGAGGCGTTGGCGCTCGGCCTGATAAACCGGGTCGTGGAACCAGACAAGCTCGACTCTGAAGTTGATGAGCTGTGTGCGGTTCTTGCCGCAAATGCACCTGAGGCCACCGGGGTCACCAAGAACCTTGTCTATGCAGCGCCGACGGCCTCGTTTGACATACAATTGGGGCGCGAGATGGCGGGTTTTGCCCAGGTCGCGTATAGCGAGAATTTCAAGGAAGGCGTGCGCGCCTTCGCCGAACGGCGCAAGCCGGATTTTTCAAGCTGAGGGGATGCCAGAATGGGTAAACTGAAAGACAAGGTCGTTTTCATGACCGGCGGCAGCCGGGGTATCGGTCGCGCCATTGCGCTGCGGTTCGCGCAAGACGGTGCCAGGATCGCTTTGGCGGCGAAGACAAGCGACCCGCACCCAAAACTTGAGGGCACCATCCATTCCGTTGCCCGTGAAATCGAAGCGGCCGGGGGGCAGGCTCTGCCGCTTCAGGTGGATGTGCGTGACGAGGATGCGCTGCGCAATGCTGTCGAAGAGACCGTTGAGGAATTCGGCGGGCTTGACATTTTGGTCAACAATGCCAGCGCGATCAGTCCGACCGGCCTGCTTGGAACTCCGGCTAGCCGTTTCGATCTCTTGCAGACGATCAACCTTCGGGGTACTTATCTGTGCGGCCAGTTCGCGATGCCGCATCTGGTCAAGGCCGAGAACCCGCATATCCTCACATTGTCACCGCCGATCTCGACCCAGGGCACTTGGTACGGGCGTTATCTGGCATACGCGATCTCAAAGTACGGCATGACGATGTGTACTTTGGGTTTTGCGGAAGAATTCCGGGAGCAGGGTGTCGCGGCCAATTCGCTCTGGCCGCGAACGATGATCAGTACGGATGCGGTCAGGGTATATTACCCCGAGGACTACGCCACGGGCCGTAAGCCTGACATCATGGCCGATGCAGCCTATGCCATCGTGACGAAGGATAGCAGGAAATTCTCGGGCAACGCCGTGATCGATGAGGACTTTTTGCGTCAGGAGGGTGTAACGGATTTCACCCACTACGCCATGGATCCGTCCGCAGAGCTTGCTCTTGATATTCTGATCGACTGATCGACGGAACTCAAATCACGATAAGGACCACCGCCATGATCCCAATCGGCGAGTACCTCAGTCAGAACGCTCGGCGTCTTCCTGAAAAGGAAGCTCTTGTCAGTGGCGGACGGCGTTGGACGTATGCGGAACTTGATCGGGAAACATCCGCCATCGCCGCGACGCTTGTCGCGCAGGGGGTCCGTCCGGGTGACCGGATCGGAATTATCGGCGCGGCATCGGGCGACTGGGTCCGGCTTGCCTTCGGCATCACCAGATGTGGCGGGGTCATTGCCGCGCTGAACTACCGCGAGACACCTGATCGCGTGGCGCGGATGATGGCCGATGTTGGGGTAACGCGTCTCTTCGCGGACCCGTCAAGCGCCAAGGCGCTGGCAGCCGAACAACTGGAATGCCCCGTTTCCGACCTGACGCGCGATGCGGTGGATGGGATGGCGCAGGGCGATGAGCCGGGCGATATTGCCGTTTCCCCTGACGGCGGCGCGGTGATCCTGTTCACCGGCGGCACGACAGGCCTGTCCAAGGGCGTGCTTCTGAGCCATGCGAACCTGTTCTGGAATGTGATCAACCAGGTTCAGGGGACCCGGATGGACGAATCCGACCGGACCCTGATCGGAACCGCATTGCATCATTCGGCGGCATTCAACACTTGGCTTCTGCCGACGCTGTATCTCGGTGGCACGGCTATTGTACTTCCGGAATTCACGCCGGAAGGCTGGATCGAAGCGGTGGGGCGCGATGGGGTGACCAACGGCTTCACGCCGCCGACGATGATCCGGCAGATTCTTTCGCATCCGCTGGCGGCGCGAACCGATTGGTCGCAGTTCCGTCGCTGGTATTCCGGGGCCGGTGGCCTTTCGGCCGAGGACCGCGCGGCGATGGAGGCGCTCGTCCCCGGCGTCGGGATCTACTACGAATACGGGCTAACGGAAGCCGGGCCGATCGTTACCTGCTTGCGGCCTGAGGATTACGAACGGGCGGCACCCAATTCCATTGGCCGGGCCGTCCGGCATTGCGATATCCGCATCCTGCGCGAAGATCGCGGGACTGCCGGGACGGGCGAGGCTGGCGAGATTGCAGTGCGCGGGCCGATGGTGATGTCCGGCTATGTGAACCGGCCCGAGGAAACGGCCAAGACCTTTCACGACGATTGGCTGCTAACCGGCGACCTGGCGACCATGGACGAGAACGGGTTCATCACCTTTCTCGACCGGTCCAAGGACATGATCAAGACTGGGGGGCTCAATGTCTATTCCCAGGAGGTGGAACAGGTTCTGGCCGATCACCCGGCAATCCGCGAGGTTGCGGTGCTTGGCTTCAACGACGACACCTGGGGCGAGCGTGTGACCGCAGTCGTCGTCCTGCGTGACGGTGCGTCGGCATCGGAGCGCGAGCTTATCGATTTTGCGCGGTCAAGGCTGGGTGGATACCAGACGCCGAAGAGCGTGGTCTTTCTACCGTTTGACGCTCTGCCGCGGAACTATCTTGGCAAGATTCTGAAACGTGACCTGCGGATTCAGTTGGAGGCGGAAGAATGACCATCCGTCTGACATCTCCCCGGCCCGGCGTTGCGCTGATCACGATTGACCGTCCGGAAAAGCGCAACGCATTCGACGTAGAAACCGATAACCGGTTGCGGGCGATCTGGCCAGGTATCGAGCGCGACGCTGCCATCCGGTGCATCGTTCTCACTGGGGCGGGCGAGAAGGCGTTCTGTGCAGGTGCCGATATCCCGTCTTATCTGCCTGAACTTAGACGCCGGGCCGAGACCAACATGGATGACGGAACCTTTGGCGGCATGACCCGCCGGGTTCCGACCCGCAAACCGATCATTGCCGCGATCAACGGCGACGCGCTTGGCGGCGGGCTGGAGCTTGCCCTGGCTTCGGACATCCGCCTTGCTTCGGCGAAGGCGCGCTTCGGCCTTCCCGAAGTGTGTGTGGGCGTGATCGCCGGAGGCGGCGGAGTAACGCGGCTGCCGCGGCTCCTGCCTCCGTCACTCGCCGCGCAGATGCTGCTGGCCGGGGACATGATCGACGCCGAAACCGCGCTTGTCTCGGGGCTGGTGAGCCGCGTTTACCCGAACCCGGCCGAGCTTATCGAGGCGGCTCTGGATACTGCCGAGCGTATCGCCAGCAATGCCCCGCTGGCTGTAGAGCGGACCCTCTCTTTGATCCGACAGTCGCGTTCCCTTTCTCTTGCCGAGGCTCTTGAAGCAGAACGCGCGGCCTTCCGCGACATCCTGGCAACGGCGGATTCCGTCGAAGGGATCGCAGCCTTCGCCGAACGGCGCCCCGCCGATTTCAAAGGAGTCTGAACGATGACGGATTTCCATGACCTGGATGAAACGACACGGCAGATCCGAGAAATGGTCTCTGCCTTCGCACAGGATCGGGTGGCGCCACTGGCGGGTCAGCTAGACCGGGACGAGAGGTTCCCAAGGGCACTGTGGCCTGAAATGGGGGCACTTGGCCTGCATGGAATGACAGTTGCCGAAGAGGATGGTGGGGTCGGGCTCGGCTATCTTCAGCATGCCATCGCGGTAGAGGAAATGTCGCGCGCGTCGGGCAGTCTGGGAATATCCTATGTCGCCCATTCAAACCTCTGCATCAACCAGATCCGGAGGAACGCGTCTGCCGAACAGCGGGCTGCATATCTGCCGCGGCTCCTGTCCGGCGAGCATGTCGGCGCGCTTGCAATGAGCGAGGCCGGCGCGGGATCCGATGTCGTCGGCATGCAGATGCGGGCCGAGCGTAGAGGCGACCGGTATGTCCTGAACGGCAGCAAGATGTGGATCACCAACGGGCAGTTCGCAGATGTCGTGGTGGTCTATGCCAAGACCTCTCCAGAGGCAGGCAAGCGCGGGATTTCGACATTCATCGTGGAAACCGGCAACCCCGGTTTCTCTGTCTCGCCGCCGTTGAACAAGATGGGAATGCGCGGTTCGGGGACCAGTGAGCTTGTGTTCCAGGATTGCGAGGTGCCCGCCGCCAACTTGATGGGGCCTCTGGATGGCGGCGTCGGTGTCCTGATGAGCGGGTTGGACTATGAACGGATCATCGCGGCAGCGGCCTGCCTCGGGCTGATGCAGGCGGCGCTGGACGTTGCCATTCCCTATGTTTCCGAACGCCGGCAATTCGGCCGCGCGATCGGCGAGTTCCAATTGGTGCAGGGCAAGATCGCCGACATGATGACGGCCCGCAATGCGGCGCAGTCCTATGTCTATGCCGTCGCAACGGCCGCTGACCGGGGGCTGCCTCTGAGGAAGGAAGCGGCGAGTGCAATCCTCTTCGCATCAGAGAACGCGACGAAAGTCGCCCTCGACGCAATCCAGCTTCTCGGGGGCAATGGTTATGTCAATGACTACCCGGCCGAGCGGATCTTGCGGGATGCCAAGCTTTACGAAATCGGAGCGGGGACCAACGAGATTCGCCGGATGCTGATCGGCCGGGAAATGTTGTCTCATGTGAAATCCGCAATCAGCTGAGATCGCGCGGCTAATACGGTCGGGGGAAGTTTCGCCAAACGAATAATACGGTCGACCGGTTGAAAAAATGACGAGGCCCCTTGCGGGCTGCCGCAGGGTGATTGGGTGGAAACGTCGCTCGGCGGACCGAAGGAAGTGAGATCGAAATGAGATATAGACGACCAGATGTACTTTCCACCGGCGCTGCGCCGGTGTTCAATCCAGTCGAGCTGGCGGCGCCCGGGGCACTGCGCACCCTTCAGGAAGACCGGCTGCGCAAGCAGGTCGACTACCTCGTCCGCAACTCCGCCTTCTATCAGCGCCGCTTCGCCGAGGCAGGGTTGACGGCTGCGGATATCCCGACCATCGGGGATTTGCGGCGCATTCCGTTCACCACGAAACAGGACCTGCGCGACAGCCTGGCGCGTGTCCGGCCCCTGGGCGAGCATCTGGCCGCTCCGCTCGGCGAGGTGGTGCAGATCCAGGCGTCTTCGGGCACCACGGGCAGCCCTTCCTATGTCGGGCTGACCGAAAGCGACGTGCTGTCCTGGCAGGAGATGACGGCCCGCGCCCTGTTCGCCTGCGGCATGCGTCCGGGCGATCTGGTTCTGCACACCTTCGCGCTTGGCAAGGGCTTTGTGGGCGGCATCCCGATGTTCCAGGCGGTTCAGTATCTTGGTGCCAAGGACATCCCGATCGGGGCCGATGGCGGGGCTGACAGGCTGCTGATCGCGGCACGGGACCTGAGACCGCGCTGTGCGATCGGCACGCCGAACTTCCTTCTCTATCTTGCGGACATCGCCAAAGACGTTACCGGCGTCGCCGCGGCCGACCTGGGGGTCGAGCGGCTGATCGTCGGTGGCGAGCCGGGCGGCGGCATTCCCGCGATCCGGGAAGCGCTGGAAGCCGCCTGGGGCGCCACCTGTTGCGAGGTTTTGGGTGGTACCGATCTGGGATGCACCTATTGGGCGGAAAGCGACAGCCAGATCGGAATGCATATGGTCGGCCCGGATCACATTCTGGCCGAGCTCATCGATCCGGAAACCGAGGAGCTATTGCCGTACGAACAGGGCGTGGAGGGCGAGCTGGTCTATTCCGCGCTGACCCGCCAGGCCTCACCGGTCTTGCGATTCCGCAGCGGTGACCATGTCATCGTCACTTCCGCCTCCGGGGCCGACGGCCGCCCAGGGCCGACGATCCGCTGCGTGGGGCGTACGGACGATATGCTGATCGTCCGGGGTGTGAACCTGTTTCCGTCCTCGGTTCAGGAGATCATCGCGGCCATACCCGAAACAAACGGGACGATGCGCATCGTTGCGGATTTCGCTGGCCACAGCACCCAGGGCAACCTCAAGGTTCTTGTTGAGCGCGGTCCGGGGCGTGACGCAGCCGAGGACACGGCCCTGGCCGCCGCCGCAGAAGCGCGGATCAGAAATGCGCTGGCGGTGAAAGCCGACGTCACCATCGTTCCAACCGATTTCTTTTCCAAACCGGGTGCCCTCAAGGTCGCCCTGACCCTACGCGAGATGCCTGATCTGCCGGGAGAAGCCAGATGAACCAGAATGTCAAACCCGCTGCGACCGAGCTCTCCGATGCCGATGAGGCGCAACTGAATGCCGAAGCGTTTGAGCAGCTTCTGAAGGAGCTGCGCAGCCGCCGTGCCGCATCGCGCAGGGGTGGCTCGGACGCTGCGCGCCAAAAGCACCTCGACAGGGGCAAGATGCTGGTGCGCGAGCGCATTGATGCGCTGATTGATCCCGGATCGCCGTTTCTGGAACTGGCTGACCTCGCGGGCGCAGAGCTTTACGGCGACCGCGTTCCCCCCGGTGCGGGCATTGTAACAGGCGTCGGCATGATCGCGGGCCAAGCCTGCATGATCATTGCCAACGATGCGACGGTGAAGGGCGGTACATACTTCGGCATGACCTGTCGCAAGCACGTCCGGGCGCAGAAGTTCGCCTGGACGAACCGGCTGCCCTGCGTGACCCTTGTCGACTCCGGCGGAGCCTTTCTGCCCGATCAGGCGAATATCTTCCCCGACGAAGGTCTCTTCGGGTCGATATTCCACAATCAGGTTGGCATGTCGGCTGACGGTATTCCCCAGATCGCGGTTGTCCTTGGGGCCTGTACGGCAGGCGGTGCCTATATCCCGGCACTTTGCGACGAAATCGTCATCGTTCGCGGGCAGGGTTTCATGTATCTGGCCGGGCCGCAGCTGGTCCAGGCGGCGACAGGCGAAAAGGTGGACCCCGAAGCGCTCGGCGGTGCAGAAATGCACAGCCAGGTCAGCGGGGTCACCGACCATATGGCGGAGAACGACGCGCATGCGCTCGCCATCACCCGGGATATCGTCGCGGAACTACCGGCCCGGCCGGCCCCGATTAGACCGCGCACGTCGCCCGAGGCTCCGGCCCTGCCGCCGGGCGCTATGCACGGGCTGATCAACCGCGATCCGCGACGGCCGAATGACACCCGCGAAATCCTGCGTGGCATTCTCGATGGCGGCGATCTGCAAGAGTTCAAGGCGGGCTACGGCAAAACCCTGATCACCGGTTTTGCCCGGATCGGCGGCTACCAGGTTGGCGTCCTGGCTAATAACGGCGTTCTGTTCACGGAGTCCGCGAACAAGGCAACGCATTTCATCCAGATGTGCTGCCAGCGCAATATCCCGCTTGTCTTCTTCGCCGATGTCTCGGGCTTCATGGTTGGCCGCGAGGCCGAGGTGAACGGGATCGCCAAGGCCGGGGCCAAATTCATCACCGCGATGAGTTCCGCCACCGTTCCGAAATACACGGTCATCATCGGTGGCTCGTACGGAGCCGGCTATCTGGCGATGTGCGGTCGTGCTTTCCGTCCAAACGCGATGTTCATGTGGCCCAACGGCCGGGCGGCGATCATGGGCCCCGATCAGGCGGCGACGACGCTTGCTCTGGTCAAACGGCAGGGCTTCGAGAGCCAGGGCAGGGATTGGACGGCGGAGGAAGAAGAAGCCTTCAAGGCACCGATCCGCCAGGAATACGAAACCTTCGCCAGCGCCTTCAATTTCGCCCGCAACCTATGGGTGGATGGCGTGATCGAACCGGATGAGACCGCACCGGTTCTGTCCCTGCTTCTGGAAATCTCGGCCTCCGTTCCGGCTGGGCCGACTCGCTTTGGCGTATTCCGCACCTGACCGTGGGGAGAGGAGATCATCATGTTCAAGAAAGTTCTGATTGCCAACCGCGGCGAAATCGCCTGCCGAATCGCCCGCACCTGCCGCGAGATGGGCGTTGCCGTCGCCACCGTACATTCCACGGCCGACCGCGATGCACTGCATGTGCGCGAAGTGGGCGAGTCCGTCGAGATCGGATCCGCTCCGGCCGGCGACAGCTATCTGCGGATCGACCGCATTGTCGAGGCGGCCCTGGCGGTTGGCGCCGACGCCGTGCATCCCGGATACGGGTTTCTGGCCGAGAACCCAGAATTTGCCGATGCGGTCGTGGATGCAAGTCTGACCTTCATCGGACCGTCGGCAGAAATTTTGCGCCGTTTCGGGGATAAAGCGGCCGCCAAAGCCGAAGCCGTTGCGGCGGATGTGCCGGTTGTTGCCGGCACTGTCGAGCCGAGCGCTTCCGTCGACGACCTGATCGAATCCGTGGCCGGTATGCCATTGCCTCTCCTCCTGAAGGCTGCTGCCGGTGGCGGCGGGAAGGGGATGCGCGTCGTCGCATCCCCTGACTCGCTGCGTCAGAATATCGAGGCAGCTATCCGCGAAGGGCGGTCGGCTTTCGGAAACCCGAACCTGATCGTCGAGCAATATCTGCCGGAGGCCCGGCATATCGAGGTTCAGATCCTCGGTGACGGCAATGGCCGGGTAATTCACCTGTTCGACCGGGAATGCAGTCTTCAACGGCGGCACCAGAAGGTGATCGAGGAAGCGCCGGTGACAAGCCTGCCCGACGCGCTGCGGCAGGAGATTCTGGCACACGCCGTCCGTCTGGGCGAAAGGGTCGGATATCGCGGATTGGGAACGGTTGAGTTCATCGTCAAAGACGGCAAAGCCTATTTCCTCGAGGTCAATCCGAGGATCCAAGTCGAGCATCCGGTTACCGAAGAAATTTGTGGACAGGACCTCGTTGCCTTGCAGATACGCAGTGTTGCCGAGGGGCGCCTTCCGATCGAACAGGCCGATGTCATCGTAGGGGGGGTCGCGGTCGAAGCGCGGCTCTATGCTGAAGACCCCGATCAGGACTTTATTCCCTCGACGGGAAAGCTCGAGTCGCTCTCTCTGCCATCGGGGCTTCGCGTGGACCGGGGCATTGCGGCAGGCATGAGCGTCACACCCTATTACGATCCCATGATCGCCAAGCTGATTGCCGTCGGCCCGGACCGGCAGCAGGCCTATGCCCGGCTGTCTGCCGCACTCGAGGAAAGCGCGGCCCTGGGTGTACAAAGCAATCTGCCGCTCCTCAGGGCGCTCACCACCTCTCCGACGGTTTTGCGAAACGGGGTGCATACCGGATCGATTGCAGAGATCGTGTTGGATCTGGCGGCTGTACCGCAGGTGTCCACGGAAGAGGCCGCTCTGGCCGCCGCACTCTGGCTCAGGGCCCACCGGGCCTCCGCCCCGATGCTCTGGACGGGCTGGAACGGCGCCACTGGCTGGCGGCTGAACACCGGCACCTCCGAGGCGAACCATGCCCCTTCGATCCGTTGTGCAAGCGGCGCTATGGGTTTTGACATCCGGTTCGGCATGCTGGACCTGGATGACGCTCTGGTTGTCGCGGCGAACGAGGACACCTATGCAATCCGTCTGACCGAGATCGGTGAAGACCTTGTTCTTGCCGATCTCGACGGCCGGACACTGACCCTGATCCCGTCATGCGATGAGGGAAGAGCAGGCTTCATCCGGGGTGCGCGCGGCGTGTCACTGACTGTGACCCCCTACCTGTCAGGCAAACTTCTCTCCTCGGGCGGCACGGCGAGTGGTGAGGTTCTAGCGCCGATGATGGGACAAGTCATAGCAGTCGAGGTAGTCGAGGGGCAGGCGGTTGGTCTTGGAGACCGGCTTGGCGTCATGGAATCGATGAAGATGGAACTGGTTCTGCGTGCCCCCGTTGCCGGAACCATCGGCACCGTCGCTTGTGCCGCCGGCGAGTCGGTGGAAAGAGATCAGTGCCTGTTCGAAATCCTCGCAGACCAGGACGAGGCCGCAGCATGACCGATCTGCCCGCCCGCGTCACCCTGCACGAGGAAGGTCCAAGGGAAGGATTTCAGTTCGAGAAGACACTCTTCCCGCTGGCCGAGCGCGTGCGTTTTGTCGACATGCTCAGCGCAACCGGGCTGAGCCGGATTCAGGTCGCGTCCTTCGTATCGCCCAGGATGGTGCCGCAGATGGCGGATTCGGCCGAGCTGTTCGGCGCAATCGCAAAGCCATCCGGGGTGCGGCATACCTCGCTCTGGCTGAGCGAGAAGGGCTATCGCCAGGCGGCGGAAACGCCCGGTGTCGATCTGTCCGGCCTGATCCTGCTTTATGCATCGGACGCCTTCAGCCTTCGCAACAACGGATGCAGCGCGGACGAGATGCGACGGAGACAGGAGGACTGGATCGCCATGTACGACGCCGATGGCGTCGACATCGAGGCGATCTACATCATGACTGCCTTCGGCTGCAATCTTCAGGGAGACATCCCGTTCGCGGCGCTGGACGCCAATCTGGACTGGATCGCCAGCCGGTTCGCGGGCCGCGCGTTGCCGGTGATCTATCTGGCGGACACGGTCGGCTGGGCGGTTCCAACAAGCGTCACTACGCGTATTTCATATGTGCGCAACCGGTTTCCCGATGCGCGCATCGGCTTGCATCTGCACGACACCCGCGGCGCCGCGATGGCCAGTTTCCTGGTCGCGCTTCAACTGGGCGTAACTCAGTTCGATGGCTCTGTCGCCGGATTGGGCGGCTGTCCCTTCGCGGGGCATGGGCACGGGGCTGCTGCCGGCAACATCTGCACCGAGGATATGGTCTTCATGGCCCATGAGATGGGGATCGAAACCGGAGTCGATCTCGAAGCCCTGATCGAGGCGGCCCGAATGGCCGAAGCGCTGATCGGCCGCCCCCTGCCGGGCCGGGTCATGCATGGCGGATCGCTCGCGTCCTACCGCAACAGCACACCAACCATTGGAAAGAGAACTTAGATGGCGCAAAGTCAATCACGACACACAACAAGCCTGCATACCGTCGCAAAGTCGGCGATGGTCGCCATACCCGCCGTGGCGCTCATCATCCTGTCGGCCCGGATACAGGTGCCGATGTACCCGGCCCCGATGACGATGCAGCTTGCGGCCGTCCTTGGCGTGGCGGCGTTCCTTCCGATCCAAAGCGCCATCCTGCCGATCACACTGTATCTCGGCCTCGGCCTGGCGGGTGTGCCGGTCTTCGCCGGGGCCTCTGCGGGACCCGCCTATTTTGCCGGACCGACGGGAGGATACCTGTTCGGCTTCTTCCTGGCGTCGGCCCTCATCATCGCCTCGCGCCAGGTCACGGATCGGCTTGTGCTGCGAATGCTGGCCATTCCCCTGGCAGCCGTAATGGTTCTGGTCACCGGATGGGTGTGGTTGTCCGTGCTTATCGGCCCGGCCGAAGCGTTCAACGCCGGTGTCATGCCGTTCCTGGCAGGCGACGCCGTGAAATCCGTCCTGATCATGCTGTTGATCTATGCCGTCCACGCGCAACGCCTTGAAAGGACAAAGTCATGACGAGCTATGAAGATATCACCTACGAGATCCGCCCCGAAGGCGTGGCCCGGATCACGATCAACCGACCGGACCGCATGAATGCCTTTCGCGGGCAAACGGTGGACGAGTTGATCCACGCCTTCCAGCGCGCCGGTTGGGACAAGACGATTGGTGTGATCGTGCTGACCGGGGCCGGGAAAAAGGCATTCTGCACCGGTGGCGACCAGAGCAGCCATGATGGTCAGTATGATGGGCGGGGCACGATCGGGCTGCCGGTGGAAGAACTGCAAAGCCTGATCCGCGACGTTCCCAAGCCGGTCATCGCCCGGGTCGCCGGATACGCGATTGGCGGGGGAAACGTGCTGGCGACGCTCTGCGACCTGACGATCGCGGGCGAGAGCGCGCAGTTCGGCCAGGTCGGCCCCAAGGTTGGCTCGGTCGATCCCGGCTTCGGTACTGCTTACCTCGCACGCGTTGTCGGCGAGAAGAAAGCGCGAGAGATCTGGTATCTGTGCCGCCGGTACACCGCAGCCGAGGCCGCCGATATGGGGTTGGTCAACAAGGTCGTGCCGGACGACCGTCTCGACGACGAGGTCGATGCGTGGTGCGCCGAAATTCTTGAGCGGAGCCCGACGGCCATCGCCTTGGCCAAGGCCTCCTTTACCGCCGAGACCGAGAATATCAGGGGATTGTCCGGCATCGCCATGCAGGCGCTCGCCCTCTACTACGACACGGCGGAATCCAAGGAGGGCGTCGCGGCGTTTCTGGAAAAGCGGAAACCGGATTTCCGTAAGGGCCTTCGGGACGGCGAGAAACGGAAAACCTTGTGAATTGGAATGGGCAATGCAAAAAAGCCAGACTGATGGAAGCTTTCTTGACGCGAAAGATATCGCATTTCGGGATGAACTGAGAGCATTCTTTCAAGCCGAAATCCCCGCAGATATCCGCGGGAAAATCAGCGCGGGACAAGTGCTGGCCAAGGAAGAAATTGTGACCTCGCAGCGCATTCTTAACGCAAAGGGGTTGGCGGTGCCCGGCTGGCCGCTCGAATGGGGCGGCAAGGACTGGACACCAATCCAGCGCTATCTGTTCACGGAAGAGTTGCAGTTGAATGCGGTGCCGCTTCCGTTGCAATTCAACTGTCACATGGTGGGCCCGGTGATAGCGGCCTTTGGCAACAAGGCGCAGAAAGAAAGGTTCCTACCGCGCGCGGCAAACTGTGACGATTGGTGGTGTCAGGGCTTTTCCGAACCCAACGCCGGTTCAGACCTTGCCTCGTTGAAGACTCGTGCGGTGCGGGACGGCGACGATTATATCGTGAACGGACAGAAGACCTGGACGACATATGGTCAATATGCCGATTGGATCTTCTGCCTTGTCCGGACCGACCCCGACGCCAAGAAGCAGAGGGGCATTTCATTCCTGTTGATCGACATGACGACGCCGGGCGTGGAATTGCGCCCGATCGTGACGCTCGATGGGCGCCACGAGGTGAACGAGGTATTCTTCACTGATGTTCGCGTGCCCGTCGCGAACCTTGTCGGTGAACCGAACCGTGGCTGGGATTACGCGAAGTTCCTGCTGGCAAACGAACGTTTCGGCATCGCTCGAATCGGTCTTTCGAAAGAGCGTGTCGCGCGGATCCGAAGGCGGGCTAGAGACAATGGCGCTTGGGACGACCCGCTTTTCCGTGCCGAGGTGATCCGGCTGGAAATTGAGCTGAAGGCACTGGAAGTCACGCAGATGCAAATCCTCGAACGCGCCGGGCGAAGGGGCAATGAGCCGGATCCCGCCTCGTCAATCCTCAAGCTGCGCGGTTCACAGCTTCAACAAAGGGCCTCAGAACTTCTGATGGAGCTAGAGGGCCCGGAGGCACAGCGCGCGATAAGCGACGTCACGGATCCCTATGCAAAGGCCGAAGAGGATCTGGCCGCCGCTGCGGCACTTAACAACTACCTGAATTTCAGGAAAGTCTCGATCTACGGTGGATCCAGCGAAATTCAAAAAAACATCGTCGCAAAGACGATCTTAAACCTGTGAGGTCCACGTGGACGTAACGAATGACGAGCATCGGATGCTGCAGGATAGCCTAGACAGCATTCTATCCGAAATGACCGATCCCGCGGAAATCTGGCAACAGCTCGCCGGGCTTGGAATGCTTGGCCTGACTCTGCCGGAGCATGCAGGGGGCGCTGAGCTCGGGATGCCCGAACTGCTGCTCCTTTCCTACGCCATGGGGCGCGCTGGTTTGACCACACCGCACGTCGGTGCCGAAATCCTTGCCATGCCACTGCTGGCCCGATTCAGCGACCTTCCTTCCGTAGCGCCATTGTTGGGCAGACTCGTCGACGGATCACGTATCGTGACCCTTTCGCTGGAGGCGCGCGCGCCGGTCATGGCCGACCGAAATAGCGAAAGCGGTTTCCGCATGAACGGCGAGGTGACCCTCGTGCCAGCCGGCGCCAGTGCTGACCTAATCGTGCTGATGGCGACCCTGGACTGCGCTCCGGCGCTGTTCCTGTTGGACCTCGGCACTCCCGGTGTTCTTCGCATCCCGTATCTGCCGGTCACCCCCGGCGGCGGTGCGGATATTAGGCTGACGGATGTGACCCTGCCAGAGGGGGCACTGTTGGCACATGGAGACGAAGCGGCGGCGCTGATCGCCGAAGCCCAGGCCCGAGGGCAACTTGCCACCTGTGGCGAAATGCTTGGCGGGATGGAAGTCCTACTCGAATTGACCGTCGACTACCTGCGCACCCGCCATCAGTTCGGCCAGCCGCTGGCTGCGTTTCAAGTCCTGCAGCATGCGGCAGTCGACATGTATGTTGAACTGGAGACCGCGCGCGCGATGCTGGACTACGGCCGCCGCATGTTCGGCGCCGACCCGATGCGGCGATCTCTGGCGCTGGACGCGGTCAAGCTAAAAATGAATGAAGCGGCAAAGGTGATCGGTGAGAGCGCCGTGCAGCTTCACGGCGGCATTGGCATGACCGAGGAAAGCTTGACGGGCCGCCAGTTCGCCAGACTGACCGCCGGACGGCTGGCGTTTGGCGACAGCCGCAGTTGCATGAACAGGCTACTGACCGGTGACGAGAGCATCGCGCTCAGTTGACCCGAACCATCACATCCTGGCGAAAGGCCAAACGATGATCGACGTGTTCCTCTGCGATTACATCCGCACTCCTTTCGGCCGCTATGCCGGTTCGCTGTCTCCTGTTCGGGCCGATGACCTGGCGGCCATCCCGATCCGCGAGCTGATGCTGAGGAACCCGGACGCCGACTGGGCCGCTGTGGATGACGTTTATTACGGCTGCGTCAACCAGGCGGGTGAGGACAACAGGAATGTCGCACGCATGGCGGCGCTGCTGGCCGGCTTGCCGGTCGAGGTGCCCGGCGCGACGATCAACCGTCTTTGCGGCTCGGGCATGAATGCCGTGATGTCTGCGGTCCGCGCCATCGCCGCCGGCGAGGCCGAACTGATGATCGCTGGCGGGGTCGAAAGCATGTCACGCGCGCCCTTCGTCATGCCCAAGGCCGGGGCGGCGTTTACACGCCGGGCCGAGATATACGACACAACCATCGGTTCACGTTTCGAGAATCCGGCCTTCGCGAATATCTACGGATACGAAGCAATGCCTGTGACTGCAGAGAATGTTGCAGCGGATTTCGGCGTCTCGCGCGCCGACCAGGATGCCTTCGCGCTCCGTAGCCAGACGCGCGCAGCCGCCGCGCAGACCACGGGCCGTCTCTCACGCGAGATCGTGGGCGTGGCAGTGCCACAGCGAAGGGGCGGCCCTGTCACCGTCGACCAAGACGAGCATATCCGGCCCGATACGACGCTGGACTCCCTCGCGAAGTTGCGCGCTCCCTTCGTCGAGAATGGCACTGTCACTGCCGGCAATGCTTCTGGGGTGAACGATGGCGCTGCAGCAATGATCCTAGCGAGCGAAAGCGCCGTCCGGAAACACGGCCTCATACCGCGCGCCCGTTACCTTGGCGGGGCGGTCGCGGGGGTGCCCCCGCGTATCATGGGCATGGGTCCGGTGCCAGCGACACAGAAGCTCTGCGCACGGATTGGTCTGTCGCCGACGGAATTCGAAGTTATCGAACTGAACGAGGCCTTCGCAGCCCAGGGACTGGCCGTCCTGCGCGAGCTTGGCCTACCTGACGACGCGGAGCACATAAACCCGAATGGTGGCGCAATTGCCCTAGGCCACCCACTTGGAGCGTCCGGTGCCCGCATAACCGGGACGGCGGTCCTGGAGTTGCAGGAACGCGGCGGAAAACGGGCGCTCGCCACGATGTGCATCGGGGTGGGGCAGGGCATAGCAATCGCTGTGGAGGCTGTTTGATGAGCGACTCGATGGTCCGTCTGGACATTCAGAATGGTATTGCGATCCTGACCCTGAGTAACCCGCCGGTCAACGCGCTCTCGCATGCGCTGCGCACTGCCTTCTCCGTACGGCTGGTAGAAGTTGCCCGTAACACGGCTGTAGAGGGGCTGGTTATCGCCTGTGCCGGACGGACCTTCGTAGACGGCGCCGAAATAAGCGAGCTTGGCCAGGTGAATACCCCGATGCTCCGCGAGATTATCAGTCGGCTCGAATCGATGGGCAAGCCAAGCGTTGCGGCGCTGCATGGCACCGCGCTCGGCGGCGGTCTTGAGCTGGCCCTTGGCTGCACGTTCCGCGTCGCCAACCAAGACGCCAAAATCGGCCTGCCCGAAGTCAAGCTGGGGCTGCTGCCGGGCGCGGGCGGAACCGTCCGGACTACCTATCTCGCCGGCGCCAAGGCGTCCCTCGAGTTGGCCGGAAGCGGCGAGATGATGCGGGCGGACGCAGCTGGAAAACTGGGTCTGATCGACGCCGTATTCGCCGGTGATCTGATCGCCAACGCGGTCCGCTTCCTGCAAAGGAAGATCAGTGAGAATGATATTCCCGCCCCGGTCAGCCAGCGCGCCGGGGACATGCCTTCGGCCGATCCCGCAGCGCTGGAAAAGCTGGCCGCCGAGCTTTGCCAAAAGGCGCGCTCCAGCGCGCCGATGCTGACGGGGCAGGCGGTCAAGGCCGCCCTCGAACTGGATTTCGCGAGGGCCATGCAGGAAGAGCGTAGGCTGTTCGACGAGGCGGTCGCCAGTCCGCGTTCCGAAGCACTACGGCACCTCTTCTTCGCAGAACGTGCCGCCGCCAAACTGCCCGAGGATGTCGCCGAAGCCGGCACCCGCTCGGTTCAGGCCGTCGGCGTGATCGGCGCGGGCACGATGGGCAGCGGCATAGCGATGGCCTTCGCCAATAGCGGCTACGACGTGATCATTCGCGAAATGAACGCCGAGGCTCTTCAGCGCGGGCTTGAACGGGTGGCCACGACCTACGCCCGTTCTGTCTCGCGCGGGTCGTTGACCCGGAACGAGGCCGACCGTCGCATCGCGCGGATCGAGGGCACCGACGAAGCCGCGGACCTTGCCAAATGCGACCTAATCGTCGAAGCCGCCTTCGAGGATATGGAGGTCAAGAAATCGATCTTCGCCGAGCTCGACAGAATTGCCCGGCCCGGCGCGATCCTGGCGACGAACACATCATATCTGAACGTTGACGCGATTGCGGCGGCCACCTCGCGCCCCGGCGATGTGCTGGGCCTGCACTTCTTCTCTCCGGCCAACGTCATGAAGCTGGTCGAGGTCGTGCGCGGCGCCGAAACCGCGCCCAACGTGCTGGCAACTGCTTTGGGTGTGAGCCGTAAACTGCGCAAGCAGCCGGTTGTTGTCGGTGTGTGCCACGGCTTTGTTGGCAACCGGATGCTGGCCGCCCGCAACGCGCAGCTGTCGCAACTGCTTCTGGAAGGAGCAACACCCGCGCAGGTCGACGGCGCATTCCGGGCGCTCGGCTGGCCGATGGGCCCCTGCCAGATGCAGGACCTAGCCGGGCTCGACATCAGCTGGCGCAATCGCAAGGCGCTCGGCACGCCCGACGCATTGCCGGACAGGCTGTGCGAACTAGGACGCTTTGGCCAAAAGGCTGGCAAGGGTTGGTACCTTTATGACGGCAACCGTGAACGGAAACCGGACCCCGAGGTGCAGGTAATCATCGATACGATGGCCGCCGAGCGCGGCATCACGCGCAAACTACTCAGTGAAAATGAAATCATCGACCGAACCCACGGGCCGATGATCACCGAGGGCCGCAGGATCCTAGAGGAAGGCATCGCGGTCCGCAGTTCGGATATCGATGTGATCTGGGTGCATGGCTACGGCTTTCCCCGTGATCTGGGCGGACCGATGTTCTGGGATGACAAGGGCCGTCTGCGGACAAAAGGAGAAATCTGATGGTATTAAAACTGGAAAAATCGCTGAAATCCAAGGACGCGCCCGATCTGTCGCGGTTCGACTGGGAAGATCCGCTGCGGCTGGAGGGTCAGCTGTCGGAGGAAGAACGGATGCTGCGCGACGCGGCGCGGGATTTTGCGCAGGCGGAACTGCAGCCGCGGGTGACCGCGGCCTACCGCGAGGAGATGGCGGCCCCGGAGCTTTTCCCGCTGATGGGCGCGGCCGGCCTGCTGGGCGCGACGCTGCCCGAGGACTACGGCGGGCTGGGTGCCTCTTACGTCACCTACGGGCTGATCGCGCGCGAGATCGAGCGGGTCGACAGTGGCTACCGCTCGATGATGTCGGTGCAAAGCTCGCTGGTGATCTATCCGATCTACGCCTACGGCAGCGAGGCGCAGCGCCGGAAATACCTGCGCGGCCTCTGCGACGGCTCGCTGATCGGCTGTTTCGGCCTGACCGAGCCCGACGCCGGATCGGACCCCGGCGGCATGAAGACGAGGGCCGAGAAGACCGAGGCGGGCTACCGGCTGACCGGAAGCAAGATGTGGATCTCCAACAGCCCCTTCGCCGATGTCTTCGTTGTCTGGGCAAAATCCGAGGCGCATGGCGGCAAGATCCGCGGCTTCGTGCTGGAAAAGGGCATGGCGGGCCTTTCGGCACCGAAGATCGGCGGCAAGCTTTCCCTACGCGCTTCGACCACCGGAGAGATCGTGATGGACGGCGTCGAGGTGGGCGAAGATGCTCTTCTGCCCAATATCGAGGGTCTGAAGGGGCCCTTCGGCTGCCTCAACCGTGCGCGTTACGGCATCGCCTGGGGCGTGATGGGTGCAGCCGAAGAGTGCTGGCACCGCACAAGGCAATACGGTCTGGACCGCAGGCAGTTTGGCCGGCCCCTGGCACAGACGCAGCTGTTCCAGAAGAAGTTGGCTGAAATGATGACTGAGATCACGCTGGGCCTGCAGGCGGCGCTGCAGGTCGGGCGTCTGATGGACGGCGCGCAGGCGGCGCCCGAGATGATCAGCCTGATCAAGCGCAACAATTGCGGGAAGGCGCTGGAGATCGCGCGGATGGCCCGCGACATGCACGGCGGTAACGGTATATCCGAGGAATTCCAGGTGATGCGTCACATGGTGAACCTAGAGACCGTTAATACCTACGAAGGCACCCATGACGTACACACCTTGATCCTAGGCCGTGCACAGACAGGGCTGCAGGCGTTTTTCTGAGCTTCAAGATCCGAGGAGAGATGTGCCAATGAAAGTCCTTGTACCCGTGAAACGCGTGATTGACTACAACGTGAAAGTCCGTGTGAAAGCGGACAGCAGCGGTGTCGATCTCGCCAACGTCAAGATGTCGATGAACCCGTTCGACGAAATCGCTGTCGAAGAGGCAATCCGCCTGAAAGAAGCCGGCAAGGCCGACGAAGTCGTCGCCGTTTCCATCGGCGTAAAGCAGGCGCAGGAAACCCTGCGTACCGCGCTGGCCATGGGTGCGGACCGCGCCATCCTGGTGGTGGCAGCCGATGACGTCCACACCGACATCGAGCCGCTGGCCGTCGCCAAGATCCTGGCAAAGATCGTCGAGGAAGAACAGCCGGGCCTGGTGCTGGCTGGCAAGCAGGCCATCGACAACGACATGAACGCCACCGGCCAGATGCTGTCGGCGCTCCTGGGCTGGTCCCAGGGCACCTTCGCCTCGGAAGTGGACATCGAAGGCGACAGCGCCAAGATCACCCGCGAGGTGGATGGCGGCCTGCAAACGATCAGCGTCAAGATGCCGACCATCGTGACCGTCGACCTGCGCCTGAACGAGCCGCGCTATGCGTCGCTGCCGAACATCATGAAGGCGAAGAAAAAGCCGCTGGATGAGAAGACCGCCGCCGATTACGGCGTCGACGTCACCCCGCGTCTGGAAATCGTCAAGACCGAGGAACCGGCGGCGCGCGCGGCTGGTATCATCGTGGGCTCGGTTGACGAGCTGGTTGCGAAACTCAAAGAAGCGGGGGCTGTGTAATGGCTGTTCTTCTTCTCGCCGAAGTCACCGGTGGTGAGCTGTCGATGGACGCCACCGCCAAGGCCGTCACCGCCGCCAAAGCACTGGGTGACGTGACCGTTCTGTGCGCCGGGGCCTCTGCCGCCGCCGCGGGCGACGCCGCCGCCACCATCGACGGTGTCTCCAAGGTGCTGGTCGCCGAAGACGCTTCGCTGGGCCACCGTCTGGCGGAATCCACCGCCGCGCTGATCGTGTCGCTGGCCGATGGCTATGACCACATCGTGGCTCCCGCCACCACCGACGCCAAGAACGTCATGCCACGCGTCGCCGCGCTGCTGGACGTCATGCTGATCTCGGAGGCCACCGACGTGGTAGACGCCGACACCTTTGTGCGCCCGATCTATGCCGGCAACGCCATGCAGACCGTCAAGTCGAGCGACGCCAAGAAGGTCATCACCTTCCGCACCTCGACCTTCGACGCCGCCGGCACCGGTGGCTCGGCTTCGGTCGAAACCGTCTCGGCCGCGGCCGATCCGGGATTGTCGAGCTGGATCGAAGACAAGGTTGCCGCCTCCGACCGCCCCGAGTTGACCTCGGCTGGCATCGTCGTGTCGGGTGGTCGTGGCGTGGGGTCCGAAGAGAACTTCGCGCTGATCGAAGCCCTGGCCGACAAGCTGGGCGCCGCCGTCGGTGCGTCGCGCGCCGCCGTCGACTCGGGTTATGCCCCGAACGACTGGCAGGTGGGCCAGACCGGCAAGGTCGTGGCTCCGGGTCTCTACGTCGCCGTAGGCATCTCGGGTGCGATCCAGCACCTTGCCGGCATGAAGGACTCGAAGATCATCGTTGCCATCAACAAGGACGAAGAAGCGCCGATCTTCCAGGTCGCCGACTTCGGCCTCGTGGCAGACCTCTTCGCCGCCGTCCCGGAACTGACCGAGAAACTCTAACAATAACCTTAACCCGCCTGCACCCCCGGCACGATCCGGTTGTGGGCGGGGGACTGGTAGATTGCGCCCTTTCCAACACGGGCATTTCAACAGGTCCAACCGGGGTCTTCAGGCAAATGCGCACAAGCATGTTTCTCACCGAACCGGAACCTCCGCGCGCCCTGGTGCTTCAGCTGGGACAAGAATAATCCGAAGAACGCCCAAGTGATCCTGCGCATGCTGGAGATCGGTGCGGTTCAATTCTTCCACAATCCGCTGGTCACCGGTATCGCCGACAGCACCAACCAGACGTTTCCGTAGGTTTCAGGAATTTCATTTATCAATCCGGTATCGTAAAACCAGTAAACGCCTTGATCTCTTTCAGTGCGAAATTCGACGTCATGGCCTTGATCCCAGGCAGACGCCGCAGGACGGTCATCGAGAAGTCAGCATAGGCGTCCAAATCCCGACAGGCGACTAGCAGAATAAAATCTGAGCCGCCACCCACCGAATGGCAGGTCACGATCTCGTCCAGATCGATGATTGCCTTCTCAAATGCGGCCGCGTCGCTTTCACCATGGGTGTCGATCTGTACGCTCACATAGACCAAAACGCCCAGCCCGATCTTCCTGCGGTCGAGGTTTGCGCTGTAACCTGCAATAATGCCAGTTTCCTCTAGCCTGCGGGTGCGGCGCCAGCAAGGAGATGACGACATACCCGTCCGCTCGGCGAGTTCATTGTTATTGATCCGCCCGTCGCGTTGAAGCTCTCGCAATATCCTTCGATCCGAAGGATCAAGTATCCCGTGTCGCGGTGATTCGGCAGAACTCATACTTTTCTCCCACTGTTGCGGAAGATCTTGCCCATTTTTGGATTCATATAGGCAAATCCCACCCATTCTTCAAGTAAAATCATAAAAATCAGGCAAGTATCTCCAAGTGGCGGGTGGCAAGTTTAGCGAAAAGGAGAAACACGATGCTTCAAGGCTTTACCGGCCCATACACACCTCAAGGACGTTCCGCCCTCGTCCCGTCGCCGCCATGGCACTACGCCGGCCGGATTGTCTCAATCGGAGCCCGGACCGAAGCGGAAGTAGCGCAACGCTTCTTGCCCTCTGGGTTCGGCCGCGCGTCCGGCCGCGTTTTCGGCCATTTCTGCGAATGGCAGGCCACCACGGACGGCTCCGAACTGCTGGATCCAGCCTATTCGCAATACAACGAGTTCTTTCTGCTGATCGAAGCGCTGTCCGATCAAGGCGAGGCCCGGCTTTTCTGTTCGTTCATCTTCGTCGACCAAGACATCTCGATGGTCCGCGGCCATATGCAGGGGTTTCCCAAGAAGCTCGGCGCGATCCGGATCGGGCGGTCTTATGACCTCGAACATCCAGCCGCGGGTCGACAGGGATCAGGGACGAGGCTGGGCGCTACTGTCGCAGTAAAGGACCGCCGGTTGATCGAAGCCGAATGGACTGGATCGACCGAAAGCGCCGAGCCGATCGGCTTTCTGGGAACACCGACTTTCGGACTGGTCGGCGCACCCTCCATCACCGGCACCCCCACCTCTGGGGACATTCGTCTTGTCAGACAGTCACTATCTGCACGGGTCGTCGGACCGATCCATGCGGCAGAGGGAACACTCAGGCTTCTGGTCTCTCCAATGGACGAAATTGGCGACCTGCCGGTCCACTCATGCTTTGCTGCGACAACCTGTGAGGCGGCGCTTACCGTGACCGGTGCAGAAGAGGCCGGGTTTTGACCGGCTCCGTTCTCGACCCGCTTCGTGGCGATGGCGATCTCAGGCTCGCGGTGATCGTCAACCCCTGCTTGCCACCAGGCCTTCTCGCCAACACGGTCGCGACCATCTCCGTCGGCATCGGTGCGCGACAACCTGGACTGGGCCGCATCGATTTGGCCGACAGAACTGGCCTCCGCATTAGCATTAGCGCCGACAGGCCGGTCCCAATTCTGCAAGCCGACCCCGAACAGATCCGGACTCTGCTGACGCGCGCGACAACGCAGGCCGATCTCGACATCGTCGTGTTTCCTGAATTCGCCCGGCAAATGAACCACTTCAGCGAATATGAGGCCGCCTTCCCTGGTCGGGATCTAATGCAGGAAACGCTCGACGGGATCGGGTTGTGTGGACCGTCCAAGGTCGTGAAATCGCTGACCGGATCCCTGAAATTATTGAGGTAAACATGTCATCTACAGCATGGAGTTATTTTAACGGCGACTGGCGGAAGGGCCCGGCGCAATTGATGTCGGCTACCACCCATTCGGCCTGGCTGGCCCATACGGTCTTCGACGGCGCCCGCCGCTATGAGGGCGTCTTCCCGGATCTGGCGCTGCATTGCGAACGGGTGGTCCGATCAGCGCTGATCATGGGTATGACGCCCGAGATCACGCCCGAAGAGATCGAAGGGCTCGCGCGGGACGGCGCCAACCGGTTCGATGGCAACGAAACACTCTACATCCGGCCGATGTTCTGGATCGAGGAAGGTTTCGGGCCGATCGACCCCGGTACGACACGGTTTGCGCTGGTTATCCAACCGATGCCGATGCCGGATGTCGAACCCGGCTTTTCCGCACAGATATCCGATTTCCGCAAACCCTCCCCCGAGACCGCCCCGACGGGGGCCAAGGCCTCGTGCCTCTATCCGCAGGCGACCCTCGCTTGGACGGCGGCACGGAAGGCCGGTTTTAACAACGCGGTGATGCTCGACGCTATCGGGAATGTCGCCGAGTTCACCATGCAGAACATCTTCATTGTGAAGGACGGGGCGGTTCACACGCCAGTTGCGAACGGAATGCTGCTGCCCGGCATCACCCGCCGCCGCGTCATGCTCTTGCTCAAAGACATGGGGATCGAGACCATCGAACGTACAATCGGTCCGGCAGAGCTGATGCAGGCGGAGGAGATCATATCCTCGGGCAACCACGCGCGGGTCTATCCCTGCAACCGGATCGGCCAACGGGACATCGGTGTCGGTCGGATCGGGCGCCGCCTTGTCACAGCCTATCGCGACTTTGCCCACTCAAAAAATTGAGGCGTCGCAGCGGAGGAAACTCAAGATGTGACCGCCCCCCGACGAAATCAATACGCCAGGGTGGGTTTGTCTTGATTCATAAAGTGGGATGGTCATGTCAGAGATTGCCATGGGCGGGTTTGATTTGGTGAAGGATGTAATTCAGGTTCACCGGGCCCACGCTACGGGCCGGGCTGTGCTGCGCAAGAAGCTTGCATTTCAGATTTGGACCTCATCCGCTGACCTTCGTCTCTGGCCGCAGCTTTTCAAAATGCCGTTCTTGAAGGCCAGATAGAAATTTGCACTCGGTCACACGCAAACGGGGCGAAAAACCTCTTTGATTACAGGTGGCAACCTCAAAGGTTGCTAGCTCACTGTTTGATTTTCCGAACCCACTTCCGCGAGCAAAATCTGCCGAATTGAGCTTTCAATTTTGACTTTACCAAATGTTGAAGCATCTCGGAAAACTGACTTCGTTTCGCATTCGAAGCAAATCAAGTCATGCTGACGGCCGACAACTTTTAGACCAACTGAACTTTCCCCGACATGGACCACATAGACCTCGCATGCTAGGTTCGCGCCTGCTTTCACCGGCGCATGGAATTGTAGGTCCATAGAGACAAAAGGCATGGCCGTGTTTCTTTCCGTGAGTAGAAAAAGCCAGCCCCGGCCTGAAAGCAAATCGTCCCAGAAAGTCTCGATCGCTTCCAGCGCGAAATTCGTGATCCGGCCAGTAAAGGCGATTCCCAGCTGGTCACAGTCGCCAAAGAAAATCCTGCGTTCGAAGGCAAATCGTGGTTTAAATTCTGTTTCTGGTACATTCATTGCAGCGTTACGGGCTCAACATTTCTTTGTCTCTGGTGCGTGACAGCGATAGGAAGGAATAGTTTTCCGGTCATTATGCCATGCGCCGGAACTCGGCGGGGGTCGCGCCTGTCATTTTTCGAAAAGTTCGACTAAAATGACTCTGATCTGCAAAACCGCAGTCAAGCGCGACCACTTTCAGGGGGGCATTACCCTTTCTCAGCATCTCCTGGGCCTTCGATATTCGCTTGCGCAAAACATATGCATACGGTGCCAACCCAAACTCCGCCTTGAACTGACGCGAAAAGTGAAACTGGCTGAAACCGATAGATGCGGCCATGTCTTCCAGACTGAGGTTTTCACCTAAGCAGCTTTCAACGAGATCGATGATTCTCTGCCTTTGAGCAGGGCTGAAGTTCGAGTTTGCGTCGCTGGTCAAAGAGACCTTGGCGTACTGACGCAGAAGGTGAACGGCGATCTGGATGCGCAGGGCGTCGATGATCAATCTCTGGCCGATTCCACCGTTCTTTAGCTCATTCTCTAGCAATTGGATGCAGTTCAGGATACAGGGGTCCTTCGCAGACAGACAATCATTGATCTCAATGGACTTCGGGTCACGATCAAAGACCGAAAGGGCCGTGTTTTCGAGTTCACTGTGACTGAGATAGACGTGTCTAACCGTGATAGGCTCGGACCAACTCCAAGTGGATTCCTCTGCACGCGTGAGCAAGGAAATCCTACCTTTCTCTACGCGCGCGCTTTGCCATGGGCCGCCACTCGTGCGGCGCATAGTGGTTGGCGCGCCATCATATGCAACAATCATATAGTCGCGCATGGGGGGAATTGCCGCGTCTTGTCGCTCATAACGATAGCCCTTCAGGGTAATGCCGTTCCAGTTGCACCCGGAACTGTCCAACGTAGTCGTGCCGGGAATCCATTCGGGTATCCGGTCCGGTGATATGAGCAGTCTTTCCATCTTGGCCTCCCTGAACTTTTTCACGATCGTCCGCTTGAGCTGAAATTTCGGCTTAGGTCGTCTCGCGCATCCGCGGTTCTTCTCGAACGATATTCGCTTGAGTCAATCTATCGATTTCAGCTTCTGTCAGTCCAGCCTCGCTAAGCAACTCCCTACTATGCTGCCCGAAGCGAGGCGGTGCCGCGCGAACCGCTCCGGGGGTACGCGACAAGCGTGCTGGCACGCCGGTGCCGCGGTAGGTGCCAACTGATACCACCATGCCGCGATGTCGGGTGTGTGGATGCTCCAACGCTTCATTCACATTCCGAACGACTCCGGCGGGAATCCCAGCTTTCAAAAGCACCGGCTCAAGTTTGAAGGCGTCATGTTGCACCAGGCACTCTGACAAGACCTCTGTCATCTCTGACCGATGCGCAAGACGCGCGGCATTGTCGGCAAATCGTGGATCGCAGGGCACCTCAGGTAGGCCAAGCACGTCACAGAGTTTTGCGAACTGACCATTGTTACCGATAGCCAGATAGAGTTTGCCATTACTTGTTTCGAACATGTCGTATGGTACGATATTTGGATGCCCATTGCCGGTCGCCATTGGTATCTGTCCGGACATGAGGGAATTAGCCGCTTGGGGATGCATCATGCTGATCGCGCAATCATATAGCGGCACTTCGATGGCTTGGCCCAATCCGGACCGGCCCCGTTCCAAAAGTGCGGCGAGAATAGCGTTACAGGCGATCAGACCGGTGCCGATGTCCACGATGGGCGTACCCATGCGTGTCGGGCCTTCGGAGGGATTGCCGTTGATGCTCATGAGGCCCGTCATAGCTTGTACCACGGCGTCATAGCCGGGAAAACCGCCAAGTGGGCCATCGGAACCAAATCCAGTCACATGGCAGAGTACCAGTCTAGGAAAACGTGCCCTGAGAACATCAGCATAACCAAGCCCCCATTTTTCAAGAGTACCAGACTTAAAATTGTGAACTAAAACATCCGCATCCTGAAGAAACCGCAAAATCAGGTCGCGCCCTTCCGGTTGCTGCAGATCGATAGCGATGGACCGCTTGTTGCGGTTGGCGCCAGAGAAATAGGCGCTGAGTTCATCATTGAAAGGCGGGCCCCAACTGCGGGTCTCGTCGCCCAGAGGCGGCTCCACCTTGATGACCTCAGCGCCATGATCCGCAAGCATTTGGGTGCAGTAAGGCCCGCCCAGCACGCGGCTGAGGTCGACCACCTTGATCCCGTCCAATGAGCCAGCCATCAAAGCGCCTCCTGATAGAGGCGCGACACATCTTCGGCTGTCATGCCGCGCGGGTTGGTCTCCAGCAATCGCGTGATACCGGTCACGACCTCATTAGCCATTCCGGGAATGGCTGCCTCGGTCACTCCGACACCAGAAAGTCGAGACTCAAGTCCGCTTTCGACTAGCATCCGTTCCATCTCGTCGATCAGGCCATGGGCCGCAGCCGCATCAGAGTTGAAAGGCCGCGAGGGCAGTAGTAACCGCGATAGACGAGCATATTCAGCTTCTGCAACGGGCATGTTGAACCTCATCACTGGTCCTGCGACCAGAGCGTTTGCGTGCCCGTGAGGAACTTTGAAACCTGTTCCCAGTGGGTATGACAAGGCATGAATCGCCCCCACGCTGGCATTAATGAAGGCCATCCCAGCCAGTGTCGCCCCCAACAGCATGGCCTCTCGCGCTGACAGGTCTGAAGGCGTTTCCATGACGATTGGTAAGTTCTGACCGAGAAGCACCAGCGCTTTGTCCGCCATTCCATCGGAAATGGGATTCTTTCTGGTGCGACTGGTTACTGCCTCAATGGCGTGAACCATTGCGTCTAACGCCGTGGCCGCTGTGATGTGACGAGGCATTCCCAATGTTAGCTTTGCATCTAGCAAGGCGACGTCAGGCAGAAGCTGCGGTGCATATACCGCTTTTTTTTCGTGGCTTTCCGAAGTCAGCACGGACACCCATGTTACCTCTGATCCGGTCCCTGCCGTGGTTGGCACCTGGATCAGTGGTAAGCGTTTATCGGTGACCTGATTGATCCCGATCATGTCCGTAATCGGTTGATCGTTGGCTACCGCCGCTGCGATGACCTTGGCAGTGTCCAGTGAACTGCCGCCGCCAAGTCCGATGATTCCGTCAGCACCAAAGGCCCGCGCGACCTCTACCGCGGCCTCGACGACAGCGATCGGGGGGTCCGCTTCGACTTTATGAAAAATCTCAACCTCGATGCCAGCAGCCCTAAGTGAGGCGGCTGCCTCGTCCGCAAAACCACAGGCCAATATGCCCGGGTCCGTCACGACCAGCGCACGGGTGCAAGACAAATCTTGCATCAGGCTGCCGATCCGGCCAAGCCCACCGCTCTCGCAGACGATCCTCGGGGTGGAAAGGAAATTGAAGTCCATAGTTTGTCTTCGCTCCTGTTAAGCTGCTGCAGTGCGGATCATATTCCGCGCGATCAGTATTTGCTGAATCTGGGTTGTCCCCTCGTAGATGCGGAAGAGACGCACATCGCGATAGAAGCGCTCGACCGCATATTCGGCCATGTATCCTGCACCGCCGTGGATTTGCACTGCGCGATCGGCCACTCGACCTACCATCTCACTGGCAAACATCTTGCAGCAGGCAGCATCAGTCGACACGTTCTGACCAGCGTCCTTGCGGCGTGCTGTTTCTTCGATCATGCAACGCGCTGCGAAGGCCTCGGCGCGACTGTCAGCCAGCATGGCTTGGATCAGTTGCTTTTCAGCGATGGGTTCACCGAATTGTTTGCGTTCCATCGCATAGGATAGGCTGTCACGGATCAGCCGTTCGGCGGCGCCCACACAGACGGCAGAAATATGCAGTCGGCCCCGGTCAAGGACTTTCATTGCTGTCTTAAAGCCCTTGTTCAGACGGTCCGGCCCGCCGATAATGTTCGCGGCAGGCACGCGGACATTGTCAAGGATGACGTCGCATGTGTGCGAGCCCTTCTGCCCCATCTTCCTGTCAGGCTGGCCAAGCGTTATGCCTGGCGTCCCTGCCTCGACGAGAAAGGCGCTTACGCCGGCAGAACCTTCCGCCTCTGGATTGGTCCGGGCAAAAACCGTGAATAGATCGGCACGCGGTGCATTGGTAATGTAGCGTTTCGTGCCGTTCAGAAGGAAATCGTTACCGTCACGCCGCGCCGTAGTGCGCAGACTGCCAGCATCCGACCCAGCATCTGGCTCGGTTAGGGCGAAGGATGCGATCATATCTCCGGACGCGAGAGCTGGTAGATACTGCGCCTTCTGCTCGTCGGTTCCATCGATGATGATTCCCTGAGAGCCGATCCCGTTGTTGGTGCCAACTAGCGACCGGAACGCAGGCGAAGCCTGGCCAAGAACGAAAGCGGCTTGCACTTCCTCTATCATCGACAAGCCGAGCCCGCCGAAATCTTCCGGGATCGACATGCCGAAAAGGCCCATCATGCGGATTTCATCGACCAGCATCGGCGGAATCACATCCTCGTCGGCGACGCGATCCTCGTAAGGGATTAGTCGCTCTTTCACGAAGCGGTCGAGCGCGTCGAGAAACTGGGAAAGGGTATCTTTATCAAGGGCCATGATGCTCTCTATTGTTCAGGGTGCGACCGCCGCAACGCGGCGGACAAGATCGACAAGGCGGTGCGCGACGTCGCTTTCGATCCAATCGCGCGTAAGGGTTTGCGAAGGACCGCCGCAGTTGAAGGCAATAATGGGTGAGCCGTCCTTCGGCACGAAGGGCACCGCTACAGCGTTCACATCACGTTTCCACTCCGTGAAGGACGTGCAGTAACCGTGCTGTTGGTAGTCTGCGATAGCTGCTTCGATTCCGGGCTGCACATTCGGCCAGTTGTCGCCTTCATGTTCCTCCACAAGGGCCAGAATTCTGGCCCGCTCATCCGGGTCGTGCGCCGCTATGCAGGCGCGACCAACCGCGGTCGTGGCCAGTTTAATATGGGCACCAACCTCGATCGCCAGCGTGACGGCATTAGTGCCCTTGCACCGCTCCAGATAGACCATCGATAGCCGGTCACGACTGGCCATGGCCACCGGCATGCCTGTGTAATCAGCCAGCTCCTGCATAAAGGGCTTCGCCAGTTGCCGCAGCGGAATCCCTGCAAGGCAGGAGAAACCCAACGAAAGCACTGGAGGGGCCAGTCGATAACGTGCTGTATCCGGGTCGTAGCTGAGGTATTCCAGCTTGTTCAGTGTATAGGCCAGCCGGGAGACCGTCGATCTGCTCAGGCCAGTGCGCTCGGCCAACTCACCGTTCCCCAGAGCCTCCCCTTCCCGCCGAAAGGCCCGCAACAGCTCCAAGCCGCGCGCCAACGCCGTGACAAAATCGCGATCCTGTTTCTCGGCATCCTTGGTGCGGTCTTTCCTTGGTCTCACGATATCCCTCCTCGGAAAGAATTATGCGTCTTGAAACACACCTAAACGATCGATAACGTCCGAGTCAATACTGCGGTAAACTTTCCCGCTATGCGGAAAATTAAGGTCGTCCACCTAGTCCCATTCGTGCCGGATCCTGCGGATGACACAACTAAGCGAGGGCATAATGCCATGAAAGAAATGAATTATCCGACCATCCAGCACCTCATCGGACGAGACTGGATCGCTTCTCCCACGCCAGAGGATCGTGCAGTCATAAACCCTGCAAACGGGCAAACTATCGGACAGATTCCGCAGGCTAGCGCCGCAGATCTAGACCATGCGGTTCACTCGGCCGAATCAGCTTTTCGCCGATGGAAAAACAGCTCTCCCATGGAACGAAGTGCGATTTTGCGGCGGTTTGCCGACCTGCTGCGCCAAAATGACAGACTGATCGCTGGCTGGATCACTCTCGATGAAGGCAAGCCGCTGGCTGAGGCTTTGGCTGAGGTCCGCGCCTCGGCTGACCACGTTGACTGGCACGCCGAGGAATGTCGGCGCATTTATGGGCGCATCATTCCATCACGCAGCCCGCGGGTACAGCAGCTTGTCGTGCGCGAACCGATAGGCGTCTGCCTTGCCATCACGCCTTGGAATTTTCCGCTGAGCCAAGCGGTACGCAAGGTCGCGGCGGCGCTTGCGTCAGGTTGCACGATGATCTTAAAAGCCCCGGCAGAGGCTCCGGCGGGTTGCATGGCAATTGCTCGCTATCTGCTGGATGCAGGATTGCCCGAAGGCTGTCTGAACCTTGTCTGGGGTAATGCGGCCTTCATTTCGGAAACTCTAATTGCGCGCCCCGAGGTGCGCAAAATCACCTTCACCGGTTCGGTCGAGGTGGGCAAGCATCTGGCAGAATTGGCTGGCCGCCATATGAAGCGGGCGACGATGGAGCTCGGCGGTCACGCGCCCGTATTGGTGTTCGACGACACCGATGCCACGGCCGCGGCGCGCGCCTTGGCGGTCAACAAGCTGCGCAATGCAGGCCAGGTGTGCATCGCCCCAACCCGGTTTTACGTACAACAAGGCATCTACGATCGATTTCTGTCCGAACTAGTTTCAGCATTTGAGAGCGTAAAGGTGGGCGCTGGTTTAGCCGAAGGCACGCAGATGGGACCATTGTGTCATCGCGGACGCGTGAATGCGATGGAAAAGCTCGTCGAGGATGCCCGCGAAAACGGCGCACGGGTGTTGACGGGAGGCAAAAGGCTTGGAAATCATGGTAACTTCTATGCCCCGACAATCGTCGATACGCCCAACGACGACATTGACTTGATGCGCGAAGAACCCTTCGGCCCGATTGCTGTCGTCTCGTCTTTTCGTGACATAGAGGACGGACTGTCGCGGGCCAACGGGCTACCCTTCGGGCTGGCGTCCTATGTCTTTACCAATTCGTTAGAGCGTGCAGATAAAGCAGCTGCGGGTTTGCAGGCAGGTATGGTAAGCATCAACCAGTTCGGCCTCGCTCTGCCCGAGACTCCGTTTGGAGGCGTGAGAGACAGCGGCTATGGGACTGAAGGCGGGACGGAAACCTTCGAAGGCTATCTCATTACCAAATTTATCTCGCGCAATCGCGCGCCAGTGCTGTGAGGATGCCCATGCCTGTTGAATTAAGCTTCTCAAATGACGCAGCAATTCTGACCATAGACAATTCGCCGCTTAACCTAATCAACGCGGAGGTTCGGGCTGGAATACAACACTGTATCTTCAAAGTCCTCGAAACTGGGGCTACCAGGCTGATTATCACCGGCACAGGAACGACCTTCGTCGCGGGCGCGGATGCGAAGGAATTCGGTAAGTTGCCTGTTGATCCACAACTAAATGATGTGCTGATGCAACTTGCACACCTCCCGATTCCTACTATCGCAGCAATCAACGGGGCTGCGCTTGGTGGGGGACTAGAGATTGCTCTGGCTTGCTGCTATCGCATCGCCTCAACTTCTGCCAAACTGGGCTTGCCAGAGGTAAACTTGGGGATCGTGCCTGGCGCAGGGGGAACCCAAAGACTGCCGCGACTTATCGGTATTGAAGCTGCGCTTGACATGATTGTCACCGGGAAGGCTGTTTCCGCCGAGCAGGCACTGAAAATGGGACTGATCCAGCTGCTAGCCGATGACCCGCTTGGCGCGGCCATAGCTCTCGATGACGATGTACTTGAGGCGGCACAGGCACCCGACAATCTTCCTTCACCAAAGCCAAACCACGTCGCAGCGGAAGTCGCCCGAGCGCATGTAGCGCGGCGTATGCCTGGCCAGAATGCCCCGCAGGTTGCGGTGAACCTAGTCGCGACCAGTGCGACGACGCCGCTGCACGACGCACTAGCCAGCGAGCGCTCTGCGTTTTTGGACCTTCGTACCTCGGATCAGGCGCGGGCCCTTAGGCACGTTTTCTTCACCGAGCGTACCGCAACCAACAAGGGGCGCGCCTACCCCCGACCTTCCCGAGATGCTGAAACCGCCATCGTGGTCGGTGGTGGCAATATGGGCGCAGCTATTGCGTACACGCTGGCGACCGCAGGGATCTCGGTGACTGTCGTCGAACGTAGTGCCTCGTCCGCCGAGTGGGCCAGTAAAAACCTGCAAAAGCTGATTGATCAGGGTATCAGTCGCGGTATTCTGTCCGTCGATGCGGCAAAGACGGTTGAAGACCGGCTGGTTACGGTCTCAGGCTATGACGCTCTGCCACCAACCGATCTAGCAATCGAGGCGGCCTTCGAGGATTTTGCGGTTAAGACCGCGATCCTGACCGAACTCGAAGGCGCACTGCCACCCGAGACCATCATTGCCACAAACACATCCTATCTCGATGTAAATCGGCTCTCTGATGGGTTGAAACACCCGGCACGCTTTGTAGGGATGCATTTCTTCAGTCCTGCGCATATTATGAAACTTCTGGAAGTCGTCAGGAGCGACCGAACGTCAGACGGAACATTAGGTGCAGCACTTGTGCTGGCGCACAGGCTTGGTAAAATCCCGGTACTGTCTGGTGTTTGCGATGGCTTCATCGGAAACCGAATTTTGTCTAGCTACCGTCACGCCGCTAATCGCCTTCTGGTGAAGGGGGCTATTGTCGACGAGATCGACGCGGCTATGCGCGGATTCGGTATGGCGATGGGTCCATATGCTGCACAGGACATGTCGGGGCTGGACATCGCCTACGCGAATATCCGTCGCAAGGCCGCTGCAGAAGGGAACTGCTGTGGTCACGTGCCCTTGGTCGAGCGGCTGGTCGAAAAGCACAAACGCCTAGGACGCAAATCGGGCGCCGGATGGTACGACTATGGGCCGGACGGCAAACCCTCACCTTCGGAGCTGGTCGCTAGCGAAATACTCCGTGTCTCAGAAGAAATGAACTTCACTCGCCGGGAGTTCTCAGCTGACGAAATCGTAGAAAGGCTCTTGCTCGCAATGGTGGCGGAAGCCTGCGATATCCTTGACGAAGGCGTCGCAGAAAAACCGCAAGACATCGACCTAGTAATGATTCACGGCTACGGATTTCCCCGCTGGCGGGGAGGCCTGATGCACCACGCCAAAAATATCGGCAAGGATCGGTTGGCCGCGCTGTTTAGCGCGCTTGTCAAAGAGGACCCTTGCGACTGGAGGGTGCCTCGTTATTTAGAAAGGGTTTTCGCGACCTGACGGTCAAAGTCCCGCGCCATAAGGCGCTGCCCCAGCAACTTAACACAGTGCATCTTCGTCTCGACGCGGCTTAGGCGGTGATGGTCTTCCAAGACTTTGCGTTCTTACCTGGTGGGATAACGGCGTGGACGCCACGGTCCGCAATCGCGTCCTGGCATTTTCGTGTGTCATACGCACCGTCAGCCGTGACACTGCTGGTCTGCCGGGATCTGTTCAAGAAGGTTGGGTAACACTGGAGCGTCACCGATGTGGCTCCCGGTGATCTGAACAGCGCGCACTTCCAACGTTTGCTCGTCGATCCCGAGGTGGATCTTGCGCCAGACCCGTCGCTTGGGGCCGCCATGCTTGCGGGCATGCCACTCACCTTCAAGCTTGATCCCCGTGCTGTCCACCAACAAGTGCAACGGCCCTTTGGAGCCGCGATACGGGATGTTCACGGCCAGGGTCTTCTGGCGCCGGGACAGGGTGCTGAAGTCGAGCACCGTCCAGTCGAGACCGATCAGCCGCAACAGGCTCTCGACGAACCCGGTCGCCTGTCGCAAGGCCATGCCGAACAGGACCTTCATCGAAAGACAGGTCTGGGTCGCGGCGTCGCTGTAACTCTTCTGCCTGTCGGCACGGCCTCCCAGCTCATCTCGGGGTCAAACCAGATCGTCAGCGAGCCACGGCGCTTGAGCGCTTCGTTATAAGCGGGCCAGTTCATGGTCTTGTATGTCGGGGTTGTCGGTCTGCTCATGCACCTCAGCTACCACGCTGGATTCATAAGATGAGTCCGACACGGGATTTGTGCATGCATGCCCCCATTGGTGCAAGTGATTTTTTGAACGGCGCGAGCGTGTGATCGGGTGCGGTCATGTATCAGGCCTCTGTGTGCGGCGCTGATGTAACCGCGGGCCGGTATGGCGATGCGCGGACCAGAGGCATATCAACAAACCGAGCTCGGTGGCTCCTGCACAAATGCTGCTTTCTCTGACCCGGATCTGATCGATCCTTTGCCCTTACTTTTCAGTGACCTCCTCACACTCCCAACTTACCGGGACGTCGTGGCATGCCGTCTTCGCTATGCCATCGCCGCCACCGGATTCCGGTAATCCTCTTGTTTCATTATGATGGCCCAGAGGCCACGCGCCATCTTGTTGGCCAGCGCAATCGCGGCGACCCATGCGCGGCTTGCGGGTTAGTAGGCGTTTCAGCCAGCCATTATTCGGTGTGTCAAACCGCTCGACAGCCTGGAGGACAGCCATAGCGCCAGAGACCAAGAGTGTCCGGAGTCGCGCTGTCGCATCTTCGAGGTCTTCCCGAGCCGGGCTTTGCCGCCCGTCGAGTGCTGCTTCGGCACAAGCCCAAGCCAGGCGGCAAAATCGCACCCGCGCCGGAAGGTGGCCAGGTCACGGGCAAATGTCTCGATCGCAAGCGCCGTGACAGGAACCACGCCCGGCATGGTTTGTGTTCGGCGCACCAAGTCGGCTTTCTTGGCGGCACATCGCATCTTCGCGTCAAGCTCTGCAACACGCGTATTCAGCCCCTCAATCTGCCCCAGATACATCCGGCCGAGGTCACGAACCTCAGCATGCAGCGCGGTGTCATCACCTGCGATTGCGTCCGCGAGTCGCTTGAGATGGGCAGGCCCGCGGGCCGCGACCAATCCGTGTTCGGCGAGGTGGCCGCGTAAAGCGTTGATCATCTGGGGGCGCTGGCCGACAAACATCTGCCGCGTGCGAAACAGCATGGCACGGGCCTGCTGATCTTCCGTCTTCACTGCGAAAAAGCGCATGGTTGGACGCAATGCAGCCTCCAAGATGGCCTCTGCATCGGTCGCATCATTCTTCTGGCGTTTGACGAACGGCTTCACATAGACCGGCGGTATCAACCGCACGTCGCACCCCAGCTTCTCAAATTCGCGGCCCCAGCCATGCGCCGTGGCCACGCCTCCATGGCGATCATGCATTTGGGTTGCTGTGCCACGAACGCGAGAAACTGGCCTCGTGAAAGCTTTTTGCGAAACGCGACTGACCCATCATTGTACGCACCATGCAACTGGATAACGCGCTTTGCCAAGTCGACACCGATAATTTTAATTTCGGACATAGATGCTCCTTCCTTCTGTGATGGCTTTTAACGCTCATCATAGTGGCACATTGCGATGCCGTCGGGAGGGGGTATCCACGCCATCAACAGAGCCTAGTAACGGGCATATCTGCCTCACGACAGGCTGAGCACGATCATACTATTTCCAAAGCAGGATTGTTCAATACATGGCGCATTTTTCGCCCTTACTCTGAGATAATTGGCGTATGCCGTTGACCGTTTGACGTCTTCGAGATTGGCGACGTCAGTTGGTGGCTTTGCCAAATGTTATGCTTGGGAGGATAAACATGGAAATCAGTAGAGAAGCCGATACGCTGCGGGCGCTTTATCAGAATTGGACCGATCAGATGGTCGAGAACCCAGACCTGACGATCGCGAACCTGCGCAGCATGTTCGATGAATGGGGGCAGCCCGCACTAGAGCCGGAAAACGTTAGCTACAAAAGCGATCATGTCGGAGGAGTTGAGGCTATCTGGGCCTACCAGCCGGGGCAGATACCTCGCGTGTAATTGTTTACACTCATGGTGGCGGCTTTGCCGTCGGCTCAGCCGATAGTCATCGAAAAATGGCAGGGCACCTCGCTAAGGTGCTTGGGGTTACGTCGGTGATCCTGCACTATCGGCGCGCACCCGAGCACCCATTTCCGGCGCAGATCGAAGATGCAGTAGCCGCATACAAAGCGCTGCTGGATAAGGGTTTCAAAGCAAGAAATATTCTGACGGCTGGCGACAGTGCTGGCGGCAATCTTGCCATCGCCAGCGTGCTGAAGTTACGCGAACTTGGGTTGCCACTGCCCGGAGCGGTCATCGCCTATTCGCCCTGGCTCGACATGGCGATGCGCGGGGAAACACTGGAAACCAACGCGGAAACCGATGCGCTAGTCGGCAAACCGATCCTCGAAGCGATGGCGGGGATGTTCCTCGGTGAAGGCACGGATCCGCTTAATCCGTTGGCCAACCCGCTGGAGAACGATTTCACCGGTTACCCGCCGCTCTATATCAATGCCGGAGGGGCCGAGACGCTTAAGAGCGATGCCGAACGGTTGCACGAAAAGGCCAAGGCACAGGGCGTAAACGTGACCCTGTCTATCGTCGAAGGCATGCAGCATGTCTTTCCCGCGCTTTCGGGACGCGCGCCCGAGGCAAACGAGGAACTTGGTCGCATCGCCGCATGGTATCGGGCCCTCTGAGACCTGTACTCGCACTGCATTGCGGTGCGGTGCGAGACAAACCCCTACGAAACATTCATCTAGCATCTCACCCGCAATCTGCGGGGCGGAGCGGTCTTACTCTGGGAGGAGTGATATGAACATTCAGACTGAGAATACTAAAACGGTCGGAGCGGATTTTGACGCAGTCGTCATTGGCGCGGGCTTCGGCGGGCTTTACGCTGTCCACAAACTTCGCAACGAGCAGGGACTGAACGTCCGGGGCTATGACAGCGCCAGTGACGTTGGCGGCACCTGGTGGTGGAACCGATATCCCGGTGCGCTGTCAGACACGGAAAGCTATGTCTATCGCTATTCTTTTGACAAAGAGTTGCTTCGAAAAGGCCGCTGGAAAACCCGGTATCTGACCCAGCCCGAGATCCTCGAATACATGAACGAGGTAGCGGATCATCTCGATCTTCGACGCAGCTACAAGTTCGACACCAAAGTGGATGGCGCGCACTATAATGAAAAAACCGGTCTCTGGAACGTGATCACTGATAGTGGTGAGACAGTTACCGCAAAATACCTTGTCACTGGCCTCGGTCTCTTGTCCGCAACGAATGTTCCAAAATTCAAGGGCATCGATGATTTCAAAGGCCGTATCTTACACACAGGTGCCTGGCCCGAGGGAGTGGACTTGAGCAACAAACGCGTGGGCATTATCGGCACCGGCTCGACGGGTGTTCAGGTTATCACTGCAACGGCACCAATTGCAAAACACCTGACTGTTTTTCAGCGCTCTGCACAATATGTCGTGCCGATTGGGAACACCCCGCAAGACGATGCTACCATCGCCGAGCAAAAGGCGAACTACGATAATATCTGGAATCAAGTGAAGAATTCTGTTGTGGCCTTCGGCTTCGAAGAAAGCGCCGAACCCGCCGAAACCGCCTCGCCCGAGGAACGGGAGCGGGTCTTCGAAGCCGCCTGGCAGCGCGGCGGTGGTTTCTATTTCATGTTTGGCACCTTTTGCGATATTGCGACCAGCCAAGTGGCCAATGATGCGGCCGCTGACTTCATCAAGGGCAAGATCAAGCAAATCGTGAAGGACCCCAAGGTCGCAGAGAAACTGACGCCGAAGGACCTTTACGCCAAGCGCCCGCTTTGCGGAAACAACTATTACGAGGTCTACAACCGAGACAACGTGACCCTCGCCGACGTGAAGGCCGATCCGATCGCAGAGTTCACTCCGAACGGCATTCGTCTCGAAAGCGGCGAGGAGCATGAGCTTGACATCGTAATCTTTGCCACTGGTTTCGATGCGGTCGACGGCAATTACGTCAAAATGGACCTCCGCGGACGCGGAGGCGTGACCATGCGCGACACTTGGAAGGAAGGCCCACTCGGTTACCTCGGCATGATGGAGGTAGACTTCCCTAACTTCTTCATGATCCTTGGCCCTAATGGCCCCTTCACTAACCTGCCCCCCAGCATTGAGACGCAAGTTGAATGGATCGCTGACACGATTTGCGCAATGGAAGAAGAGGGGGTTCAAAGTGTGGAGCCAACCGTGGAGGCGCGCGACGCTTGGGTTGGCACCTGCCGTGAAATCGCCGACATGACACTCTTCCCCAAAGCTGAAAGCTGGATCTTCGGCGCAAATATCCCCGGAAAGAAGAATGCGGTGATGTTCTACATGGCCGGGATTGGCAATTATCGCAATGCCATTAGTGCGGTTAAGGAGGAAGGTTATACATCCCTGATCCGCGACCGCACTGCCGAGAAGGTGTAAAGAATTCCGTCGGGCATTAAGAAAACCCGGCGGAAACAATTAAATTTGTTCATGAACACCAAGGAGAGAACTATGGGACGGGTATCCGGAAAAGTCGCACTGGTAACAGGTGGCGCCATGGGCATGGGAAAAGCCCATTGTGAAACGCTGGCACGTGAAGGCGCGCATGTATTTGTAACCGACCGTGATACGGAAGCGGGTGAAAGCGTAGTAAAAGGTATCATTGGAGCCGGAGGGAAGGCGGAATTCATTCAGCATGACGTGACGCTTGAAGAAGATTGGAAGAATGTCATCTCCACGGTGCAATCAAGTGCTGGTCGACTTGATGTGCTAGTGAACAACGCTGGCATTCTCATTCTGAAGCCGCTCCACGAAACCTCGCCTGACGAATTTGACATGACGATCAACGTCAATGTACGCGGTGTTTATCTCGGTATCCGAGCCGCGGTTCCATTGATGAAAGAGACCGAAAAAGCATCAATTATCAATATTTCTTCAATCTATGGGATTGTTGGTGCCGCTTCGGCGGGAGCCTACATTGGATCCAAAGGCGCCGTACGGATGTTGACCAAATCCTGCGCAGTCGACCTGGCCGAAAGTGGCATACGTGTCAATTCGATCCATCCCGGTGTCATCGATACTCCCATGACAAAAGATCTGCTACACGCCGACGAAGAGACCCGGCAGGCAATTCTGGGGGCCACGCTGCTCAAGCGGCCAAGCAAACCTGAAGAGGTTTCGAATGCGGTCCTGTTCCTCGCATCGGATGAGTCATCGTTCGTTCACGGAGCAGAGATTGTAGTAGATGGCGGTTATACTGCGAATTGACAGAGACACATCCCAAGTAACGGCCTGGAACCCGGGCCGTTACTGCCATTGCAAATTTCCAAGACGATAAACGCCAATGAAAATAATTGCACCTATAAAACACCTAATTGATTACAACGTGAAGGTTCGCGTTAAGGCGGACGGTAGCGGAGTTGGTCTCGCGAATGTGAAGATGTCGATGAACCCGTTCGACGAGATTGCGGTTGAAGAGGCGATCCGTCTGAAGGAAGCGGGCAAGGCGGACGAGCTTGTCGTCGTGTCGATCGGCGTGAAACAGGCGCAGGAAACGCTGCGCACGGCGCTGGCGATGGGCGCGGACCGGGCGATCCTCGTCGTGGCCGCCGACGACGTGCACCAAGATATCGAGCCGCTGGCGGTGGCCAAGATCCTAAAGGCCGTGATCGACGCCGAGGCGCCGGGCCTGGTGATCGCGGGCAAACAGGCGATCGACAACGACATGAACGCGACCGGCCAGATGCTGGCGGCGCTGCTGGGCTGGGGTCAGGCGACCTATGCCTCTGAGGTTGCGATCGAGGGCGAGCATGCCGTCGTGACCCGCGAAGTGGACGGCGGTCTGCAGACCATCAAGGTGAAGCTGCCGGCGATCGTCACCGCCGACCTGCGCCTGAACGAGCCGCGCTACGCCTCGCTGCCCAACATCATGAAAGCCAAGAAGAAACCGCTGGACGAAAAGACCGCCGCCGATTTCGGCGTCGATGTCACGCCGCGCCTGACCGTCGTCAAGACGGCAGAGCCCGCCGCGCGTTCGGCCGGGGAAATGGTTGGCTCGGTCGACGAGCTGGTGTCGAAGCTGAAAGAAAAGGGGATCGTGTAATGGCTGTTCTTCTCCTTGCAGAAATCGCCGGTGGTGCACTGGCGCTGGACGCCACCGCCAAGGCGGTGACCGCTGCCAAATCGCTGGGCGATGTGACCGTTCTGGTTGCGGGCCCCGCTGCCGCAGGCGAGGCCGCGTCGAAGATCGACGGCGTGGCAAAGGTTCTGGTGGCGGATGACGCCGCCTATGCCAACGGCCTGGCCGAGCCGGTCGCCGATCTGGTGGTCAGCCTGGCAGGCAATTATGAACATATCGTTGCTCCGTCCACGGCGAGCGCGAAAAACATCCTGCCGAGCGTCGCGGCGCTGCTGGACGTGATGGTTTTGTCGGACGTCACCGCCATCGTGGACGGGTCCACGTTCGAACGCCCGATCTACGCGGGCAACGCGATTCAGACGGTAAAGTCCAACGATTCCAAGAAGGTACTGACCGTCCGCACCACCGCCTTCGACGCGGCTGGCCAGGGTGGTTCGGCCGCCGTCGAGGCCATCGCAGCGGCCGGCAACGCGGGCCTGAGCGCCTGGGTCGAGGACAAGGTCGCGGCGTCGGATCGTCCGGAACTGACCTCGGCCAAGATCGTGGTCTCGGGCGGTCGCGGCGTCGGTTCCGAGGAGAACTTCGCGATCATCGAGGGCCTGGCCGACAAGCTGGGCGCGGCGGTCGGCGCCTCGCGCGCGGCGGTGGATAGCGGGTTCGCACCGAACGACTGGCAGGTCGGCCAGACCGGCAAGGTCGTGGCGCCCGAGCTGTACATCGCGGTCGGGATTTCCGGGGCAATTCAACACCTTGCAGGCATGAAGGACAGCAAGGTCATCGTCGCCATCAACAAGGATGAAGAGGCCCAGATCTTCCAGGTCGCCGACTACGGCCTGGTCGCAGACCTGCTCGACGCCGTCCCGGATATGACAAAGGCACTCTAAGAATGACAAACGTCTACATCTGCGATTACATCCGCACACCAATTGGTCGCTATGGCGGCGCGCTTTCTTCTGTGCGAGCCGACGATCTTGGTGCAATCCCACTCAGGGCCCTGGCCAGCCGAAACCCGAAGCTAGATCTAGCGGCCATTGACGAAGTGATTTTCGGCTGCGCCAACCAGGCGGGCGAGGACAACCGCAACGTCGCACGCATGTCGCTGCTACTCGCGGGATTTCCGGATTGTGTCCCTGGCACGACGATGAACCGGTTGTGCGGATCGGGTATGGACGCCGTAATCACAGCCGCCCGCGCGATCAAAGCTGGAGAAGCCGATCTCATTGTTGCTGGCGGTGTGGAAAGCATGTCTCGTGCTCCGTTTGTGATGCCAAAAGCTACAACTGCATTCTCGCGCGAAAATTCTGCTGAAGACACCACCATCGGCTGGCGCTTCGTCAATAAACAGATGAAGAGTCAATACGGCGTCGACAGCATGCCTGAAACGGCCGAAAACGTAGCGGAAGACTTCAGCATCAACCGCGCCGACCAAGATGCCTTCGCCATGCGTTCGCAGCGAAAGGCGAGAGATGCCATGGCGAACGGTCGTTTGGCCCGTGAAATTGTCCCGGTAGAGATTCCTCAGCGAAAGGGGGAGCCAAAGATCGTCGTACAGGATGAACACCCTCGCGCGGGTACGACTTTGGAAGCGCTCGCCCAACTGAAAACTTTCGTAAAAGCGGACGGCACTGTAACCGCTGGGAATTCTTCGGGCGTGAACGATGGTGCCGCAGCATTGATCCTTGCCACCAGCGACGTCGCAAAAAAATTTGGCCTCACACCGATCGCAAGGGTCTTGGGCGGCGCAACCGCGGGCGTCGCACCGCGCATCATGGGTTTCGGGCCGGCACCGGCGTCGGAAAAGCTGATGGCGCGACTTGGACTGAAACAAGAAGACTTCTCGGTAATCGAACTTAACGAAGCCTTTGCTTCGCAGGGTCTGGCCACACTACGGCACCTGGGGATCGCGGATGATGACGCCCGCGTGAACCCGAACGGCGGCGCTATTGCTCTCGGCCATCCGCTTGGCATGTCAGGTGCCCGCATCACTGGTTCAGCGATGCTGGACCTCAAACCTGGAGAAAAGTCGTTATCGACCATGTGTATTGGCGTGGGACAGGGGATTGCAATCGCGCTCGAAGCTGTCTGAGGTGCCGCGACAACCACAAAACTAACATAAGTTCTGTTATGCGAATTTCGGCCGACACCAAATTTTGCTGTAGAATTCGTCCTCTACCTCCTCCCTGTGGACGACCGACTGGCGGCACCGGTATTGCCGGTGCCGCCCTTTTCCGAAAGAACGATTGAACGGCCCCTTATGTTCGCGAGACGGATTATCCCGTGACCTGCGTATCGGCAGACATCCCATTCCGGCGATCTCGTGCCGTTCCAAAAAATCTTCTCTGCACCTCCGAATGTAACATATATCGCGTGGCGATATTTCGCGCACCGTGTCCGTTTCGCGGGCATGAACTTGCGGGACCGTGTAGCACTGAACATCCAGGACTTGAGACGCGCCCGCGGCCTCAGCCAGGAGGAGCTTGCTCATCGGGCCGATGTGAGCCGCGGCCATATGGGCAAGGTCGAAAACGCCAAGTTCGCAGCCTCCCTCGACCTTCTCGAACGCATCGCCAGGGCGCTGAACGTCGACCCAGAAGAGCTTTTCACAAAACGCTAGCCAGTATTTGCCAGCCCCTGATGCGTCCTGGAGCGGAACGTCTCAAGAGGTAGTCAAATGGAGTGCAGTGAGTTCAATGGGTAAGAAGAAGACAGGCTGGCCCTTCCAAGACGGGTTTCTGAACGACGGTGCGCAGGAGATTCACTTGTTCACCGACTACCGCTGGAATGATGGCTCGGTGAGCCGTCGCTGGCATGTCGATCGGGAAGATTTTGACGCGGACCTCGCCATCTTGCGCCCATTTTCCCTGACGCCCGGTGACCGCTCAGATCAGTAGGAAAACCACTCCGAGTGGCCCATGTTGCCCTCGTAGTCTCCGTATTCGACCATGATGCTGCGCGAATAGAAGTACGAGGAACTGCCGCCGCTCGGATAGGCGATCTCCTGACCGCTTTCCGAGACGAATGTCATGGGCCAGGGCGTGTGGGATCGGTAGGCCCGCTGGATGTACCGGCAGGTGCGGTTCTCTCGGTCGCAGGAACGAAGCGACCAGTCCCAATACTGATCGCCTCCCCTTTCTCTATAGGCTTGACCGGTGAACCAGATCACATGGGTGCGGTTCAGCCATTCGTATTCGGGCAGGTTGGTGTCGAGCTCGCCCTCGCCGCCAGGCCCGCCCAGCTCGACCGGCACATGAGCGAAGGTGCAGATCCCGAAGGGCGGCAGGCTCGGCCAGGGCGTGATGCGGCGGATCATGGTCCGATAGGCCCGCGCGCAGACGGCACTGGGCGGAAACCCACCCGCCATACAGAGCATGATGGCGCAGTCGATGTCATAGGCCTGCGCCTTCTCAGGGGCTCCGAACACCGCCATCGCCCCCATCACAGCTGCCATCGCCTGTCGCTTCATGTCGCTCTCCCGCAAAAGTTGAGCAGACTATCAAGCAATATGTGTTATTCTGCAATATGTTGTATTGACTCCATATGACTTTATGGCCTTAGTGTCGTGAAGTAGAAGGGCTCTCAGTGGGAGAGTCCGAACATGCCGATAGCGCGCAACCAGATCCTGATCACCATCGATGGGGTGAAAGACCTGTCCGAGAAGGGCATCGCGTTCCGCTGCCGGTATGAACTCGTGGGGTTCACGGACGATGGCAAGCCGCGCTACCAGTGCATCTACCTGCGCGAGGGCGAGCCGGATGCCATTCTGGTCTCGACCCGGATCACCCCGCACGGGCCAGAGCCGCGGTATTTCAACATATGGCCGGGACTCTTCAAACATCATCTCGAGTTCGGTGACGGGCGCGATCTGCGCTTTGGTCCTGACTATGAGCTCACCCTCGAGGAGCGCGGCTGACGTCATCGCCTTCGGCCGCGACGGCACGGCGCGGACATCCGGCTGGACCTTTCATGGCGAACGACCTGCGTGGGCAGGGCTGGATGATAGCACTGAGGCCGAAGTCGTTCTGGCCTCGCTGGACGCCACGCCGCCGTCCGGACGCGGCGACATCCTCTCCCTGATCCGCACGACTGCTGACCGGCACCAGGGGAACCGTGCCCTGCGGCAGGTCGGCCTCGATGAGGACGACTGGCTGGTCCTTTTCCAGGCCCTAGTCGAGGCCGAAAGCAGCTACAATCCGACTGCCGTGAGCCCCAAGGGTGCCTATGGTCTCGGCCAGCTGATGCCGGATACTGCCCGTGCACTCGGCGTCGATCCGCGCGATCCCTCACAGAACCTAGACGGCGCGGCGCGCTACCTGCTCGCGCAGCTGGCCACATTCAACGACATCAACCTGGCGCTCGCGGCCTACAATGCAGGGCCGCACCGCGTGGTGGAATATTCCGGCATTCCACCTTTCGCCGAGACCCGCGACTACATCGCGCGCATCCACCGGATCCGGTCCCGGCTGTCGGGCACGCCCGTTGCCCCTCCGGACATTCGCGTCGCAGACCGGGTTCCAGCCCGCGCGCCGGTCCTCATCGACCTTCAGTAAAACAAGGAAACTTCGCATGCTTCGACATCGCCTCAGCCGCCTCTTGCCTGTTACTACAACCCTGGCGGCTTTCGCAACGCCAGCCCTCGCGCAGGACTTGTCACCGATCCAGACCATGCTGGAAACCGTCGAGGCCGCGCTGACCGGTCCGATCGGGATCGCGGTCGCCACGCTCGCGGTCATCGGCACCGGTTTCATGTGCATGATGGGACGGCTGAACTGGGGCTGGTTCGCCTCGGTCATCATCGGGATCGTGCTGATCTTCTCGGCCGGCACCATCGTTGACGGCTTCTCCTGAGGTTGGCCGATGACTTTCCCGCACACTCGCATCCTCCGGTCCTCTCGAACGCGTTTGCACGGCAAACGCTGCCTCGAACCGACCTACGGATTCTTCATTTCACCTGAGCGGGAAAGCACCTAGTTGGCAGAACGATCCCCCCTCTTCCTGGGTCTCGCCCGTCCGCCCAAGTATCTGGGTCTCCCTGTCGGATACCTCGTGGTGCTGGCGACCGGGGTCGTTCTGCCGTTCATCTGGACGAAGTCGATGGTCTTCTTCCTGGTCGGTCTCGTCGCCTATCCGATCCTCTGGTTCGTGGCCGACCGCGAGCCGCATTTCTTCGAGGTGCTGCGGGTCTCTTACGGCTCGGTGCGCCCAACAAAGAACCGGGCTCTGCATGGGGGTGACAGCTTTGGCGCTTGATGCAGGCACACTTTCCACTCACGGAACCGCTCTGCTTCAGGCTGGCGGCGGGGCGTTCGCGCGGGAGAGCTATCTCGCCGAACACCTGCCGTATTTCGCGCTTGCGGATGACGATGTGATGGTGCTGCGCGAGGGCGATCTCTTGGCGACCCTGCGCCTTGATGGTCTGAACCCGATGACCAGTGAGGACGCCCGGCTCGACGCGCTCAAGCGCGCAGTCGCCGCCATCGTCGCCCAGACCGGCAATGCCTTCGGCTTCTACATCCATCGGATTTCCGTGCCGCAGGACTTGGGCATGCGCCTCATCGAAGAGGACAGCTTCGCCGCCGCGATCGACGCCCGATGGCAGGCCCATGTCAAAGACCTGCGCCCGGCCAAGCGTCAACTCTATCTCAGCGTCATCCGGCGGCCTGATATCTCCGCGCGCATTCCGTTCCTTCGGGCACTGGCCCGCAAGGCCTGGGTCAAGGACCGCGCGACGCGCGTGCAGGAACTGAACGAGGTCATGGGTTTCTTCGAGGTCGCGCTTGCCTCCGCCAACCCCGTCAGGCTCACGAAGTCGGGCGGTGAATGGCTGGGCTATCTCAACACGCTGAACGCGGGCAGCTTCTCCCCCATCGCCTTTGGGCAAAGTGCCCTGCCCCTCTCGCATACCTTGAGCAACTGTCGCGCGACCTTTGATAGCGATGTCGTCACCCTGACCGACGCCGTGACCGGCCAGGTCAAATACGGCGCGCTCTTCTCGATGAAGACCTACCCCGCATTGACAGATGTGACACTGCTCGACGCGCTCGACCTGCCACTCGACATTGTGCTGACAAACTCCTTCAGCCCGATCCCGAACAACATCATGGCCGAACGCATCCAGCGGATCATCCGCCAGATGCACGCCTCCGACGATGCCGCCGTCTCCTTGCGCGAACAGCTGGGACAAGCCGCCGACGATCAGGAAGCGGGGCGCATCGCTTTTGGCGACCATCACCTGTCCATCGCGGTCTATGCGCCTGAGCGCAACATGCTCGAACGCGCTGCCGCCCAGATCAAGCGCGTGGGTCAGGAGATCATGTCGGTGATCGTGCGCGAGAACATGGCGTTGAAAGCCACCTACTTCGCGCAATCCCCCGGCAACTTCGGCTACCGCGCCCGCAAGACGCCGATTTCCTCGATCAATTTCGCCGACTTCGCAGCCATGCACGGCAGCGTCGAGGGGCGTGGTCCTGACCAGTCGCCCTGGGGCCAAATTATCTCCGTGCTGCCGACGGTCGGCACCTCCGGCTATCGGTTCAATTTCCACGAGGCGGGCAGCCCAGGCAAGGAACCAACGGTCGGCCATACGCTGGTGTTGGGACGCACAGGCACCGGCAAGACGCTCACCACCGCCTTCCTCGCGGCGCAGGCGCAGCGGGTCGGAGCCCGGCTCTTCTTCTTCGACAAGGATCGCGGCCTCGAGATGGCGGTCCGCGCCCTTGGCGGCCGCTATAACGAAATCCGCGCTGGCGTTCCCACGGGTCTCAATCCACTTGTGACCGAGACCGACGAGCGCGGTCGCGCCTGGCTCTCGGACTGGTTGGCGACGCTGCTCACACGCAATGGCACGCTGACCGGCGAACAATCCCGCCATATCCAGAGCGCGGTCGGCCAGAACGCCGATGCGGGGGCAGGCCTGCAACGCTTCGTTAGTTTCGAGACCCTGTTCCAGTCGCTTGACGATGACGGCGAGCTTCAATCACGCGTCGCCGAATGGGCGCCAGGCGGGCGCTATGGCTGGGTCTTTGACGAACCCGAACGCGGCGCGGGTCTCAAGCTCACGGGCGACATCATCGGGTTTGATATGACCGAAATCCTCGACATGACCACCGAGCGGATGGCGGTGCTCTCCTACATCTTCCGCCAGATCGAACGCGTGGTCGAAGACCGCCGCCCCACCATCATCGTGCTCGACGAGGCCTGGAAGCTTCTCGACGATCCGTATTTCGGGGCGCGTCTGGAAAACTGGCTGGTGACGCTTCGCAAGATGAACTGCGTCGTGATCATGATGACGCAATATCCGAGCCAGCTGCGCGACAGCCGCGTCGGCAAGACCATCGTCGAGACGGTGCCCACGCAGATCCTCTTCCCGAACGATCGTGCCACCATCTCGGATTACGGCTTTCTGCGCGTGAACGCCAAGGAAGCGGCCCTCCTTGTCCAGCCCACCATCGGCCAGCGCATCGCGCTTGTCCGCTCGGCAGGGGACAGCGTCTTCGTCGATGCGGACCTCTCAGCCTTGGGCGACCTCCTTCCCATACTTGGCGGTGGTGCCACCGGGGAGGCCCGCGTGCCCGCCGATTGGCGCGCCAATCCCGATTTCTGGAGACATGTGATATGAGCTCAAAACCCCTCCTCGCGCTCTGCGCCGCCGCGAGCCTTCTCGCCGCTTGCGAAAAATACACCGAGAAAACCTCGCCCTGCTTCGGACGCAATGGCGAGCCGCAGGTGACGCGGACCGCCCTCTCCTTCTCAACCATGGGCGCACCGGTCCAGCAGGGGGCCAAGCCTGAATGCACCTTCGAACCCCTGCCCCGTCCGGAATGAGCCGTGTTGCGATCATATCCGCCGGGCTTTGCCTCGGCCTCAGCGCCCTGCCCGCGCTCGCCCAGGGCGTGCCGACGCAGGATAATTCCGCGATCGGTCGCGCCATTGCGCGGGTGACAGCACTCGCCGAAGATCTGGGCGTTCAGCAGGATAAGGATCGGACAGAGTCGACGCTGGCGGACGTGCAGGCCGACCAGCTGCGCGTTCTCGAGGAGATGACCGCCGCAATCACCGGGCCGGGCTTTGACATTCGCGCGCTCGAGGGCAATGCGGATTTCGGAGTGGCGGCGGTCTACCCGAACACCGATGCGAGCCCGATGGTGAGCCGCCTCTTCGGCGAAGGCCGTGAGACGGTCGAGATGATGATCGTCGAAGTCGCGGGCGAATTCGCAGGCGCCCCCGGCGTGGCCCGGGCCGGGCTCTCGGCCACCCAGTGGCGCTGCCTCTTCCAAGCCCTGATCAAGCAGGAGAGCCGCTTCAACGTCGCCGCACAAAGCCCGGTCGGTGCCTATGGACTGACCCAGCTCATGCCCGGCACCGCCTCCGATCTCGGCGTCGATCGCTATGACGTGAAAGATAACCTGCGCGGCGGCGCGCGCTACATCACCACCCAGCTCAATCGCTTCGGCAATATCCCCCATGCGCTTGCGGCCTATAACGCAGGCCCCGGCCGGGTCATCGAATACGGGGGCGTGCCGCCCTTTGCCGAGACCCAAGGCTATGTCCGCAACATCTCCAAGTTCTACAACGAATACCTCGCCGTGGTGGGCGGCGCCGATGCGCTCGGCACGCTCTCGCCCTCGGACATTGCGCTCGCCGAGTATGCCAGCATCTCCGAGGCGGGCGTCTATTACGCCGCCGACAGTTCGGCGACCACCGAGCAGGTGATCAATCGGTTGCGCGCCATCATCCTGCAGATCGATGCGCAACCCAATGCCAAGGCGGCCTGGGAGCTCAACACCTACGCCAAGGCCGAGATCGGCCGCATCCTCAACCTCCGCGTCCGGCTGATGGCCGCCAACCAACAGCGCGAGGCGGCCTACGCGCAACACCTCGTCGCCGACCGGCTGGCCGAACGCGACTTCATGCAGATGGGAGTTCCCGAATGAAACAGCTTCTCCTGACCGCTGCGGCGGTCGCCACACTCGGGTTTGCCTCGCCCGCCACGGCCCAAGGCGTGCCGACCTTTGATGGCTCGCAGCTTGGTCAGCTCGTGGCGCAGCTCGAGCACATGGCCGAGGACCTGAACGTCCAGATGCAGCAGCTCGCCACCATGCGATTGGAACTGGAAACCCAGCTGTCGCAGCTGACGAACCTCGAGGCGCAACTGACCTCGCTCATTGAGGGCAGCGGGCTCGGTGAACTCTTCGCCACGGTCGAAGAATTCCGCGCACTGCGTGGCAAACTGGTCGCCCCCCTCAACACAGCGCAGTCGCTGGCGAGTGGCGATTTCCTGAGCGGTTTCAATCCAGGCGCGGAATTGTCTGCGTCCGTGGAGCGCGTACTTTCGGGCAGCGGCTTTACTTCGGAACGCCTGAGCACGCTTTCGGGATCGGATCAGCCCGCCGACAACCGGATTGCCGCCTCGGCCGGGGCCAGCGCCATGCTCTCGGTCGCCGCGCAGGAAAGCCACGAAGAGGCGGGGCAAAGCCTTGAGCGGCTCGAGACCATGGTCGGGCTCATAGATGATCAGGACGGGCTGAAGGCTGCCGTCGATCTCAACACCCGCGTCACCGCCGAACTCGGCATCATTCTGACCCAGATCTGGCGGCTGGAAGCGGCGCAAGGCGTCAGTGCCGGCCAACTCGGCGTCGTCGATTCCGCGACCCTCGCGGACGAGCGCAAGTTCCGCTCGATGGCGGTAGATCCATGAGGCGACCCATGACCCACAGCTTGGCACCAATTCGGTCTCTTTGTCTCGCCCCGCTCGTCGTGAGTGCCCTGCCCTGTGCCGCGCTGGCCCAGACCCCGAGCACGAACCCGTCCGGCGACACACCCTTCAGCTCGATGGCCATCGCGCGGGACGAAGCCGATGAATGTCGTGTTCCGAAACCCCCCGCCGATCTGGCCGAAACGGCTTACCTGCGGAACGGCTACCGCGCGATCCTGCGCATCCTTGTTGCTGAAGAAGCCCTCGCCTCGGCAACCTGCAGCTGCCTGCTGGATCAGTTCACCTGGGACCAGGCGCTCACCGCCCTGCCCCGGTTCCAGACCTCGGACAACCCGCGTCTGCCCTTCAACGTGCTCGAGCTCTACGCCAAGGCGGACGCGCTCGAGGCGCAAGTTGTGGAGGCCTGTGCGGGGTAAATGGGGGTCATTCGCGACATCCTTGGCCAGGTCGACGCCGCGGTGAACACCGTAGCGCAGGACGGCTTTGTCTCCTCGGCGGCCTCGGTCGGCAATGTCATCTCGGCGGGCGCGACGCTCCTTGCCGTCCTCCTCGGGATCAACGCGGTCATGCAACTCCGCCCCCTGCCCTTCGGCACCGGCTTTGCCTTCGGGATAAAGATCGCGCTCGTCGGGATCTTCGCGCAGAGCTGGGACAATTTCAGCGTGATCTATGACATCGTCACGCGGGTGCCCGACTCCGTCGGTGCCTCGGTCCTTGCCCTCACCGGCTCGGGCGACGAGGCGGGGGTCTATGAGAGCCTCGATAACATGGTCGCCCGCATCACCGCTTATGGCGACACGATCGGCGACCGCGCGGGTTGGGTCTTCGGCGCGGTCCTGGGCGCAATCTTCTTCGTCCTCTCTGCCGTCTTCGCCGCCGTCACTGCCGGGATCATCGCCTTCGCCCGCATCGTCTTCGCGCTGATGATCGTGATCGCCCCCTTCATGATCGTGACCTCGCTGTTCAAACCGACCCAATCCCTCTTCGAGTCTTGGACCCGCGCCACCATCGGCTATGCGCTCATGCCCGTCGCCGCCGCCGGGGCCGCGGGCATCATCGTGGCCATCGCCGAGGCCATCGGGGATGCTTCCGCCGATCCGGGTGACGTCGAAACCGTCAGCCTGATCCTGCCCTTCCTCGTGATCCTGATCCTCAGCGCCGGGATCATGGCCTCCGTCCCCTACATAGCCTCCAACCTCACCGGCGTTGTCGGCATTGCGTCCAACGCCGTGGGCCTGACTGGCCTCGCGCGGCAGGGTTTCGTGAACACGCGCCAGTATGGCACCGGCGCAACCTCGCGCCTCGTCACCGGCAAGTCCCCGCATGAGCTGAACCAGATGGCCAATGCGGGTGTGGTGAAGACCGGCGAGCTGATCCGGCAAAGCCCCGGCGCGCTTCTCTCCGCCGCCAAGGCCTTCCGCAAACCCTGATGTGAAAGACGACTGACTTGAAGAAGCTTGTGACCAGTTCCTCCGCGCCTGACCGCGACGCTTTTGAGGCGGATTTCATCTACGGGCCAAGACGGCGCGAGCGCTTCGCCTGGTTCGTGGCAGCTGCGGGCATTCTGGTCGGCGTGGCCGGCATAGTCGCTGGCGCGAGCCTCTTTCCGCTCAAATCGACCGAGACCTTCGTGGTCGTCGTCGACAAGGAAACCGGTGAGATGGACCGCGTCGCCGCCGTGCAGGCGCTGACACTCTCGGAAAGCGACGCCATCATCCAGGCCAATCTCGTCGCTTACGTGGATGACCGCGAAACCTATGACCTTACGGACGGCGAGCAGCGCATCAACTCGGTGCTTGACCGATCCGACGGCGACGCCGCCCGTACGCTGCGCGATCTTTGGTCCTCCACCAACGAGGACTACCCGATCACCGTCTATGGCCGCGACGCCAAGATCGAGGTGGTGATCAAATCGGTGAACCAGATCGAGCGCGGCGTTGCCCAGGTCCGCTTCACCCGCACGCTCCGCCGTCCGCGCGACACCCGCACCGTGACCCGGTCTTACGTGGCCACCGTCGGCTACGACTTCCAACCCGAAACCCGCCAGCGCCTTCAGGATGTCTGGGCCAACCCCTTGGGCTTCGTGGTGACCTCCTACCGCGTCGACGCCGAGACCCTGGAGAACTGACCAAGATGAAATCCCTGCCCGCGCTCCTTCTGGCGCTTGCCCTTCCTGTTGCCGCCAATGCCGAGGCCACGCCGCAAGGCGGACCGCTCGACATCCGCATCCGCACCGCCGTCTATAATGAAAACCAGGTCTACCGGATCGAAACTGACTTGCGGCATTCGACCACGATTCATTTCGGTGCGGGAGAACGCTTCGAGGCGGTGATCGTCGGCGACACCGAGAGCTTCCAGGTCGACCCGATCCCGGAGCTCGGCAATGTGCTGACGATCAAACCGCATGTGGCGAATGCCTCGACCAACATGACGGTCATCACCAACCGCCGCACCTATTCCTTCCATCTGCGCGAGGGCTCGATCCCGAACCGCACCGGCATGTTCTTCGAGGTGCGCTTCCGCTACCCCGACGAGGAACGCCGCGCGGCGGGTGCGACGCAGCCCAAGGGGTTCGAGGCCCCGCGCAACTACAACTACCGCGTCTCCGGCGAGGGCGACTTCCGCCCCAGCCACATCTATGACGACGGGCGCTACACGTATTTCGTCTTCCCGGAGAACGGTCGCCAACCCGCCCTCTTCAAGGCCGATGACCAGGGTCGCGAACGCACGGTGAACTGGACCCAGCAAGGCAACACGGTCCGGGTGCTCGGGGTGAACACCTATTGGACGCTGCGCATTGGCGATGAGGCGATCTGCGCCTGGCGCGACGAGAGCGCCATCTATGTGAGCAACTGACCATGGCCGATCAAACCCCTCCCGATCTTCAGGACCGCCTCGATCAATTCAGCCAGCGCGGCAAATCCAAACGCCGGGGCAACGGCCTCGGGGTCGGCGCACTCGCCGCCGCCCTCGCCCTCGGCGGGGCCGGGGTCGCGTATTTCCTCGCAACCGGGTTGCAGGAAGGTGACAGCGCGCTGGAGACCTCCGATGTCGAAACCTTTCAGGACCGCCGTCCCGGCACCGGCGGGCGGCTGGAGTTTCCTCCCGACGAGACAGAGCAGCGGGTGAATGACGCATTGATCGCGGTCGAAGAAGCGCTCGAGGTGCCCGCGGCCCCTGCCCCGGAGGCAAGCGCCGAGGTTCTGGCCGAAATCGCGAAGCTCCGCGAAGCCCTCGCCGCCAGCCAGGCCGCGCGGAATTCGGAAATCCAATCCGCCGTCGCGGATCTTCGCGAGGCTTTCGACGAACAGAAGACAGCGTTGGAAGCACTTATCGCGGAGAAAGAAACCGAATTGGCTAACTTGCAGCGTCAAACCGAGACCCGCATCGAAGGTCTGCAGGCCATGCTCGATGCCGAACGGGCGCAGCGCGAGGGGCTTGAGGCAGAATTGGACCGCGAAGGGCTGATCGCCGATCAACGCCTGCTCGAAGAACGCCGCCGTCAGGAAGAGGAGCAGCGCCAGCGCGAAGCCGAGCGGGTCGCCGATGAGCTTCTGACCGCGCAGATCAAATCCCCCACCGTGGTCTATGCCGACGGTCCGCGCGGTGGCCAAAGTGGCGCGGCGGTGGCCGATCCGGCAGCCGCTGGCACCGGCGGACCAGCCCTCTCGGGCAATGAGCAGTTCCTGCAGAGTGCACGACCCCTCGAGGTGCAGGAGGCCGCCCGTCTCACACATCCCGAGCGCACGCTGACCCAAGGGTCTGTGATCCAGGCCGCACTCCAGACCGCCATCAACAGCGACCTGCCGGGCTCCGTGGTCGCGGTCGTCTCCGAGCCGGTCCCGGCGTTTTCCGGGGACCGGATCTTGATCCCCCGAGGCTCCCGCCTTTTTGGCCAATACCGCTCCGGCATCGACATGCACCAGAAGCGCATCCTGATCCTCTGGACCCGAGTCCTGACGCCGGACGGCACCTCGATGGAGATCGCCGCCGTGGGCGGCGATCAACTCGGCCGCTCGGGCCTCACCGGTCTCGTTGACACCAAGTTTGCCGAGCGCTTCGGCGGGGCGGCGCTGATTTCCGTAATCGGGGCGGCGCCTGCCGTGGCGGCGGAGAGTGCCAACAATGAAACCACAAGCATAGTCCTGGGCGATGTCGGCAGCGACCTGCAGGACGCGGTCGGCTCGGTCATCGCTGACCAGGTGTCGATCGCCCCGACGATCTATGTCGATCAGGGCGCCTCGGTCACCGTGCTAGTGGACCGGGATGTGGTGATCTATTGAGCCATTCAGAAAGCCCAGCCTCCTATCTCGAGCGTTATCTCGACCCGTTCCGCGACCTTCTAAGGCGTGACGACGTGGTCGAGATCGCGATCAACCCGGATGGCAAGGTCTGGCTCGAAGTCGCGGGGGACGCCACCATGCGCCACGAAGGCCAGACCGTGGATCGAACCGCCGCCCTCAACATGGCCCAGACCATCGTCGGCGACGCCAAGGCCCGCGTCTCTGAAAAGAACCCACTCGTCTCCGGCAAGGTGGAATATGCGGGCCGCCCCCTCCGGGTCCAGGTCGCCGTGCCACCCGCCATCGATCGCGGTGCCTCGATTACCATTCGCCTCTTCGCCTCGGGCAGCGTCCGGGACTACGCCCCGGCCTATCTCTTCGGCAAGACCGTCTCGCTCGACGCGCTCCGCGCCGAGAAGATGAATAACATCGCCAGTCTCGCCGAAGGGAACCTCGAGGCCGCGCTGCAAACCCTGGTCGAGGCACGACTCAACGTGCTGATCAGCGGCGGAACCTCTACCGGAAAGACTACCTTTGCACGGCACCTACTGACACACGTAAATGAGCACGAGCGGCTGATTACCATCGAGGACGCCTTCGAGCTCTTCCCCGGCCAACCCAACACCGTCGCCCTCCTGGCCGACCGCGGTTCCGGTTCGCAACGCAGCGCCAACGCCCTCCTTCAGGCCTCCCTCCGCATGCGCCCGGACCGGATCATCGTCGGCGAGTTACGCGGCGCCGAGGCCCTGACCTATCTCGAGGCGATCAACACCGGCCATGGCGGGTCTGTCTCCACCATCCATGCGGAAACCGCAGAGCTCGCCATCGACCGACTTGCGATCATGGTGCTGCAGGCTGGTACACCGCTAACCTTCGCCGAGGTGCGGGAATATATCCGGAAATCCATTGATGTGATTGTGCAGCTCGGGCGCGCCGAGGGGAAGCGGGGGATTACGGAGTTCTATCTGCCAGGGAACCCGGGCGCCCATTGAACAAGCATTTCCGATCACTGCTACCCTGTCTCAATGGACCTTTTCCTAGAGTGGCGTCGGACGCTTTGCCCAAACTTCCCTTCGACGTTCCCAAATGACAACGATTAGGATGGCTACAAGAACCATGTAGAGCTTGCCCAAAACCTGCCCGGCCAAATAGTCCAAACTGCCGAACGCGAGCCACAGAAAAACCGAGCTATCAACAATCAAGCCAACAATGCTACTGACCAACGCGGCCACCACGAATCCGCGTCGACGCAGCGGGGCGAAAACCGCAAAATCTGAAAGCTCCGACAAGAGAAATGCGGTTGTGGATGCGATCAAGAGCGCTTGCGGTGAAAATAGTGCAGATATAAGACTTCCCAATAGAATGGCGGAAAGCGCCCAGTACGCACCGAGATCTCTATGGACGAGATCACGCAATACCAATGCCACGCCGACCATTAGAACGCCGCTCGGCGCAGATACCCCTGGCAAGACCGGTATCAAGCACGGCCCGTTGGGAATGCAATGAGTTCCCACGTTCTGAATGAGCCAGTTCGAAGCTGGTCCCGTCAGCAAAAAGCCAACGTAGGAGAGGACCACACCACCTTTCACAAACCTTGCCTTCCGTCTTGAAATAGATTTCACTCGCTACAAGCTCCCATTTTTTCCCCCTCCCAAATGTACCGCACCTGCACCGACAAAACGGTCTGTGAAGTTATTGCCGCCGAGCAGGGAGCTTCCTACTCTCCCGAGCACCACCGAAGTCATTCCCAAACTTGTTGCAACCATGGAAATCGCCATTGCGAGCACACCGCTGTCCCGCCAAAGAAGACTGGCGCTGTTCTCGTAGCAGCTTTCAAGAAATTCGATATCAGCGACGAATTGAAGGGTCGTTCCAGCCGTCGCCGAACAAAGAGAATTCACGCTAACCGAATTCGCATCTCTCACTGGGTTCGGGTCTTGAACTAGCTTGAGGGCGTGCGAGGAAGGATCATAGACACCAACCGGGTCATTCTTCCCAACCGGAATGCAAAGTATCGACAAGACATGCAATCCACCCGCTGACGGACTTGCTCGGCCAACCCACGGGACACCGAACCGCCCTGGGCCCCGACATCGCTCACGCATTAGGTGAAAGAGGAGGTCTCCCAATTGCTGCTGGGAAACCCGTCCCGAGACTGCCGACCGACGAGCCGCCAAGACGTCCGGCAGACCTACATCAGGAAGAAGTCGCGGCTTCGGAAGTTCAAGGACTCCGTTTTCTAGAAAGCTAGCTCTCGTGGTGGCTTGGGGAGGCAGTATCGGGCGAGGTTCATTGTCAATAGGCGACACCGTAGATTTCCTTGGTCACCTGATAATGTTTCACGCATCCGCGACACTGGCCGCAGGCCAAATTCCCAGTGTGGCACGAATGGGCCCATGCCAGAATCTCGCGCGGGACACCTGAATGGCGCACCAGTTCGGCGGTCGTCATGGTAAGGGCTGGGGCCGAGATGCGGATGCCGCCCTCTTGCACAGCGGTCACCCTATCCATTGCGTCGTAGAATTCAGGACGTCCATCTGCGTGCATGCCATCAGACGAGACCGATCCGGTCATCACCTCGGTTAAGCCGAGAACTATTCCCCGAGCAGCGGCGAAGGTCACGAGCAACTGATTGCGGAATGGCCACCATTCCGGCACGGGCGCGACACCGAGGGCATCGTTTCCCGCCATGTCACCGGAACCAATGGCGCGGCAATCGATCGAAATGATCTCATGCTGCATCCCGATTTCTTTTGCCACTTGGCTCGCTGCAGCAATTTCTGCCTCGGCTGCGCGTTGCCCGTAGTCAATCGTGATAGCAATCTCAGGACGCTGCCAAAACGCGACGGCAATGGAGTCCATGCCTCCGGACAGGAGAAGTGCTTTCAAGGTTCGGCCCAAACTGTTTGGTAAATCGCGGTCACCAAGTCTTCGTATACTCGACAGCCTGTGCCCATGGGCATCTTTAGATCCTCTGGCCGCACATTCTGCGCCAATGCAATGACCGGAATTCCTTTCGCCACCGCGTAGCCAATCTCGAAAATTGTACCGGCGTCGCCTCCATTCAAAATCGCGAGCACAACAGAGCACTCGTCAAGTCCCGCGAGATCTTGTTTCGCGACCACATCGCCCGGACCTACGCCTACATCATGAAGTGGCGAAAAGACCTCAACTTCCATGTGCAAGAGCTGTTCGCGGACCTCTTCGACAATCCAGCGCTCAGCCGAATTGAAGAACGGTGCAGCCAGATAGACCTTGCCACCTCTCGGCTCGACCGCGTCTTTGACCACTACGCGCAATGTATCTTCAGGCACCAGTGGGAGAGAACGCGTGCCACAGTAAAAGGACGTTGCTCTGGATGCGAGATCCGCGGCCTCCGCGGCGGGTTTCTCAAGCTTACCCCAGTAATAGGCAAAAGCTGCAGAGAACACATCTCCGGACCCTATCTTCCAGACATTCTCGCTTCGGTATGATGGCACTGGCACAGGGGTCTCACCTCGAACGTGGACCATCGCACCGTGTCCTCCCATTTTCAGAACAACAACGTCGGCCTTCCATTCATCAAGGATGTGTTCAACGATCTTGGAAGGTTCAATCAGCCCAGAGAGGCGGCGGCCTTCAAGCCTGTTCAAGATGACGGCCAGAGTCTCAGCGCTGGAACCGTTCTCGTGGTATGGCCGAGGATCGAATGCCGATTGCGGATCGTAAACAACCCGCCCCCCTGCAACTCGGGCACTCCCCTCAAGCATACCAAAACGAAGCACGACGTCTCCTACTACCTCAAATGGGGGGTATTGAGGAATAGCGTCGGTGTCACTGTACCCTAATTAATCAGATTCTGCGGATTGGAAGCGTTTTCGGCAGATTCTGTACCCTTAATTGCAATATATCCACAGGGCGCTGCGTCAGTGGCTGACACAGCTTTGGCGCTTCCAGAT
>NZ_JBBGAZ010000013.1:0-81860 GCF_037478305.1 Cognatishimia coralii
TGCGCGCAACTTCACTGACATGTTCAATGCTCTGTCCGAGATTTGCGATCTCTACTCGCCACAAGAGTGCTGGAACTACTTTACGGCTGCCGGATATGTCTCAAATTAAAGGTCGGACGCTTTAGAGCGTCACCGAGCTTGGTGAAGATGGGCTTGGTCGGTCGGGATGTCGATATGTGCAAGTTTGCTGAACAGTGAATATTGACTTTTTGGTGAATATAGGAGAGAAACGGCTAAATCTGCTGAACAGTGAATATGGAAGAAACCACGAACATAGAGCCGGAACTTGTGGAAAGCCTGAGCGACAGCTTTGAGGTGGTTCCCAATGCTCATTTGGGCGAAATCTCCTGGGAAGCGGGAATTGGCGGGCGTTTGCGCCCGGATGCAATTCTTGACGCGGTTGTGGCAGGCCGTGAAATCGCCTTCGTGGTGGAGACCCGAGGCGATGTGTTTCCGCGAGACGCACGAGAGATTGTCTGGCAGCTCAAACGATACCTGCGGGAGTTGGATAGTCCCAACCGGCGGTATGTCCCGATGATCCTTGCACGTTCGGTTTCGGAAGGGGCACGGGACTTCCTTCAAGAAGAGCAGGTCGCCTATCACGATTTGAGCGGCTCGCTCTTTGTCAGCGTCGATGAGACGTTTGTGCTGATCGAGAGGCCGAAACCTAAGCGCGCCAAGCGTCGCGCCATGAACGTGTTCAAAGGAACCCGTGCACTGGTCTTGCACGCCCTGTTTGATCGTCCAGGCGAATGGGTGAGTGGCTCGGAAATCGCCGAAAATGCCGGTGTGTCTGCCGCAACCGTTTCCGAGACTTTCAAGGATCTTGAGCGCCGCGATTGGCTGGATGTGAGAGGGGAGGGGCCTGCGAAACGGCGCAGGCTGATCCGGCCGGATGTCCTCCTGGATGCCTGGCGCGACAGCATTCTGGCAAGCCGTGCGTCGAGGCGGAGCCGGTATTACGTTCCGCGGTTGAAACCCGAGGACATGGCCCGCGAGATCGAGGGTGATAACTACGACGACGACTTCGATCTGGAGTTCACCGGACAGTTTGCCGCCCAGGCATATACGCCGTTTCTTTCAAATGTCTCTGACCTGACGGTGCGGGCCTTTGGGAAACGGACACACGATTGGCTCATCTCCACTTTGGGCGCCCGAGAGGTTTCCGAAGGTGCAAACCTTGTCGTCATTGACGCGAAATCAATGAAGCAACGCCACGGGATGTATGACGAGCAAAAACGCTTGTTGGCCTCGCCACTGCAAGTCTATCTCGACCTGCTGGAAGACCATGGTCGTTCGAAGGAAATGGCGGAGCATCTGCGGTCTCAGAAACTGGTGTGGCAATGAAGAAACCGACGGCCATTCAAGGCTACAACCAAACTGTCACCGAGGCCTGTGAGCGCGTTCTGGTCACGCTGATCCGCCATTTGGGGCCGTGGCGCGACTCCATCTTTCTCGTCGGCGGTCTGACGCCACGCTACCTCATCAAGGAACGCCCACCGGCGGTGCCTGCACACGCGGGAACCGGTGACGTAGAAGTCGTCGTGGACATGAAACTGCTTGCTGATACCGAAGCCTACCGGACGCTTGAGGACAATATCAGGGCCATCGGGTTCAAACGGTCAGAAAACGATCAGGGCAAAAAACTCTCATGGCGCTGGCAACAGGAGTTGGTCGACGGCACTGTACTGATCCTGGAATTCCTGGCGGATGCAGGCGATGAGAGGGGTGGGGCGCTTAAAGAGTTGCCCTCGGAAGGTGCAGTTTCGGCAATCCACATTCCGCATTCAGCGATGGTGCTGGATCATCATGAGACCGTGGAGATCACAGCCGAACTGCTGGACGACGGTGGCGTCACCACTGAAACCATCCGGCATGCCGACATTGTCAGTTTCACCTGCCTCAAGGCGTTCGCGTTTGATCACCGGGCCGAACCCAAGGATTCGCACGACCTCTGCTATTGCCTTGAGCACTACAAAGGCGGAACGGAGGCTTTGCATTCTGCATTCGACGCTGCACTGGCTGGCAAGCACGCTGAAACCGTCAAGGCGGCGATCGACATCCTCGCGCGTCGCTTTTGCGACGGTGACGGGTTTGAAGGTTATCAAAAAGATGGTCCTGTCAAAGCGGCGCGATTTGAGGGCTCAGAAGAGTGGAATCCTGACAACCGGATTCTTCGGCAGCGTGATTTGAGCGCCGTTGTTCAGGATGCCATCGCGCCATTCATCTGATCTTGATCCGGTGGGGTAGGGGGCTTCCCGCTCTGAACTCCACCGTCTCATCCCCGTGCGAGCAAGGGGATCGCGGGTCTGGCGGACGCCGCCGCCCGCGCAATGGTCTGCCCGCTCCATTCGCTGACGCTCCCGTGTTGACCATGCCCGGCCGGCTAATTGCGCCCGCCATTTCCTCCCGCGTCCCGCACGGGGACGAGACAATGGAGGATCACATGGCAAAGCCCGACATCTACACCCGCATCACCGGGAAGATCATTACCGATCTCGAAGCTGGCACCCGACCCTGGCACAAACCCTGGAATGCCGATCATCTCGCCAATCGCATTACCCGGCCTCTACGCTACAACGGCGTCGCTTATCGCGGCTTCAACATCATCCTGCTCTGGGCCGCGTCCGTCGCCCATGGCTACGCTGCACCCACCTGGATGACCTATCGCCAGGCACTCGAACTCGGCGGGCAGGTCCGCAAAGGCTCCAAGGGCCAACTCGTCATCTACGCCGACAAGATGCGCAAAACCGAGACCGATGATGCGGGCCAGGATCGCGAGGTCGAGATCCCCTTCATGAAGGGCTACACGGTTTTCAACGTCAATCAAATCGAGGGACTGCCTGAGACCTACTACGAGGTGACAGATCCGATGCCCGAGACCGCCGAGCGAGATGCCACCGCGGAAGCGTTCTTCGCTGCGACCGAGGCTGATATTCGCCATGGTGGCAACCAGGCCTTCTATGCGGTCGATGCAGACTATGTGCAGATGCCGCCGTTTGAGACCTTTGAATCCCCCGAGGCGTGTTATTCAACCCTCGGCCACGAGGTTTGCCACTGGACTCGCCACCCGAAGCGTCTTGATCGCAGCTTCGGCCGCAAACGCTGGGGCGACGAAGGCTATGCTCGGGAAGAGCTTGTTGCTGAGCTTGGCGCCGCGTTTCTGGCCGCTGATCTGGGCCTGTCGCCGGAACCGCGTGATGAACACGCCGCATATATCGCGCATTGGCTCGAATAATGACGAGCTCGTCATTATTCGAGTTATCGCGAGGACAGCATAATGCGGAGGATAGTTTTCAAGGCTGTTTGATTTCAATGCATTGGGCCGGGGCAGTGTCGCCCTTGCTGCCCATTATTTGAGACTGGAGGTTCCCTTGGTTGACCCAACAAACCAAGGAGAACCAAATGCCATCATCTAAACCTGAAGAGCTTTCGAAGCTTCGCGACACCCTGCACCGGCAGCGTTACAGCCCGACAGTCATTCAAAATTATTGCCTCTATGCGGGTCAATTCCTCGCTTATCTGGAGGAGCGGGCGATTGACCTGCGCGACGTCACGCCGGATCTTGTCGCCGAATACCTACGCCATGCAGTCCGGCAGTTTCAAAAGGACCGCGGGCGCGCACCGGGGTCCAACTGGGCATCGATACCGCGGTCGGGGATTTACGCTTTGATGCGCTCCGCCCTGCCAGAATGGCCTCCAGTGCCGCCTGCCACGACCGAAGCGGAGCGCGTCGCCCGAGAGGTCTGCGACCAGTATGAGCGATGGCTGCAAGCCGAACGCGGTCTGGCCGAGCCCTCGATCACGGCGCTGATGTGGGAGGCGCGCCATTTTTGCAAATGGTTCGTCCAGCGGTACGGAAAAGCCGGTTTTGCCGATCTGAGCGTGCGCGACATTGATGCCTACATGGATGTCAGGGCGCCGGGCTTGACTCGTAAATCGCTCAAGGACGTGGCCGAACGGTTGCGCGGCTTCCTGCGGCATCTACACCGGTGCAAGTTGCATCCGAATGATCTCTCAGGTCATGTGATCGCCCCGCTTCTCTACGCCTACGAGGGTATTCCGTCGATCCTGACCGCCGAACAGATCGCGGCGGTGCTCGAACTTGCGGGGCAAGACAGCTCGCCCTTGGGGTTGCGTGATCACGCGATCCTGCAGCTGCTTGCCAATTACGGCTTTCGGTCCGGCGAGGTCGGCCGCCTGCAGATCGAGGATATCAACTGGCGGGCAGATACCATTCGGGTGCAACGCTCCAAATCCAATGCCACGGACGTGCTGCCTCTGATGGAACCCGTGGGGGAAGCGATCCTGCGATATTTGCGCGCTGGCCGTCCGGAGACTGATGCAAGGACTGTCTTTCTGAGAAGCCGGGCACCCTATCAGGCAATGAAGGCGGGCGGGCTCTATGGTGTGGTCAAACGGCGCCTCGCTGTTGCCGGAATTGAGCTTGTTGGCAAGCGCGGACCGCACATCTTCCGCCATGCCCGTGCGGTCAGCATGCTGAGGGCATCCACCCCGCGCAAGATCATTGGCGATGTGCTCGGCCACCGATCCTCGGAATCGATAGCTCCGTATCTGAAGCTCGCCACCGAAGACCTGCGTGCGATTGCCATCGAGCTTCCGGGCAGGGAGGTGAGACAATGACAAGCTGGCCCGAGGATGGCGATGAGATCATCGAGAACTACATCGCCCGGCTTCCATTGAACTATGCGATAACGCCAATCTACTATCGGCAAGCGCTGAACAGCTTCCGGCAGGCGGTGTTGCGGTTTGGCGCAACTGACCGGCAAACGCTTGAATATTGGTTGCGCGAGCGTGGCGAGGTCTGGGCCCCTTCAACGGTGCAGAACCGCGCTCGGATTGTTGCCCGCTTCCTGGATGCCCTGGCGGATGATGGAAGGATTGAGAGCAATCCGATCTCCGACCTTCGCCGTGACTATAATGCCCACAGTGACACGGGCGTAATACGGGCTTTGATGGCCCCTGATCCCAATCAGGCACTCGAGGCGTTGCGGCAACTTCGACCGTTCGAAAGTTCATTGGGAGAGCTGATGCGCAACCATGTCGAGCGGATGCAGCGCAGTGGCTACCGGTATGAGGCGGCCGACGTCATTTGCCGCCGGTTCGACCGCTTTCTGCAGCAAAGGCCCGATCTCGATGGCCAGCCGCTGGAGATCATGCTTGAGCACTACCGCAGGACAAAGACGACCGCGAACCATCCGGCCGAATGCGAGAAATTGGCCCGTATCCTGAACAAGGCACTGTGCCATGACGATCCATCACGTCCCAAACGGCAATCGGACAACCGGCCAGCGAAACAGGTCGCTCGCGGCTGGCGGCGCCCGTATATCTACAGCTCCGAGGAAATCCAGAAACTGCTTGCAATCGCCCGGGTCTATCCGTCGCCGCGCGCGCCCTCGCGTCCGATCAACCTCTATACCATGCTGGTTCTGGCCTATTGCGCCGGATTGCGCATCGGCGAGATTGCAAGGCTGACGCTTGGCGACGTTGACATGCGGGCGGGAACCATCGCGATCCGGGAGACGAAGTTCTTCAAGTCCCGCATCCTGCCGCTGTCGGACAGCGCGATAGATGCTCTACGCACGCTTCTCGAAGCGCGCCAAAGGGCCAAGGTCTCTCGCAGCCCAGACGCCGGTTTGTTCTGGCACGATCAAAAGAACCGTTATTACTGCCGGGCATCCATCAGCACCCACCTTGTCGCCATTTTGCGCATGGCAGGTCTCAAACCGGCCAAGGGGAAGACCGGGCCACGCATCCACGACCTGCGTCATACCTTCGTCGTTCACCGGATCCTCGAATGGTACCGGCAAGGCGTGAATCCGCAGGAAAAGCTGCCGTATCTTGCAACATATCTCGGCCATCGCGACATCAACTCCACGCTGGTCTACATCACCGTGACCCAGGACTTATTGCATGAAGCGAGTGAACGGTTCCGGGCCTTCGCCGCGCCGGGCAACGCTGAATCGGCTGAGGTGGCATCATGAAATCTGATCCGCTTCCCCAATTGCTGCGCATGTTCTTCACCGACTGGATGGTCCAGCAGCGCAACGCCTCCGTGCATACCGTCAAGTCCTATCGGGATACCTGGCGGCTCTTTTTGCGCTTTGTCGCGGCCCGTAGTGGCAAGTCGGTTGTTCGTCTGACTTTGAGCGAATTGACTGCCGTTGAGGTCATCGCCTTCCTTCAACATCTTGAGGTCGAGCGAGGTGACACCATCGGCACCCGGAACTGCCGCCTCGCTGCCCTGCGCAGCTTCTTCGGCTATGTGGCAACGCGCGAACCGGAGCTCATGGCGCAATGCGCGGAGATATTGAACGTGCCAACGAAAAAGGCACCGATCCGCGCGCCAGACTACCTCGAACCCGAAGAGGTGCACGCGATCCTGGCTCAACCTGACCGCTCCACGTTGGTCGGCCAGCGGGACCATGTCTTGCTGTCGCTGCTCTACAATACCGGCGCGCGCATCCAGGAAGCCCTCGACCTTTGCCCCCAGGCGATCAGGTTCGATGCTCCGGCCTGCGTGCGCTTGTACGGGAAGGGCCGGAAAGAACGGATCAGTCCGCTTTGGCCGGAGACGGTGGCCTTGCTGAAGTCACTGCTTGAGCGAACACCGAGGCCGGCCGATGCGCCACTCTTCGTGAACCGCTATGGCAAACCGCTGAGCGCCTCAGGGGTGCGCTTCAAACTGGCGGACTATGTCAGGACGGCTGAAAAGGTCACGCCGTCGCTGGCGGCAAAACATGTGACACCGCACAGCTTCCGGCACGCGACAGCTGTGCATCTGGTCGCTGCCGGCGTCGACGTCACGGTCATCCGCAGCTGGCTGGGTCATGTCAGCCTCGAGACGACCAACCACTATGCTCAGGCAAATCTGGAGACCAAACGCCGGGCACTGGAGCGTGTCGAAAGACCGAAGACCGGCAGTCCACCCTCATGGCGGCGCGACCAGAGCGTGCTCGACTGGTTGGATACACTCTGACACGCATCAAAATAATGCGGAGGAAAGTGAACAGACTGCCAGGGAAACCAAGGCATTGGCGGAATTCCTCCGCATTATGCCCTCCTCGCGATAACTTGAAGGTTTGCGCAATGACAAGCGGTTCATCTTCCAGGCTGCTGCGCATGCGCAGAAAGCGGTTGATTACTTGCATGGGCTGCAGCCAAACCCGGATGAGGTCGCCGCTTAGGCGGCCTCAATTCGGGCTGGTTAGGCATTGTGTGGCGCACAGACTGCAAACACTAGCAGCCATGATGTCCAACGTCGGCATGCGCAACGATGGAGTCACACCAATCTGGGCGCGCAAGAACCAGCGTCCGTCAGCCAGGAATTCTCCGACAGCATGATCGTCAGTCTGCATCTTCTTCCTCCGGCGGTCCATCCCAGACCTGCGCGGTCTCAGAGTCAAAGAAGCTGTAGTGGACGCCATCCCCTCCGAGCTTTCTGTATTTTGCCAGTTCGGCATCCAAAGCCGTGACCTTTTCGTCGTTTGGTTGGAACACGCCGAAATAGACGTGCTTAGCCTTTGATCCGAAAATCGCATGATAAATATGGGCGTCGTTCGAATCTGCGCTGTGCCCGAACACGAAAACGGCGGCAGTAGTTTCCTGCAATGCGCGATAGCAATGGCGGAGATACTCGACAGAGTTGATCTTGCGCAGCTTCGATGTCGAAGTGCCCTCGGCTACATAAAGAGGAAGTCGCCCGTTGTTCGCAATCTCGTGTGTAATGTTCGCTATGACTCCATCGCCATCGTTCAGAGCTTTGTAGACATCTCCGACTCCGTCTTGAAAAAGGTGTAAACCACCATGTAGGTTGAAAGTTCGGCAGTATGCACCTTCTTGGAAAGGGCCTTTGAAACGGCCATCGTCTACGTCTTCGCCAAGGCCAAACCCGTCAGTTAGCAGGCTTTTTTCCAAATTCACCCAATAGAGCAGTAGGTCATAGTTTAACGTGAAGACTCGGCCTTTGCTAAAGTGCTTCAGAAACGCTGCCGCGCTTTCATACTGGAATTCGAGGTCTTCCCTATGGGCGGGATGTGTCGCGTTGACGGCATTGACGAGGGCCTCCCTTACCTTTTGAGCGTCGGCCTCGAGTTCATTGGCATGAACTTCGTTGCCATAGGCCCGCTCGACAATGGATGCGTCCTCGAGAGCCCTAATAACCGCTTCGAAATCTACTGTGCCAAGTCGTTCAAACAGTGCTTTTACGGGACTGCCGTCTTCCAGCTGCGCTTCCGTCAGAAGGTTCGCGTAATTGAAATACTGCGCAGAAAAGCCGTTGCCGATCAGAAGAGCCTTATCTTCGCCCTTTGTGGCTTCTATCGCTTGTTGAAAGCTGATGATTTCAGGCATGTTGTTTAACCAATTTCTTAAACCGTTACGTGTGTTCAGGCACTATTTAATTGTTTTAGATGAACTTGGCTGAGCCCCAGCCGGAAGGCAACGGCCGAATTGAACTGACCGAATTTCCGATTGAAGGCCTTGGTCTGTGTCAGCCCGATCCCACCGTTTGTGTCGGCATAGGCGAAGGCAAGCTCCACGGCCTGAAGCAGTCGGGACTGGTCCAGTATGGCGGCGTCATCGGCAATGGGTCGAAGCTTGATCATGCCCGCCATATCAGGTTGTGCGGGGACATGTCATTCCGGTCGTGGCAGGTTCATCCAACTTCAGGCGTCATCCATCGTGGACGGATCCAATTCTCTTGCGGTTCGGCGTGATCGGCACGCAGCCCGGCCACCTCGTTCCCCTCTCGTTTTCTTGCCTGTCAATCTCCGTGACTTGGCCCGTCTGCCGGGCGCGGCTTTCAGCCACCCCCTTCAAGCAGAACTTTCCCCTGGCGGCTCACGCCACCATTCCTCGCGCGACAAAGTTCAGCCTGACAGCCGGCCCGGGCAGTCACGGTCTCCCGTTTGCATCGAAAACGAAGGAGAACCGATATGACCAAGTACTACACCGTCACCACCCCGGACACCGGCAAGGATGGCAAGACTCGCTTCCACAAGGTGGGCGTCGCCTTCCCGCAGAACGAAGGCGCCAAGTCCTTCATGACCATCCAACTCTTCGCAACCCCGGTGAATGGCGAGCTCGTCCTCTTCGAGCCCAAAGCCGACAGCGACGACGGCCAGGTCACCGAGTGACCCGGCTGGGGAGGGGTCTCGTTCCCCTCCCGCCAACATCACCGACATTTCGTACGAAGGACAGACACTATGGAACTTCTACCCCAATCCATCCTCGACCAGTTGGCTGCCAATGGCAGCGCCAACCAGACCCGCATCGAAGCGGGCGAGGACACCATCGACCATCACCCGGTGGTTAAACTCATCACCCCGGATGGCGGCGCCACCTGGCTCCTCAGCGAAACCGATCCCGAAGATCCTGACATTGCCTTCGGTCTTTGCGATCTCGGCCTTGGCTATCCCGAGCTGGGATCGGTCCGGCTCAGCGTCCTCAAGGCGCATCGTGGCCGTCTTGGCCTACCGATCGAGCGGGACCTCCACTTCGAAGCCGATGCGCCGCTCAGCACCTATGCCGAGCGCGCCCGCGAGGTCGGAGGGATCGTCACATGAGCACCAACATCCACCCCGAACACATCAGCGCCTTCGAGGCGCTGACTTCGGGAGAGCACGACAATTTCGCGTTGTTCTCCTGCTTCCTTGACGGCGAACCAGCGGTTGCGATTGTTGCCGTGACGCCGCCGGAAATCGAGGACGGCGAGTACCAGGTCACACCGCTCTTTGTCGGTGTCACGGAAGGCATAGTGCTCACGGATCACGACGGAACCGCCGCCTGACTGACCCCTGAAGTTTGTCATGAAACCTATAAGGTCACCCCATTGCGGGTGGCCTTTTCTATGCCTGTTGCCCCCAGTTTTACACGTGCCTCAGACAGAGCTGGTGGCTTCTTAATGCGCTTCGTTCCCAAGTGAACTAAGGCCAATCCGGTCAGCGAGGATTGGACCTTGAGGGTATTCTGAAACGCTCATTCGACTCCCAGACTCACCCTGTTTCAGCTAAAGACGAATTGACATGAAGGTATGAAATATATAAACCGTAGCAAAGGGAGACATTGGCAGGATATGGCAAATGTATACACATTTTGTCCGAGGGGTCTGAAGTGAAGCGTTCGCGCAAAAACCTGACGATCGAACAGCGCATCGAGATCGCACGGCGCTTCCAGACGGGCGAGGCAGCGCGGGATTTGTCGGCGGAGTTCGGTGTGTCAGTGCGGCACATCTCGCGGCTGGCGAAAGAGGAGATCGGTGAGGGTGTTGCGGTCCGCGACCCTTCTGAGGTTGTCACCTTTCGCGCCTCCCAATCCGATCTTCAGGCCTTCGATGCGGAGTGGCAGGCGCGAGGTTTCGCCAATCGCAGTCAGGCGCTGAAGGCGGTGGTGCGGGCACGCTGCGGATTCATGGATGTGACAGCGGACCGGATCGATGGGTTTGTCGGAGCCTGGCGTCAATCGCGCGATCTGACCGATGCAGGAATGGCTCTCGCCAAGGAGGTGCGGCGGGGGCGGCTGGTGCTCACGGACGAGGATCGGGCGCTGGTTTCCGAGCTTGTCGAGTTGGCACAGAAGATGACCCGCGAGCTTGGCGCGATGAAGGATCTGGCACAGGTGCAGCGCGGGGCCGGGCTGCCGAATCTTGTCGAGTCAGGCGTGGCAGGTAGTGGTGGGGAGGTCGTAGCCAATGGCTGATCCGCTCTCCCTTTACACGTCGGTCATGGGGCGTCTCTGGGAAGACGAGCGCATCCGGGGCAAGGCCCAGGCGCGGATCGACGCGCGGCTGGCAGGGCGTCGGCAGGGCCGCAGCTACGCGCGTGTCGGACGGCTTTCGGTGCGCAACATCGCCAAGGCGGCATCGGGTCAGAGCCGGGCGGCAGTGTTCAAGCGGATCAGGGCAGGGGGGTGCAAAACGCGCGCCTCGCTCGGCAACCAGCTCTCCTACATCAACGACAAGGCGGTCTTTACCTATTCGACCATGACCAACCCGCTGGACAATGCAGCGGTTCTGACGGGCGAGCAGAAGGACGAAATCATCGAGGGCTGGTCTGAGACCTGGCGCGGCACCACCAAGCTTGGCTTCACCTCGCATATGCTTCTGTCCTTCCCGACAGATGTCGGCACCGAGAAAGTCCGTGACATCGCGCTCGACTGGGCGGAGCATTTCTTCGAGAGCGGCGAATATGGCGACCAGTGGGATTACGTGTTGGCGGTCCATGACGACCGCGCACACCGCCACGCCCATATCGTTCTGAACAATCGCGGCCGAGAGCAGGGGACCTGGTTCTCCTGCTGGGCTGAGGGGGTAATGTCGCCCCAGCTCATGCGCGAGAAGCAGGCGGAGATCGCAGAGGGCTATGGCGTGATGCTGGACGCCACCACCCGGCTCGAGCGCGGCATCTTCGCCAAGGCCCCTGGCATCGAAGAAATCTACCGGGCCAAGGAAGAGGCGCGCCTGCCGCGCGAGATCGCAATGACGCCGGAGGAGTCCGCCATCGCCCAGGCTCAGGTTGTGGGCTTTGCCAAGGACTATGCCAAGCTCGCCGATCTTCTGGATCGTATGGATCAGCGTCACCTTGCCCGCGCCGTGCGGGCTATGGCCAAGGGGCTTGGCACCAATACCGTTCACCAGTTCACCGCAGGAGAGATTGATATGAAGGATATCCAGACCGTCGGGGATGCGATCGAGTATTCCGAACGCACCATCGAGGCCCTGCGGCTCAAGGCCGAGGAACTGGACGGTGAGGCACGTGCCAGCTTCGAGGTGAAAGCGGCACCGATCATCCGCGACCTGTCACAGATGGTGCCGGACCCCGATCTGCGGTCGAGGTTCGGCCGTGACCTGGCCGAGCCCTATCCGCCGGGGGCAGGAGATGCGCGCCTGATCGAAGCACTGCAATCCGGGCGGGATGAAGCTCTGGAGGGCATCCTGTCAGATGCGCGGGATGCGGGGATCGACGGTGATGATCTCACCGCCCGCATCGTCTCAGGCGGCACCACGAATTACGGGCTGGCCCAAGATTGGGTCGAGCGGGACATGGGCGCCGTGCTGGCGAAGGACGGCCTTACGGTTGAAACCGCCAATGATAACCAACTCGATGCGGCGCTCGGACAGGTTGATGGCGTGATGGACCGCCTCATGGAGAGGGCACGGGGACTGGGTGTACCGATCGGGGCGGGGCTCAATGCTGAGGATGGGCATGACCTCTCTCTCGTGGACGATGCCGACAGAGGACCGAATGCTTACCTGCAGGAATTGGCGGATATGCTGAAAGAAGGCACACTCACCGAGGAGCAGGAAGAGGTGGTCGAGCGGACTTTGCAGGCAGAGCTCTTCAAGGAGTTGGGAGAGGAAGGCTTGGCCGAGCTGCGGCGCGGCAACTACACGGTGCTAGAAGAGGCGCTGCCCGGCAAGATCGACCAGATCACGGTTACGCAGGAGTTCCTCGAGATGACCCACGAGGAAACCGGCGATCAGGTCTTCACTGACCGTGCTGCCGCCCTGCAGAAGGACAAGGTGACGGAGGTGGCCCGGCAGATGGAAGCCGAGCAGGCCAAATCCCGTGATCACAGTCAACATATGGGCCGCGATCTCGACGACGAAATGTCCTTCTGATCGGAGCACTACCCATGAAACCCATCCCTCTCTGGGCCGCGGTGCCCTTCGGTCTGATCTGTGGCACGTTGCTGGGCACCATTGTTGCCAGCATCTACCTGGCGCTGGCGCTACGCACTGGTTTTGGCCAGTTCGACATGTTTGCCGTCTGGCGTGCCGGTGCAGGATTGCGCCTCGCGCATCCAGACGCCTTCAAGGTGGCGTTTGGGGCTGTCGGGTTCGGGGCACTCGGTCTTGGCGTTCTCGCCGCCGCCTGGACCTGGAAACGGGAACAGGACGACTATGGCTCGGCTCATTGGCAGACCAAGGCGGAGCTTCGAAAGAACGGTATGCTGCAAGGTCCCGGTACAGGTTTTGTCTGTGGCAAACTCGGCAAGCCGAAATCCAAATCCGAGTTCATCTCCTCCACCGAAATCCCGCATGTGATGATGGTGGCGCCGACCCGGGCCGGTAAGGGCGTGGGATTCGTGATCCCGAACCTGCTGTCTTTCGCGGGCTCGGTCGTGGTGCTCGACGTGAAAGGCGAGAACTTCGACAAGACCTCACGGTTGAGGGCGCTCAATGGCGACGAGGTGTTTCGGTTCAACCCGTTTGACTGGGCCAACAGCACCCATCGCTACAACCCGCTGGCCCGCATTGCAGCCTATCCCAATTTTGCGCAGCAGTTCACGGAAGTGTCTATCCTGGCCGATCTCTTCCTCGACAAAGACAACAAGACCCTCGATACCTTCTCCGAGGCCGGTAAGTCGATCTTTGTGGCCGCCTGTCTGCTGGCAATCCAGCGCGGCACGCCCACCTTGGGCGAGGTGAACAAGATCGTCTCGGCAGGGGACTACAAGAACGCCCAGTACAGCGCCTATGCCGAAGAGGCGAAGGAAGAGGTGGTGCGCGAGCTCTGGACCAACGCGGCCAGCGCCTCGTCCCGGCTTTTGACCTCGAACATCCAGGCCCTGATGACGGCAGGTCTCAAGCAGTGGGACAACCCGGCGGTGCGCTCTGCGACCGAGGCGAGTGACTTCGACTTTGGCCAGTTCCGGCGCAAACCGCATTCGCTCTACATCGTGGTCTCCGAGGATCACATCGCAACACTGGCGCCGCTTCTGCGGCTCATGTTCGCCGACCTCATCGCCAGCCTGCGTTTGAACGAGCCGGGTACCGACGAGCCCTGGCCGGTCATGATGATGATCGATGAATTCCAGCAGATGGGGGCGATGCCTTATCTGGAGCGGGCGATCCATTCTCTGGCAAGCTATGGCGGGCGTGTGGCGATGATTGCACAGTCCCTGGCGGCGCTGGACCGCATCTATGGCTCTGAGGGCCGTGAGAGTCTGGAAAACGGGGCAGGGCTCAAGCTCTACATCACGCCGCGGGATCAGCGGACTGTGCGAGAAGTATCGGCGGCGGTTGGCAGCACAACCCGCGAGGCCGTCACGCGCATGTATGGGCGTAATAAAGGGATCCTCGGGGCGACGTCGACCAGCGCGCGGCTGGAAGAACGACCGCTGCTCTCGGAAACGGAGGCGCGGCTTTTGGATCCGGATGAAGTTATCATCCTTGCCTCGCCGCAGCACCCGATCAAGGCGCAGCGGATCAAGTATTATGATGATCCGATGTTCAAAGGGATGGTCGAGCAGCAGGAGGGCAGGGGCTACCCTTATCCCCCGAGTGTGGAAGGGGTGGGGCCTTGGGCCGATGGTGGCGATGACGGCGACGTTGATGAAGAACAGGAAGCAGCCAGCACTCTGAGGTCGCGGCGGCGACAGGCGCGCGCGATGCGGGCGGTGGCTGCGAAATCCAATGCCGATGATTTGCAGCCGGAGGATATGGACCGTGACGACGGGGTGCCGCCGGAGTGGGAGCAAGTGTTGGATCGGCAGGAGAGTTTCATTGAGGATTTGTTGGGGGAATAGCTGTTTCACCCCAATACCAACAGTTCGGCAATTCCACGATTCCCCTCGACCCGCCCCAACTGCACAATCACATCGATCGATTTTCGAATATAGGTCTGCACTTCTGCAAAGGTCAGCGGTGTTCCAGCCTGCAACACCATGATCGCCAGCCGATCAATGGCGAGCTCTGCTGTTTCGGCATGAATCGTCGAGACGGACCCGCCATGCCCGGTGTTGATCGCCTCGAGATAGGTGAGCGCTTCAGACCCTCGTAATTCGCCGACCACGATCCGATCAGGTCGCATCCTGAGCGAAGCTTGTAATAATGCCCCAGCTGAGCGCGGGCTGTCCTTGGCCCGATCCGCAAGCAGGCAGACTGAATTTGGCTGACGCGGAAACAGCTCGAACGCATCCTCAATTGTGATGAGCCGTTCACTGTCGGGAACATATGTCAGGAGATGGCGGGCAAAGGTGGTCTTACCTGTCGAAGTTCCGCCACTCACAAGGATATTCAGGCGGTTTTCAACAAGCTGCTGCAGTGCTCCGGTCAGATCGGTTTCTGCCTGTTTCGAAATTGCTTTTAGCTTCTCCGCCCGAATATCGGTCAAGGAAACTGCTTTGCCCTGAAGGTAGGTGGGCTCATAGCTGCGAATGTTGGTTTGCCCAAACAGCCGGATGGTGATCGCGGCCCCTTGCTCCACGGCGGGCGAAACCACAACTTGTACACGCAGTGGTCGCCCCCGGAACTCGACTTTCCCGGACACCAGCGGGTTCTTTTCGGAGACTTTAGCCTTTGCGTCGCCAACCATGGTGGTGCCGAGGTTGATTGCATCAGCCGGGTTCACGGCCGTGTCACCACATTCCATCGCAATGGAGCCACGTCGCTCGACCCACACCCGACCGTCCGGATTGATGGCCAGCTCGATAACTTCTTCATCGGCTAACCAGTGTTCGAAGGGCGCAAGATAGCGTTCGAGATAAGAGGAAGGGAGAGCTTCTATATTCAATGAATAACAACATCCCTGTCTACGAGTACGGTCACACCCGCACCCTGATCCACATAGATTGTCGGCGACATCGAGACCTGATCGGCGATGACGGAACTGGTGGCGTCAGACAGGTCCGAGCCAATGTCTGCCAGAACATCGGATGCGGTTTCATCGCTGACCCGATCTGCGGCTACGGAGGGGGCAGCCCCGATGATCGAGATCAGCGCGGCGCCACCGAAGCGTTCAAGGAATTTGGTGTCGACGAGGCCGGTCATGCCGGAGCGGCCAAGCCGATCAGCGCCGACAGAGGCGATATTGATTGAGGTTCCGTCGGGTGTGAGGAGACGGGTCCAGAGGATCAGAATTCGCTTCTGGCCGACTTCGATGCCAGAGCGGTATTGTCCGAAGAGACGCGACCCACGTGGGATCAGGATCCGGTCTCCGGAAAAGGCCGGAACAGGTTCTGAGACGACTGCCACCACATTGCCTGGCAGGTCACTATTGATAGCGGTTTGCAGCGCGGCCTGGATCACGGAGCCTTGCGCGAGGGTCCGATCCGGGATTTCCATACGCGCGGCCTCTTCGATCTCAAGAGGGCGTGCGGCGGTCTGCAAGTAGGCCTCGTTTTCATTCAGGGGCGCACTTGCGTCCGCCGTGCTGGAAACCGCTGCACCAGAAGCTGCGGAACTCCCCTGACCATCCGAATACACGACTGCGGGCGATCGTATCTGAGCCGTGAGCAACTCCGCGGCCGCGCGTTCGGCTTCACGGCGGCGCTGTTCCTCCAGTGCCTTGGTCTGGGCATCAAAGGCCTCGCGTAAATCCCCAACGGCGGCCTGGATTTCCGCGTTGCGGGCTGATTGACTGGCCGCCAATGCCTCACGCAGTTGGGCCAGTTCGTTCAGGACCTCCTGGCTCGTTTCCGGGGCAGGGGCCGCAGGCACGTCGAGGGCTTCTTCCACTGCAATCAACGCGTCATTGACGCGTTGGTCGGTTTCATCTGGCGGGAACTCCAAGCGCCCTGATCCGGGTCGCCCGTCCTGGAACGGTGTCACTTCGGAGGTTTCGAGCGGGGCAGGGCCGTCCTGTGCTGCGGTGGCCAGCCAATAGGCCACACCAGCACCACCAAGTCCGAGCGCAATGGCCAATGCCCCTACGCCGAGACCACCGGATCGGGGTTTCGTTTTGCCATCCTTGAACGTGTTGAGGCGTTTTTGCAGATCAGGATCGTCAGCCATGATCAATTGCTCACGTAGATGGCGGCGGAATCCCGCGCGATGCAGAGCGCTTCGTCACCAATCCGCAGGGTCCAGTAGTCGTTCACGCCGAGCACGCGGACGGTGTTGCCATCCTGTGTCCAGTTGACGGTACGCTCGCGGCCTTGGTCGTCCGCTTTGAAGATGGCTGGCTGTCGGGTGTTTTCCGGGAAGGTGAAATAGGTGTAGCGCCCATCGTCGTAGACCAATGCCGGTCGAAAATCACTCTCGCCCGAGACAAGATAGGCATAGTTGCGTGGCGCCTCAAAACCTTTTGCTAAACTGGGACGCGAACGGCGAGCCTCTTCGGGGTATTTGAACCGCACCTCGAAAAACATGCCCGTCCGGTTCGGGATCGATCCCTCGCGCAGATGGAAGGAATAGCTGCGCCGGTTTGTGATCACCGTCATATTCGTCGAAGCCTTGGCCACATGCGGTTTGATGGTCAGCACATTGCCAAGCTCGGGGATCGGATCGACCTGGAAACTTTCCGTGTCGCCGACAATGACCGCTTCGAACCGTTCTCCGCGCCCGAAATGAATCGTGGTTGAGTGGCGCAGATCGGTTTCGATCCGGAACACCTGGTTTTCACTGTAGGTAGCGTAACGGATACGGATATCGAGCGGTCCACCTTGGGGCGTGGCCTCGGCGAGGGCGGTGACTGGCAAGGCGATTGCCAATAGAAGCGGGGGCAGCAAATTCATGATGATCAATTCTCGAGGGTTTCAGCATCGACGCGGTAGGAGGTGACGACAAAGCCAAGGGGATTGGCCCAGACATCCTGCAGACGCTGGCGGGTTTCCGGGCGGAACTCGTAAGCCAGCGTGGCGACGTAAGGTCGGGTTACAGTGCGGGTGTCGCGCTCGCGCCGAAGCGTGCGGGTGAAACGGACCTGTGCAACGCCCGGCTCGATCTGGTTTACCGAACGAATGACCACGTCGATCTTGGCTTCACGACCGTAGACTGTGATCGGGTAATCCTCGTTGGTGGAAGACCAGAGATCGCGTAGAGTGCGCGCTGCGTCACTGTCAGAGCGATCAAGCACCGAGTTGATACGCTGTTCGCCATCAGTGAGGTCATAGGTTTCCCTGTCATCGACGTAAGCGACCAGATTGGCCTGGATGATGGCGTCGCTTTCATCGAGGGTGAGGGCGGCGACCTGCGAGACGCGGTCCATCTCGCCGGTTTCCTTGTCGACCACCACGACGAAGGTCTCGACCGACTTCAGCGGGAAGAGGGAGACCGCTCCCAGAAATCCTGCCAGCCCGACGATCACGCCTGCTGCAGCGATGAAATACGCAAACCGTTCTCGTCGTCGTGGTCCAAAGATGAAATCCGCCTCGAAGGCGTCGCGTGCTTTGCTCATGGATCAGGTGGCCTCGTTGGAATTGCGGAAAGACTTGGCGCGCGCCAGCATCGAACCGGGGGTTTGCCGGATGACCTGGCCGGTTTTGACGAGGCCGTCGCTGGTAGCGTGGCGCAACTCATGGGGCGTTTTACCCGTGGCCATGCGGGCGGCCCCACCGGTTCCATATTCACCAGCGTTCACGACGCCTTGCCGTGCCAGACCGGTAAGGCCGATGGCATTCGAGGCGATGCCGACCACACCGGTCAGGTTTGAGGCGATGTAGGGCACCGAGGCCATAATGCCCGCGCTCAGAATCAGGATGACGAGGAAGGGCAGGATCAGGCTGATCGTGGCGACATTGTCAGGGTCGGCAGAAGAGGCCCCGATGCTTTCGGCAATCGCGACGATGATCCCAGCCGCGCCCGCCGCCGCCACGGGCATGAGCGCGTAACCGATGGTGGCGCGGGACCAGGCTTCGAAAAGTGACTGGGTGGGTTTAAACAGAGACGCCAGGATCATGAACGGCGCGATGACGATCATCAGCGTGAAGACGATCTTGGCGAAGGCAATGATCCCGGCGGTGACGGCGGCGAAGATGGCAGAAAGCACGAAGAAGATTGCGCCAAGCACTGCACCGAAGACCCAGCCCGCATTGTCTCCGATCGCGTCGCCATAGGCGGTGATGCGGTTCACCATGGAATCGAGGCTTTCGTAAACACCCGCCTCGTCACCGGAGGCCGTGAGCGACAGAATGCGCGCGCCAATTGCGTCCGGTACATCGGTGACGATGCCATAGATGACGGAAAAATTGTCCCAACTCTGGGCGAACATCCCGACCAGGGCCAGTTTGATGCCGAAGGCGAAAGCGCTTCCGAATGTCATCGGTCGAAGTTGCATGACCACATTGATGCCGAGCAGGATCAGTAGCACACCGGATCCCACGGATATCACATCACCAACTTGACCCGCAGCTTGGATAAACCCTGCTTCGGCGACGGTATCGATGGCAGTGTCGACCTCACCCAATATGTCGCGAATGATTCCCATTACTCGGTGCAGGCCTCTTTCAGCGTGGTTTCAGCTGCATCGGCTTGCCTGCGGAGCGCGATGACATCGAAAGGGAGTTTCGGGTTGTCAGACGTTTGAAACCGGTCGATCGCGAGAACCGCATCTTCCCAATCAACCAAGTCAAATTGGCAGCCACAGAATTGCGCCTTAATTGCGTGTTCGACGGCGATGATCCGCAAGATCTCCCGGTACCCGTTCCGGATATAGGCGAAGGAATGCAGGTCGCGGGGCAGGCGTGGCGCGTCACACGCCTGAGCTGACTCTTGGGGCTGTGCCATGGAATCAAACCCATCTGAGGTTTGCGCGGCGAGAGGCGTCGTGAAGGCCAAAAGGCATCCAATGGCGGCTGCCGCGCTTAGACTGATGTGGACGTTCCACCCGCTAACGGCGCACCGTTTCATTCGGGGACCTCCATGGAGCGGAATTTGCGCTCGGCGGCGAGGGTGGCGGCATCAACAACGCCGAGCTGGCCCGCGCTCACGCCCTGTGCCGCTTCCAGACGCCATATCTGGGTCATGATGATCCCGAGCTCCGCCGTGACACGGGTGTTGAGATCAACGGCGGCCCGAAGCCCGTCCTGATCGTCAATGAGACCGACCATGGTTTCGATACGTTCCAGGCTGGCGCCGGCTTCTTCATGGCTTTCCTGGGCGGCAACCGACAGCATGGCGCTGGCCCCAGCGGATGTGGCGAGGCGCGTGTCTGCGGGCTCGGATGATGATGACAGGGTGGCGAGGCTTTCCGACGTCAGGCCTGAGCCGCGCAGAACCGATTCAACCTGTCCTGAGAGATCGGCACCATCGACAAAGCCGGACAGGAAATCGCCTTCCGCCAGCGATTGCAGCGTGGTCAAGGGGGCGACAAGCTTGCCCTTGAGGCGCTCGAATTCCTCGATGGTGGCAAACAGTTCTCCGACTCCGGAGCCCTCGATCAGAGATCGGAGCTGGGCCTCGAGATTCAGAAGCTGGGAGAGTTGGGTTTCCAGCTCCTGGCGCATGGTGGCGAGTTGTTCGAGCTGGACATTCAGGTCCTCGGCCATGTGTTCGATCTGCAGGACCAGTTGGCGAAGCTGCTGGCCGTCGAAGGTCGGCACGCCTTGGGCGAGGGCCGGGATGACGAAAGCAGGGGATGTGGAGAGCGCAACCGCTGCGCTCGCACCAAGTAGAAAGCGTTTCATTCAGATACCTCCATGGCCATGAATTTGCGCTCCTCCAACCGGTCCACCATCAGATGCTGGGCATGCGCTGCCTCGCGGGTCTGGTTCGCGGCCATCAGGCGCGTCCGGAGTGAGAGGATGCGGGCGATCTCCGCCCGCGCGTAGGTGTTGAGTTCCATCGCCGCTTTGACGTTGGGCTGCGCATCGATCTGGCGAATGATGGCAGCGAGGCGGTTGACGACCTGTTCGGTCGTCGCGTGCGCATCTGCCGCGTAGTAAAGGCTCGCATCCGAGATGTTGGAATACTCGGCCAGCGCCATGTCGGCCGGCGTGAGGGTGCCAAGCGCGTCGGTCCCACCAATCACGGCAAGGTACTCATTGTAGAATTTCGAGATGTTGCGGACGTAGCCCTGGGTTTCCTTGAAGGGTGGCACGCCACCATATTCGATGACGCGTCCCGGGCCAGCATTGTAGGCGGCCAACGCATTCGGAATTGTGCCAAAGCGGTTGAGCTGGGTTGTGATATAGCGCGCACCACCGCGCAGATTGTCCATGACGTCATAGCGATCGACGCCCATATCGGCGGCGGTGCCGGGCATGAGCTGGGTAAGCCCATAGGCGCCGACCGGGCTTTCGGCGGCCACACTGAACCGACTCTCCTGCTTGATCAGTGCCTGGAAAAGGCAGCGCCATTGGGTGGGTGACAGCCCCGCCCGGGCCACACCCGGCGCGCTGGCGAATTCACCTGCGACGCGCACGATCATCATCTCGATCGTCTCACGCCCCTCTCCGAAAAGGCGGGCGTCCATCGGGTGATTGCTGAACGCAGGATAGATGCTTGAGGCCGGAAAGCTGCCGCCGGTTTCAAGACTGGCCACATCAAACCCGGAACCCGTCATGGTGGCTGTCATCTCTTCAAGCAAGCGCAACTGCTCGGCCTGAACCTCGGCCAGTTGGTCCTGGGTGGATGCCGTTTCGCGTTGGATCGACATGTCCTCGCCAAGACTGCCCAGGATCGTCACAAGTCGGCCAATCCCGGAATTGTCTTGGGTCGGAACGCCCTGTGCGAAACCAATCGAGGGAGTGCAGCTCAGTCCCACGCATATGAGGAGTGCGCGATGCATCAGATGCCGTTCACCGGCTCAAATATACAGTCCTTGGGTTGGTCCGGTGACGTCGTCGAAAGGGAAAGTGCGAGCGGCGGCGTCGCATTGCGGGAAACAACCGGCTCGCCAGTCTTCCCGAAACACGGTGAGGTTTTCTCGGTGTAGCGCTCGCAAGCTGCCACGCTGAGAAGGCCCATCATTAACAAAGTTACTCGCATTTTGATCTCCAGAAATCAGAGGTATTGCGCCAATCGGACCCGACATGTGCCTCACCGGTGCGCCCGCCGCCGAGGATTGGGAGCAGATCCCCAAGAGCCGACAGATCGGTATCGACAAAGAGGCTGTCGCCCGCCGATCTGACCAGCGCGATCCGTTGGCCAGCGGTCGGTTGAGTGAGCAGGGCGGCCTCCTTTTCCGAGACACGCAGGAAGTCGTAATCGGCCGGTGTGGCGCGATCGTTGGGGAAGAGGATCTGGGTCGGGACGGTTTCGACAATGGTTTTTCCGACCCGGGCGTCACGCAGTTGGCTGGGGTATTGCGTCATCATGATCACAACGCAGTTCATCTTCCTGAGCGTCACCAGCCAATTTTCCAGCCGTGCCCCGAAATAGGCGTCATCCAGCAGCTTCCATGCTTCATCGAGGACAATGATGGTGGGGCGGCGGTCTTCGACGACCCGTTCGATCTGGCGGAAGATATATGAGAGCACCGCCATGCGTTCGGTGGCCATGTCGAGAATCTCGGTCATGTCGAACCCGACAATGTCACCATCCAGCGCCAGAGCGGGTTCATCCTCGTTTCCAGTATTACCGTCGGCAAAGACCCAGCCATAACGCCCACCCGGACCCCATTCACCCACGCGGGATTGCAACTCGCCACCATCGTCGAGGGACCGAAAGAGCGTCTCGAAGCTCACGAAAGATTGCAGAGAAGCCCCGGCCTCCGCGTTCTGGCGCACCGCGCTCTGGATGTGGCGGGATTGTTCCCCCGAAAGGGGGCCGTGCGCGGAAAGAAGCGTGCCGAGCCAGTCAGAGAGCCAGGCCTGTCCACGTTCGTCGGTCTCGGTTTTTAAGGGATTCAAGCCCGTCGGCACGCCAGCCCGGACCTCGTGGTATTTTCCACCAAGAGCTCGCACCGCCATTTCCAGCCCATGATCCTTGTCAAAGAAGAAGAGCCGGGTGCCGAGGCGTTGAGATTGTGCTGCCAGAAAAGCGGTGGTCAGGGTTTTACCGGAGCCAGTGCGGCCCAGAACCAGCGTATGGCCGACTGTCGGTTCTTTCGTGATTTTACCTGCCTCGTGGAAATTGAACCTGTAGCCAGAGATGCCAACGCTGGGCAGCACGGTAACGGGCTCGCCCCAGGGGCTGTCTTTGCCATCACGTCCTTCAACCGAGCCATGCAGGGCGGCAAAATCCGCGAAGTTGACCGAAGAGATCGGTGTGCGCCGTGCCCGGTAGCCGAAGTTGCCCGGGTGCTGTGCAAAATAGGTGGCTTTGAGCGCCATGTTCTCGCGCACGATCACGGCCATGATCTCCTGGCCTGCGCGTTTGATCTGGGCGGCTGCGCGCTCGAGCATGTCGCGGCTCTCAGCATAGACCGCGACCGACAGGTGATGATTGCCGAACGCTATGCGCCCGGCTTCCTGGTCATCGGCGGCGATGGCGAGCTGTTCCCGTAATGAGACGGCGGCGTCGTCGGAGGCATGCATCTGGCGGATGATCCGCTGGATGCGTTCGGCCATGATATTGGTCGGGATCGGCGTAAAAGAATTCGTCAGCACGATGTCGAGTGGAAGGTCCAGACCGTCGAGCAGGGTGACATCGGTGAGCGCCGGATAAGACTTGATGCTAAACAACGCGCCATAGCGGGTCTCGCCCGTAACGCCATCGGTTACCTGAACTGTATCGCCCTGAAACGTTGTGCGGACATTCGAAAGGGAATGCGAAAGGGGCAAGGCGGCTTGCCCGAAGGCGATGGGGGCAAAGCTGCCGGAGTTGAGCGTGTTCAGAAATCCGAGCCATTCTCCGCCCTGCGACGTCATACGCACCGGTTTTGCCGCCGAGAGCGCGACCTCGAAAAACCCGACAACCTCGTTGAGCTCCTGCTTCCGCGCCGCGCGATCCTTGATCCAACCATTGCGGGCGAGGCCACGCAGGAGGGGCAGGCGCGAGGTCAGCTCGGGGCGGCGCAGGATGGTGAGGTAGAGTTGTTTCTTCTTGGGTTGAAGACCTGTGACATGGTGTTGCCAGCGCCGATCGATCTCGGCCGCAAAGCTGTCGCCGTCTATGGGTTGCAATGCCAGATCCTGCGGAACGGAAATCCGGTGCACGTAGAAGCCGAAGAGATCGCCGGTTTGGGCGACTATAGCGGCAACGGCCCGGCGCAAGGCATCGAGTTCCGCATCGGGTGTGGTCATGGGATTGAGACCATCGAGGCGCAGGGTCGCCATCAGATCACCGTCGCGTGTGATCAGCACGTCATCTGCAACGCGCGAGAAACACGGCAAGTGTTCCGCCAGGAAGCTCTCCCGCGAAAAACTCTCGCCGTCAGCCGCCTGCAGGGCAGGGGAGACAGAGGTCGATCCATCAGGCGCCAAAGCTGTCACCCCCATGCAATGCGCGGTTTTTCGTCGAGCGCACCGTTCCATAGGAAACCCGCAGAACCTCGAAGAAATGGGGCTCCTTATCGGCCACGAACCAGAGGACTGGGTAGCCGATGATCCCGATCAGGAAGAACACCAGCGACTTGGTCCAGATGAAGGGCAGAACGACCCCCATGGCCAGCACCATGAGGTAGCCGACGGGGAGGCCGAGATATTTCGGCGGGCGTGCGAGGCCTAGGAAAAGGGGGGATCGTTCTACCACTGCTCTATCCGCGCCTTAGGTAAAGCCGTCGACGATGGTGCCGGCCGAGAAGATCAACACGATGCCGATGATCACCGACGCGAACCACCCCCAGTTCAGACGTCCCATCATGCACATGAAGCCAGTGCCGATGACAGCGAGCGTCGCAACAGCGATGCCGATCGGCCCTGTTAGTGCTGCCTCGACTGTTTCCAGCATGGTCTGGATTGGAGAGAGGTCTTGCGCGAAGGCAGGGTTCGACAGAAACGCCAGGGTTGTGGCGGCAGACAATAGATGTCGGAGACGAGGCTTTTTCATTTGGAATTCCTTTAAAGAGATCAGTTCAAGTCGATAACGACCGAGGTCCGCGTTTTTCCTCGAGTGGAAACGCGGATGACGGGCTGCTCTGCGGGTTGCCCGGAAAGACGTGCGCGGATGCGATGAATGCGTGCAATGTAATTCCGCGTCTCTTTGAACGGCGGGATGCCGCCATGTTCTCGGACACGGTGTGGACCGGCATTATAGGCGGCTAGCGCCAGGTCGATGTCACGGAATTCCGAAAGCTGAGCGAGCAGATAGCGGGCAGCCCCTTCGAGGTTCTGACCAGAATCACTTCTGTCGATCCCTAGGCTTCGCGCCGTCGCAGGCATCAACTGACCAAGCCCATAGGCACCTTTTGGGCTGACGGCTGTCGGGTTGTAGGCGCTCTCAGCCTCGACAAGGGCTTGGAACAGGATATGCCATTCAGCTGGTGACAGGCCAACGGAATGCAGGCTGCGGTTTTGCGTATGCCGTTCGGAGGTCGCACGGATGGCAGTGAGGATCGAGTGGCGACCTTTAAGAACGGAGCCGTCTACACGCGCGACAGCAGGCTCTGCGGTCTCTCGTCCGTGATAATTCCAGCCGGAAGTTCTGACGCTGCCGTCAGACCCGATCACCATCAGGTCCGCCATCGCCGTCCTCGGCGTTGCGGATATCGAGATCAATGCTGACAGGGTGGCCATCGCCAAAATTGACGTGGTGATTGACGAGCCCCGGCCAAAGCGCGAACTCGCGCACCTTGGGCCCGTGCTTCTGCACCTTTGCCGCGACCAGGATGAGTTCCTCATCCCCGACCGTGTAGATGCAATGGTAAAGCGGCTTGCCGTCACCTGTGCCTCTCACGAGTTCGTACCGACATGTGAACTCAACGCCTCTGGCGATCAGATCCTTCACTCCATCGAGCGTGATCAGGCTTAGGTGTCTTGCTATCGGCATGGTCTCTCCCTTCGAGAGACCTTCATACATCATGCAAATGACACGAAAACCGCAGATAGAGTCAATATATATAAAACGTAGAAAATAGAAAAAAGATAGATTCCCGCTGAATACCTGCTAAGTAAATGATAGATTGCACAAATTATTGGAGAACCTTATGCACCGGTTACTGATGGGCTTGATCATTGTGCTTGGTTTTGGAGCGTTTGGCACAAAACCTGCGCGTGCTTACGACATGGATTGTGCAATCATGCTGTGTATGGCCGGTGGGTTTCCATCGAGCGCGGTGTGCGCCGCCGCCTATGCGGAAATGATTCGACGCATAACCCCCTGGCCGGTGAGGCCACCCTTCGGGATCTGCACCTTCGCTGCCGTGCCAGTAGAGCTTGGAGGACCGGGCGGGGAAGGGGAGTTGGACATATCCATCCCGGAATACGCATGGCTGAGAAAAACGCGGGTTCTCTGGTTTTACGGAAGGTCCTATGAGCCACGAGACGATCCTCGCCAGTGGGATTGGTATGTACGCTCCTGCGATCATGAGAACCGGAACTGTCGATATCATGTCCGCGTCTACGGATCACATTCGCCTTGGCCCGCGAACTTTGTCAGCGAAAATGGCCAGTCAATATCGTTTCCCGGCGGTGGAGGTCGCTTCAACTTCTTCCACCGAGCTGTGATGGTCGAATTCGGCGACTACGAAGGCAACATGGATCACTCGGAGTGGTATCGATATTAGGTCTCTTTTGCCGGTCTTGTAGTCCTGTCAAGCTGGCGGATTTCGATTTGGTCCTCGTCCACAGCTTCGGGATCGACAAACCACATCTTGCTTGTCTTGCCGGTATTCCACTGGAATTCGCGTCAGACCAGTTTTGACCCGGACGAAGTTTGCAAGAAGCCTTCGGCTATAGGTTGTGCAGCGAGGCGAGGAGGGGGCATTGGGGAAAACTCCCGTGAATGAATTAATGAACTATCTGAAGGTTGGATCGAACGCTATTGACAGGATCAGCGTCGCGGGGCGACCAGCGCTGATGGGTCGACAGAGAGAGCTGCAGCAATCTTTTCCAACATGTCCAAAGATGCCGCGTATTTGGCGTTTTCGAGCTTGCCCATGTAGCCTCGATTCACACCCGCGCGCAGGGCGAGTTCTTCTTGGCTCAGCCCACGCGCGCGGCGTAAATCCTGGATGTTGAGGGCAACTCGGTCGCGTAGCTTCATGCCCAGAAAACGGACATGAAGAGCAGTATTTAACCACGCGATATACTATACATTCTGGAGCGAAGGCAACTTTGATAAGAAATGCAAATTGGTGTTTGAATCGCTCTGTCAGTCCAATGTCTCCAAAAAAGCGGGTCGGCACAACATTTCGGCTGGCCGACCCAGTCAGGGAGGATTCACAGTTTCTCGGTGAGTTCCGGTACAGCCTGGAACAGGTCGGCGACCAAACCGAAATCGGCAACCTGGAAGATCGGAGCCTCTTCGTCTTTGTTGATCGCAACGATGACCTTCGAGTCCTTCATGCCAGCCAAGTGCTGGATGGCACCCGAGATGCCCACGGCGATATACAGTTCCGGGGCAACAACCTTGCCGGTCTGACCAACTTGCAGGTCGTTCGGGGCATAGCCCGAGTCAACAGCTGCGCGCGACGCACCAACGGCGGCGCCCAGCTTGTCGGCCAGTTTCTCGATCAGGGCGAAGTCCTCTTCCGAGCCAACGCCACGGCCACCCGACACAACAACGCCAGCCGAGGTCAGCTCGGGGCGGTCGCTTTCGGCAACCTTGTCTTCAACCCATTCCGACAAGCCGGGGTTGTCAGCAGCGCCGATGGCCTCGACCCCAGCCGAACCGCCTTCGCCAGCGGCGTCGAAGGTCGACGTACGGAAGGTGATGACCTTCTTGGCGTCTTTCGATTTGACGGTCTGCATGGCGTTACCGGCATAGATCGGGCGCTCGAACGTGTCGCCATCGACTACGGCGGTCGCGTCCGAAATCACCATCACGTCCAGCAGAGCCGCAACGCGCGGCATGACGTTTTTGGCGTCGGTGGTGGCCGGGGCAACGATGTGCTCGTAATCGCCAGCCAGCGATACGATCAGGGCTGCGGTCGGCTCGGCCAGGCGGTGACCCAGCGATGCGTCTTCGGCAACCAGAACCTTGGCCACGCCGTCGATCTTGGCGGCGGCTTCACCAGCGGCGGCGGCAGATGCGCCAGCGGCCAGAACGGTTACATCACCCAGCGCTTTCGCAGCGGTGACAGCCTTGGCGGTGGCGTCCAGCGCCAGTTCACCATTGGTAACTTCAGCAAGAAGAAGAACAGCCATTATACAGCCCCCGCTTCCTTGAGTTTCGACACAAGCTCGTCCACCGAGCCAACGATGATGCCAGCGGCGCGTTCTGCCGGCTCCGAGGTCTTCACGATCTCGAGGCGCGGGGTCACGTCAACGCCGTAATCCGCAGCGGTCTTTTCGTCCAGCGGCTTTTTCTTGGCTTTCATGATGTTCGGCAGCGACGCATAGCGCGGTTCGTTCAGGCGCAGGTCAACGGTGATGATCGACGGCATCTTGACCTTGATGGTCTGCAGGCCGCCGTCGACTTCGCGGGTCACAACGGCGTTGTCGCCGTCAATGTCCAGTTCCGAGGCAAAGGTGCCTTGCGACCAGCCCAAGAGGGCCGACAGCATCTGACCGGTGGCGTTCATGTCGTTGTCGATGGCTTGCTTGCCCGCCAGAACCAGGCCGGGCTGCTCTTCTTCAACAACTTTCGCCAGGATTTTGGCCACGGCCAGCGGCTCGATGTCGTTGTGCACATCATCAGCAGCGTTGACCAGAATGGCGCGGTCTGCGCCCATGGCCAGAGCCGTGCGCAGGGTTTCCTGAGCCTGCTTCACACCGATCGACACGACGACGATCTCCTCCGCTTTGCCGGCTTCTTTGAGGCGGATCGCCTCTTCGACAGCGATTTCGTCGAACGGGTTCATCGACATTTTCACGTTGGCGAGATCAACTCCGCTTCCGTCCGCTTTCACACGAATCTTCACGTTGTAGTCAATCACGCGCTTTACAGGCACAAGTACCTTCATGGGCGTTGGGCTCCTCTTCCATTTTCATTTTCTATCCAGTTCGACGAATACGTTCTTTGCGTTGGTCCGGCTTCCCAATGAGGCGTCGATGGCTTGGCCCTTGGTGTGGAGTGAAATCTGGATGCAGGTTTCCATTGTCATTGTCCAAATTGTTGAGGATGAGGTCGCGCTTAACCAAATTCTATCCTGTAGAGGCTGCAATGAAATCGATGACGTCGATCTTGAGGCCGATGGTGTTGGGGTTGTAGGCCGTTGAGCTCTCAGTGTGTTCTCAGTTCTTGGTCATAAGAGCGGCACCAGCACTGCTGGTGCCGCGAGTTGATCGCCCGTGGGGAGGTGGGTGGGCGATCTCTGTTAGATAACATGTTTCAAACCAACTTATTGTGGTTCCAAACGCTGACAAACCTGTCTTTTGATCTTTCGTTCAAATGCCCTCTAAAGCTATGGCTATGCCCTGACCCACACCGATGCACATAGCCGACAATGCTCTTTCCCCGGCCTTAAGATCCAAGCTGGCAGTTCCTGTTATTCGCGCTCCTGACATGCCGAGCGGGTGGCCCAAAGCGATTGCGCCACCGTGTGGGTTGATGCGGGGGTCGTTATCTGCAATTCCGAGCGCGCGCAGCGTTGCCAAACTTTGAGAGGCGAATGCTTCGTTTAATTCGATTCTCGCGAAGTCGGCCTGGTTCAAACCCAAGCTATCCATGAGTTTGATCGACGCTGGCGCCGGGCCATAACCCATTATGCGTGGTGGCACGCCCGCAGTCGCTCCGCCGAGCACCTTCGCAATGGGCCTGAGGCCGTGCTGCTTTGCCGCTTTTTTGCTGGCGAGGATCAGCGCAGCTGCACCGTCGTTGACGCCAGAAGCATTGCCCGCTGTTACAGTTCCTCCTGCCTTTGCAATGGCACCCAGCTTCTGTAGTCCTTCAAATGTGGTTGAAGCTCTCGGGTGCTCATCGGTATTAACGACAATCGGATCGCCTTTACGTTGAGGAATAGTTACTGGTACAATTTCTTTGGCGAGGCGACCATTGGCTTGCGCTTTTGCTGCCTTCTGCTGCGAGTAAAGCGCAAACTTGTCTTGATCCGCGCGATTGACGTTGAAGTCTTCCGCCACGTTCTCGGCGGTTTCGGGCATACTGTCGACGCCGTATTGGTCTTTCATAAGCTTGTTGACGAAACGCCACCCGATGGTTGTGTCATGCACCTCGTTTGCCCTTGTAAAGGCGGCAGGTGCCTTTGGAATCACGAACGGCGCGCGAGACATGCTTTCGACGCCGCCAGCAATTATCATTTCGGCTTCGCCAGATTTGATTGCTCGCGCCGCAGTGATCACCGCATCCATACCTGATCCGCATAGACGATTCATCGTTGTTCCAGGAACGGTTTCCGGGAATCCCGCCAACAAAAGCGACATGCGCGCCACGTTGCGATTGTCTTCGCCGGCCTGATTGGCGCAACCGTAGATCACCTCGTCGATGGCCCCTAAATCAAGGTAAGAGTTACGATTGGCCAGCGCCTTAAGCGGAATTGCGCCCAAGTCATCTGCCCGCACAGACGAAAGAGTACCACCATACCGGCCAATTGGTGTGCGGATGTAATCGCAAATGAAAGCATCAGTCATTTGTGGACTTCCTGATCTACCTTGAAACTAGCTGAAAGCACCTGCGGTGTGGTTCATTGAAATTCTTCGACTTCTTTTTTCGCAGGGTTGCACAAGTGCCCCCGCAAGGACCAAGCCTTGCGGGGGGAAGCAACAGTGATTTCAATTCGCTGTGTATCCGCCATCGACGACAATTTCTGCGCCGTGAACGAAGGATGAGTCATCAGACGCCAGGAACAACACGGCGTTAGAAACCTCTTCCGGCTTGCTTGGACGTTTCAGTAGGGTTGCACCAAGAATAGCTTCACGCGTTGCTTCGTCGCTGTGCAGCAAATCCTTGGTCATCGGGGTGTCGATAACGCCGGGGTGGATAGAGTTCACACGAATCCCACTGTCTGCCAGATCGACGGCACAGGATTTAGTCAGTAACCGAACCGCGCCTTTTGAGCCAATGTAGGCTCCTGCGGATGCGGCGCCGACAATGCCATAAATTGATGAAATGTTGATAATCGAAGCGTTTCCAGATTTTTTCATCAACGGCACAGCGGCGCGAATGCCCAGATATACACCGCGAACATTAACGTCGAAAGTCATGTCAAACTCTTCAGGTGTAGTCTCGTGAAGAGGCTTCAGAATGAGAATGCCTGCGTTGTTCACTAGAATATCCAAACGACCTGTTTTGGATTGTACCGCGGAAATGACTTTGGCCCACTCGGTTTCCTGGGTTACATCATGTTGGATAAATTCGGCTTGGCCACCGGACGCTACAATATTCTTAACTACGGTTTCACCCGCTTCCGCATCGCGGTCAGTTACAAAGACCTGTGCGCCTTCGCGAGCTAGCAATTCGCTGTGGGCTTTGCCCATGCCCATCGCACCACCTGTTACCAGGGCAATTTTACCTGAAATACGTCCCATTCTCTTTCTCCCTTTATTGATTGCTAATCAGCGATTGCCGGGGCATCTAAGAAGCCCCGGCAATTTACTTATGCTTCGGCGGTTTCTCGGTCGCGGATCAGAGACGGATAGCCATCGTCCTTTACCGCACTGATGGCCGTGCGATAGTTCCCGATTCCAGCCATATAGAACATGACCGCGTTCTTTTTGCCGGGGATGTTCGCGCCGAAAATCCAGCTTTCTGCCTTAGGGAAGAGGGTCATATCAGCGATTTCTCGACACGTGCCAACCCAGGCATCCCGCGCTTCCACGGTTGGCTCGACACTCTTGACGCCCGATTCTTCCATCGTGCTGATCGTCTCAGAGATCCATTCGACTTGGGTTTCAATACTTGGAGGCAAATTTGTGAATGGGCCATTTGGGCCAAGGATCATGAAGAAGTTCGGGAAATCGACTTCCATCATGCCAAGATAACCCAGGGGACCTTCCTTCCATGTGTCGCGCATGGTCACACCGCCGCGGCCTCGGAGATCCATTTTCACGTAGTTGCCGTCAACAGCGTCAAAACCGGTGGCGAAGATTACGACGTCAAGTTCATGCTCCTCTCCGCTCTCCAAACGAATGCCGTTCGTAGTGAATTCTGCAATCGGATCGGACTTCACATCTGCAAGTGTCACATTGTCCCGGTTGTAGACGTCGAAATAGTCGTTTCCGCAGAGCGGACGTTTGGCATAGAGGTCATTTGGGATTAGCTTTTCAGCAATCTGAGGATCTTTAACGATCTTGCGGATCTTGCCTTTGATGAAGTCGGCGGCTGCGTCGTTGGCAACCTGACTCGTTGCAATGTCGCAGAAGGTCCCGAACATGAAGTAAAAGCCGCCACCGCGCTGCCATGCAGCTTCAAACACGCGCTCACGCTCTTCCTGAGTCGCCGTTTCCGCTGGGATAGTGCTTTCTTCGAAGCCAAATGCCACGGCTGAGTTCTTTACTTGATCCCAGATTTGGTCATAGTTTGCCTTTTGCTCGGAAATAGTTGCTTCGTCTTGGGGCGTGTTGCCGATAGGGACTACATATTGAGCAGAGCGTTGGAAAACCGTCAGGTGTTTCGCAACGGGGGCCGTCGCAGTGATGACCTGAACGCCAGTCGAACCAGTGCCGATGATACCAACACGTTTGTTCGACAAATCCACATCTTCCGGCCAGGCGCCTGTGTGCAAAATGCGACCCTTGAAGTCGTCAACGCCCTTGAAACTTGGCGTGTTTGTTGCAGACAGCAGACCGAGGCCGGTCACCAGATATTTCGCGGTGACTGTCTGCCCGGAGTCCGTCACGACGCTCCACAATCCCGTCTCTTCATTGTAGTGTGCACCGTCAACTTTTGTATTGAACTTGTAGCTGCGCCGCAGATCAAGATGGTCCGCCACTTCGTTCATGTAGTCCAGGATTTCGGGTTGCGTCAGGTAGCGTGTTTTCCAGTGCCCACGCTTCAGAAGTTCTTTGTCAAAGGAATATCGGTAAACGTAGCTTTCCGTGTCTGACAGAGCGCCGGGATAGCGATTGTACCACCACGTACCACCAACATCACTTGCACTGTCAAAGCCCTGTACGTTCATTCCTTGCTCGTTGCGCAACTTGTGGACGGCGTATAGCCCACCGAAACCTGCACCAATTACAACCGCATCGTAGTCGGCGCCTGTTGTTTTGGTAATCTCTGTCTGTACGTTCATTTCACTCCTCCCAGAGCATGACCTCTCGATCTCGCGCTATGCGAGTGACAAGTCGGTTGATGATTGTTTTTGGAAACTGGCCCGCGCTGCATATCAGGCGGGCCAAAAATGGTCAGAGGCCCTTGTACCAGGCCGCGATCCGACCAAGTTCCTCTGTCGCTTCTGGTGCGCGTCCCGACAGGGCGGGGAAAACGTGCTGCATACCGTCAACAACAGAGAGCGTCGCATTAACACCCTGTTCTTTTGCCTTTTTGTAAAGGCGCTCAGAGTCGCTGAGCAAAGTTTCTGCGCCGCCAGCATTGATATAGAGTGGTGGGTAGCCCGAGAAATCATTCTCCAACGGGTTGGCGAGTGGGTTCAACGGGTTTGTCTCTTCTCCCAGGAACATGCCCGCCATTGCTTCAAGGATTGGCTTTCCAACCAGGGCGTCGGTTTCGGCGTTAGTTTCCAGTGATGGGCCACGCATCGCCATGTCGAGCCAAGGCGAGTACGCGATAACACCCCCAGGCAGCGGCAGGCCAAGTTCACGCATCTTGAGTACGCTTGCGACGGCAAGATTGCCACCCGCACTGTCACCTGCCGTCAGAATCTTTGCTGGTTCATAGCCTTGCTCCAAAAGTGCCTTGTACGCTGCGACTGCGTCTTCAAGCTGAGCCGGGAACGGATGTTCAGGCGCTCGGCGATAATGCAAGATCACGGAAATTACGCCCAGTTCCTTGGCAAGGTGACCTGCCATTTTTCTGTGGCTGTCCGCAGATCCTACGGCAAAGCCGCCACCATGCGTATAAACGATCACGCGAGATTTATCAGCGCCTTCAGGTAGCGCCCAAATAGCTTCGACCCCTCCCACATGGTCGCTTTTGTAGCTTACATTTTCGGGCTCAAGCGCGGGCTGACCCCATTCGTCGAACATGCTGCGCAGATTTGCGATCGTCAGGTCTGGGTTCTCGACCATCTGGTCTGTCCAGTTCTGATAAAGCGCTCGGAGCGTGTCTGCTTCTTTGCTGACTTGCATTGTCTTCCTCCCAGTTTACTCATGCGGCTCAGACGCCGCCTGTTGTCTTTCAAGTCCAACCTGGCTGCACGAACAGCTGAGATTGCCTCGAGTTTCTGAGTAAACGGGCAGGAGTCTTATGTATTGAACAGTCGTGCTTTGGGTATTGTCATTTCTTGCTCAGTCGATGCAAAGGCAGGCAAACACAGTGTGATAACGGGCTAAATTGCCTGCCTTCAGTTTTGATGAGAAGTGTTTATGAGTTAGGCGGAAGCGAAAACCAGATCTAGGTTGCGTGGCGTTTTCCAACTGAACGTGGTCTTTTCTGCGCACGCATCATAAAGCGCCCTTACTCGAGCCTCGCCGACGTTCTGAGCGTAGTGCATCAAACCACCTCGCCAGCGAGGGAAACCGTAGCCGTGGATCATCACCAGATCGATGTCCCGTGGTTGCTCTGCAATGCCTTCCTCAAGGATGTCGCAAGCTTCTGTCAGCATTGTTAGCACAAGCCGGTCAACAATCTCCTCAGAGCGAAATGTCTGAAGTGGAATGGTCAGGTCTTCTGAAATTTGGGAAATTTCCGCTGCGACTGTGCTTGAAGCTGAAGACCGACCTTCTGCGTCATAGTCATACCACCCTGCGCCAGATTTGCGTCCTAGGCGATTATGTTCCTCAACCATCTGTTCAACCAGTGGAACGTGATCCTCGTCTAGTCCTTTGTTGGCGGACCTCCTCTGAATATTCGCATAGGCAATGTCCAAGCCTGACATGTCCTGCGCTGAAAATGGACCCATTGCCATGCCAAAGTCACGCATTGCGGTATCAATTTGTTCGACCGAGGCGCCTTCTACTAGAAGGCGAATGGCGGCTTGCCGGTAGCTCGATAAGATCCGGTTCCCGATAAAGCCGTCGCATACGCCGGATAGAACGGGGACTTTATTAAGTCGGCTAGCCAGGTCAAATGCAATGCCTAAGGTGTTGTCCGAGGTTTGATTGCCCCGGACAATTTCCAAAAGCTTCATAATGTGAGCGGGGCTAAAGAAATGTAGACCGACGAAACGATCAGGATTCTTGAGGCCTTCCGCTAGTCGATTGACATCAAGGTAAGATGTATTGGTCGCAAGCACGGCATCATGTGGCAACACGGCTTCCAGTTCGTTCAGAATTGCGCATTTTACATCGAAGTTTTCGAATGCGGCCTCAATAGCTAGAGTGGCCTGAGGAAGATTTGCATAGCCAACTGCTGTGGCCAGACGAGAGACAATGGCCTGTGCGGCCTCATCCTGCAACACCCCTCGCTTGACGCCTTGGTTTACGAGCTCATGAAGGTTGTTGGAAGCCCATTCAGCCGATGCAGTATCGCGTTCTACGACCGTCACAGAAATCCCTGCGGATGCTAGTGTATAGGCAATGGCGGCCCCCATATTGCCGCCACCAACTACAACCGCGGTTTCAATTTTCTTTGAAGAACATGGGAAAATGCGTGCCTTGTTTGCCGCCGCACGCTCGGAAAAGAAGACGTGGCGAAGGGAGCGAGCTTGATCCGATTTGCGCAGGGTCAGAAAAGCAGATCGTTCGTTTTGCAACGCTTCGGCGAATTGCATTGAGGCACTGGCTTTTATCAGGTCCGCTGCGATCTGTGGAGCATCCTGGCCCGCCATCCGTCGCTTGGCACGCGTGTGCGCGGCGGCCAATGCCGCGTCATCCGGCAAAGGTGCTGGCAGATGGTCTGGAGCCCTTGCCTTCGCTAGATCAGCAGCGTCAAGCGCTAGAGCTGCCTCCAATGGATCTTCGGCCAATTGTTGGATCATCCCCAAGTTTATGGCCCGAGTGGCGGAAACTGCCTGTCCGCTGACAATCATATCAAGTGCGGATTCTATGCCGATAAGCCGAGGCAATCGCTGTGTCCCGCCAGCTCCGGGCACCATTCCCAGGATGACTTCGGGCAGACCCAATCTGGCTGCCGGAGCAGCGATACGGAAGCGGCACGCTAGGGCTATTTCCAATCCTCCGCCAAGTGCTACGCCGTTGATCGCCGCGATGGTTGGGATCGAAAGTTGTGCCAGCTTTAACAGCACATCGTTCAGCTGAGGATCATGCGGAGGCTTTCCGAATTCATTTGCGTCCGCACCCGCAACGAAAGTTGTCCCCGCACCGGTGATAATCAGGCGACTAGCGCCAGAATCGTGTGCTCGGCTAATTCCGCGTTCGATACCGGCTCGAACCTCCGCATTGATCAGGTTAAGGGGCGGGTTGTTGATAGTTAGGATGGCGGAACCATTCACGATGCTAAATTCGACAGGCATCTGCAATCTCATTCTACAGGAGCGCGGTTACGCGAAATGAATTTGGTCATGAGGTAACCATCAAAGGTCTCTGTTCCCCCTTCGCTTCCATAACCGCTGTCTCTGACGCCGCCGAACGGGGTCTCCGGTAAAGCGAGGCCGAATTGGTTGATGCTGACCATTCCCGCATGCAGATTTTGGGCGGCTTGGTCCGCTCGTTCCAAGGAATTGGTGAACACGTAGGATGCGAGACCGAATGGCAATCCATTCGCGCGCGATAGGCCATCTTCGATGCTTTTGAATGGAGATACCGCCGCAATAGGACCGAATGGCTCCTCTCGCATCAAAGCAATGCTGTCGTCGGGCGTGTCAACAATGGTTGGCGCAAAGAAGTTTCCAACATTGCCGATGCGACTGCCTCCGGTCAGGATATGCGCGCCATTCTGTCGCGCATCCTCAACAAGCTGCTCCATCGCGTTAACGCGGCCGGGGTGACACAGCGGCCCCATATCAATGCGGTCGTGCAACCCATCACCTACCTTTACGCGTTCAAAGGCCGAAACCAGTTCCGCCATGAAGTGGTCGTAGATCCCTTGCTGAACAAAAAAGCGGGTTGGTGCGATGCAAACTTGGCCAGCGTTGCGCAATTTGTTGGTCGCAAGGGCTCGTGCCGCTGCTTCAGCGTCGGCATCGTCAAATACCAAGACTGGGGCGTGGCCACCAAGTTCCATTGTCGCGCGCTTCATGTGGCGTCCGGCCAGTTCGGCTAGGTGCTTGCCCACTCCCACCGATCCAGTGAATGTGATTTTGCGCACTTCGGGGCGTTCAATAAGCGTCTCCGAGATGAAACCCGAATTACCCCAAACCAAATTAAGGCAACCTTCTGGCAGGCCCGCTTCTTGGAGGAATCGTGCTATTGCCATACAGCCCGCCGGCGCCTCCGCCGGCGCTTTGAGGATCATGGTGCAGCCTGAAGCTAGCGCCGCCGCCACTTTTCGAACTGCCTGGCTCAGCGGGAAATTCCAGGGAGTAATGGCAAGGCACACGCCAATGGGTTCGCGAACGACAAGCTGTTGAACCTGTGGGCTACGCGAGGGCACGATTCGACCATAGATGCGTCTGCACTCTTCAGCGTGCCAATCCACGTGATCGGCGGAGGAATGTACCTCGGCTAAGGCTTCGGCCAGGGGTTTTCCTTCATCAAGCGTGATCCAGCCAGATATCAGCGTGTCATTGGCCCTCAGAAGGTCTGCGAACTTCCGTAGAATTCCGCTTCGATCCATGGGCGACGTGTTTCTCCAGAGTTGAAAAGCTGATTCGGCGGAACGAACGGCGCGATCCAAATCCGCAGCGCTTGCCTGGGGTATCTGTCCAATTTTTTCACCATTCGCTGGATTCAGGACAACGCGGTCTTCCTGTGTTTGAGCGCCGCTCCACTCTCGTCCTATCAGGTGTTGTATTACGGGATATTTCAAAGAATTCACTGTGTTGAGCCCTTTCTGTCTCTGGATTTTTTTGTGCGTTCAAACACGGAGGCGAAGTGCTGGGTTTGTATATATTCCGCATAGCGGAAAACTTTACCGCACTATTGACTAGGACGATAACGAACGTTTAGATGCGTTTCAAGAAGCATCGTTAGAGGTAGGAGGGGTGCATTGAGGCCAAGAAAGAACCGCACTGATGACACGGAAGGACCAGATCGAGATTTCGTGACAGCGCTGGCGCGTGGCCTTGAAGTACTGCGGGCATTCCGACGCGAAGGCGAGGCTCTCGGGAATGGTGATTTGGCCAAACGGACAGGTCTTAGCAAATCGACGATCTCAAGGCTGGTCTACACGTTGAATAAACTCGAGTACCTTAGCTACGACCCGGATACTGCTCGCTATCGCTTGGCACCGCCTGTGCTGTCGCTGGGTTATTCTTGCCTCGCCGGGATGCCAGTACGGCAGTTGGCGAGACCTTATATGCAATAACTGGCGGACTACACCGGCATGCCCGTGGCTATGGCCAGTCGTGACAGGCATTCGATGGTTTACCTGGAACGCTGCAAAGGAACCAATGCTGTGACGCTGGCAATAGAAGTCGGTGCCCATATCAAACTGGCGACATCGGCTGTGGGCCGCGCATACATCGCGTCGCAAGAGCCGGAAGAGCAAGCAAAAATCCTCTCCGTCTTGAAGGAACATGAAGGCGACAACTGGTCGAAAGTACTGCCCGGCATTGAAACCGCCATCGAAAGCTACGAGAGGCTCGGATACTGCACTTCGTTCACGGAGTGGAAGAACAACGTGAATGCAGTAGCCGTGCCCTATATTCCCAAAGATGGCTCACCCGTCATTGCGTTCAACTGCGGTGGCCCTTCTCAAACATTGACGCGCGACTGGATTGAAAACGACGTCGCCCCCCGTCTTGTCGAACTTGTCCGTCGCCTTTCGACGGTCGCCCCTTAACTACGCTGAGAGCACCATGGCCCTAGATACAGACACCCTTTCGCAATTTCTCGACGCGCTCGATCGCTTCGTCAAAGAACGGCTGATACCCAAAGAAGAGCAAATAGCCGTTGAGGATATGATTCCATCTGAGTTGGTGGACGAAATTCGCATGATGGGCTTGTTCGGCATGTCGATCCCCGAGGAATTTGGCGGTCTTGGCCTTTCAATGGCGGAGGAAGTGAAGGCGGCTTTTGTATTGGGCCAAACTTCTCCGGCATTTCGGTCTCTTGTTGGTACCAATAACGGAATTGGTTCACAGGGGATAATTATTGATGGAACCGATGCGCAGAAGGACCGATATCTGCCTTCGCTTGCCTCCGGCGAGATGATTGCCTCCTTTGCGTTGACCGAACCCGATGCAGGATCGGATGCGGGTAGTGTGCGTACTACTGCTCGCCGTGACGGAAGCGATTTCATCCTAAACGGTACAAAACGCTACATTACCAACGCTCCTCGCGCAGACCTTTTCACGGTTTTTGCTCGCACCAACCCTGACGAAAAGGGAGCTGCTGGCGTTAGCGCTTTCCTCATCGAAGCGGGGACTCCCGGGTTAACGCTAGGTCCGCCTGACCGCAAAATGGGGCAGAAAGGTTCTCACACCTGTGACGTTATTCTGGACAACGTTCGGGTTCCAGCAGCCAGCATTATCGGCGGCCCGGAGCGGCTGAACAAGGGCTTCAAAACGGCAATGAAAGTTCTAGACCGGGGGCGACTGCATATTTCCGCCGTTTGTGTGGGTGCCGCTGAGCGTCTGATCAAGGAGAGCCTGAATTTCGCAACAGAGCGTAAGCAATTCGGTGCTCCAATTGCAGATAAGCAACTGATCCAAGCGATGCTAGCTGATAGCAGGGCCGAGTCCTTCGCTGCGCGCTGCATGATCGAAGAAACCGCGCGCCGCAAGGACGCCGGCCAGAACGTATCAACCGACGCAGCCTGCTGCAAAATGTATGCAAGCGAAATGGTGGGCCGAGTGGCGGATCGCGCGGTGCAGATTCACGGTGGAGCGGGCTATATGGCCGAATACTCTGTCGAACGCTTTTATCGTGATGTGCGTCTCTTCCGTATTTACGAGGGCACAACTCAAATTCAACAAGTACTGATCGCGCGAAACATGATCCGCGACGCTGCGGCTTAAAAGAATTGGGGAATACAATGGACTTCAATTTTCTTTCCACACCAAAGATTGTTTGCAAAAGCGGCGGGCTCTCGCAGATCGGAAATCTCATGCAGGGGTTGTCCTGCACACGCGTGTTGATCGTGACTGATCCTGGCATTGTTGCTTGTGGTTTTTCTGGGGATACGGTCAATGCGCTCAAGGCTGAGGGTCTTGAGGCCAAAGTTTTTGATCAGGTCGCCGCCGATCCACCGATTTCTGTTGTTGAGACCGCTATCGAATGTGCTCGAGATTTTGGAGCAGATGGGGTAATTGGACTAGGGGGCGGCAGTTCGCTGGATACCGCAAAGGTCGTTGCAGCGGCGTTGCCCAACAAACAACCTGTCGCGGAAATGATTGGTGTTGACCGCGTCACTGGAAAACGTTTGCCGCTCGTTCAAGTGCCGACAACCGCAGGAACCGGCTCCGAGGTCACTTGGGTGTCAGTTTTGACTTCGGAAACGCATGAGAAACAAGCGGTCTACGCTCCACAGCTACTGCCTGATATTGCCTTGCTCGACGCTAAGCTCACATTGGGCATGCCGCGGTCCATAACGGCGGCAACGGGATTGGACGCCATGGTGCACGCCATAGAGGCCGCAACCAGCCGGACGCGCAAGAACCCAGTCTCGGATGCGCTTGCCGACAAAGCTCTTACTCTACTGGGTCAAAATCTCAGGAGAGTTTTGGACATGCCTTCGGACCTTGCAGCGCGCGAAGCAATGTTATTGGGGGCAACGCTGGCTGGAATGGCGTTCATCAATGCCAGCGTGGGAGCAATTCATGCTTTGTCTTATCCGCTGGGAACCGGATTTCACGTACCTCATGGGCACGGAAACGCATTGGTTGCAGGCCCTGTGATGCGTTACAATTTGCCTGCCGCAGAAAAAGAATATGCCCGCCTGTCACGGTTGCTTCTGCCAGCGCGGCCCTTCAAATCAAATGCTGCCGCCGCCAATGCTTTGATCGATGAGATGGAACAAATCTTGTCTGACAGCGGGTTGGAAACACGGCTGTCTGCATTGGGTGTCACCAAGGACGCGATTCCGAGCATGGCGAATGAGGTCGTCACTGGCATCAAGCGACTGCTTGAGACTAACCCGCGTGATATGACGGCCGAAGATGTCTCTCGTCTTTACCATGAGGTGCTCTGATGAGTGGAGCATTGGAAGGAATCAAGGTGGTCGATCTAAGTCGTGTGCTTGGGGGGCCGTATTGCACGCAGATGCTTGCCGACCACGGCGCGGAGGTGATCAAAGTTGAGCCGCCTCAGGGTGATGAAACACGAGGCTGGGGGCCGCCCTTCAAAGACGAGCTTAGCGCGTATTTTTCAGGAGCAAATCGCAACAAAAGATCCATAGCCATTGACCTGCGCCAACCGGAAGGGCGTAACCTGGTCTTGAGGCTGTTAGAAGATGCGGACGTTTTGGTTCACAATTTCAAACCTGGCGCACTGGAAAAATGGGGGCTTGGTTATGAGGAAGTGTTGTCAATCAAGTTCCCAAAGCTTGTGTTTTGCCACGTCACCGGCTTTGGCGCAGATGGGCCGCTTGGCGGATTTCCGGGGTATGACGCTGTTGTGCAGGCCATGACTGGGCTAATGAGTATCAATGGTAATCCAGCTAATGGCCCAACTCGGATGGGTACACCAATCGTGGACATTGGGACTGGCATGATTGCCTGTAATGCCATTCTCGCCTCCCTTCTGGAACGTGGTCGATCCGGATTGGGGCAAGCCATTGAGGTGCCGCTCTATGATTCCGCAATCAGCATGATGCACCCGCAAGCGGCCAATTCCTTGATGTCTGGGCAGATCCCGAAGGCGACGGGCAATGGACACCCTAATATCGTGCCATATGACATGTTTGAGACAAGCACCGGCAAACTATATTTGGCAGTTGGGAACAACCGGCAATTTGCGGTTCTCTGTGATGTGCTCGGAATTCCAGAAGTGCCTAGAGACGTTCGGTTTGTCGACAATGCTGCCCGTTTGACCCATCGGGCAGAGATTACGCATCTTCTCTCTGAGTGTTTACGGTGTCATGATGCCTTCGAATTGGAACCCGTGCTATTAAATGCAGGCGTTCCTGCGGGTGTTGTCCGTGATGTCAATGAAGCCCTTGCCCATCCGCACACACGGCACCGCGATATGGTTGTTTCTAAAGAAGGGTACCGAGGCACAGGTGTGCCAGCGCGATTGTCGCGTACCCCTGGAACAGTACGTTCGGCGCCACCTCGTTTCGGGCAACACTCGATAGAGCTACTGCGCGAAGCCAAACTGACGGAAGACGAAATAGGCGAGCTGGTTAGCAAGGATATCGTTCGCGCTGAACAATAAGTCGGAGGGCTGGCTTAGATTGGAGTTGTGCTAGAAGAGGACAAGCAGAATACAGCTTGGGGAGGTGAAGATGAATAACGCACTCATTACGCCGAACGGTATACCTGAATGGATTCCAGGTGAGACTACGCTTGACAGTTCTGGTAGTGGATGGCGAGGCCTGACCCTAAAGGGTTACAACTACGATGGGCAAGATGCTGATATCCCACCTATGCGTGATTACATGATTGTTGCCTACGATTGCGCGGCAACAACGATGTCCCGATCTGACGGGGGCTCTTGGGAGCACGCGCGCGTGGGCAAAGGCCGAGTGTCTTTGCTGACGCGTGGAGAGAAGTCGACATGGCGTTGGGTTGATCCGATTTCCGTCAGACACGTCTACCTCACTCATGATGAGATCGAAACAACGGCACTGTCTGTTTTTGATCGTGATCCGCAATCCATTGAGATTAATGACCGACTATCTTCCGAGGATCCGGTGATAGTGAACTGCGTTCGCCTCTTGGAGGGCGAATTGAAGAATGGTGGGCTTGGTCAAAAGTTAATGATAGACGCTTTGCGCAACCAGATCGCTGTTCATTTGCTTCGCCAATATGCCCAAGTTACCTTGGACAGTGACGCCACCTGTAAATTTAATCCCAGCCAGCGGCGACGCATCATCGATTTGGTGGAAAGCTCTCTTGATGAAAACTTGAACATCAAGGATATGGCCGACACTGTTGGTCTCAGTCAGTTCCACTTTTCGCGACAGTTCAAGACAGAGTTCGGATACGCACCGCACGCCTATGTGTTGCGCAGACGCATTTCAAGAGCGAAAGAAATGTTGCGACAAGGAGATGTTCCTCTGAAAGTGGTCGCACTGGATTGCGGGTTTTCAGATCAAAGTCACTTTAGCCGTTCTTTCCGAAAAGCTACTGGACTAACCCCGGGCAAATTTCGGATGCTAGCATGAAGCTCGAAAACGATACGCTTACCCAAATTCAACAAAATGAGTTCAAGAACCGTTAGGCGCTAACCGCTCTGATTGATGTCTAGAGAATTGGCCATCCTTCAAACGGTTTGATTTCCTTGAGTGCAAAGCTGCTTGTCATTGCTTTGATTCCCGGCATCCGCCGCAGACGATTCATTGAGAATTCTGCGTAATCGTCGAGATCGCGACATACAACTTGTAGGAGAAAGTCGGCGCTGCCGCCGACGGAATGGCAGGAGACGATTTGTGGGTAGTCAGCGACAGCCTTTTCAAAGGAGTTGGCCTCTTCTGCTGAATGAGTATCGATTTGGACAGAAACATACACCAAAACGCCTAAACCGAGCCGATTGCGATCAATCACGGCCCGATAGCCTTGAATGTAGCCATCTTCTTCTAGGCGGCGAGTGCGCCGCCAGCATGGGGATGTGGACATGCCGGTTGCTTCGGCGAGTTCCGCATTGCTAAGTCGGCCATTGGACTGAAGGGCCAGCAGAATACGGCGATCCGCTTCATCAAGGAGTTTGGTTTCAACACTTTTCATATTTCACCGCTTGGGTATGATCTACCTGAATCCCAAATTTGTGAGGAAGAATATGCCTTGAAATTGGGAAATTCAAGCAAAATAGAACCAATTCGTTCGAGTGAAATGTGCTTAGTTCACTTCAAGATACACACATGCTTGCGGAATCCTGGAAGAACTTATGCCAACAGAAAACGTAACCTCTCCTACGACAAATGTTCACAATGCTCCCCTGCATGGTGAGGGTGATCTTCGATTGGCCATTGTCGTTTCACCCGATCAATCAATCGGTTATCTCGCAAACACAGTTGCGACAATTGCTGCTGGGATAGGGGCGGTGCATCCTGGCATAGGAAATGTAACGCTTACGGACAGTGAGGGCGTTTCGATAATGAATTCTGCGGACCGTCCAGTTCCAATTTTGCAAGCGGACTCCGCTCAGATGCTGACCATAGCGGAAAGCGCTCACAAGCATTCAACCGGCCTGACGCTGGTGGCCTTCCCAGAGTTTGCTCGAAAACTCCATTCTTTCAAAGATTACAAGGATGAGTTTCCACAACGCTCCCTGTCTAACGAAGCTCTGAGCGGAGTTGGCCTGTGTGGTCCAGTAAAAGCCGTTAAGTCGTTGACTGGTTCTTTAAAGCTCCTTCGTTGAGGAAGTGGAGGTCAATGCCCCGCGTGTAATAGGCCAATTGGATCGCGGAAAACTCCCAATCTCATCCTGCGTAACCAACAGAAGGATCTGTATGTATGCTCGACAATCTAACGCTCTATGAACATTTGCCAGAGAAGCAGTTTCAGCACCTCAGTGCACAATTCGCGCGAGAACCTGCTTACCGTTATATTGGGCTCAAGCTTCGTGATCTTCGCAGAGGATTTTGCGCGACGGTGACGACAGTATCCAATGATCTGCATCACCATCGTGGAGCGGTCCAAGGTGGTATCATCGCAATGATCGCTGATGCTACAGCCGGCTACACGGCGCTAGCCTCGCTTGATGTTGAGGCGATGTACGATGATATGGCAACGATCGAATTTAAAACTAGTTTCTTTCGACCTGGCGCTGCTAAGGAGCTCATCTGTGTTTCCAATCTTGTCCACGGCGGTAACAGAACCCTGTTCTGCGCTGCGAAAATTTATCTTGATGAGATTGGTGACAATCAGTTGTGCGCCGATGCGACATTGACTTTCTCGCGCCTCCGATCACGTGCTTAGTAACTTACGTAATACTGACAAAAGCAACAGGTTCAGAGAAATATGCTGACTCCAACTCAGTGTCAGTTTTGAAGATGACATGTCCTGCGATGAGTTCTTCGAACTCATTCCTCCAGGACAACAAAGATTCGGCAGCTTTTGCCAATAGCACGGGTTTAACCGGTGGGTTCGAAGCGCAAATGGGACTTACACGCAATGAGATGCAAGGCTTGCCACTAATGCAAAGAGAAATGGATGAAAAAATGGAGTGGAGCAAGAAATGATTAGGCGTGCGTGGCAAAGCTCAATGATCGCGCTTGCCCGGTCCGATCGTGTCAAAGCGTTCATGCAAACTTCGAGGGCGACGTCTTTTCTGCGTAGAAAGTTCGTTGCTGGCGACGACGCCTCCGCAGGCGTTCAGCGTGCGCAGCATCTCTTGAAGCACGACGGCATTCACAGCTCTTTGTTTTACATGGGTGAGTACGTGGATAATTTCGATTTGGTTAAGGAGAATGTCCTGCAGAAGTTGGGTGTTGTCGAGGACCTGAGGCTGGCCGGGTTAGATATTCATGTCTCCGTAGATCCGACACAAATCGGCTATCAGGTTGATCCAAATATGCTACCAGAATTTGCTGGTCAGATTGCTGAGAAGATAGCAACGGCGAAAGGCAATGGAGTCGGTCTTAACTGCCTGATGTTTGATATGGAGGACGCAACACTTCTCGCTCCCACTATCTCCCTCCATAATTCCTTGCAGGATTCGGGCTATCCGGTTGCCTTAACTTTGCAAGCGTATCTACGACGTACATATGACGATATGAAAGACCAAATTTCTCGCGGGAGTAGGGTCCGTTTGGTGAAGGGGGCGTTCGCTGCGGGACCGGAAATCGCATTCCAAACTCAAGCAGAAATTAAGGCAAATTCCCGAAAGATTATTGATCTCATGTTCTCTCGAAGGGCCAAGGAAAACGGCTTCTATCCAATTGTGGCCACGCACGACACTAGGCTTCATGAGTACACGATTAGATTGGCAAAGGCGAATGATTGGCCGGATGATTCATATGAATTCGAAATGCTTCTTGGCGTTAGAGAAGACCTCGCCAAAAACCTTGCCCTGCGTGGTCAACGTGTCCGCCTCTATGTTCCATTTGGCAAAGACTGGTGGCCACATGCCGTGCGTCGGATAGGCGAGAATCCGCGAAATGCCGCGCTACTTGGGAAAGCCCTTCTTAAGTAGCGCACATCCTTTGTGAACTCACGGCGAACATCCGCCTGCGCTCCGCCGTGGAGGGCAGAGCACAAACCCACTGTCTCTCGTCATGGGTGAGAGACCAGCGCGGGCAGGTCACGGAGATTAAACGATTTTGAAATTGCTCTTACGCCTCGGCGTGTTTGTTGTGGTGCTAATTGTTGACCTTCTGATCATGATCTACGCCGCCTTTGGGCGCGGGGTGCCCTACGCAGATATCTCAACCGAGCCGCTCTTGCCGCAGAGCGCGATTGAGGCCGCAGTCGTCGCTGACCGACCCATTAGAAACGCCACTGTTTCGGCACACAGGCGCATCTGTTACACGGTCCATCCGGAATCGAACCCGAACCGCGACTGCTATTGCCTCCGAGGGTAGGGGGCTTGGCCCATCTCTTCCATCATCTTTTCTTGGAACACTCGGCGGGTGTCGGAAGACGGATCGAGATCTACAATCGCAAGCGCTCACATTCCACCCTTGGCTGTAATCTCCCAGCCGTGTTCTATTGGCTAAGAGAAGACGAAACCCAACTCGATCAGCAGAAGCAAAGATAGCTTAAACTACGCGGAAACCTGTTTAAACATTGGAGAGTAGCTCAGTCTTGGGGGAAAACTACCCACCTATAGCAGAAAAATTCTGGGGGTAGAGCGATCATTCGAGGTTTTTGGATTTTTGACATATCAAAAAAGTGCAATAGGATCGCAGTAGAGGTCGAGAAAAAAGGAAAATCCGTAGTGCGTCAACCATCCACGACCCTGGAGACGGGACCGAAGGCGAAAGAACGTTTATCAGACGTGGCTTACGATGCTATAAAGAAAGACATAATTACGCACCGCCTGCCTCCACAAAGCAAGATTTCAGAGGGGCGTCTAGTGGATTCGATGGGTCTATCACGCGCGCCAATCAGGTCTGCACTGGCGCGACTTCAGTCAGAGGGGTTCGTTTATTTGCAAACGAGTAAAACTCAACTCGTTGCCCCTCTGAACCTTGCGAGATGTGAAGAAGTTTTCCATTTGAGGAACATTCTCGAACCGGACGCCGCGCGTCAGGCAGCAGGCAAAGTCGATGCTGAAGAACTGCATCGGCTGAATGAAGCTTGTGCAAAAAATTACACTGCCGGAAACGCAGACGAAGAATATGAACTTCTCTTAGCCAATAAGGAGTTTCATTTGGCAATCGTTCGCGCCTCGGGGAATGATCTGCAGGCGCAATTCATTGAGCGACTGCAAGACATTGCTATGCGTATTCTGTGGGTGTCCCTTCGGGTTAGCAACCGTTCGATCGTCTGGAGTGAGGGGCATCTCGAAATCATTGAAGCACTGATCGCTGGTGATGGAGACCGTGCCTATAAGGAGGCACTGGTTCATCTGACCAACGGACAGGATATCGTTAATCAGATACTTAAGCACTCATCGGTACTACGGCAGGTAAATTTGTCTTAGAGAAAATGACATTCCAAAATATAAAATTGACATGTTAAAAGCGCCTTGGCAAATTGGTCAGCAATTGCTGACCAAGGGTCGAGACCATTGCCAAACTACGAACCACTATTCCGCCCGTTCAAAATAAAGAGCGTAACGATCAGAAACAGGGTCATGTCTACGGCCCACACGTCTGGGGCGAGCGAAGATGGAAAACCGAAGGAGAAATACCAAGCTTACCAAGAAGAGAAGGCGCGCGGAGGGATCGGTTTAACGATCATCGGAGGGTCGACCGCAGTAGCCCCGGACAGTCCTGGTGCGGACATGCTGCACCTTGACGCCTCATCAGACGATATCATCCCATATTACGACCAGCTAGCTGATCGCATTCACAAACACGGGGCCACCGTTTTTGCACAGATTGCGCACATGGGACGGCGTGCTAACTGGGATAACGACAAATGGCTTCCTCCGATCAGCCCTTCAGGCATTCGGGAAGCTGCGCATAGGTCCTTTCCGAAAGTTATGGAAGACTGGGACATACAGCGCGTCGTCAAAGCTTTTGCCCAGTCCGCGCGCCGAGTTCAAGCGGGTGGGATGGATGGCCTAGAGTTGTCGGCAACCCACAACCAGCTATTCGATCAGTTCTGGTCTCCGAAAACGAACTTGCGAGAGGATGCGTACGGAGGCTCTTTCGAAAACCGCATGCGATTCACATTTGAGGTTATCGATGCCATCCGCGTCGAAGTTGGAGATGATTTCCCCCTTGGACTACGTATGTCCGGTGATGAACTCCTCGATGGGGGAATGACGCACGAAGATTTGCTGCGCGTCGCGTCGGCCTTGGCGGAACACGGTCAACTCGATTATCTTGGAGTATTGGGAGGAAGTGCTGAAAATTTGCCTTCGCATTCCATTATTTTCCCTGGAATGGAAATGCCTGCGGCTCCGTTCCTTTCGCTGGCAGCGGCGGTTAAGCACCATACAGGTTTGCCGGTCTTTCACGCCCAGAGGTTGGCAGACGTTGCAACAGCGGCACGCGCTATCGAGGAGGGGCACATCGACATGGCGGCGATGACGAGACCGCACATAGCCGATCCCCACATCGTTCGAAAGCTGCAAGACGGTAGAGAAGATCAGATTCGGCCCTGCGTTGGGGCAAATTACTGCATCGATCGACTCTACGCAGGTGGCCAGGCGCTTTGCTTGCATAGCCCAGCCACCGGGCGCGAACAATCCATGCCGCATGACATTTCCAAGGCGGTCACTGTTTTGAGAGCAGTTGTTGTTGGGGCAGGGCCAGCCGGCTTGGAAGCGGCGCGGGTTCTTGGGTTACGCGGTCACAATGTCACGCTCTTTGAAAAAAAGGATCAAACAGGGGGACAAGTGCGTCTTGCCGCCGCGCTTTCGTGGCGCTCGCCTTTGCTCGCGATTACGGACTGGCTCGAGGCCCGGGTCAGGGAAATTGGAATCGACATTCGATTGAGCACGACTGCAACCGTCGAAGAGATTTTATCTCTGAACCCGGATCTAGTTATCGTAGCCACTGGCGGTCGTGACAACGATGAAGCTCCAATTCCAGGTGTATCCTTGGCGACGACTCCGTGGGATATCCTGATGAATGGTGCCACGGATTTCGGGTCTGATCCGGTGATGGTATTCGATGACAACGGTGGCGAACAAGCGCTGTCTGCGGCTGAGGCTCTGGCCAAGTCAGGCGCTAAGGTGCATTTCGTGACCGCAGATCCCACGCCTGGAGTCCGATTGGAGCGGACTACCAGACCGACCTTTTTCCGGAGGTTGTATGATCACGGAGTTGAGTTCCATACCAACCAACGCCTGAAGCGCATTGTATCACAGGGTAACGCCCTCAAAGTGACAATCGAGAACGAATACAATGGTTCGCTAGAAACACAGCAGTTGTCTGGTGTTGTCGTTGATTACGGAACCCGGCCCAACGACCAATTGTATTTTGATTTGAAGTCAAGTTCGACCAATTTGGGCGCCGTTGATCTCGGTGCGCTGGTTCAGGGTACTCCGCAGAACATCGCGGTCAACGAGAAGGGCGAGTTCAAACTATTTCGCATCGGGGATGCAGTAAGTGGCCGCAATATTCACGCAGCTATCTTTGACGCTCTTCGTCTGTGCAAGGACTTGTAAATGCCTGTTCTTCTGTTGTTTGGTTTTTTTACCACCGTCGCAGTTGTGGGTGTATTGTGGCGTTCGCGCGTATGGTTGCGCGGGAGGTCGGATCCCCACTATCCTAGCCTATTTAGCCTACTGCGCGGTTTCGTGGCCTTTCCGCGCCGGTATCTTGTAGATGTACACCATGTGGTTGCACGGCGACCAATAGCAGCGCGAATGCACGCGATGGGGGCAGGGGGATTTCTAGGTTCGGTTCCCGCTGCGATCGCGGTGCACATGGGATTGCATGGATTGCCAAGTGTCATGATCTTGCTGTCTTTTCTATGCATCTGCATGATCGGTGCGATATTGGACATTTTGCGTCGCGCCGCTGAGAAACGGCGCTTGGCTGGAGGCGGATACGCTCAAATGCCGTATCTGTTGATCGCTTATAGTGTCTTTCACGCTGTCGCTATTCTGCCTGAGCTTCAGATTTCTTCTCTTTCGTCTTGGAAAAGCCCGTTTGGCCTTGCGGTTTTGGCCTTTGGCATCGCAGTTCATGCAATGTTGTTCGTTGGCTGCTTTCACGGCCCGTTCAGACATGCAGTGCTTGGAGCCTTGCATGTTTCCTTACATACGCGCCCAGACCGGTTTGACAGCAAAGCGTCCGTCGGGTCATTGTTGCCACAGCGGGAGGCATCGTACGGAGTCGCTGATCCTACGGAATTCACCTGGACTCAGCTGCTGTCCTTCGATGCTTGCGTTCAATGTGGTCGATGCGAGGAAGTGTGCCCGGCCAACGCAGCGGGGCAACCCCTGAACCCCCGTGGTTTAATCGTTGGGCTCGCGCAACAATCGGGCGCGCTAGTGACGTATGAAGGCAATGACCCGGGTCCCTTGATCTTAACCCAAGGGAGCGTCATTCTGGCAAATGACACATTGTGGTCGTGCACGACCTGTGGCGCTTGCGTGCAGGCTTGCCCGATGCTGATCGAGCACGTGGATGCAATCACTGACGTTCGGCGTTCTGTTATTCAAACAAGTGCTCAAGCGCCCCGCGAGCTGACTCGAGCCATCGAAAACACACGCGATCGTGGCAACACGACTGCCCAAGATCCCAACAAACGTTGGAATTGGGTCGAGGAGATGGGCGTACCTGTACTACCAGTTGGTGGGAAAACGGATGTCCTGCTCTGGCTTGGCGATCACGCTTTCAATCCAAGGCACAGGCGTGTTCTGCGGCGTCTGATCGAAATGATGGCCGAGGCGGGCGTCGATTTTGGTATCCTCGGAGAAGATGAATGGGACTGTGGTGACTGGGCTTGCCGCGCAGGGGATGAAGCCACTTTCCAGGAATTGGCTCGGGCCAACATCGAGGCTCTCTCAGCGCGGCGTTTCAATCGTATCGTGGCGCCAGATCCTCACGCGGTGCACGCACTCAAGAACGAGTATCGCCGGTGTGGCGGGGCTTTTGACTGCATTCACCATTCACAACTGCTTTCCGAATTGGTCGACAACGGTCGCTTGAAACCAAATCAGGATACTATGGGCCGGATTACCTATCATGACCCATGTTATCTGGCGCGCTACATCGGCGAAACCGATGCGCCGAGAGCGGTGGTCGAAAAGTCAAGCAGGGAACTTGTTGATCCACCTCGTACCCAGGAAGCGACATTCTGTTGCGGTGCTGGTGGTGGTGCAGCGTTGTCTGACATCGCTGGGGAAGCGCGTGTTCCAGACATTCGTATGGCCGAGCTTGCTTCGACTGGTGCCGACTGCGTGGCTGTTTCTTGCCCCAATTGTGCAGTGATGTTGGAAGGTGTGACTGGCGACGGTCCACAAGTTCGCGACATTGCAGAAATACTTTGGGAGGCAACGCGACCGTCATGACTCTTGAAAAAAGTGACAACCTAAAACACGTTCTGGCAGTGCCGGACTTTGCCAGTGGGTCAATCGCCAGGGAAGACAACCTTTTCATCAATGCGGTGGCTAGCTTCTGTGCTACCGTGGGGGCGGAATTCTCGATGCTCGCGCCGAGATCTTTCCTTGAGGATCTCGGTAAGACTGCAAGCCTGCTTATTGGTTGCGACCTGCCTCCGGGCGTGTTCCAAGCTGATGCTTTGCATGGTGTGATTGAAGCCTTAGTGAAGCAATATGGTTTTCACACCGTTGTTTTTCCAAGTTCGGAATGGGGTGAAGATCTCGTTCGGCGGCTCTCGGTAAGTGGAAACAAAGCCTTTGCATCTTGTGTTGGTTTTGTTACCGAACACGGCTTCGTGCAACATATCGGGCAGGACCATGAACTGCTTGTTGCGCCATGCGAACTACTAACATTGTCTGAACAATTCGTAGGTGCGGACGCAAGAGCAGCGCCAACCCAAGAGATTGGCTTCGCGTCTGTTTCGACTTGCAGTGTTGAGTTCATTGAGATGGGTTGCGAGCAACTCGGCGACGTGACAACAGCCCCACTAGAAAGTGCCCGTTTCATTATTGCAGCCGGTAACGGGGTTACCGACTGGAACAGTTTTGGTGAACTGGCAAAAGCGCTTGGCGCTACCGTGGGCGCCAGCCGAGTCGTATGTGATCGGGGATTTCTACCGCGGGACCGACAAGTAGGCAGTTCGGGTACGCTCGTTTCCAGCCGCGTCTACATTGCTTTGGGTATCTCTGGGGCTGTGCAACATCTTGACGGAATTCACGACGTTGAATTCGTGATTTCGGTCAACTCAGACCCAGGTGCTCCGATTCACTCTCGAGCGGTCTTGCCCATCGTCGCCGATGCAAACGCCGTTGTTCAGCACCTGTTAGAGGCTTCGGTTACTAAGGAGCACGGCCATGGTTAAAGTCTTGGTTCTGTTGTCGGCTGGAAGAGATGAGTTTTCGGGCAAAGCCGTGCCGTCGGCCTCAGACGCGCGTGCGGTCAAAATGGCTTTGAACCTGAAAAATGCAGATGTGACCTACGCGCACATTGGATCGGCGGACGAGCCGTCTCTAAGGCTGTATCTTGGTTTGGGTTGCCCTGAAATTGAAGTTTGGACGTTGGAAGCAGACGCGTCTTTGTCGTCTACACTTTCTAAGCATTTAGAAGCCATCGAAGCGGATTTGATTTTGACAGGAGCCGCCTCGAGTTCAATGGCCTCGCAGGGTCTCTTGCCGTATAAGCTTGCTTCCAAACTGTCGCGCCTGTTGCTGCCAGGAGTAGTTTCAGTCGACCTAGAAAGCTCCAGAATTACGGGTGTTTGCCCCGCACCTGATAGGACACGCCGGTTGATCGCCGCTGAGTTGCCGGCGATCGCAACCGTATCTCCTCTCGCACCGGATCCGGGACAGGTCGTTCAATCATGGCAGCGCTCGGGGAGGATTGTGCGCGAGACTGACACATCAATTTCCGTTTCCAAACAAGTGCCTAATGTCGCGAGACGTAGGTTTCGAGCCAAGCCTTTGACCGTGCCAGTTGGAAATCGAGCATGGGAGCGGGTGCGCTCGGTCATCGGATCAGTCGACGTGGCGCCGAAGGCTAGGGCGATGTCTCCAGAACAAGCCGCTCAGGCAATCCTGTCCAAACTCGAAGACCTTGGCTTTGCGGTGGCGGAGTCTAGCGCAAATGATGACGCAAAAAAAACAAAGGTGGGAGAAGATTCAAATGACTAAGGCACTGAAATCGTTGAGCGAAGAAGCCTCTAAGGATGTTGAGCAGGTTTCGACGAAGGAAGCCCTATCCTTGTTCAAGGAGGGGAACACTGTTTTTGTCGACGTCCGTGAGGATCACGAAAGAGCGGGGTCCGGAACGATCCCGGGGGCAGTCCATTTGCCGCGATCTCTTCTGGAGTGGAAATTAGACTGCGGCGATCCCAATCACCGGCCTGAAGTCTTCGATGCAGTTAGGCCGATTTTCTTTTGCGGTGGCGGCGGTCGTGGGCTTTTGTCAGCAAAGCTTGCTCAAGAAATGGGCGTGACAGGAGCTCGAAATCTCAACGGCGGGTTTCGGGCTTGGGTGTCGTTCGATGGTCCCTTGGTATGATGGAAGTCAATTGACACACATTAAGTGACATGTCAAAAAGGCCGCTATGATATGACAAAATAGGCGATTGTCATAAATGTGATGAAGGTAACTGTAGCAGAAGTTGCGATCGCGGCTGGACGAGTAAAAAAACTTCTAGAATAGGAGGATGTTTTGATCATTGAACGTTTGGACCTAACCCCACGGTACTCAAAAATCGTGAAGCGTGGCGACATCGTTTATCTAGCTGGGCTAATTGCCGAGACATGGGACGCAGACATCGCGATCCAATCCCAAGAAGTCTTCAATCAGATAGACGAACTTCTGGCAAAAGCTGGAACGAATAAGTCCAGGCTGCTGACTATGACCTGCTGGATCGCTGATTTTGCCGACTATGGAGTATTCAACGAGACTTATGACGGTTGGATCGACACCCAAAACCTACCAGCGCGGGCTACGGTAAAAGCTGAACTGCTGGATCCTACACTCAAGATTGAAATTATGGTCACGGCCGCTGTTTGAGCGCTGACCCAAACTTACGAGAGAGAAAACGAGACTCACTTCACTGGACGAATTCGTGAGCTACTCCCCAATCCTTGGACAGGATTCCACGTAACTTTAGCTACTCTCGGCTCCTGCTGATCGGTTTGGTTTTCGTTTCTTCTCAGTCAATAGACCACGGCTGGCGGCTTGCCGACAAGGGCGGAAGGGCGCTTCTGCGGTTGTGGACTCGATCCACTTTTCGACACCGGCGTTCGCCTCTGATCCGGTCTCCCAAGCGTGCAGGTAGATACACTCGTATTTTAGGCTCCGCCAGAGCCGTTCGACAAAGATGTTGTCGAGGAAGCGCCCCTTGCCATCCATCGAGAAGCCATGCGGTACCAACCCAGCGAATGGTCGATCGGTGTTTGAGTCAAACCGCCCGAGAACTGGCACCAATCGTATGACTGTCGGTGTTCATGATCTCGGGCCGCTGATGAATGGACCGATCTGGTGGAAACATCTGGCCTCTGGGGCGTCTGGCATAGCGCGGCCGTCGTTTCTTTCGACGGCTGGGCAGATGGCGCGCCAGCCGCTCGGATTGACCTTCGCGGCTGTAGACATAGGCGTAGATGGTTTCATGGCTCACCCGAATCGGCTACGCATCATATCCAAGTCGGCCCGCAATCTGTTCCGGTGTCCATCCTGTCTTCAGGCGGTCAATCACATGCGCGCGCAAACCCTTCAAGCGGATCAGCTTCCGCCGTCGCGCACGCCTGGTATCTGCCGTCCGCTGTGCATTTACGCCGTAGTACCCATTCAGATACGACAGCTCTTCGTCTTGGAATCCGTTGCGCTTGATCTCGCGATAGACAGTCGAGCGATGTCTGCCGATCACTGCCGCGATCTTGCTCACCGGGATCTTTGCATTCAACATATCCTCGATTGCGCGCCGCTCACGCAAATCCAGTTCTGTGTGGGCCATGTCCGTTCTCCTTGCTTGTCAGCAAGATAGGGGATTTGTCGCAAGCCAGTTTAGAATGTGCCCCTACACTCCAACTGGGCTGATAAGGTTTATTATGTTAAGTAAATGACCTCGCGCCAAGCTGAGCATATGTAGTGGTGCTTTCCGAGGAAACACTCAGCAACTTAAGCGATAGCTGTTGCAAACGATCTCCTGCGACTTAGGGTGATCGAAAAGGTTCGTTTAAGATGTCGATGATCATAAAAGTATTCAGGATAGTTTTCTTTCTCATTTTGTATTTCGTCCTCTGCATGATTGCTGTGACGACCATTTTTCAAAACTGGCCCGATGGCGCACAGATGCTGTTTTCGTTCGGGACGCCAATTGCGATGGTTTCGTGGGGCGAGAAAAGGCGAGCAAATAGGCAGTCACAATCAAAAGACGACATTCCTCGAGCGGATGCCGAACTGGCACGAAGATCACCCAAACCACAAACCAAGGCGGAACGGCGTGATCGACGAGACCAAAACGAGCGAGCCAAGAGGCGAGAACAGGCATTGATGGAACGCAATCGCGACGCCATCCTTTCGGATTCCTCTCGTAGCCTGCACACACCAGTGGATGAAAATAAGCCAAAATATCAGCCGCCCAAGCAGGACTATGCCGCCATTGTAAAGGCAGGTAGAGCGTCGTCAGCGGATCTCTCTCAAGTCGCTGACAGGAAGGAACGCGCGAGAAGCGCCACCCGCAAAGCCACCCGACGCGCCGGATGGGTTCCGTCATCTGAATCTGTCAGTATCGGCGGGCGAGAGATTGGCGGAATGATTTATGTCGGCACGCCGCCGCGCTTGAACGACTATGGTTATCGGGACAAGTGCCGGGCCTACATTGACCCCTCCCTGTCTGTCGCCCGTGAAGGCACCGACAAGGTGGGGAACTACATGCCTTATTGGCCTGGCTACTCGGAAATCCCATCGCAGTGCCGGGCAACCTATTTGGATTGGCTGGCAGGTGGACGTTCCGATCCATCATATGATCCGGGCTACATGTTCCTCTATTTCTATGGATTGGAGCGCCGTTTCGTTTTGGACCAACCCTTAGATGCTGAAAAGCGGGAAATCTTGCAGGAAGTCCGGCGTTTGAAAAGTCTCTATCCGGATAACGGCTCGGTGCAGCGGTATTTGGGGGAATTCATTCAGCTAGCGCAATTATCACTAGTGAACGACGATAGCGATTTGGAGCCGGTTTTCGATTACCGAGGCTGGGAACTGCCCCTGTTGTTGAAAGTCGCAATCGGGAGCCGCGCGGGGCGCGGAGAACTCCTTTCGGCAGATTGGGCTCTTAGTTGGCTATTGTGCCATCCTGAGCGTCGATTGCGCACACCTGCGACACGATGTGTAGAAGAGTTCCACGCTCTATTCAGGCTGCGGTTTGAAGAGCGGTTTCCTGGGGGGCTCAAGGTGAACAAGCCACGTAAAGTGCTTAAATCCACCTATCAATCCGCATCAAGTGAATTTCAGGCGCAAATTGAACCCACGTTGGATGGAGCCAAGGTACCAGACATTTCTGGACTTAGAAAACCCGTCGAGATCGCACAGGAAATCGCAGATGAGGTGATGGACGATCTCGACAAGCTCAGCCGCTATCTCGGGCGGAACCCCGATGGACGGGGTAGCGTAGAAGCACAAGCCCTTTTGCCTCAGGAATTGTGGGAGCTGTTTCCCAGCGAAGAATTGGAAAGACTCAAGGCTTGGGCTGCGGAACGTGTTGGTAGTGGTGGTTTAATCCCTGTTCTCGACGTTGTTGAACGCCTTGAAGGAACGCGGCCAGAGAAATTGAGCAAGCGTATCCTCACCGGCGCAGCGGATGCGTTGGCACGGATCGGCTATGGCTTTGCCCCGGACCCTCGGTTCGCTCTGCGCTCACCCAAGCTGGATGAACCTGTGGTGTTGTTTGAGTTGGGTGAATCTGTCGGGCAGCTGGAAAACGTGTCTGATGACTACCGCGCCGCGTTGATCGAGGCTGCGTTGGGATCATTTGTGGCACATGCAGATGGGCAGATCACAGAGAGTGAAAGGAAGTCGTTGTTGGCCAAGGCCACGGACGTAGATGGGTTTAGTGGGCAGGAATACCGTCGCCTTGCTGCGAATGTGGAATGGATGCTGGCAGTTGCACCGGACGTAGCTTTGCTCCGGCGCAAGCTCAAGGACACTGGGCCAGAGGCCATGGCGTCGATCAGATCGGCATTGGTTGCGGCAGCCCATGCGGATGGCGTGATCCAATCTGAAGAGGTGGCTGGCATCGAGAAGATCTACAAGGCGTTGGGGCTGGACCCGGCCTTGGTCTATTCTGACCTTCATGCCGGGGATGTCAGTGATGGCCCGGTGCGTGTTCGCGCCGCTGAACCCGGTGCTGCGGGAGAGACCATTCCTGATGAAACCCCATCCGGGCTGCCAAAGCTGGATGCCGCTCGGATCGCGGCCATCCAATCCGACACCGCGCGGGTCTCTTCGGTATTGGGGGACATTTTCGATGATACGCCGGAAGTGCCCGAGGACGCCGAGCCGAATGAAACGGTTCTTGGTGGTTTAGATGCCAAGCACTCGCATCTGGTGAAAGCCCTGATCGCACAGGATCATTGGACGGAAGAAGCGTTCGAGGAATTGTGCCGCGCTACGGGGCTTCTTGCCTCGGGTGCCATCGAAGACATCAATGAATGGGCCTATGACAGCTATGATGAGGCTCTGCTGGATGAATACGATGGTTATGACGTTTCGCCCGACCTGGCCGCGCAGTTGAAAAAGAAATTTGAAGAGGAGATGCCCCATGTCGAGGCTTAAACCCCGTGAACGCGATGCAATTGTTCAGGCCCTGCGGGCGGGTGTCGTGCCCAAGCTGGGGCTGCGGCATATTCAGGTCGGACGGGTGCGCGAGATCGAGGAACTGGTCAAGGACATGGATCGCCTTGCGGATGGTGGGTCTGCGATCCGCTTCATCATCGGTGAGTATGGCTCGGGCAAGACATTCTTTATGAACCTGATCCGCCTTGTTGCGCTGGAAAAAGGGCTGGTGGTGATGTTCGCCGACCTAGCCCCGGATCGTCGCATTCACGCGACCGGCGGGCAGGCGCGAGGGCTTTACGCTGAAATGGCGCGGAACCTATCGACCCGGACCAAGCCTGATGGCGGGGCGTTGGCCAGTGTTGTGGAGCGATTTGTATCAACCGCCCATCGAGAGGCTGAGGCTCGCGATCTGCCCACTGGCAATGTGATCCGTGAGAAGCTGGCCCATTTTGAGGAACTGACCGGCGGGTTCGAGTTTGCGGAGGTTATCCGCCGCTATTGGGAGGGGCATGAAAACGGGGACGAGGAGTTGAAGTCCTCGGCCCTACGCTGGTTGCGCGGTGAGTTCGCCACCCGCACCGACGCCCGCAAGGCGCTTGGGGTGCGCACGATCATCAATGACGCCAGCGTTTATGACCATCTCAAGTTGATGTCCGCCTTTGTGGTCGAGGCCGGATACAAAGGGCTGCTCGTGGGCATGGATGAGATGGTGAACCTCTACAAGCTCACCTCATCGCAGGCCCGCAATGCCAATTACGAGCAAATCCTGCGCATCTTGAACGATGTTCTGCAAGGTAGCGCTGAGAATCTGGGCTTCCTGATGGGCGGAACGCCCGAGTTTCTGATGAACACGCGCCGGGGACTTTACAGCTATGAGGCTCTGCAATCGCGATTAGCGGAAAACACCTTAGCCCGCGAGGGACTTGTGGATCTTTCCGGCCCTGTAATCCGTCTGGCCAGCCTGACCCCCGAAGATCTGTTCGTTCTGCTGGCCAATGTGCGCCGGGTGATGCAGGGCGAAGACACAGCCTTGCCCGATACCGCGCTGGAAGCCTTCATGACCCATTGTTCCGAGCGGATAGGCGAAGCGTATTTCCGTACCCCGCGCAACACTGTGACAGCTTTCGTCAACCTGCTTGCGGTGCTTGAGCAAAACCCCGGTGTGGAATGGTCGGACCTGATCGATGATCTGGACGTGGCTAACGATCAGGGCGATGATATGAGTGATATTGACGAGGCAACCGGGTCACAGCCAGCCGAGGGCGACGACGATCTGGTCAGTTTCAAGCTCTGATCTGGTGCAATGAGTTCTGCCTTCGACAAGCTGGCACGTCCGGTTCAAAAATGGGTGCGCTCCAAAGGCTGGCGGGAACTGCGCCAGATACAGGCGGATTCGGTTCATGTGGTCATGGATGGCAATGCCGACCTGATTGTTTCAGCCTCGACCGCGGGCGGCAAAACCGAGGCTGCCTTCTTGCCCCTGATCTCGCAGGTTCTGGACGCTCCGTCGGAGCGCGACGGGTTCGATCTGGTTTATATCGGGCCGCTGAAGGCGCTGATCACCGATCAGGCGATGCGGCTCGAAGACATCTGCCGAGAGGCCGGTTTGCCTGTCTACCCCTGGCATGGGGACGTGTCGGGCAGCGTGAAGGCGCGAGCCCTAAAGGCCCCCAGGGGCATCCTGCTGATCACGCCTGAATCCCTGGAAGCGCTGTTCGTGCGCCGGGGGTTGGAAATCCCGCGCCTGTTTGGAGCCACGCGGGCGGTTGTGATCGACGAATTGCACAGCGTTCTGGACAGCGAGCGCGGTGTTCAGATGCGCTCTTTGTTGACACGACTGGAGATAGCCGTGAAGCGTCCGATCCGGCGTGTCGGGCTGTCGGCTACGCTCGGTGACATGAATATGGCGAGCGCGTATTTGCGACCTGATAATGCAGAGGCTGTGCAGCTGATCGAGGCCAAAGGTGGAGAGGCCGAGCTGCTCCTGCAGCTGCGCGGTTATGTGTCCGGCGGTGAGGATGAAGACGCGCCATCTGCCACGGATGCGGTGTCCGAGCACTTGTTCAGGCACTTACGCGGTAGTGACAACTTGGTGTTTGCCGGAGCGCGACAATGGGTCGAAATCTATGCCGACCGGTTGCGCAACCTCTGTGAAAAGGCTCATTTGCCGCAGGAGTTCTACCCGCATCACGCAAGTCTCGCACGGGAACATCGGGACTTTGTCGAGAAACGCCTGAAAGATGCGAACCTTCCAACAACCGCCGTTTGCACCTCGACGCTGGAACTGGGCATCGACATTGGTGACGTGGCCTGTGTGGCCCAGGTAGGTGCTCCGTTCAGCGTGGCAGCCCTGCGTCAACGGCTGGGACGTTCCGGGCGCCGCGAAGGGCAGCCTGCAATCCTGCGCCAATATTCGGTTGAGGCCAGATTGGATAGCGAAAGCAGCTTTGTCGATCAACTCCGCCTCGGACTGATCCGCGCGATTGCCATGATCGAGCTATTGCTGGAGGGCTGGTGTGAGCCACCAAGACCTGAGGCCCTCCATCTTTCCACGTTGGTGCATCAGATCCTGTCGGTAATTGCTGAGAGAGGCGGTGCGCAGGCAAACAGGCTGTATCGCGTCCTTTGTCAGGAAGGACCGTTCCGGCGGGTGGACACCGGGTTGTTTCTGGACGTTCTCCGGGCAATGGGGCGACCTGAGGCTGAATTGATAGAACAATCCTCTGACGGCTTGCTGTTGCTCGGTGCGGCAGGCGAGCGAATTGTCGAGCACTATAGCTTCTATGCAGTATTCAAGACGCCCGAGGAATTCCGCCTTGTTGCCGATGGCAAGGAACTGGGCACATTGCCGATCGACAATATTCTGACACCTGGAATGCTTCTGATCTTCTCGGGGCGCAGGTGGGTCGTGCAGGAAATTCATGATCTGGAGAAAGTCATCCTTGTGAAGCCCGCAAAGGCAGGGGTTCCGCCACTATTCGGCGGCGACCCTGGCATGATCCATGATCGCGTCATCGAAAAGATGTTTGACGTTCTGGAGGGAGAGGTTGAGCCAAGCTACATGGACAAGATATCCCTTCGCCTGCTTAGCGAGGCACGGGCCAACTTTGAGCGGTGGAGATTTGCTGAAACGCCTGTCGTCGAAATGGGTGACGGAGCTTGGATTCTAGCAACACGCTGCGGCACAGTGAAAACCACTACTTTGGCAATGGCGTTAGGTGCCGAGGGCTTTCAGATAACTCAGCACGATGGGTTTCTGCTGGTTGAATCCGGTGAAGCAGAGCAAACTCTGGATCAGGTGCTATCAGAAATGGCCAACGCAGCGACCCCTGATTTGTTCGCCCATTCGCCGAACCTGATTTTTGAGAAGTATCACTCCTACCTCACTCCTGATCTATTGAAATTGGATGCACTTTCCGCGCGGGTAGACCGCTCCTGCTTGCAAAGCCTTTGTTCAGATTTGCGAGCGCAGAAAGCAACTATCTGAAGGAGCCGCAAATGGCTTTCGTATCAGGCTTTTTGCGTTTTTTCGGCATCGCAAAATCTTCGCCAGTTTCCGTAGGTTTACCAACTACGTTTCCGATAGGGTGACTTTGTGCGTGTAAGTGTTTTGTTAGACTTTCGCTGGTTGGCACGAGTTTGTAGCGCCTGGAGGTTTCTCCGCGCGTTGGTTCCGCCCTTTGACTTCGGCCAGATGTGGTCGACTTGCCAACCCATAGGGCTGTTTCTGCCATAGGCCGGTTTGTAGATTACGTTACCCTGGCTATCCCTGCGATAGAGGTTTGGGTTTTTTCCCTTGACGCGGGGCGCTTTGGCCCATGCGTGCTGAGCTTTCCAGTTGTTTGAATAGGGCATAAATTTTCCTTTCGTTAGGCAACGTTTCTTCGTGGGTGAATGTGGGAGCCGGTCGGCGTGATCTCGATGTCGAAGCCTTCGGTGATCATGGTCTTCACCTGTTCGGTGTGGGAGATCAAACCGACCGAACGCATGTCGTTGGTAAGGTCATAAAGCGTCTCAAGAGCCGTGTTCAGGGTGTCCTCGTCGAGAGTTCCGAAGCCCTCGTCGATGAAGATCGCGTCCAGCTTGATGCCACCACTGTTGCGCTGAACAACGTCTGAAAGTCCAAGGGCGAGTGCGAGCGATGCCTGGAACCCCTCCCCTCCTGAAAGGGTCTTTGTGGGTCTCGATTTCTCAGTGTTCCCGTCGAAGACAGAGATTTCCAAACCTTGTTTTTGACGGCCGCCACCGGTGACTTCGGGTCGCATCAAATGATACCGCCCATCAGTCATTGGCCCGAGACGGTGATTGGCAGCCAAAAGCACCTCGTCAAACATTGCAGCGATGGCAAAATCCGGGAGTCGTACTTTCCGATCGTTATTTCCGTTGACCAGGTCCGAAAGCCCGCCAACGGGTCCATACTCTTTCTCAAGGTCGTTGATTTGTGTGGTCAGGCGCTGAACTTGACCTAGCACCTGTTGCCGTCCGTCGAGTTCGTTTTTCAGGCGAGACTGGGCATCCCGGCTCTGTTCCAACGCTGCCCGCGCTTCATTTCGAGCCTTGGTCAGCAAGGCGAGATCAGGAGTGGGCTGATCCCCGATGTCTTCCGTCAACCCACGAAGCCGTGCGGTAATTGCTGCAACACGATTTTCGTAGTCGCTTATCTGTGCCTCTAGAACGGAGAACTGGGCAACATCGTCTTTTGCTGCCTGGAAAGCCTCCTCGTTCAGCCCGACTTTTTCGAGTTGGCCGAAGAATTCACCTTGTGCTTTCTTCAAGCCCTCGGATGTTTTTGCGACACCGTTCTGCGCGATCTTTGCGGCTTCCTCGGCTGCGCTGAAGACAACGGCCGCATCCTTTTCGCCGGCAACGGCAGCTTCATGATCGGCGGCCAGTTGGTCGTGCTTTGCAATAGCTGCCGAGAGCGCTTCAGAAAGCGCGTTCACGGGGCGCAACTCATCGGGTACGCCTTTGAGCGTCGTGTCATAGGCGGTCAGTGCCCGGACTTCGACACCTTTGGCATCCGATACGGCCGACTTTGCGTTTTCTAGTGCTTGGGCTGCATTGCTGGCGAAAGCTTCGGCGGAAGAAATCTTACCCTCGAGATCCGCAAATCTGTTATCAGCTTCGAGCGCATTTTTCTCCTCGCGTGCCGCCAAGAGGATCGGAGCCAGCGCCACGCGATCTCTCTTGGGGCATTCAAGCGCATCCACCTCATTTTGCCGCTCGACAAGCGTAGCTTTCGCCGCCGCCAACGTGGTTCTCGCTTCAAGTTCGTCGTTCTCGGCGGAGCGCAGTATCTTTCCTGCTCGCTCGAATTCATCATGCCGACCACGACGCTCAGGGTCCCCACTGGCGGGATCGGGGTGGTTTAGGGCTCCGCAGGCTGGGCAGGGTTCGCCTGGCTTCAGTTTTCGGGCGATATGAAGCGCCTGAATTTCGGTTAAGTCCTGTTCCGCATGCTCAAAGGCCGCTTTGGCTGTCTCAAGTTGTTCAAGCGCCTCGTCATGCTGGGTCGAGAGCCGATCCACCTCCTTTGACTGACGGTCCCGCTTGAGAACGGCAGTCTCAAACTGATCCAGGGCTTGCGACTCTGTGTCAAGCGCGCTCATTGCGGTTGTTGCTTCCTGAAGCGCGCGTACGTGTTGGGGGTGCTGCTTTTGCAGATCGCGCAGGGCGGACAATGCTTGTTGGGCTTCTACGTTCTTCTTCTCGGTGGCGGCTTTGGCCTCCTCAGCCGTTTGTGAGGTCAATTTCGCAGCATTCAACTCTTCCAGCAGTGCTTTGGACTGATCGAGCGTCACCTGCTGACGTTGAAGTTCTGACACCCTGGCCTGTGCGCTTTCCCGCTCCTCTCTCTGCATATGAGTACGCGACAGCGTTTCCCGTGCCCCCGTGATGGCATCGGTTGCGCTCTTTAGGTTGTCTCTTGCTTCGTGTTCGCGGGCCGCCGCCGTGGCGCTTTCGTCACGGGCAGTCTGCAGTGCCGCCTCGGAAACTAGAACGTGTTGGGCGGCACGCGCCTGCTTTAGCCGGATGCGCACGGCATCGATCGTTCCGCCTTCTGCCTGCAACTCCGAGTCTTCCTCTCGTGCGATTGCAAGGGCTTTGAATTTCTCGGCAAGTGCCTCGCCCGCAGACAAGCCTTTTTGACGTTTCTCAAGTGCCCTTGTTTCCGTTTCGATGGTCTTATCGAGCACGGCGATCTGATCGATCATTGATTGGATTGCTTGCGACAGTTGGTCTTCGCTCTGATCGTCAAGAAGAGTTGAGCGTCGGATTTTTTCGTCGCTGATCTGACGATAAAGCGTGGCCGCCCTGGCCTTAATCTGGGCGGTAAATGTTTCGTAAAGACCGACATCAAAGAGCTGTTTCAGGATTGGTGAACGCTCGTCTGAACTGGCAGTCAGGATGCGACGGAAATCCCCTTGTGGCAGCAAGATGATCTGCCGAAACTGTTTTGCGTTGTATCCGAGAAGCTCTTCGACCTGTGCGTCAACAAGGCCAACTTTCTTTTCCGCAAGTACTTCGCCTGGATTGTCCTCTGAGATTTCCTCGAGTTTCATTCCCGTCGCCCGGAAGAGATAGGCTTCGTGTGCCTGCGTTGTGGTGCCGGAACCGCGAAGCGCAGCACGTTGCTGGACGGGAATACGCCGGATGACGTAGCGGTCCTCTCCCAGATCAAAGACCAGTTCAACTTTGGTGATATCTTTCGCATGATCGTGATGACACACCATATCTTCGGGCGCTCTTTCTGCCCCAGAAGACTGGCCAAAAAGAGCGAAAGAGATTCCGTCAAAAACCGTAGTCTTGCCAGCACCGGTTTCCCCATAAATGCCGAAAATACTCGCTTCGAGTGATGAAAAGTCGACGACCTCGGTGCCCGCGTAAGGCCCGAACGCGGTCATTGTCAGACGGATCGGTTTCATTCGGTGTCCTCCAGAATGGGTTGATCCAGCACTTCCTTGGTTACTTCGAGTTCCTGGTCCGTCGATCCCTCTCCGCGAACGTATTCGAGGAATTCGCCGATCACGCCGATAGGATCATCCAACTTGGATTGGGCGCGACCCGCACTGTTCATCACGAGCTCACGGGTTTTTTCGCGAAGGGTCTGCAGGATGTTGGGGTAGTAGGGTCGAAGTTGAGCGGCCGGCTCGATCAAGGCACCTTCATCAAGCAAGATTGCGCGGATGTAGTCGTTGCTGGGGTGATTTGCCGCGTCGGCAATCAAATCGGCCAGATGTCCCATCACCTCTCGCACATGCCGTAGGGGTTGGAAGGCGACAGATCTCAGGTCAACAATCTGTCCATCCGGATCGAGATCGAAGATTGTCATTGATTTTGTGGTTCCCGCTTCGTCAAACCCGAAGGCTAAAGGCGATCCGCTGTATCGGATTGAGTCCCTGCCCGCGATCTGCGGGCGATGTAGATGGCCAAGCGCGACGTAGTTCGCGCCGTCGAAGATGGAGCTTGGCACGGTTTCGACTGTGCCTACGGAAAGCGTCCGTTCGCTTTCGGATGGTTGGCAATTCGTCACAAAGGCGTGGGCGACGACAATCCAGCGGGCGGTCTCTGGGACGTGCGCCTTGGCTGCAGCGATCTGTGCGCGCAAGACGTCTTCTGGCGAGCGGATGCTTTCGTCTCCGAAGGCACGACGAGCGGCATAAATCTCCGCATATGGAAGCGCAGAGATAGCAACTGGACCAGCACCGTCCTCGAGCACGAGTGGCAACTCATCGTTCGAGACAGGACCGCGCACTAAGATGCGGTTCCGGTCAAAGAGCTTCGATGCCGTTCCAAGCCGCTGTCCTGAATCGTGGTTTCCGGCAATCACCACAATGGCGGACTCAGTCTCAATATGAACCCGCTCAAGGAAATCGCTGTAGAGTTTTATCGCGGCCTCGGATGGAGAGGCCTTGTCGTAAACGTCACCCGCGACGATCAGGACATCGACTTGTTCAGCTACGACCGTTTCAAAGATCTGATTGAGTACGTGCGCGTGATCCTCGTGAAGTGACACGCCTCGCAAGGTCTTGCCAAGATGCCAGTCCGCTGTGTGAAGTACTCTCATTTTCGCACCAATAATTTTTATACGTATAATTTTTATATGGACATTTTTGCTGAGTCAAGTTAGGAATGAAACATGGCTTTTGACGACCTTAAACATGCCCAAAAAGAACGTCTCGAGTACCTTGATCGCCTGCTGTTTTGGGATGGCGCGGCAACACGGAGTTCGCTTGTCGATCGGTTCGGCATCTCGAACCCGCAAGCAGCGCTGGACTTCAAGATGTACCTACAAGCCGCAGGCCGCGAGGCGCTGAAATATGATGCCTCCTCGAAGCGGTATCTGGCGACCGAGCGCTTTTCCCGACTAAGCGGCGAAGCTTCCACAGACGAGCTTGAGGAATTGCTGGGGGGTCGACGCGGGGCTCTGTATGATATGTTGCCTGACCTACAACGCACACAGAATGTCCGAGTATTTAGACCTCTTTATCGCGCCGTTCTGGCCAACGAGGCTATCGAGATCGTCTACCAATCCATGCGCGACCCGGAACCTGAAACGCGTTGGATTGCGCCACTCCGTTTTGCTTCTGATGGTGTGCGCCTCCATTTGCGGGCATGGTGCTACACTCGGCAGGGATTTCGCGATTTCATACCCTCACGCATTGATGTGTCCAGGTCTTTCATCAACCGACGAGCCGCGTCGGATGTGCCCAAAGATGACGACTGGTATTCCTGGGCGATTTTGAAACTGAAACCACACGACGATCTAACGGATGATCAAAAGAGGGTCGTGCGCATCGAGTTTGGTTTTGATGGAGATTGTCTCGAAATTCGCATTCGCAAAGCGTTAGAATTTTACACGGAACGAAGATGGGGCCTCGATCAGGAAAACCCGCGGCTTAAATGTGTATCTCGTGACTATGAGGCCATGACCGAGGATGAAATCCATGAGGGTTGATCTGGCACGAACCGATCCTGACGTGAATATGAACAGGTTCTATTGCGTTCAATTGACACGGAGTCTCTTTGGGGAAATCGGCGTTGAACGACAATGGGGTCGACGTGGCACTTTTGGAAGGCGGCGCCTTGACTGGTATGGGAATGAGAGGGAAGCCAAATCGGCACTTTCAGACCTCGTGAAAGCGAAGATGTCTAGAGGATATATGTTGAGAACGGGAGGCGCTGTCCGGTGACGATAAGGAGGCTCAAAAACATCACGACCGACCAACTATGACCTTAGCGTTGATGCCATGCTCCGCAAACCCCGCCGCATAATCGAGGAAGTGATCTTCGAGAGTTTAGGCCCGTTGTCGGCTCGCGAACTGCTCGCCATGCCGCGCGAGGGTTGGGAAAGTTTAAGGGCGGGCATCACCGACCACCGGAGCGGTAAATGCGGTCTGGTTGCTCGGTGTGTTGCCTGTCATGGACAGATCTATATTTCGACTTCGCATGGGCGGCCTTTCTTCGCCCACTACCAAGGCGCCGATCCGCGTTGCCCATGGTATTCTGGGAAGAACGTGCACCCGAATGACGTTCGGGCGGCGCAGTATCGTGGCCATCAAGAATCCGAGATGCACCGGCGCATGTGCGAACTGATCGCGGAACTCGCTACTCTGGACGAGCGATGTGAGGAAACAAAGGTGGACGAATATCTTCCCCCGACACAGGGCAAGCACGGGCGCTATCCGGATGTTCTGATTGACTGGCGCGATTTCGGACGGTTCGCCGTTGAGTATCAGATGTCTCATACCTTCCAGACCGAGGTATCGCAGCGGTGTGTTCACTACGACCGCGAAGGCATACCCTTGATGTGGGTTTTGTCATCCTTCGATACTGAACGCGTGCCGCAAGCAGTTTCGGATGTTGTGCATCGGCACAGGGGCAATGCCTTTGTCCTCGACCAGCAAGCGGTCAACGCATCACGCGAACAACGCACACTAGTGCTGACCTGCTACATGTCTAACGGTCAGGGATATGACGCGCCTGTCTTAATCCGGTTCGACGAACTCAACTTTCCACAATCCCTATTACCCTACCTTGAGGATCGCCTGGTGGGGCCGCTACTCGAGCAAATCAATTCGAAGCGTTTGCCCTACTTCCGTGCCCTGCGAGCGTGGGGTGATAAGATGGGCAGCTTGCATTTGACCGAACTGGAAAAATTTTCGGAACGTCAGCGCATCGACCGCCTAGTCGCTGCCGCGTTTTCCATCGTTGCGGAAGCCGCTGGAAAACCCGAAAATTTCGCAAGCGATCACCCAAATATCCGGGGGATGTTAAACACATTCCAGAACTCCGGGTCGCTCGCTCCTTATGCAGCTTTGCTGACCACCTTGATCGAAAACACCTCACAACACACGCTGTTGAACGGAAAGGTTGGGGAACATCTGCAACGGTCGATCAACGGTCACAGGCTTGGCCAAGTAGAACAGGTCGACGAGCACTCAGCTGAGTGGAAACTGCTTCGTAGCCTACTTCCCGAAGCGCTGGATCCGTTTATTCGCCAGCGACTGATTAGTGCGGAAAAGTTGCCTGATTGGGCGCAAAATAGTTGATGAAAAACATGCTTTTGCGGTTGAACCACCTTTCAGAGCGGAGGACCGTTGTGAGGCAGTGATTCACGAGGTGATACTGTTAATCAGCAAGGCATTGTGGGGGTCGGACCGCCTTTCAACCTACATCTTCAGACTAAGTTGTCTCTTCAAGTTAGCCATGCAGGTTTTTTTGAGGCAAAATTACTTACCTGCCTTGGTGAAGCCGAGCGCATCAAGCTTGGGAGCGAACTCCCCAATATTGGTTGCCGGAACACCTAAAATAAATAGATCGCGTGCTCTGGTGAGCGCTACGTAACCTATTTTGCCGACCTCTGTCGTTGTGCCACCCAAAAATTCATCGAGATGAGAACGGTTGCAGATGTAGAGGACGCCCCTGATGCTCTCCCCTTTTACTTTGTGAACGGTTGAGACGCGAAATTTTGGCACGTCCTCCCCCACTAAATCTGCGGGTTGGATAAGTGGTCGGTTGAATATCTTCCGTCTCGCCAGCTTTGCTTTCCAATTGCCCCGAGTCTTCAAACCATACTCCGCTGAAAGCATGGCGAGCATGGCTTCAACCCGCAACAAAAGAGCGGGCTGCCAAGCGGTGTCTGCTATAAGTGACGCGGATGGCAATCCGGCAGTCGCATCTTTCACGAATGTCCACAGCGTCCTTCGCAACATCTGAGAACTCCGCTCGTCGCGGCTGCGGCTTACTAGATCGGAGAGCAAATCGCCATGATTATCATCCAGCAAGCCAATGACGCCAGCGCAGCAAAGCTTGAAGGCCTCATCAAAGCGACCAAACTTGTCCCGCTGGATCGCGGAGTCCACGAAGTGTCGCAGAACGCCCTGTCCCTGATCATCCTCACCGCCGGCCCAATCGTCCGCCCATTTCGCCGATCGGCAAAGTACAGCCGCGTCGTCAGCTGGAATACCTGCATCGCCTAACAGCGCTGCAAAGGATTTGAGCGCACTGTTTTTCTCCTCCTTCTTGTACGTAAAATAATACGCACCCGACGAAATTTCTGGTTCCGTGCGCTCGGGTTTGTCGTCGCGCCCAGAGAGTTTGTTCGCGATCTTGACGATGCTCGGGACCGATCGAAAATTTGTCTCGAGCGTTCGGACGTCGACGTCATCACGATCCGCATATTGCTTGAGAAACGCGCCGGTCGCGCCGGAAAATTCGTAGATACCCTGATTCACATCCCCGATAAGGGAGACCTGTGCTCCGGCACCTTGTAGGGACATCAGGATCAATTGATGCAGCTTTCCGATGTCTTGGGCCTCATCAACAAGAATGTGTGGATAGCGGCGTGCCAAAGCGCGCCGGATCAGTGGTTGGTTCATAAGGACTTTCAGCGCCCAGATGTTTCCCAAAGCATGCGAATAAGCACCGACCCCTGCCAACTTCTTGATCGCCTCGGTAGCTGTTTTCCGATCAACGACAGTTTTTGCCCGCCCGACTTCAAATTGAAGACCCTCGCCCTTCACGACAACAGGCTGAAGCGCTGTTGTTGGTTGCGGCCTCTTTCCGTCCCAGACGCTGAAATTCGTTAGGAAGGGCTCAGTGCCATGCACGAGGAAGGGAGTTCTAGAACATCGCATGACGAGATGTCCGTGCGGTCGGATAATGTTTGAGGTGACGAATGCGTCGACCGTGGATATTTCGACGCCGCCTGCGCGTTTGCTTCCGGGTTCTGCCTGTAGCAACGCGTCGAAATCTCTGTTGAACGTGTCAACGGCTACGTTGGAGAACGACAAAAGCGCAACGTGGCCGTGCCTATCGTTGAGCTGCTTTCGCATAGCCGCGAGTCGCCGTACTGCGGTCGCGGTCTTGCCGCTACCCGCGCAGGCAGTGACAGCCATAGGGTTGAGCGGCGCCTCAATGATCTCCCGCTGCTGCTGAGACAGTTCGATCATGGCTTGCAGGCATGCTTTACGGCATTGCTGATATAGCTTGGAACTTCGATTTCCAGATTGTTATCTTCAATTTGCGCCGCGAGAGCTTGTGCGAATGCGCCCTTTTGAACATTCGATTTACCTTTGGGTCGTTCGAACATGCCCGTGAACAATGTCATCGCTTTGTCTCGATCATCTGCCTTCGATTTGACCTCGGATTCAAGATCGGCACCGATTTGAGGATGCAGATCCTTTAGGGCCGACAGCATGGCCATTCTGTTCTTTTCGTGAAGCGCAAAATCGTACTCAAAGGTCTTCTGGCCGTGAAAGACTTTGACGAACTCGTCCTCTCGCCCCTTCATCAATGCCGTATTGTTTGAGACCGTGATGTTCTCGGTTGCGGATGGGTAGTGAGGCTGCTTGTCGCCTTTGGCATCGACGATGACGGGATCTGCGTCTGTGACGACGGCAACAGGTATCTTGATCGCAGTTTCACCGAACAAGGGCATGAAGGAGTCGAAGTTCAATCCTTCGACGCTGATCAAGCTGACCCCATGGTTGCGCAGATCACAGCCCATCCTTTTCGCCAATAGATTGACCATCAATAGCTCGGCGGTACCTTCGACGAAGATGACGCGGCGTGCGAAGAAGAGTTCAGCACGTGTCACGTCAAGATAGCGCTTCAACTTCTCTTTTTTGCCCTTCCCAAAACTGACCGACCTGGGATGAAAGACCTCAACATCTGCGCCTGTTTCGACTAAGCATTCGATGGCGTTCAACTCGGCAATGCTGGCGAAGTTTGGAGAGTGACTTGTCACAAAAACTTGGACGGGTCGCTCGCCCGCCTCGACTTTGATGTCTGACAGATACTGCAAGAGTACAGCTTGTAGTTGAGGGTGCAGATGCGCTTCGGGCTCTTCTACGATCAAGCTTCGGTAGGCCGAGTCCGCGTTTTTTGCGAGTTCGCTTAAGACCACCGCCATGAAGATCAAGTTGTTGTAGCCAAGACCGTTACGTTCGATTTCGAAGCTGTCGACCAATAGCGATAGGCGCGAAGCAAATTTCGTGAAGTCAGAACCGCTCAGCTCGACCGCCAGAATCTGGGACAACTGATCGCCCAGCATGCTGTTGTGGCGTCCAGTGATGGCCTCTTGTGTTTCAACGATCGCTTTGAGCGCCTTAATTTCTTTGTCGAGGTCTGCGAGCTTTTTGGAGATTTCCTCTTTTCCAGCGTCATCCGACAGGAGATGCAGCAAGCGCGACAACTGGCTTGAACGGCTCGGACGAAGGCCAAACTCTGCATCACGCAGTGGCTGTAGATAAACGCTGCGCAAGTTTTCCAGCATGGTTGCCGTCAATGCGATGTCATTATGGAGGCCGCAAACTTTTCTCGACCTTAGCCGTCCGGACTTATCCGCATCGCAATAGGTCACTCTGAGAAGGGCCTCAGCCTGCCCAGCACTATCAACCTTCAATCCATGCAGGAAGTCGGCTTCATCGTCGAGAGACAGGTCCTTGAAGATATAGTCGAAGACAATATCACCCGACGCTGTGCCCCCTTTGGGGAGATGAATGTCATCGACGCTGAAGCGGGGATAGGGGTCATCGGTTCCGGCGAGAAGCGATCTCAGAGCGTCAACAACTGCTGTCTTTCCGATATTGTTCGGGCCAACGATGATGTTAAGCCCTGGCTCAAATTCTATAGTTGCAGATCTTATGCGGCGAAAATTTCTGATCGTGAGTGACGCAAGATACATTAGATCCCTTATGCGGCGTAGTTGCCAGCTAGTTTTTGCTCTGTTTGCCCTAAATGCATACTTTAGGGGTTTGCATGGCAGGCCCAATCGAAAATTTGGTCTGCTGCCTTCTTTTGAATTACTCTATCATCGGTTGTTCTTTTTCGCAGCTCAACCATTTATTGGGTTGTTTTTCCTAAATTAATTCTTTGAATTGCTCCAGTTCGGCCGCCGTCGCGACCAATCCCTGCTGAGTGAGGATCGCGAGGTAGTCTTCGGCGGTGAACGGGGGATTCTTCAAGCGAGCGCGAACCTTTCGCAGCGCTGAGCAGAACAGGCCCGGCGCGAGTGCTAGGTGGTTGCTGAGGAAGTCGTCCGGATGCAGCGTTTCGATGCCGTAAGGTTCGAGGGCTTCTTCGGGGAAGTCCTTCAGGTTCTGCGTCACGATCACATCGCATCTGCCGACGATGGCTGCCGCCAGAACATGCCGGTCGTCGGGGTCGGGCAGGTCGAGCGAAGGGATCAGGGCTTCGTAGCCTGTAACCAGGCAATCCCGTGTCGCCTGATTCATGAGATCTCGTGTGCGCTCGAGTGCTTCGCGGTCTCTTTGCGGCTCGTTGCGCATCAGAGCGTCGATCCACTCACGGTGGATGTCTTCCGACCATTTGGCCTTGAAGATATCGGTCACGGCGAGCTGCATGAGCACGTCACGCATCGGCGCTGGATAGAGAACGTTGGCGTCGAGAAGCGCCGTATAGTGGCTCATGGTTTGCCGTAACCCATATCCTGCTCTTGCGCTTCAGCTGCCAGCTGGTCGAGCACGCTTTCCCGTTCGGCATCGATTGAGGCCTTGTAGGCCATCACATCTTCCATCCGGATACGGCGGTGCTTACCCACCTTGCGGTGCGGGATCTTCTGCTCATCCAGGAGCTTGATCAGAAACGGGCGGGAGACGTTCAACACATCAGCTGCCTGAACCGTGGTCAGCTCGGCATTTTCGGGAATGATCGTGACCCCCTGCCCCGCTGCCATGGCTTCCAGGATATCCATCAGAAGCGCGACCGCGCCTGCCGGCAGTTCAATCGGTTCGGCCTGCTCCCCATCAGTAACGCGCAGCTTGAGAGGCGCCTTGCTCCGTGCATAGCGCGACAGGAGCTGCCCGGATGCGCGTGCGATTGCGGCCTCCTGGGCGCTCGGGGGCAATTGCCGGTGAGCCATCATGTTCATGAGCCATCTCCTATGCTGCGAACCTCAATATAAGCTTAAACGCAATAAATGCAACAAATGAATTAAGTGTAGTTCGCGCGTTGTGTGATGAATCTGGTTGTTAGAAATGATTGGCTTGGCACGCCAGCGCCCAGGCGCTGTCCAGGCTCTTGGCTGCGCCCGGAGCCGCGTGACTCGCGTCTCCGCCATTCGGTAGCGATCCTTCGTGCATGTAACAGGTGAGATCGCGGGCGAGACCGCGATCGCGTGATCCAGCGGTCAGCCCGGTCTTCGCTCTGCTCTAACCCGGCTGGCAGGTTTCCAATCTTGGATTCCGCCTGCCATCCGGCCAGCGCCCCGAACAGGGGCTCTGGTGTCGCGTACCGCGCCAGCCTCCACGGAGAAATCCGGTTCCTCCCACGCGAGTGCGCGGGTCCCTCCCGATTTCACCGCTCCGGCCCCCTGTGTCGGGTCGCCGTCCGGTCGCAGGAGGGCTGTCGCCCTCCCCTGCTCTGCCCAGCCGAAAAGCACGGGGGCTTTTCGGACTGACAGATCAGTCGAAGCCTCCGCCACTGGCGGAAGCGGGCAAGGCCGAAAGGTCACAAGCAAAAGATGCCGCGCCGCTCTAACCACGAAAGGAGCAGGCCAATGGGCCTTGATCAATACGCATATGTCAAAACCCCCGAGAGCGGAGAAGAAGGCGAAAGCCCGAAATTCGTCTGGCGCAAGCATTCCAAGCTGCAAACCTTCATGGAGGCGCTCTACACCGAGCGGACCGGGCTTTCGGCTTCCGATCTGAACTGCGGTGAGTTGAAACTGGAACCCGCCGACATCGACACGTTGGAACAAGCCGTGAAGGGAAGCGCCCTGCCCCATTGCGAGGGCGGGTTCTTTTACGGTCACCAGTTTCAGGACGAGCAGGCCACCGAATACCACGACTACGATCTCGAGTTCTGCGCATGGGCGCGAGCCGAAATCGCGCAGGGATCGACCGTGATCTATTCCTGCTGGTGGTGATGCCACCGGGGCCGGAACCTCAACCGTTCCGGCCCCCCCTCCCCTACCCCATCGACAAAACCAGCCGCCGAGCGCCTGTGCTGCGCTCCGAGCGGTCCTGACATCTATCCGAAAGGACAAAACCAATGACCAAGCAACAATCCATCCAGACCGACACTGCCAGCGCCGTGATCCTGCAAATCCCCTTGGAGATGCTCTACATCTCTGATCTTAACCCGCGCAAAGCGGTCTCCGAGGCGCATATCGAAAGCCTTGCCGACAGCGTCGAGCGATTTGGCCTCATCCATAATCTCGCAGGCCTCATGGACGAGGACGGCAAGGTCGGCATCGTCGCGGGCGGATGCCGCCTCCGCGCCATCCAGATGATTGCGGATCGGTCCAAGACCCATCCCTTCACCACGGTGCCGGTCAAGCTGGCGGCTGATGCCGCCGAGGCCGAGGATTGGGCCAGCGCCGAGAACGCCGCCCGAGAGGACATGACCCCGGCGGACGAAATCCGCGCCTTCGGTCGCATGAAATCTCGCGGGGCCAGTGTGCCGGAAATCGCCCTCGCCTTTGCCTTGACCGAGGCCCGCGTCTATCAGCGGCTGGCGCTTGCAGGCCTGCCCGAGCCGGTGCTGGACGCGCTGGCAGCGGGTGAGATCAGCCTCGGCACCGCCAAGGCCTTCACCCTTTCCGATGATGAAGCACTCACCCTGAGCCTTCTGGATCAGGTCAAAGGACAGGCGGTGTCCGAGAACGCCATCAAGAATGCGCTGCATCCCGACGCCATCAAGGCCACGGATCGCCGCGCCAAGTTCGTGGGCATCGAAGCCTATGAGGCCGAGGGCGGCACGGTCACGCGTGATCTCTTCTCAGGCGAGGTCTACCTCGCCTCCCCTGCCCTTCTGGATCGGCTGTTCACCGAGAAGCTGGACGCTGCCCGTGCCGATCTGGTCGAGACCCAAGGCTGGGCATGGGCCGAGGCACGGCCCGAGGCCTGGCTCAACTACTACGAGTTGGATCAGATGAAGCTGGCCCGCCTCTACCCTATCGAGGGCGAGTTGACCGAGACGGAGGCGGAGGAATACGATGAATTGGCAGAACTGGCCAATGGTGGCGTTCTGGACGCGGATGGTGAAGCGCGGCTCTCCGAGTTGCAGGCCCTTCTCGGCGGTGACTATTCCGAGGATCAGAAAGCCCATGCAGGCTGCATCATCCTTGTGAATGGCTCAGGCAAACCCGAGGTCACAGCCGGTCTGGTCCGACCCGAAGACAAGAAAGCCGCCATCGAGGCCGGTGTCCTGCGGGCACCGCAGACCACCAAGCCAGACACCCCGAAATCGCCCTACTCGCAGAAACTGATGGCGGACATGCAGGCAATCAAGCTGGCTTCGGTGCAGACAGCCCTTCTGGCCAAGCCAGAGCTTGTTCTGGACCTGCTGGGTTTTGGCCTGTCCGAGGCGTCGGGCAGCTTTGACAGCGTCTTCGGCATCCGGCTCGACCGCCCGACCAATGCACCAAGCGTTGAGGATGGGTTTGCCCGTGAGCCGCGCCTTGAGCATGGGATTGACGCCAGCGAATATTGGCAGAAGGGCACCCGTGTTGGCGATCTGTCCGAAGCCTTCGCCACTTTCCGCGAGACTGGCAAGAAAGCCCGCAACGCCAAGATCACAGAAGCCATCGCACGCACCCTGCCCTATCGCGCTGGCGGCGCGGAGTTCTTCGGCCTGATCACGGACGAGGCCGGGGCCGATATCCGCAAGCACTGGACGCCCACGGCAGAGAATTTCTTCTCGCGGGTCTCAGCCGGTCATCTGGTCGATCTGCTTTGCGAGTTCCTCGATTGCGATGCCCGCGACGAGCGTGTCGCCGGTTTCGCCAAGCTTAAGAAGGCCGAAAAGGCTGAGAAGATGGAAAAGCTCGTAAGCGACCCCACCACCCAGAAGCTCATGGGCCTGACCTCAGAACAGAAAGCCAAACTCGACAAATGGGTGCCCGACTGCACCTGACGGCTCCTTCGTGGGAAGGACCAACTGGCCCCGCTTCGGCGGGGCTTCTTTTTTTCCAAGTGATGTCCAGGAGCAGGGCCTGAAAAATTGCCCGGCGGCGGGCAGAAGGCCGAGCCCCCTGCCCCGCCGCCGGACCGGCGCTGTCCGCGCAGGAGCACCGCCTAGGCGGTGCGGGGTTCAGAAGCTACGTGTCTTGGGATCTGATCGTTCTGTTCTGTTGCCCGATAGATTGAGAGATTCAGGCGATGCTCTGTTTCAGCGTTTGCCGAATTGCTCTTCCAGCACGCGTTTGGCCAGTTCCAAACCTTGCTCTGTCAGAACGAGGGACTTTGCTTTGCTTGCTGGGTTTTCGATCAGGCCTTTCTGAAAGAGCCGATCCGTGATGTCCCAGTCTATCCCCTTCCAAACCCGCGACCCGTCATAAAGTGTCAGGCTGAGAATGGCCAATACGGCGGCATCCAGTTTGTCGGTGTCTATGTCCATGCCTGTACCCGTTATTCACCTTCGTCGCTGCATTTGATGGCGAAACCGGTGCTGACGCAACGCTACACACTCGACGTTCCGTCTTGTTCCGTCGATTGTCGCGCTTTTTGGTTGGCGTCTCTCAGCACCTTTAGCGGTCCAGTTATCGCAACCGTTTCTGGCATCATGCGTGGTGCCTGCGATGCTCCTTTCCTCGTGTTGCATGACATGCTGGTCGCAAGGTCTGTCCTGATCACAAAGGGCGGGCGTCAGAATTGTCCCCTGCCCTGCCGGGCATTCCGCGCGGAACAAAATTCAGCCTCCCTGCCCTTCTCCGCTGCGCTTCGCCATTGGTGTGTTCAGGCCTTTGGCCCTTGCCGGGTGACCATCATTGCAACACCAGAAAAGGAGCAAAGCAATGACCACCAACTGCATCAAATTCGAAACCGCCGACATCGAGACCGCCAAAGGTGTAGGTTCGATTTCCACCCTGACCTTCGACATCGACATCACCGCCGAGCCGGTCACCAGCGACAATCCGATGGCCCCCACACATCGTGTTCTCGGCCGTTCGCCACGTGGCCGCTTGGTCGAATGCGGCGGTATCTGGAAGAAGCAGAACCGCGACACCGGTGCCGACTACTTCACCATGAGCATCCGGGACTTCGGCTTCAACGCCAATCTCGGCAAAGCCGCAAACCAGGATGATGACACGGTTCAGGCGGTGATCCCCTGGGGTCCGCGTGAAGCAGCGTAGCGATAGAAAGCTGGCCGGGATCCTCCCGGCCAGCGTTGTTCCAGGAGAGAATCATCATTCCGATTCTGTACAAAGAACCTGATTCAAGATTTCGCGCCCTGCGGAAGAACTCCGGATTCACCGACATAGGTGCCGTAGAGCTTTGCGCTCGTAGGTGGGCGATTGATAGGATCCGTCTTGTTGCGCGTTCTGAAGTGGAAACGTTTGGCTTGAGCGATTGAGTCGAGAGTTTGACAGCCGTGCAGAACTGTAAAACACATTAAAAAACAATGTGATAAGGAGTTTTAGGTCAAGCCAGATGAGCTCGAGACGGTCAAGTCAAGGCGCGCAATCGCTACATATAGCGGTCGAAATATTGCCGCCCACTCGCTGTTGTGCCAAGGTCGAGAGCAGGTTCAACATCCGCACGCCTCGTTTGACTCAGAAAAAATCGTTGTGGATAAGCTGGTTCCAAGGTAAATCACAGTTTAAGGAAAGAAATCGCACTAAAAGCGATATTAAGCGAGGCGGCAGTATGAACGAGACGGCGTTCAGGGACCAAAAAGGCGAAATCCCATTTGATGAGGTCATCCTCCAACAGGGAGAGTTGATTTCTGATCGACTCAATATATTGCGCCAAGAGCAATATCCACCGGATGCACAAAAGGGTCTTCGGCAGTTCACTCTTGCAGAGGTTGCCTATTTTCTTGGTGTAACCCAATCCACGATCAAGAAACTGCACTTGGAAGGTAAAGGGCCCGAACCCGAAACCTCTTCATCGGGGCGACGCTCCTACACCGCTGAGCAGATGTTGGAACTTCGGACCTATCTTGATGAGCACGGGCGTCCTGGTAAGCGCAGTTACCTACCCCATCGGACCGCAGACGAGGATCTCCACGTCATTTCCGTCGTGAACTTTAAAGGTGGTAGCGGAAAAACGACCACAGCGGCTCATCTGGCTCAACACCTTGCCCTGAAGGGCCATCGCGTGCTGGCCATCGATCTTGACCCTCAGGCTTCGCTCACGGCGCTGCACGGCATTCAGCCCGAATTAGACTCTGTATTGTCCCTTTATGAGGCCCTGCGGTACGACGAGGAAAGGTGCTCAATTCGGGAGATTATCCGACCCACAAACTTCCCGAACCTCGACATCGTTCCTGCGAGCCTGGATTTGCAGGAGTACGAGTATGACACGCCCGTCGCACTAACTAGCCGGGACCCATCAGAGGGACGGACCTTCTTCACAAGAATCTCGAATGCTCTGAAAGAAGTCGACGATCGATATGATGTCGTGGTCATCGATTGCCCGCCACAGCTCGGTTATTTGACTCTAACCGCGCTTACAGCGTCTTCATCGGTTCTTGTGACGGTTCATCCGCAAATGCTCGACGTCATGTCGATGAGCCAGTTTCTCTTGATGCTTGGCGGCATTCTTCGGACGATCCGGGAAGCTGGTGCCGAGATGCGACTGAAGTGGTTTCGCTATCTTGTGACTCGCTTTGAACCGGTCGATGGGCCGCAAAAGCAGATGGTAGGGTTCCTTCAGGCAATGTTCCCGGAACAAATGCTCGAAGCAAACATGGTCAAGTCGACCGCCATTTCGGACGCAGGGATCACAAAGCAGACGCTCTATGAGGTTGAGAGATCGCAGTTTGTCCGGGCGACCTATGACCGGGCGATGACGTCACTTAACGCCGTCAACGATGAAATCGCAGGCTTGGTTCATCAGGCATGGGGGCGTGAACTCCCATGATTTTGACAGCCGTGCAGACAGTTTTTGACAGCCGTGCAGACCGGTCAAAACGCTCCAGGATTGGGAGGGCAGAATGGCAAGAAAAGATCTTTTGAAATCCGTGATCGATCAGCCAACCGAAAAACCAGTGGATGGTGGACGATCCAGCTACGCCATGCGTGGAGCGTCAAAATCGATGAAGGTGTCAATCGACAGCCTCGCCGAAAACTCGAAGCGCCTCCTGGAAGGCGAAACCATTGTCGAAATTGATCCGAACATAATCGATGCCTCATTCGTCAACGATCGCCTCAGTGGTGATGATACCGAATTCGAGGAGTTGAAAACGTCCATTGCGGCTGGGCAGCAAGACACACCTGTGCTTCTACGCCCCCATCCCGATCACGCTGACCGCTACATGGTCGTGTTCGGACATCGCCGTGTGCGCGTGGCACGTGCTCTCGGTCGTCTTGTGCGCGCCGTCGTCAAAGACATGGACGATGAAGCACACGTGCTGGCGCAAGGGCAAGAAAACACGGCGAGGGCTGACCTATCGTTTATTGAGAAGTCGCTTTTTGCCAAGAACCTCCTGGACCACGGACAAGACAAACATGTCATCCAGAAAGCGCTCACGATTGACGGAACGCTTTTGTCCCGGATGCTCTCAGTTGCTCAGACCGTACCTGGGCATGTCATCGATGCGATTGGTCCAGCCAAGCAAATTGGGCGAGATCGTTGGGAGGATTTCAAAAAGCTGATGGCGGTCAAAACCAATCATGGGATTGCAGACCGCATTCTTGGCACAGACGGGTTTGATCAGCTGGACAGCGATACAAAATTCGAAATTCTGCATAGCAAAATCGCCGAGGCGGGCAGGGGACCTAAACGACGTAGTGCGAAAACTGCCCCAGCCAAGCGAACTTGGACAGCCGGTGAAGGCCGAATCAAGGGGGTGATCGGGCGTAGCGGAAAAGCATACAACATTTCGCTCACATCAAAGGATTCCGCGGCATTCGGGGATTACCTCGCCGGGAAGCTTGATGGCCTTTACGCGGAGTTTCTCACTCAGACCGAGGAGAGTTCATCATCATGACCTGAGGCAAAAGAAAAGCCCCCAAGCCGATCCGGCCCGAGAGCTTATCCGATTAGATTAGACACCTACTGGATACCGCTCCCGCGAATCACTGTCAACGAAAGAACGTCGTTTTGGCGAACGGGAATCTTTTGCCTCCGCAAACCAAGGAGGTGAAATACAGGCATGACACAGAGTGGTTGGCGCAAGCCGACGCCGGGACTCAGCATTGCAGAGCAGCATGCGAGAGCCGGCGAACAGAGATCTATTCCTAAATCAACGGCCTTCGTGGCGGTTAAACGGGTTGGTGCCCATATCGGTCTCAAGGCTGGCGACATGCTGCTTCTCGACACGCTTGGAGCCTTCACACAAGCCCAGGACTGGGAAGAGGGGCAGCGCCCGATCGTCTGGGCGTCGAACGCCTATTTGATGGAGCAGACAGGTTTCTCGCTGTCCGCGCTCAAGCGCCATGCGCGCCGATTGGCCGAGATCGGGGTGATTTCCTTCAAGGATAGCTCCAATGGCAAGCGGTGGGGCCACAGGGACGCTGACGGGCGCATCATCGAGGCTTATGGCTTCGATCTGTCGCCGCTGTCGGCCCGTGTCGAGGAATTCGAGCACCTGCAGGCCGAGCTGCAGGCCGAGCGTGAGCTCTGTCAGCGCCTGAAGCGCCAGATTACGGTTGCACGCCGTATGATCCGCGCCCGGATCGAAGCGGCGTCTCACGCGGCGTTGAGAGGGCCCTGGGAGCATCTTTCCGGCTTGTTCGAGGATCTTCTGGACCGCCTTCCGCGCCGGAACACAGCCTCTGAGACGCTCGAGCGGCTCCTGGCATGGTTCAGGGAGCTTCAGGAGCGCGTCGAGGCGGCCTATTTCAAGGCAGTTCGTGTCGGTGAGGTTGTGGAGAACACGGTTGAAACCACCGAGCAAGCCAGTGAAAAGACTCAAGAAATGGACCCCAGGGAGGTCAATTCTGAACCTCACATACTAATTACAACTCAACTTAATCCTGTAACCTGTAATCGCTCAGAAACTGAGCAAGCGGCGGGCGTGGTGCCCAATGCGCCACCGGAAGAGCGGGTGGATAGGGAGTTGGAAGATTGGGTTGCCGAAACGCGCAAGAAACGCGGTGCAGCGCTTGATTTGCCAACGGTGATGCAGGCTTGTCCTGAATTCGCGTCCTGGGCGCGCAATATGGGCGGTTACCTTAAGGATTGGGGTGATCTGCATCGGGTTGCAGGGCAATTGAGGCCGATGATCGGCGTTTCAGAGCATGCCTGGAACCTCGCACAGGACCGGCTTGGGCCTCAAATCGCCACGGCGGCGTTGGTTCTGACCTTCGACAAGCATTGCGCTGGCGAAGTGGCGTCTCCGGGCGGATATCTGCGGGGCATCGTCCAAAAAGCCGGGGCAGGGGAGTTGCATCTCGAGCGCAGCTTCTACGGTCGACTTAGCGAGCAAGCCGCATGATTAAAGCGTCCGACCGAAAGATTGAATCATTTGGGATTCCCTTGAGGCTTGATTTGTGATTCCTCTTGTTTGGGAGGATGGATCATGCCAGCACCATTGCCGGATGCGCTTCGGGCGCGGTTTCAGA
>NZ_JBBGAZ010000014.1:0-72594 GCF_037478305.1 Cognatishimia coralii
TCCCCTCCAATTGCGCGCTTATTCAAAAGCGATCACCGCGCTCTAAGCAACCCTATTGCGACGCTTCTATGCCCAGCACATCCATCAGCGGGCCAAGATAGGCCTCGTAGCGCCGCCATTTCTCGACCGAGCTGCGATAGATCGGCTGCCGCACCTGCGTGATGCTCGCGGTTTTCACCCGACGCTTGGTCTGGTGGAAATTCAGGCAGGCCTCTTCCCATGGCAGATCACAATGCGCGAGCATGGCGCGGATATTGACCTCGGGATCTGCAACCATGGATTCATAATCCACAGTCAGGTAAGCGCCCTCGGGCAAAACCTTTTCCCAATGCGCCATCAGGCGTTGATACCCAAGGAAAAAGCGCCCCTGTTCGACCAGATCATAGCTTTGCAATTGGCTACGATCGAAATGGCGCGTGAAACAGGACAGGCAGATGTCCATCGCGCTGCGGCGTGTGTGAATGACCTTGGCATTCGGAAACAGAGCATGAATGACACCCAGCATGTGAAAATTGGCGGGCATCTTGTCGGTGACATGTGCGCTGTCCGGATCAACCGTGGCCAGCTTTTGCAGATAGGCCGTCAGCCGCTCTGCGATCTGAGCAGGCGTCATAGTGCGCAGGTTGGCGGGAAACCCGCCCTGCCCTTCCATCCCAAAGAGATGCTGCAGGTCGCCAAGTTCTCCAGCCCCGCTGACGGTGGAATGGCTGGCCAGAATGGTTTCCGTCATCGTCGTGCCAGAGCGCGGCATGCCCAGCACGAACATCGGCCGCAGGCTTGGATTGGCATAGGCGCGCAGGCTGTCGATGAACGCGGGCGTAAAGGTTGCGATAATTTCATCGACTTTGCGATCATAGGCATCGGCGTCATAGCTGATCGTGCCGCGTTTCAGTCGGGCCGCTTCGGCATATTGCGTGAAGGCCTCGTCGTAGCGTTTCAGCCCGTCATAGATGTCCCCCATGGCAAAGCGGTACGCCACTTGCCTTTGAACGGACATCTCTGAGGCCTCTGGCAACACCGCTTCCAGCGCCTGAAAGACCGCATCGTCCTCACTCTTGATCTTGGACACGCGGCTTAGGCCGACAAGTGCCGAGGTATCCTCCGGTTCAATCTCCAATGCCCTTTCAAAATAGGTCCGCGCGGTTTCACTCTCGCCATCCTCTAGCGCAAGCTGCGCGAGACCTTGCAAAGACGGCGTGAAATCAGGCGTCTGCTCCAGGGCTTTGTGATACCAGGCCGCGGTCTCCTGAGAGCTGCCGAGCTTGCTCACGGCAACCCCCATCTGGTGCAGCGCAAGGTCCGACGTCCCGTCGCACTCCAACGCCTTGGCCGCCATCCGCCGCGCCAGCTCTGGCTGGTTCTTTTCGACCATCACCTGAGACATGCCGGTGTAATTCCGCAGCTCCTCCGGGCTCTGCTGGATCGCACGCTGAAACGCGCGTTCAGCGGCATCCAATTCGCTGCGCGCCAGATGAATGCGCCCCTGACAGCGCAGGCCTTCCGCGTGGTTGGGATCCACCGAAAACAAGCTGGCCAGCGTAGACTGCGCCTCGGCCAGATTGTCGATCTCGATATAAAGCGTCGCCAGGTTCGCGAGCGTCTCTGCATTCTCCGGCTGAACTTCCAGCGCGCGGCGGTAGTAGCTGACGGCGGTGTCTGGGTCTTTTTCGTCCCGCGCGATACTGCCCAGATTGTTCAGAGACGCCAGATGGCGCGGCGCATGTTCCAAGGCTGTGTGATGCAACTCTTTCGCGCGATCCAAGTCACCCGCGTCGTAATGGGCAATGCCAAGGTTCGCGATCAAAGTGACAGTAGGAGACCCCTGCGCGAGGCCTGCTTCCCCGATCTGGATCGCCTCCTCCGTCTCGCCCGCTTGGCGGAACGTCTCGACCGCATTGGCACAGATTTCAGCATCCTTGGGGGCCGCTTTGACGGCCTCTCTAAGGGACGCCAGCGCGACCTCGGTCTGCCCCAAACGATAGGCCGCCAGCCCCTTGAGCTGAAGCGCCACCGCATGGGCAGGCAGTTTCGCCAAGATCTGATCACTCAGGTAGACAACGGCATTGAACTCCCCACGCTGAAAGTTCTGAACCGAAAGCGCAACCGCATCCTGTAGGGAAAGCTGTTTGGAGGTTGTGGGGGTGGTCATGGGTCGCCTCGGCTGCCTTAAAGTCATGGCCCGCAATCTGGCATTTTCCACGGTCAAGCTCCAGATCCTGCGCCCTATGGCGCCCAAATTCCGCCTATAAACATTTGAATTAACTCATAAACTTTCGGCCTAAATTGCCGTTTCACGCGAAACGAGTAATTGAATTCCCCTCTCGCACCCTTAGGCAGGGTTCTAGCGGATACCTAGCGGCTCGAAGACACGCGCCCAGGCTTTTGAGGAACGACAACAAATGAATAATAACCAACATCGGCATTCCGGCGGGCGCGTTACAAAGTGGAAAGGCAAGGTCGCAAGTATTGCACCGGCTTTGATGCTTGGGTCTGTATCGATCATTGCACTGTCCTCACCGGGCATCGCAGCCCCGTTTGGCGATGTCGACATTACCATCGCCGCCAATAATCCGATCACAGACAACCCGGTTTCCACCGCCATCATCGATATCAATGTTGCCGACTATACTAAGACACTCACGGTGGACGGCAATTTGACGGGCGTAGGAAACGGGGCCGCCATTGATTTTCAGCAAGACCTTTCAGGCACTGCGACAGTCAATGGCGATCTTTCCATGTCGGCCACTGGTACAGCCATCGGCGTCGACGTTCAGGGAGACGTGAAAGGCACGCTCACCAACACCGGCACGATCACAATGGACGTTTCCCATTCGGCCAGCAGCTCCGCCTATGCCGCAGGCCTGCGCGCCGCAAACGTCTCGGGGTCTCTGACCAATTCAGGTTCTCTTAGCATTCTTAGCTCCAGCACACTCAGCGCGACGGCTTCGGGCATCTATGCGAATACGGTTAACGCCGGCGGTACCGTCAACAACTCTGGCTCAATCGCTGTCGGAGCCTCTGCCTCAAGCAGCGCCGACGCCACTGGCCTCGGCTTCACAACCGTTAATGGTACTGTCCAAAACAGTGGCGAAATCATCGTCGGAGCCCTTGCGAGCTTTGCTTCTGCCACAGGTATTTACGCATCAACGATAGGCGCTACAGGTAGCCTTACCAATTCAGGCAACATCGCAGTGGCGGCCTCGGGGTCGTCCGCAAACGCCTACGGTATTCGGGCAACTGGAACCCTCAGCGGCCAGCTGTCGAATTCCGGGAACATCATCGCCGTCGGCTTGGCGTCCTCTTCCGCAAACGCCTACGGTATGCGTCTGGGCAGCATCGCGGGCGGAGCTTCCGTGACCAACTCTGGGGACATTATTGTTGGCGCTTTGGGAAGCACGGCGACAGGCTATGGCATCAGAGCGGGCGACACGGACGGCACCTTCAAAAACACCGGCACGATCCAGGTCGGCGCGGGTGGAACCTATTCATCTGCATCTGCCTATGGCATTCGTTTGGGCGAAATCGGCCGGACCAGCGCCAATGCATCCGTTGAAAACACGGGCGACATCACGGTCTACGCGGGTGGAAGTGCTGGAGGCTTCGGCTACGGTTTACAGATCGACCACGTCCACGGCACGTCAAAGGTCACGAATACCGGGAACCTTCTGATCACATTGACAGGCGACACGAGCGGTTGGGCAACTGGTGTTTCAGGTCGCACTTTGCAGGACAGTTCAAACTTTACAAACACAGGCGACATTACGATCACCGGCACCACGAAAAACCCAACCAGCGCGACCTGTACTGCCCCTTCACCAAGGCTTTGCCAAGGAAACCTGGGCGGTTCGGGAATGTACTTCGGCGGAACCAGTGTGGCTACCCCTAGCGGTATCAGTTTCCAAGCCGTTGAATCGGGCGCGAGCTTTAGCAACACAGGCAACATCACATTGTCCTTCGCAGGCCAAGGCCTGGCCGACGTGTCTTCCTACGGTATCTACGTGGCCGATACGCTCGGGACATTCAAAAACTCAGGCGACATCACTCTCAGTGCATCCGCACAGTCTGGCAGCGCCGATGCTACGGGCCTGAGCCTCGGCTTTATGCGCACGGGCGCAAGCGGTGAAAACTCGGGCAACATCACGATTTCCGTGAGTGCCGTCACCTCCGAAGTGAGCGCCAGCGGGCTTTACTTGCGGGGCGTTGAAACAGGGGCCAGCTTTGTCAACACAGGCAACATCTCGATTAATGCGACGTCGACGTCGGACTCAGCGAGTGGCACCGGTATTGGAGCGGGCGATGTGGCACAGGGCGGCACGTTCAGCAATTCCGGCAATATCACGGTCAAAGCCCATGCAGGTGGTACGGCTGGAGCCGAAGGCCTCTATCTTTCTGACATCGGCGGCACAGCGACGAACTCCGGCAACATCAGCCTTGACGTCAAAGCCGGGTCTTCCACCGCAAGTGCGCTGGGGCTCTACGTGCGCAGCATTACGTCCACAGGGGTCGTCGAAACCTCTGGCATCATCACCGTCAAAGCAGATGCAGTCACCTATTCTGGCTCTGCAGAAGGTCTGAGCGTTCTGTTTTTGGACGGCACAATGACCAACTCCGGCGACATTTCGGTCTCCGCAACAGCAAACTCATCGGCATATGCCTATGGTATGGATATAAACCGCATCGGCGGCACCATGAACTCAAACGGTAATATTACTGTCTCGGCCAATGGTGGCACAGCAGGAAGCACCGTCGAAGCGATTGGCATTCGTGTGCAAGACCACACAGGCACGCTCAACGTCACCGGAGACATCCTCGTCAGCGGCAATGGCACGAATTATGGCATTCACCTCGGCACCGGCTCTGGCACGCTGAACCTTGAAAGCAGCGCAAATATCGACGGAACGATCCGCGTGGCAGATCACACGGTCAACATGACCCATGTCGGCGAGGCCGCTGTCTATCGGTTTGAAGATGCCAATATCGATCCATCAACCGGCGGTGGGTTCGCGACGGCCACAAGCAACGCGAATTGGATCTGGGTGACGACCGCCGAAGGCACCGCCGCGCCGACTTATGCGGCCGTCAACACCACAGATTTCTCCAGCGGCACTAGCACGACCCAACTGGCGGGCGCGATCGGAGATACTCTGGCCGCGGAACTGGCAGAGCTGTCCACCGGCGAAACCACACGCTTGGACCTGACCGCTTCGGCGCAGCGTATTCAAGGCTATGCGGGCGCGTCTCTGTCGACCTTCAAAAGCGCTTCAACGGATGTGAATATGGGCCTCATTCAAGGTGGCTCGATGATGACATCGCAAAGCGGCAACCGCTTTGGCCTTGGGCTGAGCGTCATTGACTATAACGGGCGCGACGGCAGCACGGCTCTGGACGCACGCGGCGCGGCGCTGAGCGCGACTTATCTGGCGACGTTGGGCGGCATGGATCTTGGGTTCGGTCTCAGCTATGGCGCAATCCAGACAGACTCGGCGCGGACCGTGGGCGGCAGCCCCGATGCGCTTGCAAGTTTCGGCGGCGATTTCGCGACAGCGAGCTTCTCGGCCAGCCGGGAATTTGATGTTGGCGGCGAAGGCGTTCTGACAGGCTTTGGCAAGGCCCTTGTCGGTCAGCAAAAGGTGGATGGCTACACAGAGACAGGCTCTCTGGCCAATGCAACCGTTGGCGCGCAGACCGTGAACTTCCACCAATATAGCCTCGGTGCAGAATACCGTGTGCCACAGCCTGATGGCGTATTCACTGCCTCCGTCGAAGCGGTTCGCACGGAATCCTCGAATGCAGGCGGCTTCCAGCTGAGCGTGCTTGGCTCTGGCCTCACTGGTGGCGCGACCTCGGTCAGCGATACCTACGCCAAAGTCAGCTTCGGCCTCGATCAGGATATGGCGAACGGAGGCCTGCTGTCGCTGGGCATGGCGACCACTTTCTTTGGCGACACGACACAACAGTCTGTATCCGCGAAATATACCTTCGATTTCTAAGACCACACCACGCGACAAAAGAAGGGCGTCGGATGTTTCCGGCGCCCTTTTTATTTTGGGGCCTAAGCCCCCTGCCCCACGACCAGAAAAATCAGCGTCGCCAGTCCCCACAGCAGCATCTGGTAATGCGTGTTCTGCGCGCCCTCATGGCAGAACCAATAGCAAAACCAATTGCCCGCAATCAGGAACCCCGCCCAGATCGTCGTGAAGCTCATAACACCCAAGAGCGCAAAAACAGGCGCCGTTTCTGTACCCAGAAACAAGCTGATCGCACCGGTCCAGAGCAGAACCGTCGCCAAGAGTTCCGCGCTGACAATCAGGTAAAACAACCCGTGCTGCACCCGCTTGTTCGCAATCCGTCTATGCTGGACGTCCGCATAGACCTCGGGATAGACCTCTCGAAGGCGCGCCAGATCCAACACCTCGCTTGTGAACACGCGGTTGATGTCCGGATGGCGGATGTTCTCGTAAACTCCAATCGTCAGCCAAGCCGCCAGAAAGCTCACAGCCAGCGCCTGACAGAGGGTCAGAAACGTCGCAAAGTCGATCACAGCTCACCCCCGTCGCTTGAAAGGCGCATGTCTGTCACGCCATCGCTGTCGGTCATGGAACAACAGATGCTGGACAGGGTGCGTGGCTGCTCATAAGGCCAGGGCGTGCCCCGATGCAGCACGGCGCGCTGGTCCCAGATCAGAACGTCGCCTACGTCCCAGCTATGGGAATATGTGAAGGCGGGTTGGGTGCAAAATTCCATCAGCTCGTCCAACAGTGCCACAGATTCTGCGTCGCTCAGGCCATCCACTTTATAGGCGTGCGACGCGATATAGAGCGACTCTTGCCCATTCACCGGATTGGTCCAGACGGACTTCCAATGGGTTGCAGGCCATTTGTGAAACATCGGGTGTTTGGCCAGCTCTGGCGAGATTTTGGCGCGTGATACGGAATAATGATGCCAGATCCCACGGTCCTGAATGCGCGACTTCAGATCTTGCGGCATCGCGGCCCAAGCTGCACGGGTCGAGGCCAGCTCGGTCGCGCCTCCCTCAGTTGTCACCACCCGTGCGGTCAGAATATTTGTCAGCGCCGGGGTCGGCATGAAGGTGCTGTCAGAATGCCAGAGAAAGTTTGATTCCAGATGCAGCTTATGCATCCCGTCGTCCCCCTTCAGGGAACTGTCCGAGGCGACATTGGTGACTTTGGGGATCTCAAAGACCTCGCCTTTCTTGCGCTCGTCCGCCTTGCGATCCTCAATCGGCCCAAAGGCCAGAGCCAGTTCCATATGCGCCGCATCATCGAAATCCTGCCGCCGGAACAACAGAGCGGAATGTTCCTCAAACAAGGCACGCAGATCGCCGAAATGCCCCGAAGACACCACGTCCTTAAGCGCGATTCCCGAGACTTCTACACCGAAAGACGGCGTCAGTGGTTTGGTTTGAAACTGGGTCATTCTGAGGCCTCCACGGATTTGGCTTCGATCTCTTCGGGGCTGAGGTCTTTGACGATGGGCCAGGCCACGGACTTGGCGCTGTTCAAAAGCCCCTTTGGATCCATGCGTTTCTTCCACGCCAGATGGCTGTAGTCCGCGCTATGCAAGCCGCCCCGTTCCACAAGATTACTATGGGCGTCATAGACCGCAAAGCCGTGGCGTTCATAAAGCGCATTCAGCTCCGCCAGACGCTCGGGCGTCGAATACCATATGATCGGCAGGTCGATCGACACGACCTCTCCGTTCAGGCGATAGAACTCGTGATGCGTCCAGACCTCTTCGCCAAGGTCCTGCCGCAACCGCGCAATCGCCGCGGCATCGCTGGCCACAGGCACGCCGATTTGCTGATAGGTCGCGCTGCGATCTGATTTCAGCACCTGAAGCGTGGTGTGGTTGTAGCAGAACTCAAAGGCATGCGGGATCGACTTGGACTCGCGCTCGGTGTCGTCCATGGCAAGGTCGACCACGCCTCCGCCTGCTTCGGCCATCTGGGTGAAGGTGGCCAGATCTTCACGCGGCACATAGCTGACGACTAACTCTTTGCCCGCCCGCACATGACCTTTCAGGCGTGGGAAGTAATCCACGATCCGCGCATCGACGACGCTGACAAGCTTGGGTGCGATATGGTCTGTTGTCGCCAAAGCGTAGGCTGTCGCGTAGGCGGTCTCATAATCCTCGAATGTTACCATAGCGGCGATCCAATCGCGGGTTGGCACAGTACGAAGCGTGACTTCGGTGATGACGCCGTTCAGCCCCCAGGCATGGTGGATCTTCATCACGTCAGTCCCAGTAAACACGCGTTCTTGGGGGCTGGCCTCGACGCTCATCGCCGACAGAGCCATCAGGTTCCCCGCTTCGCGCAAAGCGCCCGTCGCCAGCGACCCGATCCCGACGGACCCCCCCGCCACAAATCCGCCAATGGTGGCGATGTCCTTGGTAGAGGGGAACATGGCCATTTCCTGCCCCGTCGCCAAAAGGGCCTCGTTGATGTCCTTCATCAAAGCGCCCGCCTGCACGCGCACAAAGCCCTCTCCGATCTCTAGGATTTCGGACATTCTGGTCATATCGAGGATCAACCCGCCCTCAACCGGAACCGCCTGCCCGTAGTTCCCAGTGCCGCCGCCACGAATGACAACCGGCACCTCGGCGGCAAAGGCTTCGCTCAGGCAGTGTGCCAGCTCTTGGGTGGTCTTCGGAAGCGCCACCAGATCTCCAAAGCACCGCTTGAGCTGGTCATTCAGGATCGGGCTGTACCAAAAGAAATCGCGAGAGCGTTTCTTGATCAGGACAGGCTCGTCAATCACTTCAACAGGCGCGAGCCTTTGGGCGAAGGCGGCCCAGTCAATCGTCGTTTTTCCAGATATGGAACTCATGTCTTAGCTCCTTTGAGGGCATCGCGCAAAGGCGCGGGTGTGGTGTGTGATGTGATGAAATTCGCAACAGAAGCCACGTCATAGATCAGCAGATCCTTGACGTCCGTCTGATCGATCCAGCTTGGGCTAAATCCCATCGCTTGCTCTGAAGTTGTTGTTATCATTGGAAGATAACTCCCAAACGGCGGATCCAGATGCGCGACAGACACGGCAAGGTCCAGCGCCGAGCGCGGATCAAACCGCCCCAGAGGAAAGAACGCATCCTCGACATTGTCTGTACCGACCACAACCGGCACACCGCCGGCTTGCAAGGCCCGCACGGGGGCCATGCCGCGCCCCATAGGATCTCCCCGCCCCTGCAAATAGAGGTTGGTCGTTGGCAAAACCGCAATCGTGATCCCAGCCCGCGCCAGCTTGTCGATGATGCGCGCGCGATCTGCTTCGGGTTTGGTGGCGAGGTTGCAGGCATGCCCGCAGAGAACCGGCCGATCCAGCCGAAATGTCAAAGCAGCATCGGCGATCAATTCTAGCCCGTGAAAGCTGGCGTCCAGGGTTTCATCCACGTGGAAATCCAGAGCCAGATCATGGTCCTTCGCCACAGCAAAGGCATTCTCAATCCCCTGCGCCTGCTCGGCTTGCCCAAACACAAACGCCCCGAGAACCTTGGAAGAGGCAGCACAGACCCGCGCAATGGCGTCGGCTGCTGCCCGGTCGGCCAGATCCTCAATCGATACCAAAGGCGCGAGCTGAATCTCGGCTTGGCCGCGAAACGCCTCGGCAACCTCGGCCAAAACGTGCCATGCCAGGGGCGGCGTGGCTGCATCCGGGCCATAGGACCAATCGACGTGGGTTCGCAGCCTGCGGCAGCCAGAGGCCAAAAGGTTGCCCACCGCACGTGTCGAACGTTGGCGGATATCCCCTGCGGTCCATCCAGCCCGATCCAGCGCCTGTGCCTCAATCGCGGCACTCAGGTCGCCGCCTTGGTAGGACAGGCGAGAGAAAGTGAAACACTTGTCCAAGTGGACGTGACATTCTGCCAGAGGCGGCATCACCAAGCGGGGTGGATGCGTCTGTGTGGGCTCGGTCAGCCCGATGATCCGCCCGTTTCGGACCGTGAGGTCTCCGTTCAGGCAATCGCCGACGGACTGGCCGCCCAGCCGGTCAGGATCGCGCAACAGGCTTTTCGGCAAGAGCGCGTTGGCGAAACTCAGAGCCTCAGTCATCTTGGGCCTTGCGATGATCGAAACGGGCAAAATTCGCGAGGAAGTCGGCAAAGCCCTTGCCCGCACTGTCCAGCAACGCCTGCCCTTTTTCCGCCGTCGCCGCAGCCGCGTTCCCACAGGCGCCGCTGTCAGACAGATCCCCGATGATCCAGCCTGGCCGCGCGGGCTGGCCCGCCAGACCGATCTGCGGATGACTCTCCGCCCAACCCTCCATCGCAGGGCGGAAGTCCTGTGCTTTGCGCATGTCCACCAGATGCGGTTTTAGCGCGAGCATCGGAGATGTCTCACTGTCGCCCGCGTGGATGTCATGTGCGAGGGATGCCTGATCAATCACGCCCTCATAGTCCGCAAAGCCAAACCACGAGGCGTGCACCACAATCATATCATGCGCGATGCGCAGATCCCGCGCGATGATCTCAAGAACCGCCGTATTGCCGCCGTGCCCGTTAAACAGCACGAGCCGCCGCACCCCTGCGCGTGCCAGCGACGCGCCAATATCGCGCAACACCGCCATCAGAGTGTCCGCCGTCAGGCTGAGCGTGCCGGGAAAGCGGTCATGCTCGCCGGATTTGGTCACAGTGAGGGCTGGCAGCACCAGAACGTTCTGCGCAGGGTTAAGCGCGGTTAGCATCCGCGAAGCCACCCCTGTGATCAGATCCGTGTCGACAGAGACCGGCAGATGCGGCCCATGTTGCTCGGTCGCACCAATCGGCAGGACCGCCACCAGATCCTCTGGCAGGTCCGCAAAATCCGGGGCCTTCAGGTCAGCCCAATAGCCCTGCACACTCATGGGGCGGCCCGAAAGCTGGCAGCAAAATAAATCCGGAGATCCGGCACGTGGTCACGCGTCTTCATATCGTCCTCCTTGACGAAAAAGATATTGCGTGGCCCTTTGGAAGCATCCGTGCCAGAGATGCGCCAAGGCTGACAAAAACGCAGCAAAGGGGCAAGAGGAAATTTCAAAGAGGCCTAAACGATATGAAAAGCCTGGTTCCGTCCAACATCCGCCCTCCCTTTGCCCGTTATGCGCATGGGGTCGAAATTCCTGCGGGCTGGCGGATCGTTCAGACCTCTGGCCAGCTCGGGATAACGGCTGAGGATGACATTCCAGAAGATGCGTTTGATCAGGCCGTGATCTGTTTTGAAAACATCCGCGCCATTCTGAAAGAGGCGGGTATGACCCCGGGAGACGTGGCGCATATCTCAGCCTATGTCACCGACCGCGCTCATATGGCGGGATATATGCAGGCCCGAGATCAATTCAAGGCAGATGTCGAGCGTTTGCCCAGTTCCACACTCTTGATTGTCTCGGGATTCACCCGCCCAGAGTTCAAGGTCGAAGTCGAGGTTCTGGCGGCCGCGCCTTAGAACACGCGATTTCTCGCCGCGTGATTTGCGCCAAAACCTTTGATATATAAGGAAAAATGGTGCCCCCACACGGACTCGAACCGCGGACCCACTGATTACAAATCAGTTGCTCTACCAGCTGAGCTATAGGGGCACTGGAGCGTCGTTTAATCAAAGCTTTCCGCCGACGCAAGAGGGATTTATCACGATCCGTCACAAGAGTTGACGAGACCCAAGTTGACAGCTGTCAACCGCAGGGCTTCAAGCAGCCTCCCCTGCCCTATGGCCGGTATCCGGCAGCAAGGCACGCAGCATGGGCCAGACGTGGAACTCTCCGCTTTCGGCGCGTTTCGTCAGATGGCGCAGATAGCCGCCTGGGTTTCGGATCGTATCGATCTTTTGCAGCATACAGGCCAGCGTTAAAGCCGCCTGATCCGCGCCCATGATCCGCATGGCACGCTGCCAGACCTCTGAGGTGATTCCCATCATCCCGTGCAATCGATGCGCGGTTTCGACCAGATCGTGGTTATGCGCCAGCCCTTCGATGGCATATGGCAAGATATCTGGGCAGGCTTGCTTGATCACCCCAATCGGGACGTTGGTTGGGGCCGCAGGTTTTTCATCCTGCGCTGTTTTCTCTGCGATTTCAGATTCTAATTTATTTTTATTTGAATTCTGTATGTGCCGCTCATTTTGATCGTCACAGGCGCTCGTTTCTTCTGGTTTTGGGGGTGTCGGTGTCAGGATATCCGTCAATTCATCCACAGAGGCGCTGAGGGCCTCACAGAGAGCATTTAGCTGGTCGACCCCGAGCTTGCGGCGCAATTGGGCTTGAGAGGCGTTGAGGGCGGCCTCCAGGGCCTCCCACGGACCTTCAATGCCGTTGAGCTTGGCAAATTCCAAAAGCTTCCAGGCGTCGCGTTTCAGCAGCATGGCTTTTTCGCGCAGAGCATGGATCTCTTCGGCGCGGTGATGCGCGTCTTGCGCGGCCATCGCGATCCGGTCTGCGTTTTGTACCAGAGGGGTTAGATCGAACCCAAAGGCGCGGGTGATGTCTTTGCCGCGACGCACTGCATAGCGTTTGCCGTTCGGGCTGTCGTGGCGCGCAATCAGTCCGGCTTTCACGAGGAGAGCCAGATTTCGACGCAGCGTGCTTTCGGGCATGCCATGGGCGCGGGTGGCGAGCGTTCGGTTGGATGGGAAGACCACAAGGCCGTCTGTGCCCAGCTCTGCCGATTTGTGAAAACTTAACAGGGCTTGCAGTACCACAAGGGCAGACCGGTTCAGGCCAAAGTCCTGCGCGGCCGTCGTCAGGTTTCGCAGAACCTCCCATTTGTTCACGAGGGGTAGGGGGCGATCCTCGCGCATCTGGGCGACCTGTTTCATCAGGCCAGCCGTCACCGGCTGCCGCCCGAAAGGCGTCATTGTCAAAGCTTCCATAAATTTTCACGAGACAAAGATTTTTTGCCCGTCGGAGTCCGACGCCTGTTGACAGCTGTCAACGCGGGGCACTAGATTCGGAGGTGCTAAAACACGAATTAGGGCCTCTTGGGATTGATCCTCAGCGATTACTTTCCGAGGGGCTTTAATTTTTCTCCGTCTTGGTCGTGCCTCCGTTCTGCTCGTTGCTCATCCAAAGGGGCAAGGGGGTCCCCTGCCCTATTCTCCAGTCTGATTTTTCCAGCTCTGGTGAATCTCCGTCAGGTTGTCCGCTAGCCAGCGATCAAAGCCGCCGTCTGCTTTCAACGTCATCGTCATTTTGCCGCCAGCCCATTTCGCGGTGGCAAGCTCTGCGCCGCTCTCGTCCTTGACCGTGGCGGCTTCGATCTTGGGGGCCGTCTTCGGTTTCCTCATCCGGGCTTCAAGCGATTCAAGCAGCGCTTTGAAGCGGTGGTCCGAGGACATTTCGGCGTCGATCAGGCCAATCGCGTCCTCAGCCGCAACGCTGGTGCGATCCATCGCGTCTTTCAGCGCGAGCCAGCGATCTCGACCCACAGAGGGGGCAGGGCCGATGGCCTCGATCAAAGCCACAGGGATCACATCCGCCACCGACAACATCCGAGAGATCACGGTCTTGTCCACATGCAGCGCGTCGCCGATGACTTTGCGGTCATAGCCACCGTCCCGCATCTGACGGGCGAAATTCGCGCGTTCGATGAAGGTCAGGTCCTTGCGGGCGGTGTTCTCTTGGCCTTGGGCAAGGATCAACGCGCGGTCGTCCAGATCGCGGATCAGCGCTTTGACCTGCAGCCCCAGCTCTTTGATCGCGCGCAGACGGCGGCGGCCATAGACGACCTGATAGCGTTCCGGATAATTCGGGTTCGGGCGCAGAAGCACCGGCACTTGCTGACCATACTCGCGGATCGACTCCACGAGGGCGGCATGATCCGCGTCATCCTCTTCCAACCGGTCCGCAACACCGGCAGCATCCACCATCCGAGGATCGACCTCGATCACCGAGCGCGCTTTCAACTCTTGGATCGACTGAGACACCGCCCCAATCGCCCCCTTGGTATATTTCGGCGTCGCCGTTGTCTTCGCTGGCGCGGGCGCGTCGCCCTTGGCCTCATCCATCAGACCTTGCAACAGGTTCTTCCGTGCCATCAGCTACGCCCCCATGCTTGCTGCACCAGCGCTTCGATCTCGCCATTCACCGCGTTCAGGCTTTCCATCGCGCGGTCATAGGTGCTGCGTGTGAACTGAGATTTCTCGACCTCGTAGAGGGTCTGCTTGGTGATCCCCGCATCCGAGATCGCGGTGGATTTCAACACCGGATGGTTCAACACGTGATCGCCAAACATCGAGCGCATGAAGCTCACCATCTGGTTCTGCGGCCCATCACCGGGCTCGTATCGCGTCACCACATAGCGCATCCAGTCATACGACATGTCTCCGCCAGCCTCGGCCACAACCCCCAAAAGGTTAGATGTCATCAAGAGGAACTGGCACATGGACATCACATCCAGCATTTGCGGATGGACGGTCACAAGAACGGCAGTGGCGGCACTTAATGCGCTCATGGTCAGGAACCCCAGTTGAGGAGGGCAGTCCATGACCACAACGTCATAATCTGCCTCGATCTGACCTAAGACGTCGCCAACCCTGGTAAAGAAAAGGTTACCGGTGCGTTCCGAAATGGCCCGAGGGGTCTCATGTTCGAATTCCATAAGGTCCAGGTTGCCAGGGATGATATCGAGGTTGGTGAAATATGTGTTTTGTATAATGCTCTCGACGGGAACTGGGTCCTCATATCGGATCGCATCATAGAGGGTTCCGCCGTCCAAGAGGTCAAATTCCGGTTGGAATCCATGCAGGGCGCTGAAGCTCGCTTGAGGGTCCAGATCAATGGCCAAAACGCGATACCCATCCAGCGCCATCTTCTGCGCGAGGTGGGCCGAGGTGGTGGTTTTACCCGATCCGCCCTTGAAGTTGATCACGGTGATCACCTGCAGATGGTCGCCTTCGCGGCGTCCAGGCAGGTAGGTGCCCGGAATTTTCGCCCCAATTTCAAGGAGTTCACGCAGATTTTGCACATCCTCAGGCGAATAATACCGACGCCCGCCGGCGCGGATCTCTGGTTCTGGGCCGCGGCCTTCCAAATGCAGTTTCCGCAGGTAGGCATCCTTAACGCCTAGCAGCTCCGCAGCTTCACCAGAAGTGAATTTTCTCAATTGTTTCCGAGCGTTAGGGGGAAACAACTGCTCACGATGCGCTTGCAGACGTTCTGACAAGCGCGCGGCGTGGTCTCCCACCAATACATCAATGCGTTCTTGGCCCGAGTTCATTCTGCCCTCTGTATTTTGGCCCGGTCTTGTTTTAGGTTGCCTCAAGTCGGGGTCGTTATTATCAGCTTCTGCCGTTTGTTACGGTTAAACCCGTTTTAAACAGTATTTTGCGTAATTATCTTTTGGGCAGGAGATTCTGGCAAGGGTTTTTTCCACAGGGCTGACTCGCAAAAGTTGCGCCCGATTTTGGCCAGATCGAAAAGTCGGCGATCAGGGTCTAAATTGAGGAATTAGAGCCTAAACCAGAGTCTAATGTGGGCACTAAACCGCGCCAGTTGACAGCTGTCAACCGCGCTGGTTTGCACGCTCAACGGCCAATTCAGCGACGCGCAGGACATCGGGGCTTAGCGGGTATTTCCCCGACTTTAGCTCCTTAAGCGACATCCAACGGGCGTCGGCCGCGTCATCCATCGCCGTCGGTTCACCGCTCTGATAGGCACAAAGCACGGCGGCAATCAGATAGTGATGCCCCTGCCCGACCACATCCACGCAAGTCAGATACTCCAAGGCCGCGGCTTCAACCGTGGTTTCCTCTCGCAATTCTCGCACCGCCGCGGCCTGAGCTGTTTCGCCAAATTCCACGTGGCCACCGGGAAAGCCCCAAAGCCCGCGTCCCGGGTCTTTGCCCCGTTGCGCCATCAGGAATTCTCCGTTGCGTAGGACAACGGCAATGGCGCCGACCTTGGGGATCTGCGTGCTCATTTGGCGTTGAAGGTGAAGAGAGTCTCACCCTCCAAAGTGTAGCCATCGATCAAGTCGCGGGCGGAGTCCGAAGTCAGCCAGCCCTCAAGCTGCGCCGCAGCCTCCGCGTTCACATGAGGAAAGGTTGCGACATTCACAGGCAGGTAAGCGTACTGATTAAACAACACCGGATCGCCTTCAAACAGGATCGCGAGGTCTCCTTTGTTGCCGAACTTCAGCCAGCTTGCCCGGTCGGTCAGGATATAGGCGTTCATCGCCGACGCCGTATTGAGGCTCGCTCCCATGCCCGCGCCCACCTCGCGATACCAGGCCGGATCAAATGCGTCAGGGTCCAGATCCGCCGCTGCCCAAAGCGCGCGCTCTTTCTTATGCGTGCCGCTGTCATCGCCACGCGACACATAGAGCGCGCCCGCGGCTTGGATCGCTGTCAACGCCTCGGCGGCCTGTGCAACGCCCGTTAAACCAGCGGGATCTTCGCTCGGTCCGACGATCACAAAATCATTGTACATGATCTCTGTGCGATGGGTGCCTGCGGGGCTTGCGACAAAGTCCTCCTCGGCGGATTTGCTATGCACAAGGATCGCATCCACGTCGCCAGAGGCCCCAAGGCGCAGCGCTTGCCCCGTGCCGACAACCAGCAAATGAACCTCTAGATCCAGATCGTCTTTGATCTCTGGCAAGAGAACGTCACTCAACCCAGAATTGTGAAATGAGGTGGTCACGGCCAGCGTCATCTCATCGGCTTGTACCGAGCAACCAAGCGTCAGCGACAGGGCGAGGGCTGTCCATTTCATGCAACAATATCTCCGGCAATAAAGGCTTTGGCCTCAGGTGTTTGGGGGGTCTCAAAAAACTGCGGGGCAGGGGTCTGTTCCAAAAGCTTGCCCTTGTGCAGGAACAAAACCTCACTCGCCAGCCTGCGCGCCTGCCCGTGGTCATGGGTCGCCATCACGATCCGCATGCCGTTCTTATGGGCGTCCAGCAAAAGGCTTTCGATCTCGCGGGTGGCCTGACCGTCCAGATTGGCGCAGGGCTCATCAAGCAACAGAACCTCAGGCTCTGTGATCAGCGCCCGCGCCAGAGCCATCTTCTGACGTTCCCCACCGGAAAGATCCGACGCCCGCTGCGCGGCCGCTTTGCTGAGGCCCACCACAGAGAGCCAGCCTTGCGCGGCCGCCTGTGCCTCGCGTTTTGATAGGCCTCGCAGGGTCAGAGGATAGGCGACGTTGTCCAGAACAGTGCGGCGCATCACGACCGGGGTCTGAAAGACGAAAGCCTGCCGTTTCAGCGCCTCGGTTTCAGGCACGGCCCAGGTGCGGGTGCCGCCTCTGACGCGCTCCATCCCGTGCAATGTCTTAAGCAAGGTGGATTTGCCCGCGCCATTGGGGCCCATGACGATGGTAAAGCCCTCAGGCGCAAGGGTCAGGTCCAGCGGGCCCAGCAGGCATTTGCCGGACCTGCGCACCTCGACGCCATCTAAGTTAATGGGGTATATTGCTACCATCGCCCACGCACCTCGGTCTGGCTGAGGCTATGGATCAGCAGGTTGACGATGATCGCAAGGAAGATCAGCACAAAGCCTAACCCAAGCGCCAGCGCGAAATCGCCCTTGCCGGTTTCCAGAGCAATCGCAGTGGTCAGAACCCGCGTCACATGGTCAATATTGCCGCCCACAATCATGATCGCCCCGACTTCGCCAATACCGCGGCCAAAGCCTGCGAGCGCGGCCGTTAACAAAGCCCGCCGACCGTCCCAGATCAGCGTCCGCATGCGCTGGCCGCGCGTGGTGTTCAGGGAAATCAGCAGGTCATGGTACTCCGCCCACAGCTCTCGGATCGCCTGATGGGCAATCGAGGCCACCAAGGGTGTGATGATGATCACCTGCGCAATGATCATGGCCGTGGGCGTGAACAACAGGCCGAAGACGCCGAAAGGCCCGGATCTGCTGAGCAAAAGGTAGACGATCAGCCCGACAACCACCGGCGGCAAACCCATCAGCGCGTTCAAAAGCGCAATGACTGACCGGCGATAGCGAAACCTGCGCACCGCCAGCCACGCGCCCATGGGTAACCCGATCAGCGCAGCAATCGCCACAGCCGTCAGGGTCACGTAGAGCGACCGAAGTGAGATTTCGAGCAGGTCCGCATCCAGCGTGACGATCAGCCGTCCCGCCTCGTAAAGACCCTGAAGAATATCGCCCATTTAGGTGGCAGCCCCTGTGACAACGTGGGTGGGTCTCAGCTTTAGACCCGCAAGGGCAGGGGAGGCCAGTGCAAAACCGACCGAATGGGCGCGAAATCAGCCTTTGGCGATGAAATCCAACGTGCGTTGCGCGAGCTCGGGGCCGACGTCTTCTTGCAGGAAATGGCCCGCACCCGGCAAAACCGCGTGATCCTGACCCTGCGTGCCCGGCAAGAGTTTCTGGAACACGCGCTCGACCCCCGCCATGATTCTATCATCCGCTCCAAAGAGCGTGAGGATCGGGATATTCAGGCCCATGAGCGTGGCCCAGGCCTGCCGGTTCGGCTCGGAGGCGGGGTTGTCGGGGCTTATGGGAACCAGCATCGGGAGCTGCCGCGCGCCGGCTTGATAGGAGGCGTCGGGGTAGGGGGCGTTATAGGCGGCGATCTCGGCTTCGGTCAGCTTAGAGGTGGTGCCCCCGTGGACGATGCGGCCTGCGTTGAAATGCTCGACGTCCTGAGAGTATGCGCGCCAGCCTAGGAAGGCTTCGCCCATCGGGTGGTCTCCGGTCGGCAGGGCTGTGTTGGCCACAACGATCCGCGCAAAACGGGAGGGGTTCAGGGCCACAAGCCGCAAGCCGATGAGGCCGCCCCAGTCCTGACAGACCAGCGTGATGTTTTGCAGATCCATCTGCGCAAGCCAGTCGTTCATCCACATCACATGGCGCTGATAGGTGTAGTCAGAGCGTTCCGTCGGTTTGTCGGATTTGCCAAAGCCGATCAGGTCCGGGGCGAGGGCGCGATGGCCTGCTTTGGCGAAGATCGGGATCATATGGCGATAGAGGTAAGACCAGCTCGGCTCGCCATGCAGCATCAGGACGGGGTTCGCGAAATCGGGCCCTTCGTCGACGTAATGCAGGCGGAGCTGACCGCCTTCGGTGTCAGGCACTTGGGCATAGTTTGGGGCGAAGGGGTAGTCGGGGAGGGCGGTGAAGCGGTCGTCGGGGGTGCGTAGGGATTTCATGAGAGCTCCTGTGCTGGTGCACATATGGTCTGTGCTTTGGGCCCATCTGTCTATGTTTTCCAAGAATTTCACGGCGTCAAAGCGCCTGCCACTTGCCAAAAATGTTCATTCGCACTAAATCGCGCATGAAACGAACATTCAAGCATGCGAGTCGCTATAAATGTCCCTCTCTGATCGCCAAGAAGAGATCCTTGATCTGATCCGCACCGAGTCGCGGGTGGAGGTCGACGACTTGGCGGCTCGATTTGACGTGACAACCCAGACCATCCGCCGCGATCTGGGCGAGATTTGCGACCGAGGTCTGGCAACACGGACCCATGGCGGGGCGCGGCAGCTCGTGTCGGCTGCGAGCTTTGCTTATGAGGACCGTCGTGCGCAGAACACCAAGGTGAAAGCGGCGATTGGGCAGAAGGCGGCGGCCCTCATCGCGGACCGCTCTTCGGTTATTTTGAACATCGGGACCACGACGGAACAGGTGGCAGCGGCTTTGACCGCGCATCAGGGGCTGACGGTGATTTCAAACAACATCAATATCGTCCACATCCTGCGCGAAGCCCGGCTTGCGAATATGATCATCGCAGGCGGCACTGTGCGCCAAAGCGATGGGGCGATTGTGGGGGCCGAGGCGGTGGAGTTCATCGGCAACTACAAGGCGGATTTTGCGGTGATCGGTGCGTCCTCGATGGATGCTGATGGTGCGATTTTGGATTTTGACGACCGAGAAGTCGCCGTCGCCCGCGCGATCCTCAAGAACGCGCGCACCAAGATCCTTGTGGTGGATCACACCAAATTCGACCGCTCCGCGCCGCATCGGATTTGCGATGTCGCAGATCTGGATGTGGTGATTATGGATCAAACCCCGCCCGAAAGTTTCATCAAAGCTGCCGATGCGGCTGGTACCGAGTTACTCATTCTGGACGCGTAACATGTCTGACAAAACCTACGATCTTTTCATCATTGGCGGCGGCATCAACGGCTGTGGTATCGCGCGGGACGCCGCGGGGCGCGGGCTGTCAGTGGCTTTGGCCGAGATGAATGACCTCGCCTCGGCAACCTCTTCGGCCAGCACCAAGCTGTTTCATGGCGGGCTGCGGTATTTGGAGTATTTCGAGTTCCGCTTGGTGAAAGAAGCGTTGGAGGAACGTGAGACGCTCTTGCGCGCGATGCCCCATATCTCTTGGCCGATGCGCTTTGTGTTGCCCTATCACAAGGACATGCGGTTTGATTCAACCACGCCAACGTCCAAGCTTTTGACCACCGTGATGCCTTGGATGAAGGGCCGTCGTCCGGCCTGGCTGATCCGCTTGGGGCTGTTTCTCTATGACAACCTCGGCGGCCGCAAAATCCTGCCCGCGACCTCGACCGTAGACCTGACCACGGCTCCCGAAGGCGGCCCTATCGAGGATCGTTTTGCCAAGGCCTATGAATATTCTGATTGCTGGGTGCAGGACAGCCGTCTGGTTGTCTTGAACGCACGCGACGCTGAAACGCGCGGGGCCAAGATCATGACCCGCACCAAAGTCACCTCTGCGCGGCGGGTCGGCGATCTTTGGGAGGTCACCACCGAAGGGCAGGGGACCTTTAGGGCCAAGATGCTGGTCAATGCTGGCGGCCCTTGGGTGATGGATGTCATTCAGGGGATCGCGGGGATCAATTCCTCTGAAAACGTGCGTCTGGTGCGGGGCAGCCATATCGTCACCAAACGGCTTTATGACCACGACAAATGCTATTTCTTCCAGGGCACCGACGGGCGGATCATTTTCGCCATTCCCTACGAGCAGGACTACACGCTGATCGGTACGACAGACGCGGATCACAGCAGTTTTGACGAAAAACCCGCCTGCTCGGACGAGGAACGCGACTATCTGATCGACTTCGCCAACGGCTATTTCAAGCAGGAACTGACGGCGGAGGACGTGGTCTGGACCTATTCCGGCGTGCGGCCTCTTTATAACGACGGGGCCTCTAGCGCGACGGCGGCAACGCGGGATTATGTGTTGCGGGTGAACCGGGATGGCGGCGCGCCGATCCTGAATGTCTTTGGCGGCAAGATCACGACCTATCGGCGTCTGGCGGAATCCGCGATGGAGGAAATCGGGGCGTTCTTTCCGGAGTTGCCTGGCAAATGGACGACAGGCGTACCGCTTGCGGGCGGCGATTTTGCGACCGATGGGGTTGAGGCTCTGACCGCGCAGATTTCCGAGCGTTATCCGTTCCTGGACGCCAAAGAGGTGCAACGCTTGCTGCGCACCTATGGCACCGAGGTGTTTGACGTGCTTGCGGGCGCGCAGAGCCGCTCCGATCTGGGCGAAGACTTCGGCGCAGGGATCACGGCGGCGGAGCTCGATTGGGCGAAGGACAAGGAATGGGTGACGACAGCAGAGGATTTCCTCTGGCGGCGCACCAAGCTGGGTCTGCGTCTGAACGCGGATCAGGTCGCGCGGATTGGGGCTTATCTGGAGACCTCGGCGCAGTAGACTGCGGGAATGACGCGACTTCGATTCTCGGCCAATCTCGGCTTTCTGTGGAACGACCTGCCCTTGCCCGACGCGATCCGGCGCGCGAAGGCGGCGGGGTTTGCGGCTGTGGAATGTCATTGGCCCTATGACACGGATCCGGCCGAGGTCTCGGGCGCTTTGGCGGAAACGGGGTTGCCCATGTTGGGGATCAATACGATCACAGGGGGCGCTGGTCATTTTGGTTTAAGCGCTTGCCCTGGACGCATCGATGATGCCCGCGCCGCTATTGAGCAGGCAGTGAGTTATGCCGAGGCAATTGACGCACAGGCGATCCATATCATGGCAGGGGTGGCTGAGGGGCCTGAAGCACGCGACACCTTTCTAGGCAATTTGCAGTTTGCGGCGGGGCTTACGGATCGGATGCTTTTAATCGAGCCGCTGAATGCCTTCGATGTGCCGGGGTACTTCCTGCGACGCACCGATCAGGCGATGGAAGTGATCGACGACGTTGCCGCGCCGAACCTCAAGCTTATGTTTGATTGCTATCATGTGGCCCGCACTGAGGGGGATGTTGTCGAGCGGCTTGAAAAGCTGTTGCCGGTGATTGGCCATATCCAGATCGCCTCAGTCCCAGACCGTAGCGCACCGGATCATGGTGAACTTAACTATCTAAAGGTGTTTTCAACACTTCTCGCGTTTGGCTGGACCCGCCCGATCGGTGCCGAATATCGCCCGGATGGCCCGACCGAAGGCTCACTGACCTGGCTCTCGTCTGCGACCGCCTAAATCCCAAAACCGTCTTCACAAAGTCGGTTTCAAACTGGACTCCCCAAACGCGCCTGCTAACCTCCTTCTCAAAGGGGGCTCTGCCCCCATGCATGCGAGGGAGGCACTATGCGCTATCACACCCCAGCCAGCTTTGACGATGCCATCGCCATTGCGGCTCAGGCCGAGGGGATCACGCGGTTTTTGGCAGGCGGCACGGATGTGCTGGTTCAGCTGAGATCCGATCTGGTCACGCCGGATGATCTGATTGATATCAAACACATTCCGGGCACTCATGACATTGTTCAGAACGCGGATGGCAGCTGGACATTGGGAATTGCAGTTTCAGGCGCCGAGATGACGGAACACGCGGGGCTTTGTGCCGCTTGGCCGGGTTTGGTTGAAGGAATGGATCTGATTGGCTCCACTCAGGTTCAGGGCCGTGCAACCTTGGTGGGCAACCTCTGCAACGGGTCTCCGGCGGCGGATTCTGTACCGGGCATGATGGCGGCTGGCGTGACGGTGACGGTCATGGGGCCAAATGGCACGCGCGAGGTTGCGGTCGAGGATATTCCAGCGGGGCCAGGCCGCACGAATTTGGCCAAAGGCGAGCTGATCGCCGCGGTCAATATTCCGGCACGCGGCGAAAACGGAGGCGATGCCTATCAGCGCTTTATTCCACGCACCGAGATGGATATCGCGGTTGTGGGCGTCGGCGTCAGCCTGCGTCTGGACGGAGACATCATCACCGAGGCGCGTGTGGCGCTTGGGGCGGTGGCTCCGACGGCCTTGACGGTGCCTGATGGGTCGGCGGCTCTGATCGGCTCGACGCTGGATGAGGCGGCCAAAGCGCGCCTCGCGGAAGCGGCGAGCGCCGCGTGTAACCCGATTGACGACAAACGCGGCACGATTGAATTCCGTACTGATGTGGCGGGCGTTCTGGCAGCCCGCACCGCGCAACGCGCCTATGATCGCGCCCAAGGCAAGAAGGTGGCCAAACATGTCTAAGATCCACGTTTCTACCACCGTCAACGGAGACCCTGTAGATTTCCTCTGTGATCCGCGCGAGACGCTGTTGGATTGCCTGCGCGACAAGCTCGCACTGACCGGCGCCAAAGAGGGCTGCGGTACAGGTGACTGCGGTGCCTGTTCGGTTGAGGTCGATGGCCGTCTGGTCTGTTCCTGCCTGATGCTGGGCGCTGAGGCCAATGGCAAATCTATCGCCACGGTCGAAGGCATCGCGGATGGCGACACGCTGCATCCGCTGCAAGAGAAGTTCATCGACTATGCGGCCCTGCAATGTGGGATCTGCACGCCGGGCATTCTGGTGGCGGCCAAGAACCTCCTAGAGAAAAACCCGGACCCGACCGAGGAAGAAGTGCGCTATTGGCTGGCGGGCAACCTCTGTCGCTGCACCGGCTATGACAAAATCATCAAAGCGGTGATGGACACCGCAGCAGATATGCGGGAGGCCTCGTGATGGCTCTGGACGACGATCTGAAGAAAGACGGATTTACCTTTGTCGGCACGCGCCCCAAGCGGCCGGATGGTTTGGACAAGGTCACGGGTCGTGCCAAGTTCGGCGCGGATATGGTGGCTCCGGGCATGCTGCACGGCGCGATTCTGCGCAGCCCGCATGCCCATGCGCGGATCAAGGGCATCGATACCTCCAAAGCCGAAGCGCTTGAGGGCGTCAAAGCCGTCGTCACCCGCGCCGATTTCCCGGATGCGGTGCAACACAAACCCGGCCTCGCCGGCGAGATGTGGAACGTGTTGGAAAACGTCATGGCAGGCGAAAAGGCGCTTTATGATGGCCATGCGGTGGCGGCAGTGGCCGCGACCTCCGCGCTGATTGCCAAGGATGCGTTGAAGCTGATTGAGGTCGACTATGAGGTGCTGCCCCATGTCACCGACGTCGACAAAGCCATGGCGGCGGATGCGCCTGTGATCCGCGAGGGCTCGGCCGATAGATCTGTGCCCGAGGGTCTGCACCCGAATGTGGTGCGCTATCACGAGTCCGGTCACGGCGACGTCGACGCAGGTTTTGCCCAGGCCGATCTGGTCATGGAGGACACCTACAAGACCGAGGCCACTCACCAAGGCTATATCGAGCCCCATGCCTGCCTTGGCATGCTCGGCGCGGATGGCAAGGGCGAGCTTTGGTGCACCACGCAGGGGCATTTCTATTTCCAAAAGGTTTGTGCGGCGGTGCTGGGTCTGGAAACCAGCCAGCTGCGGGTGACGGCGTCGGAAATTGGTGGCGGTTTTGGTGGCAAAACGACTGTTTTCATGGAACCGGTGTCCTTGGCGCTGAGCCGCAAGGCCAATCGACCTGTGAAAATGGTCATGAGCCGCTCTGAGGTGTTTCGCGCCACGGGGCCTACCGCCTCGGCCTCGATGGACATCAAGATCGGTATGACCAAGGACGGCACGATCACAGCGGCTCAGGCTGTCTATCGTCTGCAAGGCGGCGCCTTCCCCGGGGCGCCTGCGGATATGACCGCCATGTGTGGTTTCGCGCCCTATTGTTTGGAGAACGTGAAACAGATTGGCTATGACGTCATGGCCAACCGTCCCAAGCAAGCCGCCTACCGCGCGCCGGGCGCGCCGATGGCAGCCTTTGCGGTGGAAAGCGTGATTGACGAGATGTGCAACAAGCTGGGTCTTGATCCGGTCGAAGTCCGCCTGAAAAACGCGGCGCGGGATGGGACGAAATCCTCATACGGTCCAACTTGGGACGCCATCGGTCAGGTGGCTTGTCTTGAGGCCGTGAAAGCGCACCCTCATTATTCTGCCCCTCTGAAAGAAGGGCAGGGGCGGGGCATCGCGTCGGGCTTCTGGTTCAACCATGGGGGCGAGACCTCGGTGTCTCTGGCGCTGTCTGAGGATGGCACCGCGCAGATCTCTGTCGGCACGCCGGATATCGGTGGGTCACGCGCCTCGATGGCGCTGATGGCCGCCGAGGTGCTGGGCATCCCTTATGAGAACATCCGCGTGACCATCGCCGACACAGCAACGCTTGGATACAACGACGTGAGCCACGGCTCGCGCGTGACCTATGCCTCAGGGCTGGCCACCATCAAAGCCGCGCGGGATGCGGTCGAGAAACTCAAAGGCCGCGCCGCCGCGGAATGGGGCATTGATCCGGAGGCGGTGACTTGGGAAGACGGCTATGCCAAGCCCTCTGGCCCAAATGCGGGCGAGTTTGAGCCGATGCATATCACCAAAATCACCGGCAAGATGGGCCGCACGGGGGGGCCGATCTCGGGCCACTTTGAGGCGACACCCGAGGGTGCGGGCGTGTCCTTTGGCACGCATATCGTCGATGCCGAGGTTGATCCTGAAACCGGCAAAACCAGCATCATCCGCTATACGGTTGTGCAGGATGCGGGCAAGGCGATCCACCCGACTTATGTGGAAGGTCAGTTCCAAGGCGGCGCGGCGCAGGGCATCGGCTGGGCGCTGAACGAGGAATATATCTATGGTAAGGACGGGCGTCTGCAGAACTCGATCTTCTTGGATTACCGGATTCCTGTGGCCAGCGATCTGCCCATGATCGACACCGTGATCGTAGAAGTTCCGAACCCGGGCCACCCCTATGGCGTGCGCGGTGTGGGGGAAACCGGCATCGTGCCGCCCTTGGCAGCGGTTGCGAACGCGGTCTCGAATGCGGCTGGTGTGCGGCTGAAAGAATTGCCCATGTCACCGCCCCGGATCCTGAAGGCTTTGAAGGATCAAAAGGGCTAACCAAAGGACCAGCGCGTGCAGAAACTCATATGGTTGTCTGATCTCCACTATGATGCGCAGGCGCTGGTGCAATCCCATGACCCTCGGGTACGGCTTGAGGCGGCGGTTGATCTAATCAACGCGCACCATACGGATGCGGTTTGTTGTGTTGTGACGGGGGATATGGTCGAAACCGCCTCTGATGCGTCCTACGCGGCGCTCAAAGCGGCTCTAAGCCGCCTCAGCGTCCCAGTGCTGCCCCTGACCGGCAATCACGACAGCCATGCTCTGTTGCGCGCACATTTGCCCTTGCCCGACGGCGCCATGCCCGATTTCGTGCAATATGCGGTGGCGTTGGACGGGCATGTGCTGATTGCACTCGATACGCTGGATGAGGGCAAGGATTCGGGCCTTCTGTGTGAGGCACGCCTGAGCTGGCTGGAAACTGCGCTTGAGGCGGCTGGCGAAACACCCGTGTCGATCTTCATGCACCATCAGCCGGTGAAACTGGGGCTTGCGATGCTCGACCCGGATAACCTTACGAACGCGGAGGCCTTTTGGCAGATCGTCGACCGCTACCCATCTGTGCGCAACGTCTTTGCCGGCCACGTGCATCGCCCAACCACCACGCATCGCAAGGGTGTTACGATCACAACCCTGCCATCGGTACTCTACCAAGCGCCACCCGAGCACCCACCCTGGGATTGGACCACATTCGCGCCCGCCCGCGAAGCGACTCGTTTGGGTGTCGTGCATTTGGGGCCCGAGCAGACCACCGTCCATTTTGAAAAAATTTGTGCTTACGACCATGGAGGCGCGCCATGAAACCGCGTGTCACAGTCCACCTCTGGGCAGGCTTGCGCGCCCTGACCGATGGCGCAGAATCCGTCGAAGTTGAGGCGGCGACCATTGGACAGATGCTCTATGCGCTCGGGAAAGCCTATCCTGCGCTGGAGGACTACCTTGAAGACAACGTCAGTGTCTCCGTCGATGGTCGCATCATGGCGACAGATCTGACGCATCCGCTGACCGAGACATCAGAGATCTACCTGATGCAACGCTTGCGCGGCGGATAACGGCTCTGTGAACCGATTCGCATTGGTTTCTGCTTGACCCTCCACTTACTGGAGGCACTAAACCTCGCAAAAAAGCGAGAGAAATCAATGCGAAGAGTTTTGTTGATCGGGTGTTTGGTTGTTGCTGCGGGCCTTTTGATCGTCCTTAATGAAAGGCGACCCGATCAAGCGCAGGAAGCGTTCTCTGAAGAGTCCACCGCGCTGGTGTCTGTCACCCTGCCGAGTGCTCTGTCTGACCAAGCGCAAGTTGGCGCCAAAATATTTGAGGCAAAATGCGCGGCATGCCACGGACCAAACGGGCAAGGACAGGACGGGGTGGCGCCACCGCTGATTCACAAAATCTACGAACCCTCGCACCACGGGGATGAATCGTTTCAAAGGGCCGTTGCGCTCGGGGTGCGTCAGCATCACTGGCCTTTTGGAAACATGCCGAAAGTAGAAGGGCTAACACGCGCAGATGTCGCGATGGTCGTCAGCTACATTCGCGAAGTGCAACGAGAAAACGGAATAAACTAGAAATGAGAACGCCAATGAAACGCGTAATTTTTATGTGCACCTGCCTAGCCGCAACAGCCGTCGCAGCGCATCAAGGTGTCCAGAATCCGACGGTCAAAGCGCGCATGGACAACATGAGCGCAATTGCTGAGAACGTTAAAACTCTTGGATCAATGGCGAAGGGGCAAACAACGTTTGATCAAGCCTCTGCACGCGACGCAGCGCTTGCGATTGCAACGCACGCGGTGGAAACGACCACCCTTTTCCAAGATCCCGCGACGGATCCTAAATCTGAAGCCCGCGCCGAAATCTGGGAGAACTTCGAAGATTTCACTGCCAAGGCAGACGAACTTGAAATGGTCGCGCGGCAGCTTTCCAACTCGATTAGCGTTAAGGCGGATTTGGGCGTTGCAATGAAAGACCTTGGAGCCACGTGTAAAAGCTGTCATGCGGACTATCGCAAATGACCCACCGATCCCGATCCTCAGCTTTTGCAGTTTTGTTCCCTGTCTGCACATTTAGCATCCCCTTTGCGGCGCAGGCCGATCATGAACTTGAGGGGCGAGATATTTCGCGCGGAGAGACGCTATATCAAGACAACTGCGCGGCCTGCCATGGCGCGAATTTGGAGGGACAGCCCGACTGGCAGTACCCGGATGAAAACGGTGTCTTGCCTGCGCCGCCGCATGACCGGACGGGACACACCTGGCATCATGACAATCAACTGTTGTTCACCTATACGGCGCTTGGCGGGGCAGGCACGCTCGCGGCGCGCGGGATCACAGATTTCAAAAGCGGCATGCCCGGGTTTGCAGAGACCCTTTCTGAGGACGAGATCTGGGATACGCTGGCCTATATAAGGTCGACCTGGCCGCAACGTATTCAGGACATTCAAGCCAGCCGCAATCCAGCGCATTAAGCCCCTTGAACGCCAAAAGCCCCCGCTTGCGCGAGGGCCCTTGGTTGGGAGGAGGTCGGGTTTGTTGGTCTTAGCGACCAACAGAGCGGGAACGGGATGGGCGAGAATTGTCGTCGTCGTCATCATCGTCGTTCTGAGCGTTGAAGCGCTTGCTTGTATCGATCAGCTTCCATTTCAGGCCGCCTTTGGTTGGGCGCACTTTGATTTTGTCAAAGCTCATGCCCGGGATCGAGCTTGCGAAGACTTCGTCACATTCATCCATGCCGCCGCCTGCACATTCCTGAGCGTGGTTCGGGTGGGTTTCGTTACACCATGTGATGACCGCGTTGTAGCATTCACCCAAAGAGCCGATAGCGGCGTTTGCTTGCAGAGGTGCGAAAGTTGCGGTGGACAGGGTTGCGACGGTGGCCAGTGCTGCGAAGGTGGTTTTCATGATCTTTCTCCATTTTCTATGTTGCTGTGTCTGCGGCTCTCAACCGCGTTACAGTCATAGGTCGTGGGAGATCGGCGAATGGTTCAAAGAAAATGCGATTTTTTTGGAGAAAAGTTGTAAATATCTGAAAATAAACGATTTAAAAACGCATTTTCTTGTGAACCTAGCACCCTTTGCCGCGAATAAGGCCCCAGCCAAACTCTGAATCCCGCCCTGGCGAGCCCAGATCTACGGCGGAGGCGCGCAGGGATTTGCGCAAACTGTCGGCAGTTCGCGCGCCGAGCCGTGCTGCAAAGGCGGTGACGATGGGGGCGGCGTAAGAGGTGCCTGTGGCATAGCCCCCTCCGCTGCGTTCCGCGACATAGAGATCCACGCCGGGGGCGGCGAATTCGATATGGCTGCCCCAATTGGCGCGCCGGTATTTGCGCATGCGGGCGTCAACCGCGGTGACGGCAATCACAGACGGCGAGGCCGAGGGGTATTTCGCCAGTTTGCGCCCATCATTGCCTGCCGCTGCAATCATGACTGCGCCCTTGCGTTGCGCTTGCCGCAAGATATCCTCGAACGCGCGGTTGCTGGGGCCGGCGAAGGACATATTGATGATCTTTACATTATTGGCGAGCAACCAATTAAGGCTTGCCCCAATGCGGTCCACATCGGCGCGAATGCCTGCCTTTTCTTTGCCAAAGGCCCCTGCTGCATAGAGATGCGCGCCCGAAGCAAAGCCCGCGAGCGCGCCGCTGGCGTCCTCTCCGACGATCAAGGCGGCGACTGCTGTACCGTGGCTGGTGTTGTCAGATTTTGTCTTGCCATCAAGCGTCGACGCGACCGTGACACGCGCGCCCTTCAGGGCTGGGTGGCCGGGGTTCACCGGTCCGTCGATCACGCCAATGCGTCGGGATCCAGAGATCCGACAGCCGCCACTCGGCACCCCCACCAGCGTCGGCGCATAAAGGCGCGGCTTGCTTTGGGCGTAGCGATAGAGGTGATGATAATCCAGAAACTGCGTCGGAGCGGCATTGTCCAAAATGTCCTGCGCCCGCTCCAGTGACAGGCGATTGCGGAAATCAAAGATCAACACGCGCCTGTTCAGCGACAACAGGTTGCGCGTGGAAATCAACTCTGCACCCGCGCCCGTTAATGCAGCAACAGCCGCGTTAGAGGTCGACGGCGGCCCGCTGACCACAAACTCCGCGCGGCCATTGCGAAAGACCGCGACCTCCGAGGGCACGCGGCTGCTTGGGCGATCGTCATCGTCCCGGGGTGTCGGCGTTGCCACGCGCCCTTGCGCGGCAAGATCTGCGGGGCCTGCAAGCAAAGCCGCAAGGGCAATCACGAGTAGATGTCTAAGTGCCATAGCCCCTCCGCGATGTTACTCCGCCTGCTCCACCGTATCGATCACGCCCGTTGCGGCCGCGAGGCTGCCGATGGCTTCTTCCAGTGTAACACCGTCCAGAACGGCGAGCTCATAAAGTCCAAGGGCCGATGGACCAGCCGTGATTTCCACACCGGCATCCAAAAGCGCATTCCTCAGCTGTTCTTCTGTCGCATTGGGCACAACGGTTATAACCAGATCGGCCGAAGCGCCGCCTGCCAGTTCATACCCCGGCCCCGAGCCCGATTGGCCTAGCATCAATGCGCCTTGCCCAATAACCACGGCTAAAAGGACCGCCGCCGCAATTTGCCAGATCCGCCCACGCGGAGCGCGTTGCAGCTGCACAGGTTCGGTTTCAACATCCCGCATCAAACGGGCGAGGCCCATCTCTCCGGGGCTAAAGCCTGTGTCGGCCTCTTGCATCGTCGTGCGAATGGCGCGCAGCGTGGCCACATCTGCAGCAAGGGCCGCGTCGTTGTCGATAGCGGCCTCAACCTCGGCCAGCTCTTCGCCCTCTAGCGTGCCATTTACATAAAACGGCAAAAGCGCTTCGATCTCGTCGCGGGGCAGGGTCATGACACCACTCCTTCCAAGCGGCCAGACAGGCAACGCATCAAGAGTTTCTTGGCATGGAATATCCGCGTTTTAATAGTGCCTTCGGCGGTCTTGGCAACCTCGGCAATCTCGCGATAGCTCATGTCCTGCCAGAAGGCCAAAGAGATCGCGCTGCGGTGTTCGTCGCTGAGCGTGCCCAGACAATGCTGCACATGTTCGGCCTCTTGCCCTGCGGCGAGGCAGGCTTCGGGGTTGGCGCTGTCATCCACCAGATCGGGGGTTTCATCCGTCAGATCTGTACGCCCGGCTTTGCGATGGCGGTCGATGACTTTGCGATACGCGATGCCAAATATCCATGTCTGCACTTTCGATCTCCCTTCAAACCGGCTGGCAGAGCGCCAGACTTCGATGAACACGTCATGAAGTATGTCGGATGACTCGAAGGGATCGTTCAATCTTGACTGAATAAATCTGTAAACGGGTTTTTCCAGAGCGCGATAAAGCTCGGCCAGCGCCGTGCGATCTTGCTGCGCGATCCGCGCGATAAGGTCAGAATGAGTGGTCACAGATTACTCGCAACGATGAAGGTGATCCCAAGGTTAGGGCAGGGCGCGCATCTGGGGAAGGGTTTCTTTACGCCTCTGTCTGCGGGATGTCGCATTTGGCAAAGTCAGATTGGCGCGGCGCGGCGAGGGTAAAGAGACGGAGGACCTCTATGACGCGCGGCATTTGTTTCTGCAAAAAAACATCCTGGGAATTTGACGGAGACCCGACCTGGTCCTGTTATTGCCACTGTGACGATTGCCGCCGCAACTGCGCGGCCCCCGTGGTGGCGTGGCTGGGCGTGCCGGCGTCCCGGTTTCGTTGGACAGGGCAGGCGACCAAGGTTCTGAACAGCTCTCCGGGGGTGGAACGGCATTTCTGTGCGGATTGCGGGACGCCGATGGCGTTTGTCGCCTCGCATTACCCCGGTGATATGCAGCTCTATGCGGGAACCTTAGGTGATCCCTCGGATTTCAAACCCGAGTTCCATGTGAACTATGAAAGCAAGCTGCCCTGGCTTGAGATGAACGACGACCTGCCCAAGTATATCGGCACCCTGGCAGAGCAGGATGCCGAAAGTGTTAAGTATTAAGCCATCGCCATTCGCGCTCGCAGCTCGAGCGCCTGAAGCGTCGCGGTGAGGCCTTTGTTGAGCACGGCCTGCGCCTGTTCGACCTCCATCGCGCCGGGTTTGACCTCAAAGGACAGCGTGACCGAAACGGCGTTTTCAGACACCTCATAGCTTGTGAACGTGCGCGAGAACGGGCCTGAGTCTGCTGTCACATAGGCGAAATGCTGGTTTTCGACCCAATGCGTGACCTCGTGGAGGATGACGCCAAACTGCGCGGTGGTCACAGCGCGGGTCGCGCCGATACCCGAGATGGTCTCGGATGTGACGTCTGCCGCATCGATGCCCGGCGCCCAGTCCGCCAAAGCGGGCAAATCGCTCAGGACTTTCCAGATCGCTGCGGCGGGAACAGAGGTGTCGCGGGTGACGGTGACCTTCGGGAGGGTGGTGAAATCTTGCATGGTGCATCTCCTTTGTTGATGCAATCCAAGATATATCGTGCCAAAAATGGAACTAGATAGCCAAAGTAGAACCACATGTTGCTCTCAGAACAACAATCAACCGGACGTTTCCGGGCTGTACATTTCAGCCATCTGCGCCATCTTGCGATGTTTGCGCTGGTGGTGGACAGCGGGTCGTTCACCATCGCGGCGCAGCGTTTGGGGGTCGGGAAGTCCTCGGTCAGTCGCCATATTTCCGAGTTGGAAACTTTTGTCGGAGCGAAACTGCTGAACCGATCCACCCGCGCCCTGTCGCTGACGGATGCCGGGCGGTTGATCCACAGGGATTGCGCCGGTTTGGTCGAAGCTGCGACCAGTGCGTTTGACAAACTCGACGGAGATCTGCCGCTTGAGGGCAAACTCCGCATCGCCTCGACGGTGGAGCACGGGCAATATGTGTTGCCACCAATCGTGGCGGATTTCGTGGCGCGCAATCCCAAGATTGATGTGGATCTGGTGCTCGGAGATGCCTTTGTCGATCTGGTTGACCACGGCATTGACCTCGCGATCCGCGTGGGCTCGCCCGGGCCAAGCCCGCAGAACATCTCGCGCAAGATTGCAGAGCTGGAATATCAACTTTATGGCCATCGCGACATAATCACCTCGGGCGCGCCAAAGACCCCCGAAGCCGCAGCGCAACTGCCTTGGCTTTTGAACTCGGGCGGGCCGCAACGGACATATTGGACCTTTGAAAAGGATGGGGAAACCGTTGAGGTGCGGGTGCCTTCGCGCATTGTGTCCAACGCCTTCAACGCAAGGATCGAGATGGCCAAACACGGTGGCCACCTGATCGCGATCCCAAATTTTATTCCCAAGGCGTTTCTGGGGGATGACCTGATGCCGATTTTGACCGACTACAAAATCGTCCCGCGCTATCCGATCTATGCGGTCTATCCTGACGCACGTTTTCTGTCGCCCAAGGTGACAGAGTTTCTGGACGCCCTGATCGCCGGACACCCGTAACGGATTATTAAAAAAGGAGCCGCCGATATGCAGGATCTGCGCTTTCACATCCTTGACCAAGACACAGCGCATATGCTGATGGGCGCTGACGTCTTTGATAATCCGGTCGATCCGGATCAATGCGCGGGGTTTATCGCCGATGCGGGACATATGATGGTCTTTGCAACCCTCGCGGATCGAGTGGTTGGTATGGCCTCTGGCACGGTTCTGCGGCATCCCGACAAGCAACCCGCCTTGTTTGTGAACGAGGTCGGCGTGGATGAAGGGCTTCGCAATCAAGGCATCGGAGCCGCCCTGACCCAGCGGCTTTTGGACATGGCACGAGAGCAGGGATGCAAGGGGATCTGGCTCGCTACCGAAGGGGACAATGCACCAGCCCGCGCGCTTTATCGCAAGCTTGGCGCGCGCGAGACCGAAGAGATCGTGGTTTATGATTGGGATGGGGCGATGGACGCCTAGCGGCCCCTACATCCGGTTTCCGGAGTTTTCAACGAACAGGGGCCGCGCATCCCAGCACGACCCCTATGCTTTCGGCGACGTCCTCCTATCCCTGACGCGCCAAATGCCTCCCTGAGCTAACAAGGAACCTCACCCTTGCCTGTCGAATCACTTTTGTCAAACACTGCTTTACGTCTGGGCATTTCGCCTATGCTTTAGGCAGGACCTAGAGCGCGATTTTCTAAGCGGCGCGATATTGGGCAAGCACATCCCCTGCCGCGTAGAGGCCACCGAACTCGGTGCCCATGAAATCAGCAAGTTTGACCTGTTCCTGCCGTACAAAGCCGGCGCGTGGCAGTTTTCCTTGACGCATGAGGTCCACGACCCCAAGCACCCCTGCGGCTGTGGTCACTTGAATGGCGCTCCAGACCTCTCCGCCGATTTCGCGTGAAAAGCTCTTGTTGATGTAGCTCTTTTCCCGAAGCTGGCCGTTCTTAGAACCCTTCGCAGTGCAGAACACCAGAACCACGTCCTGATTGGTGCGGGGCAGGGCGGTTTCAAAGATCTCTTTCAGCAGGTCACGACGACGTTCCAGACCAAGATCATGCAGCAGCAGTTTCAATATCTCGCAATGGCCGGGATAGCGGATGGTGCGATAGCTGACGTCCCGGACCTGACCCAAAAGGGTTTCCGGCAAGGTGCCAAGGCCGCCTGAAGTGTTGAAACATTCATAGTCCACGCCGTCGTGGCTGAGGATCTCATAGTTCTCGAGCGGCGCGGTCTTGACCAGCTCGCCACTTGCGATGGCATCACACGGGTTGCAGTATTCGTTGATCAGCCCATCGGTGGACCAGGTCAGATTATACTTAAGCGCGTTGGTCGGAAATAGCGGCAGGGCACCGACGCGCATGTGCAGGCATTCGAGCGTATCAAATTCCTCGGCCAGGGCAGCCCCCGCGATGCCGACGAAGCCTGGGGCCAGACCACATTGCGGCATGAAGGCGGTTTTCGTGTCTTTGGCCATTTCACGGACGGCGTTAGTAGCCGCGACGTCTTCCGTGAGGTCAAAGTAATGCGCGCCTGCTTTGCTGGCGGCGGCGGCAATAGACGGCGTCAGAAAGAAAGGGGCGGCCGAGATGACGGCGTCAAAGCCGGTCAAGGATGTCGACAAAGCATCGGCGTCTGAGGCATCGACTTGCTTGGTGGCGATACCTGCGGCTCGGATCAAAGCCAGCGCGCTGAGATCCTGATCCGCAACGGTCACGCTATAGTTCACCGACTGCTGCAAAAGCTGCGCAATCATTTGGCCGATCTTGCCGGCTCCGACGATGCAAATATTCCAACGCATGGCGTGCTCTCCTGTTATGCCCCAGGAAAATTGTGGCAGAGAGCGCTGTCATATCAGAGAGGGAAAACTGACGATCTGTTCAGATTGACCGTCATATAGATGGAAATTTCGACGATCCGTCAGTCACGATCAATCCTGCGCCCGAAAACCACATGGGTTTTCGTACGGTTCACGCCGGGGATCAAACCCAGCTCATCGACCAGAACGTCGAGGTCTTCGATCCGAGGCGCTTCGACGGACAGCATCAGGTCAAATTCGCCGTTCACAGACAGGCAGAGTTTGATTTCGGGATAATCCTCAAGACGCCGAATGATCTTGGGCGTGTCCTGCTGCGTGACCGCCAGCATAACGATCACTTGCACCATGGGCAGAGCATCGCTGTCGCCCAAAACAACGGTATAGCCCTTGATCGTTCCCTCACGCTCCATCCGAGCGATACGCTCGTGCACCGTGGTGCGCGCAACGCCAACTTGGGCGGCAATCTTAGCGGTAGATTGCCGCGCATTGGCCTGAAGCGCGGCAATGATCTTGCGATCCAGTGCGTCTTTCACTGGCTCTCTCCTGATGGTTTGGGTGCGAGGGTGCACCGGAATATCCCGTCAGAAAAGCGGTTGCCCCGTAAAGACGCCGAAAGGGCGGCGGATTGGCAACAGAGTCCGGCGATCTGTCACCTAGTCCACAGGTTTTGGCAAAGGTTCCTTAACGCGACCAGCCTCCACCCGCTGGCGCACCCCATCGCACTGCGCTTGCCGTGCGTCGGGTGACAGGTTTTCGCCGAGGGCCTGCAGTCGCAATCCCTCTGTGTTGATCCGAGGGAGGCCTGCCGCTTCCATCCCCGACAAACGCGCCTCCACAGCGTGTTTCTTGCGAACCTGATGCGGCTGGAAATCGTTGAACATCTCAGGTGTAATTGCATCACCAACCACCAAATGGCCCTGCGCAACGGCGGCTTTCACAATGGCCTCACCCGCCTCTGAACGCAGAATGATCCCATTGAACCCTTCATCCTCACCAGTCGGACCACCTCCGGGCCAGACATCCGCGGCGGCAATATCAGCGGCTTCTCCCAAAGCATCGGGGCAGAGCTTGCAGCGGGTCTCAAGCTCCCAGGTGCCCTCATCTTCCCAAAGGTCATTATATGAGGTGGTGAATTCCCGCCCGTCTTTGGTTTGCACGGTTGTCAGCCCCGGATTGCCAAAACCGCGATAGCGGAACAGCGACAGCTCGTCCTCGCGCACCCCGAAATCCGACAAGAGTTTCCGCGATTTTCCGATCCGAGATTGTCCGCCGCAGACCATGACCATCCGCGCCACGCACAGCGCGTCAACTCGAGGATCCACCTGCGCATAGGCATGCACGGCGGCCACGTCGCAGGGCTTTGCAATGATCGCAAAAGGTTCGCCGCGATCCAGCGCCACTTTCAAACCTGCCAAAGGCGCGGCAGGCCCATAGCGCGACCCCGCATGAGCCAAAACTTCGTCGGCTGTTTCGCTCATAACCCATTCCGTGCGCATCGGTTGGTCTGGCTTTGCGCGCACATGCAAAATGAAAGTGGCTTGGCCGCTGTCCAACAGATGCATGCCAAGCGCCGTCAAAACCCCACCTGTCGCGCCGCGATGGCGAACATCAGCGTCCGCCGCCCATGCATATCGCATGTCAGAATAAGCACCCCAGATGTCATCAAATTGCGCCTCTGTCTGAACTCGAGGCCGCGCAATTGCGCCGGGGCAGGCGGATAGAATATCTTTCTCTTCCGTGACCGAGAACCCATCGACGGGCACAGGACGCAAGCCACCGACCTCCGCCAATTCCATACGAACCCGCCCGCCGGTGACGGCTTCGCAAAGACCACAGCCAATGCACAGGCCAGATGTCGCGACTTCGGAAATACTCTGAGCTATTCGCATGGCCGCGTCTCCTTTTTCGACCACTCTACGAACGTCGAAAAATCACGCAAGGCTCTGCGTTTCATCTTGCCCCAAAACTCCGGGGTGAGACCGAAGGCCGAGGGGCAGAACCCCTCAACCCAATTTTTTTAGACCAAGCTGGGCAGCCACAAGACAATACCCGGGAAAGCCACCAGCAAGGCAATCGTCACGCCGTCTGCGATAAAGAACGGAGTCACGCCCTTGAATACATCCTGCACGGTCAGATCATCCCGCACACCGGCGACCACGAAACAGTTCAGACCAATCGGCGGCGTGATCAGGCAGAACTCTGCCATTTTCACCACCAAGATCCCGAACCAGATCGCGCACATCGGCCCGCTCATACCAAAGGTGCTGTCAGCAGCAGACACAAACTCGCCGCCATTCAGCGCCATAACCGCCGGATAAACCACAGGCAAGGTCAGCAAGAGCATTCCTATGGCGTCCATGAACATCCCCAGGACCGCATAGGCCAGCAGGATACAGATCAGGATCAGCATCGGCGACATAGTCAGACTGGTGATCCAGTCGGCAAAGGCTCCTGGCAGGTCGGCAAACCCAAGGAAGCGTACATAGACCAGAACGCCCCAAATGATCGTGAAGATCATGACCGACAGTTTAGCCGTCTCAAGCAAAGCGTCCTTCAGCTGCGGCCAGCGCATGCCGCGATAAAGCGCCATGAGGAACACCACAAAGGCTCCGATCGCGCCACCTTCTGTTGGCGTGCCCCAAGCGTCTCCGCCGAAGGGGTTGTAGACAAAGAAGATGATGGTCACGACCACAAAGACAATCGGCAGGGCAGGCGGCAAGGACGCGAAACGTTCGCGCCAGGTGAACCCTGTGACCCGCGGGCCGAAGTCTTTGATGACCAGCGCCAAGCCAATGATCAGCAAGCCATAGACGAGCGCCGAAAACGCGCCCGGAATAAAGCCAGCCAGCAGCAACTTCCCAACGTCCTGTTCCACGATGATGGCATAGATCACGAGAATGGCGGAGGGGGGAATCAAGGATGCGAGAGTTCCCCCCGCCGCAACAACGCCCGCCGCAAAGCGTTTGTCGTAGCCGATCTTCAACATCTCTGGGATCGCGATCCGGGCGAAAACCGCCGATGTCGCAACAGACGCCCCAGAGACAGCCGCAAAGCCTGCGGTCGCAAAAACGGTGGACACCGCCAACCCCCCTGGCACCCATGCAAACCACCGCTTCGCTGCTTCAAATAGCGCTTTTGTCAGTCCTGCGTAATAGGCCAAATAGCCGATCAGGATAAACGTAGGGATTAGACTCAGCGCCTGAGAGCTGACTTTCGAGTGCGGGACCTGTCCTGCGGTTTTCACCGCAACCGTCACAGCCCAGCCGAAGTCTTCGGGATCCATGCCTTTCTTGGCCCAGAAAATCCAGATCAGTCCGACCATCCCTGCAAGACCGGCAGCAAAGGCCACGCGCATGCCCAGAACGACCAGAACCAACAAGCCGCCCGAGACGACCAATCCAATATCAATCGGTTCCATTGATCAGGCCCCCTTGTCTTCTTCGAGGCCAGACACAGTGTCGGCTTCCATCGCTGCCTGTGTCGCAGCATCTGCAATCAAAGGCACGGCGACCGGTGTTTCTGCATTCGTCACAATCGCCCGGCAATAGCCCCAGACCTGCAGACACAGCCGAAGAACCAGCACGGAAAACGCCACCGGCGCGAGCAGTTTCGCAGGCCAGATCGGCAGGGCGATGTCCATCGAGCTGTCACGGCTCCAGAGCGGGGCTGCGAAGTCAAAGCTGCGCTCAAAATGTGCCCATGTGCCCCAGACCATCAGGACCATCAGCAGCAAGATCGCCAAAGTTGTGATGAGTTCTGCGATCCATAGAACACGGCCGCGCAACCGACCCACCAGAATGTCCATGCGAATATGGCCGCCATCGCGCTGCGTATAGGCCACGCCCATAAAGGCAATCAGCGGCATCGCCTGTTCGATCCAATCCACATAGCCGGGCAAAGGCTGCCCCAGAAAATTTCGTCCACTGACCGAGACCACCGCCAGAACCATCAGCGAAAACACCGCCAGCCCGCTCATTAAAGCGAAAACCCGTTCCAACCGATAAAGAGATGCGTCCAGCCTGGACAAAGTGCTGTTGTCCGACAGCACCAGAGATCCACCCGCCATGGGTTCCTCCCCCAAGTAAAAGGCCCCGGAGGCGGTACCCCCGGGGCCGTTTCGTCAAAGTGATTAGCTGCCGTTCGCAATCATGCCGGTCACAAGATCATAAAGCTCTTGTGCTGGCAGGCCTGCGGCGGTGTTGCTTTCCAGCCAAGCGGCTGCGGCTGGCGCTGCGGCGGCTTCTTTGAAGGCTGCGATTTCAGCATCCGAGAAGGTTACGCGGGCAATACCACGCTCGTCCAGAGCTGGGCCCCAAGCGGCCATGGTCTTGTTGTTGTAGTTGTCGATGTAATGCGCAAGCGCCTCATCAACAGAGCCCAAGAGCGCGTCGCGATGCGCGTCAGACAGATCGTTCAGCGCGTCGGTGTTTACAACAACGGGGCAGTTCACGGTGCCTGGGTTCAGGTTCGTGGTCCACCATGTGCCGTTCTCGATGGTGCCAAAGGACATATGCGCGTGTGGTGCAAAGCTGACCGCTTTCACAACACCACTGTCCATCGCCTGACGCACTTCGGTCGCCGACATAGAGGTCGGAACCGCGCCAACGGTCTTCATTGCAGCACCAATACCACCGGTTGCGCGCACGGACAGGCCTTCGAAGTCAGCCAGAGTGCTTGGCGCGTCGCCCACACCGACGATGTTGTACTGTGGCAGCGGGGATGGCATCAGCAGGGTCGCGTTCCAGCGGCCAAGGTCGGCCACGGCAGCAGGGTGCTGGTAGACGGCCATAGACAGCTCTACCTCTTGCTCAAGGCTGCTCACGCCGAGGAATGGCAGTTCCAGAACAGTGATCGACGGGTTCTTGTCACGGTGATAGCCCGCGCAGAACTGCGCCATTTCAAACGCGCCAATAGAGATACCATCGAGGTTTTCACGGTTCTTGGACAGACCGCCATAGGACAGGTTCAAGGTGAACTCGCCACCGGTTTTCTCGCTTACGAGCTCGGCGATTTTCTCAACGTGCTCGGTGAAAGCACGGCGTTTGCCCCAAAGGGACACATTCCACTCGGTCGCCATGGCCTCGGTGGCGAAGGCCAGAGAAATGGCGGCAACAGTAGTTTTTGTCAGAAGATTGCGCATGGTTTCCTCCCGTTTCATGCGTGATGCTCGGGAGTGTGCCGGATTCGTTAACACTTCGGTATGAGGAAAATTGCGCGGGCGGGGCAGGGTGCCCATGCGGATTTCCGCAGAGGACACCCTGAGGCGTTATTTGGCAACCGGGTGCAACTGCCCACGGATGTCCCCAAAGAACATCTGACCATGGGTGTGCAGGTTGAAATAGAGCTCTCGCTCAAACGCGATCTGGGCCATGCCCGCAACGGTCACCACTTTGTCCAAGGGCACAGCAGGCGTGATCGGGCACCCGGCGGTGAAGGCTGCCACGAGGCCATGGCCGTGGTCTTTGGTGGCCACAATGTCTTCGTTTGTGATTTCCAAAGACAAAACGCCGTCGTCAAACAGGCTCGGCAGATCATTTTCCAACCCAAAATCCACGATGATGGGGCCTAGCTGACCAGGACGACCGCAGTGAATATGAAACATCGCGATGTCCTCGGGGTTCACGCCTTCAATCGCGACATGGGCATAGGCTTTGCTGAAATCTTTGGTGAAAGACAGCGTGCCATGGCCGCGAGACGGACGGTCGTTGCGCGCCACGGACGGCGCCGTTGATTTGAACATACTCGGGATGAAGGCAGGCGTGTCCTCTTCCTCGCCGCCCTCTTGTTGCGGGCTCAGCCACGCCTCAAAAACATATCCGATGTCAGAGCCAGCGTTGGTCTCCAGCGTGACACCGCTCACCGGCGCAATCTCTTGGGCGGACAGGGGCAGGGCGGCAACAGCAAGACATAAAAGCAAGGCGCGCATTTCACAGTTCCTTTTTGTGATTCTCCGAAATTGCAGTAGCTTTACCCTGTGGGAGTATCCCTACAGTCAAGCGCTTTGTCACAAGGACCGCCCCATGTTGATCGGAGAAGTCGCCAAGAAGTCTGGCTTGTCTAAAGACGGAATCCGGCATTATGAGTCTTTGGGCCTGCTGCATTCCAAGCCGATACAGGCCGGCAGCCGGACCTATCGCGATTATGACGACACGACGCTCGAGCGACTGATGATTATCTCGCTCGCCAAACGTCTGCACTTCAGTTTGAAAGAACTGGTGGATCCGCTGAATCAAATCCTGTCGGACACGGTTTCACGCGAAGAAAGGGCTTCGGTTTTGGCCGATAAAGTCAAAGAGATCGACGCAAAAATCGCAGAGCTCACTGCTGCACGGGATCTTTTGAAAATTTTTGTGAAGAACCCCGACAAGAGCTTTGTGGATGCAAGGCTCAAAGAAATGGGCCTTTGGCTCGAATGAAATCCCGCGAAAAAATGGGGGCCCTTTCGATTTCAAAAAGGACCCCCCAGGGACGACCGTGAGTTGGGGGATGCTCGGGTCAACGTGAGTGTGGGTTTAGACCACGACGATCCATACGAAAGCCAACATGATCACCAGATAGACGAGTGTGTTGACCATCCAGCGAATGAGGCCTGCATCACTGTCAGGATCGATTCCGTAGTGTTCACAGACTTTGGTGCCGGGCCATAAAATCAGTTCCGCGAGTGCCATTTTGTGGGTCCTTTCATATACACATCCTAAATGCATATTATAATACGCATTGTCAATGCAAAATATCACTCAGGTGAAGTTCAGGCGCTCATTTCCGTAAAAATCTGCGAAATGCCTAAACGTCAGGGCGTTTTGATGTCCAATCGACGGCTGTGTGATAGGCCTCTGCCATCTGCAACAAGCGAAAGTCAGACCCACGCGGACCAATCAGCTGAAGCCCCATCGGTAGCCCATGCGACCCAAAACCTGCAGGCACAGCCAATGCCGGAAGACCGATCAGACTAGCGGGAACCACAACCTCCATCCAGCGGTGATAAGTGTCCATCGACTGACCCGCGATCTCTTTGGGCCAGTCCATATCCACATCAAACGGCCAGCATTGCGCGGTTGGCAGGGCCAGCACATCCACCTGTTCAAACAAACGCGCGGCCTGCGCAAACCATTGGGATCGCGTGACCGAGGCCTTGTGGACCTCCAGCGCCAACATCGCCTTGCCACGATCCAGCTCCCAGATCGCTTGGCGATTCAGGTGCGCGCGTCCATTGGGCAGAGCCTCAAGCGGGGCAAGACTGGTGGCGACTTGCCAGGACCTCAGAGTGATCCAACTGTCCCAAAGCGCATCGGCGGCAAAGCCCGGCGACAGAGGCACGATCTCGTGCCCCAAAGCGTCCAGCGCGACAATGGCGTCAGAGCAGACGTCCAAGATGCCGGACTCCATGGGGAAGGCGCCTTCCCAATCCGCAAGCCAACCGATCCGCAACGGGCGCGACGGGCCTGCTTGATCAAGCGGCGTGTGATGGGGCTGACGCGGGTCCCGACCGGCCTGAACCGAGAGCAAGAGCGCAAGGTCTTTTGGATTGCGCGCCATGGGGCCGTTGGTGGAAAGCTGTGGCAGGAAACTATCGGCATGGGGCTCGGACGGGACGGCCCCAAAACTGGGGCGCAACCCGTATGTGCCGGTCCATCCCGCAGGATTGCGCAGGGATCCCATCATGTCCGATCCATCCGCCAAGGCCAACATGCCCGTGGCCAAAGCAACCGCTGCGCCGCCTGAAGAACCTCCGGCGGTGCTCGACACATCCCACGGGTTGCGCGTGGGCCCGAAAACCGGGTTTGTGGTGTGGCTGCCAAGGCCAAATTCCGGCGTGTTGGTTTTGCCGATCACGATCGCTCCGGCATCGCGCATGCGCGCCACCATGATGTCATCAGTTTTCGCCGCTTTGGCCGAGGCAAACAGTGGCGACCCCATCGTCGTCACAAACCCTGCCGCATTCGCGAGATCTTTGACCGCGATGGGCAATCCATGCAGCGGTCCGACGGGCTCTGTTTGATCTGCTTGATGTGCCAGCTCAAGGGCGTCTTCGCGATCCAAAACTGAGACCAGAGCATTTACGCCTGGGTTCGCGGCCTCAATCCGGTCAAACGTCGCCGCCATAAGGTCCGCCGCTTTGGTGCGCCCCTCACGGATCCCGCGCAAAATATCTGTCGCCGTGGCATTTAGATTGATCATGTCTCGCTCCCGGATACATTCCTACACGGCATGGCTTTTGTCGCAAGCTGTGTGACAAGGGGATCCGAAGTCTGAGGGAACATAGATGAAAACGATTGGCATTCTTGGTGGCATGTCCGCAGCCTCTACTCAGGTCTATTATCGCGAGCTCTGTGCCCTGACTCAGGCAAAGCTGGGCGGGCTCCATTCACCAGAACTCCTGATCCGCTCACTGGATTTTGCGCCCATTGCAGACTTGCAGGCACAAGGAGACTGGGCGGCAGCCGGGCGGATCCTGAATACGGAGGCGCTGAAACTACAGGATGCAGGGGCCGAGGTTCTGATCCTTGCAACAAACACAATGCACAAATTGGCGGACGAGATGCTGGCAGATGTGTCCATCCCATTTGTGCACATCGCGGACGCGACAGCGCAGGCCATTGCCGCTCAAGGTCTTTCATCTCCCGGCCTGATGCCCACAAAATTCACGATGGAACAGAGTTTTTATACAGACCGGCTGCGAGCGGCGGGATTGACGCCCATTATCCCCAATGACTCGGATCGGGCAGAGACTCATGACATTATCTATAATGAGCTCTGCAAAGCCGTTCTGCGCCCGGAAAGCGAGGCCGCGTATGTCGCGATCGCTGAACGGCTTGCAGAGCAAGGTGCAGATAGTTTGATCCTTGGGTGCACTGAAGTCGGGCTTTTATTGAACGAAAGCAACGTCAAGGTGCCAGTGTTTGACACCACATTGATCCATTGTCGCGCGGCCTTGGACTTGGCCCTCGACTAAAGCAACGCATCCTTATCGAGGCCCAGCTTCACGATCTTTTCGTTCAGCGTCCGGCGACCGATCCCGAGCGCTTCGGCCACCGCATCCATACGGCCTTCATGGGCCTTGATCGCCTTGGAAATCAACTCGCGTTCATAGGCGGCCACAGACTCTCGGAGCGTCACCGGCACGTCTTCGGGCAGACCATCGACTTGGATCGCAGCACCCATAGACCCCGCGCCACGTCGCGCCGCGAGCACCCGACGCTCGGCCACATTGCGCAGTTCGCGTACGTTGCCGGGCCAATCGTGGGCCATCAAGGCGGTCAGATCCTCGGGTGTCACATCCGGTGGCGTCGTTTCATAAACCCGCGCGAATTCCTGCATGAAATGCGTCACCAAAAGCATGATGTCGTCGCGCCGCTCGCGAAGAGTCGGCAAAGCACAAACAACGCGGTTGATGCGGAACAAGAGATCTTTGCGCAAACGGCCCTCAGCGACTGCGGTGTCCGCGTCTTCATTCGTGGCCGAGAGCACGCGGAAGTTAACCGGCACAGGCGTGTCTGCGCCAAGGGGGCGGACCTCTCCGTCCTCGATCACGCGCAACAGCGCCGCCTGAACCGGCATCGGGCAGGCTCCGATTTCATCCAAGAAAAGCGTGCCACCATCAGCCGACAAAAGTCGCCCGCGCGCGCCGCCTTCGCGACCGAACATGTCTTCCTCAAAGGTATCCGCGCTGAGCGTTGCGCAGTTGATCGCCAGAAACGGCCCATCGGCGCGTTTGCCCAGATCATGCAGAGCGCGGGCCACCAGTTCTTTGCCGGTGCCGGTTTCGCCTTGCAACAAAACCGGTACGTCGATCTCTGCCAGATCCAACACCTCATCCCGCAAACCCCGCGTCCGCGCGCTGGCTCCTAAAAGGATGCGATCGAGGCCTGACAGATTGAGCAAACGATCCTTAAGGCGCTGCGTTGTGCGCCGCATCCTATGTTGGTCGCTGGCATGGGCCAGAATGTTCAACAGGCGGCGCGGCTCATAGGGTTTTTCGATGAACCCATAGGCCCCATCCTTGATGGCTTGCGTCGCCATTGGAATGTCCCCATGCGCCGAAATCAGCACCAAGGGCGGAGAGATCTGAGGGTTCAGGCTCGCCAGCAACTCCAGCCCCGACATGCCCGGCATCCGCACGTCAGACAGGATCACATCGGGTTGAAATTCCACCATACGTTCCGCGACTTTTTCCGCCCGCGGAACGGCCTCAACCCGCCAGCCTGCGGCCTCCATCAGATCGATGAGGCTTGTGCGCATCGAGCGGTCGTCTTCGGCGATCAGCACGCTAGGGGTCTCGGACGTGTCGCTCATTCTGTTGCCTCGTCTTGGGCCATGCTGCCGTAAAGCGGCAGGTCTACTTTAAAGATGGCCCCACCATCGGGCGCATTTTCTGCCGTCAGATGACCGTCATGTTCCGCCACAATATTAGAAGAAATCGCAAGGCCCAGCCCCATGCCACGCCCGCTTTCGCGTGTGGTCACGAAGGGTTCCTGCAAGGTCGCCAGAGTGCTGTCCCCCAGCCCATGTCCCGAGTCCCGAATGGTGAACCAAGCCCGTCCGTTGCTGCCGATCTCGACGGTCAAAAGCCGAGTGTCCTCGCCCTCCATCGCGTCAACCGCATTGCGCAGAAGATTGACCATGACTTGCTCGATCCTCAGCTTGCTGCCCCAGATCAACACCGGCTCGGGCGGAGGCGCGAACTGCAGGTCGACCTCGCCACTCTCTATATTGGGGGCCACCAGCGACAGGCTCGCCGACAGGGCTTCGCGCAGATCGACCACGGCGAAACCCTCGCCCTCGGTATGGGCAAAGAACTTAAGCTGGCGCGTGATGCCTTCCATGCGGTCCACCAGTTCTTCGATCTTGGGCATGGCGCGGGTTGGGCCTGCGTCCGACATTTCAGCCGCCGCGAGGTGGTTGCGCATGGCCGCAATAGGCTGGCCGAGTTCATGGGTCACTGAGGCTGAAAGCTGACCCAAAGCCGCCAGGCGCCCGGCGCGTTCCAACTCGTCCTGTGTGCGTTCCAGTCGCCGTTCCGCCGTGCGACGCTCTTCGATTTCCACCGCCAGTCGTTCGTTGGCCTGCCGCAACTGCGCCTCTTCGGCCTCGGATCGCCGCAAAGCCGCGCCGATGCGGCGACCATAGCGGAACTGCGTAAAACTCAGCGCCAGAATGGCAAGGATCGTGAAGAGCCCCGCGCCCAACAGGCTGCGCGTCAGGGCAGGGGAGTAGTCCGCGAAATAATGCAGCTGCCAGCCGTTCGGAATGTCTTTGGCTTCAAGGTGCAGCAGTTGATCGCCGGCGAGGACCGCACGGTCCTCGTCCAAGACGCGCCAATCCAAAGTGGTCAGGGGTTCATTCATGAACTGCCGGGTTTCGCCGATTTTGGCGCGAGCGGCGGGGGTCAGATCTGCGAGGGACTGATAAAGCCACGACGGATCAGACGCCAAAAGGATCACGCCGTTCTCATCGGCCAGAAATACATCCTCGCCGGCCTCGCGCCAGCTGTCTTCCAACGCATCCAGATGCAGTTTGATCGCAATGACGCCCAGTACGTCACCCGCTCGATCCCGCACCGGATCGGCGATGAAATACCCGGGCAGCCCCGTCGTCGCGCCAATCGCATAGTATTGGCTTTGCGTACCTGCAAAGGCCTCTTGGAAATAGGGTCTAAACCCATAGTTCTGGCCCACATAGGTCACGTCGTGATCATGGTTGGACGCGGCAATCGTCAGCCCCGTCGGGTCCATCAGATAGATTGCGAAGACACCCGCCTCATCGGCAAAGCGTTCCAGCCGCGCGTTCAGCAGCCCACGATCGCCGCCTTTCGCGGTGCCAATCACAAAGGGATCGCGCGCCAGCACATAGGTCAAATGCGAGAACTTCTCGAGCTCGGCCACGATGGTTGAGCGATACAGCGACAACTGCCCCTTGGCCCGCGCCTTTTGCTCGCCCTCGAAATAGACAAAGGACGCCCAAAAGATCCCGATGGCCGCCGCCAGCACGGCGACAAAGGCCAATATGACAATGCGTGTGCGCAAATGCGTCCCCTCCCACAGCGGGACTATAGCGGTGAATTGCGACTTGTCACCTCTGCCCCTCTTTCCTCTCGCGTGAAAGGCTTTAGGGTTGACCCCGTCTAGCAGGAGTCCCCCATGTCCAACGCCCCGCTCAAAGGCCTCAAGGTCGTCGAACTTGCCCGCATTCTGGCAGGCCCGTGGATTGGGCAGACACTGGCAGACCTGGGCGCCGAGGTCATCAAGGTCGAAGCGCCCGAGGGCGACGACACCCGAAAGTGGGGCCCGCCGTTCTTTGACCGCCCCAATGCGCTTGGGGGCAACGAACGGGTCGCCAGCTATTTTCACGCGGCCAATCGGGGGAAGACCTCTGTCACCTGCGATCTGAAAAACGACGAGGATCTGGCGCGGCTGAAGGCGTTGATCGGCGAGGCTGACGTCTTGATCGAGAACTTCAAAGTCGGAGGTCTCGCGAAATACGGTTTGGACTATGACAGCCTGAAGGCGGACAACCCGCGACTGGTCTACGCGTCTCTGACGGGCTTCGGCCAAACCGGTCCACGGGCGCAGCAGGCGGGGTATGATTACCTTTTGCAAGGCATGACCGGTATTATGGATCTGACCGGAGACCCCGATGGCGATCCGCAAAAAGTGGGCGTGGCTTGGATTGATGTGTTCACAGGGCTTTATGGCGTCATCGGAATTCAAGCCGCTTTGCAAGAACGCGTGGTATCGGGGTTGGGGCAGCACGTGGATCTGTCGCTCTTTGATACCGGGCTGGCGGTTCTGGCGAACCAAGCCTCGGCGCATCTTTTGGGCGGCGCGAGCCCCAAACGAATGGGCAATGCGCATCCGTCTATTGTGCCCTATCAGGTGTTTGAGGCCAGCGACGGTCATCTGGTGATCGCCTGCGGCAATGATCGCCAGTTTGCGATTTTGGCTGAGGTCTTGGGGCAAAAAGATCTGGCTGAGGATGAGCGGTTCGCCACAAACCCTGCGCGAGTGGAGAACCGGGATATCCTTGTGCCGTTGCTTTCAGACCTGACACGCCAATGGACCAAATCGTCTCTGATCACAGCTTTAGAAGAGGCTGGCGTCCCAGGCGGTCCAATCAATTCGGTTGCCGAGGCCTTGGACGACCCGCAGGCCAAGGCGCGCGGCATGAAGATCACGCCCGAAGGATTGCCGGGGCTGCGCACGCCGCTTAGGTTTTCCCGAAGCACATTGGCCACTGACAAGGCCGCGCCGGTTTTGGGCGAAGGGGAATGGGGTTTTGAGGCGGATTAGGCCCCGGCCGTCACAAAATTAGTAAAGAGTATTGAAATGTCGTCACCACTGTTGGTCCGCAATCGCAACTACCGCCTTCTGTTCACCGCTGGCGCTTTGACAAACCTCGGCGACGGCCTCGTCGCATTGGCGCTCCCTTGGCTCGCAACACTCTTGACACGAGAACCCATCGCCATTGCCGCCGTTGCCGCTGCGGGCCGCATCCCATGGCTTTTGTTTTCCCTGCCTGCGGGCGTTATCGCCGACCGCACCGACCGGCGGAAACTGATCGCCCGCGCGGACCTGTTACGTGCCTTCATCGTGGGTGCAATCCTGATCCTTGCCCTCAGCAATCCCGGCCCAGGCGCGATCTGGGTGCTCGCAGGCCTCGCGCTTTTGTTGGGATCGGCGGAAGTCCTTCGCGACAACGCAGCCCAAACCATCTTGCCCGACATCGTCGCCCCCAAAGACCTTGAAGCCGCCAACGGCCAGCTCTGGAGCGCCGAGCAACTGACAGGCCAGTTCATCGGCCCGCCTTTGGCCGGGCTTTTGATCGCAACAGGGATCGCCGTGCCCTTTGGCCTTGATCTGGCAGTTCTGGTTTTGGCCGCAGGGCTGGTCTGGATGATCTCGCTTGCCCCGAAAGAGCCCGTGCAGACCGGGTTCATGAAAGCTCTGAAAGAAGGCATCGCCTTCATGCGTTCAGATCGCGTGTTGCTGCGGCTAGCGATCGTGTTGGGCTGCGCCAATTTTCTGGCGATGCTGACGATCACGGTGCAGGTTCTTTTTGCCCAGGACGTGCTTGGCCTCAGCGCGGCGCAGTATGGTGTCATCCTTTCGGTCGCCGCAGCAGGTGCCATCGGAGGCAGCCTTTGCGCGCCATTCCTAATCCGCAATTTGGGCGCGCAGCTCTGTTTGTATCTAGCCCTTGCGACTTGGGGCATCGGCTATGGCGTGGTTGGCATCAGCCCGAACGGCGTCGTCATGGCGGCGGCCCTGTTCTCAATCATGTTCGCGGCCATGGTCTGGAATGTGATCACCGTCAGCTGGCGGCAACGTCGTATACCAGCAGAGCTGCTGGGGCGCGTGAATAGCATTTACCGCTTTCTCGGCTGGGGCTCGATGCCATTGGGATCGCTTGCGGGCGGTGTGATCGTGTGGCTCGTGGAACAAGAGGCCAGCCGCGAAACCGCCCTGCGAGCACCTTTCCTCTTTGCCGCTTTCGCAAGCGCAGTCCTGCTGATTTACGGGTTGTTCAGCCTGCGTCTGGATTGACACAGCTCTGGATTTTCGCCGCCTTCTGAGTTGAGCAACCCCTCCGGCTCTCTTACATCAGCCTTACGCTCACCGTCTGAGCGATGGAGATTTTATGTCTAGCCAAGAGCCCCGGCTCTAAGGTCCGCAAAAGGCGGGCCCTGAACCCAAAGCCTTCCGCGCGCGATGCCGGGAGGATTTTCGGCTGACCTAAACTCAAGAGACAATCCCGTGAATATCTCAAAACACGAACAGCGTGTTTTGCATGCTTTGGCGCAGGGTGGAGCGATCCACTATGACCGGCTGTCAAACGGCAAAATACATGCTGTCAGATGCTTTAACCGCGACGGTCATGTGCTGACAGATTGCAGCCTGGCCACCTTTGATCGCCTCAAAAAACGTCGGTTGATCAGATCGACGCGCGGCCAACCCTATCGCATCACCCATTTGGGTCTGCGATCGGTCAATGCGCAACTCGACAATCGATAGGTGGAAAACCCCGGGATCTTTCTCGGGGTTCTTTCATTTAGAAATCCGCGACAGCACCCGCGTCGCCTTCAAACACTGGGCGCATGAAATAGCGATCATAGCGTTTGATACAGCCGGTTTTCTCGGCGAACTCAAAGGCAGCCACGCAGTCCGCGTCGGTTTTGATCTTTTCGCGGTACTCTTCATAGGCCGCAAGGCTTTCAAACGAAAACGCCGCCGTCGCCAGATCATTCGGCCCTTCGTGTGGCAGGAAATACCCGTGATGCTGCCCACCGTATTTCTCGACCAGTGCAATCCAGCTTTTGCCATAGGCCTCAAACGCCGCCACTTGGGTCGGGTCGATTTGGTAAGAGAGATAGCAGGTGATCATTGGGGCCTCTTGGTTTTGGGTTGCCCGTAGATTTGCGCCCAGCGGTCCCCCCGTCAATCGGCGATCTGTGATGGAATGCCTCACGATCCGTGATCTTCGAATTTGGTCGCAAACAGGCTATTCAAAACGACCCCGTTGCTACTAGTCTCGCCTCAAGTAGGGGGGCGCATATGACACAACCGAATATTCTGATTTTCATGGTGGACCAGCTGAATGGAACCCTGTTCCCTGATGGCCCCGCCGAGTGGCTCCACGCTCCAAACCTGCGCAAATTGGCCGAGCGCTCCACGCGTTTTACCACGACCTACACCGCCAGCCCGCTCTGCGCACCGGGCCGTGCGAGTTTCATGTCCGGTCAATTGCCCAGCCAAACCGGCGTCTATGACAATGCGGCTGAGTTCGCCTCTGATATCCCAACCTACGCGCATCATTTGCGCCGTGCGGGGTATTACACCTGCCTGTCGGGCAAGATGCATTTCGTCGGTCCGGACCAGCTTCACGGCTTTGAAAGCCGCTTGACCACAGACATTTACCCGCCCGATTTCGGCTGGACTCCCGATTACCGCAAACCCGGTGAACGCATCGATTGGTGGTATCACAACATGGGCTCTGTCACCGGCGCAGGCGTCGCGGAGATCACCAACCAGATGGAATATGACGACGAGGTCGCCTTTCACGCCACACAAAAGATCTATGATCTGGCGCGCGGCAAGGACGGCCGCCCCTGGTGCCTGACCGTCAGCTTTACCCACCCACATGACCCCTATGTCGCGCGCAAGAAATACTGGGATCGCTATGAGGACTGCGAACATCTGCTGCCCGAGATCGCGGACCTTGGCTATGACAACCAGGACGCCCATTCCAAACGCATCTTTGACGCCAATGACTGGCGCAACTTCGACATCTCGGAAGAGGACATCAAGAAATCCCGCCGCGCCTATTTCGCCAATATCTCTTACCTTGACGATAAGATCGGCGAAGTCATGGAGGCGCTTGAAGGTACGCGCCAAGAGGCGATCATCCTCTTTGTCTCTGATCACGGAGACATGCTGGGCGAACGCGGCCTCTGGTTCAAAATGTGTTTCTATGAGGGCTCGGCCCGCGTGCCCTTGATGATCGCAGCCCCCTCCATGGAGCCCGGTCGCGTGGACACGCCGGTGTCCACAATCGATGTCTGCCCAACGCTCTGCGATCTGGCAGGGGTTTCGATGGACGAAGTCATGCCCTGGACCACCGGCGAAAGCCTTGTGCATCTAGGTCAGGGCGGCGAACGCACCACACCCGTTGCCATGGAATATGCAGCCGAGGCTTCTTACGCGCCGCTGGTCTCGCTGCGCTATGGGCCATGGAAATATAACCGCTGCGCTTTGGATCCGGATCAGCTCTATCATCTGGAGGACGACCCGCACGAGCTGACCAATCTGGCCGAAGATCCGGCCCATCAAGGAACGCTTGCCTCCTTGCGCGACAAATCCGAAGCCCGCTGGGATCTAGAGAGGTTCGATTCAGATGTCCGCGCCAGCCAAGCGCGACGCTGGGTGGTCTATGAAGCTTTGCGTCAGGGCGGCTATTTCCCGTGGGACTACCAGCCACTGCAGAAAGCCAGCGAGCGCTATATGCGCAACCACATGGATCTGAATGTGGTCGAGGAAAACGCGAGGTTTCCGCGCGGGGAGTAGTAGAACGCTTTCGGCAATGTTTTCTCAACCTTCAATTAGAGTAAGGAGAACTAACAAGGGACGCGAGTGACCCAGCCCCCGTTTTCGGAGTGAGTCTTTTCAATGTGTTGGCGCTTGCAACGCGGGCTGACATACGTAGCACGGAACCTGTTCCGCAAAAGAACTGGCCGGTGTTGATAGTTTCCCAGAGTGTATCGAAATCCAGCTTGGCTTCTTACAGTTTCTGCTTCACGTTTTTGAGGATTGTATCGCCCCAATGGGGAGTAGCGCTATTGGGGCGGCTAGATCAGAAACCCTCATGAGAAATTGCCATTCTGCCCCCAGTCGTAAGCAATCCCTGCAGTGACACTCGGCCCTAAACTAGCGCGATATCGCGGCCTTGGCGGTGTGAGGCTTCAAAGCTTCCCACAACCTTTATCACATTAATTGCACTTTGGACTTCTTCGTCAAAGAAACGCTTTTCGGCCAGACCGGCAAAGAAATAATCCAGCTCATTCTTGAGCGGCTCGGCTTTGACCACCTCAAGCTTGACCGGATCACCAGCCCCAATGGCCGTCAGGCTTTGCCCAGCCTCATGGCTTGGGTTTTCAACGAAAGTGACCTCTTGGGCGATGAAATCGATGCTGAACATGCCCCAGGCCCCAAACACGCGCATCTCGCGGCGTTTCAGTGGCGTAGTCCAGTTGGTGTTCATCACACAGTCAAACTTTCCGTTGTAGTTCAGGATGGCCAGCACACCGTCTTCTTGGGTGGCGTGAATATTCTGGGCGCGGCGGCAATAGACCGATGTTGCGGTTTCGCCTAGCAGAAAGTTGATTGCATCCAGGTCATGAACGCTCAGATCAGCCGCGACGCCGACATCGGAAATCCGCGGCGGAAAAGGCGAGCAACGCACGACTTCAACTCGGTAGACGCTGCTGAGATCCAAGGCCTGTAGCTGTTGTTTCAAGTGAATGACCGCAGGGTTATAGCGTTCAACATGGCCGGGCAGAATCCGCACGCCCTTGGCCTTAGCGATCCGTGCCAATTCCTCGGCAGCTTCAAGCGTATCGCAAAGCGGCTTTTCCACCAAGAGGTCAATGCCTTCTTGGATCAGCTGTTTGGCGATATCAAAATGCAGCGAAGAGGGCGCGGCGACCACAGCGAAATCATAGCTGTCGCTCGCCAGCGCGGCGTCCAAACTGTCGTAGATCGCCTTCATGGTCTCGGGCAGATCATCGCGATCCGCGCAGGAGGGTTCCACGAGGCTCAACTCATGTTCGGTCTGCAACAAGAGCCGTGCATGGTTGCGGCCCATATTGCCATAGCCGATCAGCAATCCGTTCATATTTAGGACTCCAGCGCTGCGGTGTAGCAGGATTTAAAGGTCTTAATGACCTCTTGGATCTGAGCCTCATCCATGAAGGGTTCGCAGGGAATCGAGAAGACGGTTTCGGAAGCGTGGGTCGCCTTCGGACAATCGCCACGCCCGCCTGCCTGTTTGAAAACCGAGATGTTTGACAACGGGGTCGGGTAGTAGATTCCACAACCGATCCCGGCTGCTTTGAGCGTGTCCACCAGAGTGTCGCGCACAGCATTGTTTGGCGCGGCCATCGTGTAAAGGTGATAGACGTGATCGCGGTCGTTAGAAGTCAGCGGAAGTGTCAGACCCGGCAGAACCGCGAAAGCGTTGTTATAGCGGCGCGCGATGTCGATACGTTTGTCGTTGAACCCGTCGATCCGATCGAGTTGAGCCAGGCCGATGGCTGCGTTGATATCGGTGGTGCGATAGTTGTAGCCAAGCTCTTCGTAGTCATACATGCCGAGACCCGACATACCGTGCTGGCGGAAGCGCTTCGCAGAATCCGAGACCTCTTGCGAGTTGGTGACGACCATGCCGCCTTCAGCCATCATCATGTTCTTGGTGGCGTAAAATGAGAACCAGGCCGCATCAGCGAAATTGCCGGACATAGTACCCGCGCGCGAGGCGAAATGCGATTGCGCAGCGTCTTCAAGCAGGATCAGGTTGAGGCGATCGCAGACGGCGCGCAGCTCTTCCCAAGGGGCGAGGCGGCCGAAGAGGTTGACGCCTACAACGGCCTTGGTTTTCTCTGTCACCGCTGCCTCAACTGCGGCAGCGTCAATGTTGAAGGTGTCCGGGTCTATATCGACAAAGACCGGCGTTGCGCCGCACATCAGAATTGGCGTGGCAGTAGCGATAAAGCTAAAGGAGGTGCAGATCACTTCGTCACCCGCCTTGATGCCATAGGCGTTCATGATGGCATGGGCCGCGGCCGTGCCAGAATTCACCGCTACGCCAAAACTCGCGCCGCATTTAGCGGAAAATTTGGCCTCAAATTCAGCAACTTTCGGCCCCTGAGCCACGATGCCCGATTTCAAAACATCGGTTACGGCGGAACATTCTTCGTCACCGATGTATGGCTTTTTAATAGGGATCATGCTGCGACTCCTTGGTTTTGCTCGTTTACTGGAGGTGTTTCCCCTCAAAGGCAAATCCAAAATTTACCGATTTCTCGGCAGAGCCTGCTTTCTCACAGATTTGAAACAGAATGTGTAGCTTTAGGCAGAGACGCGCTTATTTGGGGCGCGTCCTGGAGAAACGGGCTAGTCTTGTTTTCACGCTCTAAACCGTCGATTGCGTGGTTGTTGAATGCGTACGCGACTTCTCGATGCTGGCACGGCGTTCGTTGAAAATCCTGTTTCGGAATTCTTGGAGTAAAAGATCATTGGCGGATAAGGCGGATTGGGCCAGAGAGAAAAACAGGACGCCTTATAGCTATTCGACTCTTTGGTTGTAGATAAAGAACGAAGGCAATGTCCCGCCTTTGACCGGATCCAGATTGTTTCTTTTGGCTCCAATAATCTCATTTTCAGCCACTACAATCGCATCAATCAATAGCCGCAGAATGGACGTGTTGAGGTTTGATGCCGATCCATTGATTGCATTTACGTTGGGTGATCGGCTGGGCGGTTAGCAACCGCATGAAACGCGATCTGGCGATCCGCGCATTGAAGATAGCTGTTACGCTGCGGCAGCCACCGAAAGAATGTATCCATAATACGGACCCCGAAACCCAATACTGCTCCCATGATAGTCAGTAGCTTCTGCGCCAGCGCGGATTCCAAGTGTCGATGAGCGGCAAGGGCAACTGCTATGACAACTCGGCTGTCGAGACGCTTTTCAAGACGATAAAGGCTGAGGTGATCTGGCTCAGGTCGTGGTAGACGCGCAGAGAAGCCGGGCCGTCTTCCAATACATCAACGGTTTCTACAATCCACGTCGTAGCCACTCAGCTTTGAACTGGAAAAGCCTGGTCGCTTTCGAACGGAAAGTGGCCTAAACGAGCACTTGTGGCGGCACACAAACGGGACGCGTCCGCAATGGGCTCGCGCGGATCTGTCATTCCATCCGATATTTCGCTACCAGATGGCTTTGAACTTCCAATTGCCTATCCTCGCTTGACCCGCTTCATGATCACACTAGAGCAGGGAGACGATCTGGTACGGCATTCGTACGGAGACGTTACCGAAGCGGTGCGATAAATCGGTGGGATGCAGCGATTCCCAATTGCTTGGCTAATAGAGCTGGAGAAAGAGAACTCGCGGCTGCGGCGCGTGCCAGGCGCATCTGAGCGCCGTGCCTGCCACACTCTTGTCCAGCACCGACCCACGCAGCGCAAGGTGCTGCAGCTTTTTTACCATAACATAGATTTTGCGACCTATCGCTCACAGCGCAACTCACTCACCGCTTCCAAGAAATCAGAAACTCACAGCGCGCCCGATTTCAGAGACCACCTGATCCTGGGCCTCTTCAGTTAGACCAAAGTACAGAGGGATCGAAATGGCGCGGGCGTAATAGGCTTCGGACTGCGGGAAGTCACCCTGCGCAAAGCCGCGCGCGCGCCAGAAAGGCTGTGTGTGAACAGGGATGTAATGCACATTGACGCCGATCCCATTTTCTCGCAATCGGGCAAAAACCTCTGCGCGATTGTCCACCAGAATGGGATAGAGGTGAAATGCAGACCGGCTATCTGGGTTTTGAACCGGACATGTCACCGGCAGATCGGCGAGTTTGCGATCATACTCCAAGGCCAGCGCATTGCGGCGGTCGACAAACTCTGAAAGCCGCTCAAATTGGGTCACACCCAGCGCAGCCTGCATCTCGGTCATGCGGTAATTATAGCCGAGATCCACCATCTGGTAATACCAGCCCCCTTCGGAGGCCTGATCCATCAGCGCAGGATCGCGGGTTACACCGTGGGATCGATGCAGCTCCATGCGCGAGGCCAATTTGGGATCCTTGGTCGTCGCCAAACCACCCTCTCCGGTGGTGATAATTTTCACCGGATGAAAGCTAAAGACACAAATGTCGCTATAGGCACAATCCCCAACCGGCTGGCCAAGATAGTTGGCGCCGATGGCGTGGCTTGCGTCTTCGATGATGCGAATATCAAATTTACCCGCAAGCGCTGCAATCGCGCGCATGTCGCAGCTTTGGCCGGCGAAATGTACCGGGACCAAAACCTTGGGCAGTTTTCCATCCCGCTCGGCCTGTGTGAGTTTTTCCTCAAGCGCCGCAACGGACATGCAATAGGTGTCGGGGTCCGTGTCGACAAAATCCACATCGGCGCCGCAGTAGATGCCAACATTGGCCGAGGCGACGAATGTATTTGGCACAGTCCAGAGAATATCCCCGGGACCAAGATCCAGCGCCATACAGGCAATATGCAGCGCTGAGGTCGCGGAATTCACCGCGATGGCATAGTCGACATTGCACTGCGCTTTGGCTGCCGCCTCAAACCGCGGCACAGCCGGGCCCTGGGTCAGAAAATCTGATTGTAGAACCTCAAGAACAGCGGCAATGTCCTTGTCAGAAACATCCTGCCGACCATACGGGATCATCAGAATCTTCCGATTTTGGCAGAGTTGGCCTCAATCCAGTTGGTCAGCTCTTCGGGCTTCATCCACTCCTTGTTGTTGTCCGAGGAATAGTTGAACCCATCTGGCACTTTTTGGCCACCTTTGATGCGCACCGGATCGCTAGACCAGTTATGGATCGCCGGGATGATTTTATAGTAATCCTCATACTCATAAGTATGGGCCGCATCTTCTTCGCTGATCATCTGTTCGTGCAGCTTTTCGCCGGGTCGAATGCCGATGACCTTTTGCGGCGCGCCAGGGCGCACCGCATTGGCAATATCTCCGATCACCATGGATGGGATCTTTTTAACATAGATCTCGCCGCCGACCATATCTTCAAAGGCCTGCCAAACCAGATCAACGCCCTGCTCCAGGGTGATCATAAAACGGGTCATGCGCGGGTCGGTGATCGGCAGCTCTGAGCTATCAGGCAGAGACATAAAGAACGGGATCACAGATCCGCGCGAGCCCATCACATTGCCATAGCGCACAACCGCAAAGCGGCAGTCTTTGGAGCCAGCATAGGAATTGCCTGACACAAACATCTTGTCAGAGGCCAGTTTGGTCGCGCCATAAAGGTTCACCGGGCTTGAGGCCTTGTCAGTGGACAGCGCCACACAGCGCTTCACGCCTCGATCAATACAGGCGTCGATCACATTCATCGCGCCGTTGATATTGGTTTTAACGCATTCAAACGGGTTGTATTCCGCCGTCGGCACGATCTTGGTCGCAGCTGCGTGGACAACATAATCCACCCCATCCATCGCGCGATAAAGCCGCTCGCGGTCGCGAACGTCTCCGATGAAAAACCGCACCGCAGGATTGTCGCCATAGACTTTAGCCATCTCCCATTGCTTCATCTCATCGCGAGAATAGATGATTATCCGGCGTGGTTTGTATTTTTCCAAGGTCATTGGAATAAAGCGCGAACCGAAAGAACCGGTCCCGCCGGTAATTAGGATGGTTGAGTCTTGAAGCACGGAACCCTCAAAGTTTACTGGACCGGCGGTCTGTTTCTTTGCCGTAAATACGCGGACGGCATTCCAAAGTCTATATGAGTTGGCCCAATTTCACTTTGCAAAGACCCCGTTCGCGCGTCAGTTTTTGAGAGCGCTTGGCTCTCGGCGGTTTTGTCTATACCACGGGGCCAAACGGATACCTCAATCAAGGATCGCACATGGCAGGCCCCATAAGAGAGAAGCTCTTGGAAATGCAGCGTAAAAGCCGCGCCAAATATTCTCATGACATTGTTGATCCCGAAGAGCGCAAGAAGTCTCAGCATTATCAAGATTGGGTCGATCACGGCATTCTGAGGTATCGCTGGCATAACTTCTCTGAATTTGCTCCCGGCATGTATCGCTCCAATCACCCCAATCACGAGCGCTTTGTTTCCTATCGGGACATGGGGATCAAAACCGTGCTGAACCTGCGCGGCAAGACGCATCACTCCCATTACTATTTTGAGGCCGAGAGCTGCGAGAAACTGGGCATGAGCCTGATCGACATCCCAATGAGCGCCCGTACCGCGCCCACAGTGGACACGCTAGTGGAACTGATGGACATCCTTGAAAGCCTGTCTGAACCGACCCTGATGCATTGCAAATCAGGCGCCGACCGGACCGGTATCGCGGCCGCGATCTATCTGATGCATATACTCGACCGCCCCGTCGAAGAAGCGCGCAAAATGCTGTCCTTTGACTTTCTTCACATCAAATTTTCGGCCACGGGCATCCTGGACTATGTGATCGACAAGTATGCCCGCCGTGTCGAGAACGAGCCCATTCCTTTTAGGACCTGGGTTGTGAGCGAATATGAACCCTTGACTGCCCGCGCTGAGTTTGACGCGATGGGGTTCTGGGACCGAACCAAGCTCTGAGGCACCCCATGGCAGATGAGGTTAAACCCTAATGCGTATCGCGATCCGCTCAGACTCTGGAACTTGGGTCGGCGGCGGTCATGTGATGCGCTGCCTTTCGCTTGCGATGGCCGCAAGAGATGCAGGCCACTCGGTGCGGTTTATTTCTGCGGACGTCAAAGGGCATCTGGGCGACCGGATTTCTCAGGCCGGCTTTGATACCTCCTGGATCTCGCCACTCGGTCCGGAGACGCCTGCAGGTGACATAGAAAGCTGGCGACCGATGCCGCTGGACATGGACGCCGCGCAAACTGCGGCGGACCTTTCGGACTTTGCACCAGATTGGTTGATCCTTGATCACTACGGGCTGGGAGGCACCTGGGTAAAACAAATGCGAGCCACCCTTCCCGACCTAAAGATTCTGGCGCTTGACGATCTTGACCGCGAGCCACTTTTTGCAGATTTGCTGCTTAATCCGGCGGCCTTTCCGGACACAAAGATCCGCCAAGACCATATGGCGATGCTTAAGGGTCCACGCTACGCTTTGCTCCGCCCGGAGTTTCGCGCGCTTCGGCCCGATGCGTTGAAACGGCGCGGCGGTGACGTCGAAAAGGTTTTGATCCTGCCTGGTATGGTCGACAATCTTGGATTTGCCGAGACCGTTTTGACCGCCCTCGCCTCGTTTCCCGATCTCTTAGTCGAAGTCGTGATGGGCAGCCAAAGCCCCTCGGTTGAGAAGGTCAGCTCCTTGATCCAGGACAATCCCAACTGGCGACTGACGCTTGATGCATTTGACATGGCCCAAAGACTGCTTAGGGCAGATCTCTGCATCGGTGCAGGCGGCGTGTCGGCGTGGGAGCGCTGCTGTCTTGGCCTGCCTGCCGTGAATATAGCCTTGGCAAAAAATCAACGACCTGGCGTCCAAGCCATCGCCAATTTTGGCGCCGCTGGTGGATTGAACGTGGATGCGTTGCAAGACCCCGACCAGATTGCAATGGCGCTGCGCGCAGTGATCGAGAACTACGGCAGCCTTTCCGAACGCGCCGCTGAACTTTGCGATGGTGCCGGCGCAGCTAGGGTCATCGCGGCAATGAGTGGCCAATTGCGCGCAGTTACACAAGCAGATGCGCGGCTGATCTTTGACTGGCGCAATCAAGATCACATCAGAGAAGCCAGCTCAAATTCCGCACCGCTGATCTGGGAAAACCACGTGTCCTATCTGAAAAAAGTGCTGGCCGACCCGACCCAAAATCAATGGATGATCTACCAGGAAAGCGGGAAAGACCTTGGTTTGGTGAACGCAAATCGCCACCCAGACGGATTCTGGGAATGGGGGTTTTACTTAGGCGCACAAGACGCACCAAAAGGGGCCGGTCGCCGTATGTTGTGCCAGTTTTTGCGCCACCTCTGCAAAACCGAGGCGTTTGCGGGTGTGCGCGCCGTTGTGCTTTCTGACAACCATCGCTCTCGCCATCTCCATGAAGCGCTTGGATTCCTAGTGGAATCCGATAAAGCTTCAAACGAGCTGCGCTTGCATCTGAGCGCAAAAACTTTGCACGAACGTTTGGGAACCAGTTAACCAATATGACACAGAGTTTTCAGATCAAAGACCGCCATATCGGCCGGGATCACAGCCCCTATATCATCGCTGAACTGTCTGGAAATCATAACGGAGATCTGGAACGCGCTTTGGCCCTTGTCGATGCCGCCGCTCAGACCGGCGCCGATGCGGTCAAGCTTCAGACTTATACTGCAGACACGATCACCATCGACGTAAATCGTCCGGAATTCCACATCAAGGGCGGCACATGGGATGGGCGAAGCCTTCATGAACTCTACCAAGAAGCCTCAACCCCTTGGGACTGGCACGAAGCTCTGTTCAAACGCGCAGCCGACCATGGTTTGCATTGCTTTTCTTCTCCGTTTGATCCAACGGCGGTCGAGTTCCTCGAAACTCTGGATGCGCCGGCCTATAAGATCGCGTCATTTGAGCTGGTCGACACCCCGCTCATCCGCCGGGTCGCCGCGAAAAACAAACCGATGATTATGTCCACGGGCATCGCTAACCTCGCCGAAATCGAAGAGGCCTGCGCGGCCGCGCGCGGCGCTGAGGCGGGTTTTGCGCTTTTGCATTGTATCTCGGCCTATCCCGCCAAACCCGAGGACATGCGCCTTCAAACCATCGAGATGCTGGCGAAAACTTTTGGCGTTCCAATCGGTCTGTCTGACCACACGCTTGGATCCGCAGTCGCTGTGGCCTCCATCGCGCTCGGCGCCTGTATCATCGAAAAGCACATTACTCTCGCCCGCGCAGATGGTGGTCCGGATGCCAGTTTCTCGCTTGAACCGGATGAGTTCAAACAGCTGGTCGATGACTGCCGCATGGCTCATGCAGCGCTAGGTCCGGCCGCCACGGATCGCAAAGGTGTCGGCGGTGCCAATGCGCAATTCCGTCGCTCGCTTTATGTGGTTTCTGACGTGAAAGCCGGTGAGATTCTAACTGAGGAGCAAGTCCGCTCGATCCGTCCAGGCAATGGGCTGGCCCCCAAACATCTAGACGACATCCTCGGCAAACCCGCAGCGCGGGATCTGCAACGCGGCGAGCCTTTCGCTTGGGAAATGATCAAATCATGACCATCAAGCTCGCGGTGATTTCAACTGCCAAGAACAACACAAAAGCCCTAGACGACATCAAGGCCCTGGCCGGTGATGAGCTTGAAATCGTGCTGCATCTTGGCGACAAAAACGCCCCCTATAAGGCCTCAAGCCTGTCGCGCATGAAAGCCAGTTACGGCACGGATGGTCACTTGATGGAGGAAAGCACCTATAGTGGCGCAGCCCGCGATCTCATCCTAAGCGACGACTATTTCGCCCTGCGAGATGTGTTTTCAGACCACATGATGCGCACCGCCGAGCGGTTTAAATACAAGTCGCACCCGCTTCAGGATCAGCAGGATTATCACGACTATCATCATATTCTGGTCGACACGCTGGCCAAGAAATTGGAAGACAGCGGTGCCACCCATTGCCTGTTCTTTAACATCCCGCATCTTGGCTATGACACGGCTTTGCATCAGGTGGCAAAGGCGATGGGCTTGAAAATCGTCATCGTAACTCAGTCGATCATACCAAATACGTTCTTTTCGATCGAGGATCCGGGTGACTACGGCAACCTGTCGATTGATCCATCCCACCCGCCATTTGAAATCGAAAAGGGCTCAAAGCCTGATTTGTTTTATATGAAGGGCGTCAAACAGGAACGCGAAGAAGGGGGCCGCATCACCGCAAAAGCAGTGCTGCAATTGATGACCTTTCTTGCGATCAAACGCCCTTTGCAGGCTTTCAACCCCATTTACCTTTGGAAGACGCTCTCCCGCATGAAGCGCATCTACGGCGAGTTCCCGAAATGGCGTGATCCTTTTGGGTTTTTCTTTCATGAGAATGAATTCGAATATTTCGAACATCTGGCAGGCTATGAGGACCAAGAAGTCGATCTCAGCGGCGACTTTGTCTATTTTCCGATGCATATGCAGCCAGAAATGACGACTGCCAGCCTGAGCCACAGGTTCCGCGATCAGGCCTATGCGATCGAGCGCTTGGCGGACATCTTACCAGACGGGGTGCGCATTCTGGTCAAAGAAAACCCCAAACAAGGCGCCTGCATGCGCGGCCCGCTGTTCTTTCACCGCCTGAAACGGATTCCATCGGTCACGATCCTACCCAGCTGGGCCGATACCAATGCGCTTGAAGCCTCGGCAAAATTTGTCGCAACGATCACCGGTACGGCAGGCTGGGAGGCCGTGCGCTCTGGCACTCCTGCTCTTGTGTTTGGCAAGGCCTGGTATCGCAAAATGCCTGGGGTTTTCGAGTTCTCGGAAAACGTGACCTATGATCAGATTATCAACACAGAGATCGATCACGCAGAGCTGCAACAGGCCGCCGGGTCTTTAATTGCTAAAGCCCATAAGGGCGTCGTGGACCGCCATTACGTTGCGATGCTTGATTACGCGAAAACCACGCAAGATGTGGACAATGGCGCCGAGGTCATCTGGTCGCTGATCAAAGGTGAAACACCCTTTACCTTTGACACTGAACCGCAACCCGCGAATATAACCTGAGACAGGGCCTTGCTGCGTAAACCGAGAAATGTGGATCCTGTCTGAATGGCCAAAGCTGCATCAAAACTTGTCTTGGGCACTGCCAATTTTGGCGTCGATTATGGGATCAATAACCCCTCAGGCAAAGTGTCGGGCGGCGAGTTGGCACGCATTCTGGATCTGGCCCAACAATCCGGCATTGGCAAAGTCGATACCGCCCGAGCCTATGGCGACAGCGAGGCCCGCTTGGGCCCGCGTTTGTCACCAACACTGAAGGTGATCACGAAATTCGGGGTCGGTCAGGATCACGGCTATCAGCGCGGCAGCCTGCACGGGTTGGTCCAGGAAAGTCTGGATCGTCTGAACCGCGACAGCCTTTATGGGTTGATGCTGCACCGCCCGGAACAGCTCTTGTCTAAAACAGGCGCCGATCTGATTCATGATCTCAGAGACTTACAGCAAGCTGGTCTGGTCGAAAAAATCGGGGTCTCAATCTATGGACCAGACCTATTGCCCGAGATCACACAGGCTCTGGACCTCGATATTATCCAGGCCCCCTTCAATATGTTTGATCAGCGGCTGGAAAGGTCTGGCTGGGCCGAGCGGCTCAAAGCTTCGGGCACTGAAATCCATGTGCGCTCTGCTTTTTTGCAAGGCCTCTTGCTGATGTCGCGACAAAATCTCAACACGTGGTTCACGCAAAACTGGCCCGAAGTGTTTGACCGGTGGTTCACCTATCAACAAGAAGCCGGCGAAACAGCGGATCAGATTGCTCTGGGGTTTGTGCTGGATCAGCCTTGGATTGATCATGTCGTTGTCGGCGTGGACAGCGCGGATCAACTGTCGCAACTTGTGTATATCGAAAGCAACAGGGCGGCGGCGGCGCACAGCGGCTTTGCTGTTGACGACCTCGGCCTCATCGACCCGTCCAAATGGAAACTCTCATGAAAACTGTCGCGATTGTTCAGGCCCGAATGGGATCCAGCCGACTGCCCGGCAAAGTGCTGAAAAGGCTGGGCGAAAAATCCGTCATGGAGATCCTGCTCGCGCGTTTAAGCCGCTCCAAGAATGTCGACGAAATCCACGTCGCAACCTCGGAAAACCCAGAAAACGAACCCCTGTGCCAAGAGGTAGAACGCCTGGGACACGCCTTTTATCGAGGCTCTGAAACGGACGTTCTGGACCGGTTTTACAAAGCCGCTGTTGCCGCAAAGGCCGATCTGGTCGTGCGCATCACCGGGGATTGCCCGCTGATCCAGGCCGAGGTCGTGGACGCCGTGATTGATCGCCACCTCACAAGCGGTGCTGAATACACAAGCAACGTGGCCACGCCCACGTTTCCGGATGGGTTGGACGTCGAAGTCTTTTCGATGGAGATGCTCAGCCTCGCCCAAAATGAGGCCACCACCGCTTTTGAACGCGAACATGTAACACCCTATCTGCGCAGCGAACGGTTCATCGGTGAGAGTTATGAAAATGCAACGGATCAATCCGATATCCGCCTGACGCTGGATGAACCGCAGGATCTTGCCCTGCTGGAACGAATTTTTGCTAAGTTCGCGCCAGATATCTTCTTTGACTACCAATTGGCCGTAGACGCTTTGCTTAGCGACGCGAATCTGCAGTCGCTCAACCAACACATCGCCAGAAACGAGGGCGCGACAATGAGCAACGGACAAAAGCTTTGGAACAGAGCCAAAAAAGTGATCCCCGGCGGCAATATGTTGTTGTCCAAACGCTCTGAAATGCATCTGCCGGACAATTGGCCAAGCTATTTCACAAAGACCCAGGGCTGCTCTGTGTGGGACTTGGACAATACCCATTATCACGACGTCTATCTCATGGGGGTTGGTACGAATATTCTGGGCTATTCCCACCCGGCTGTGGATGCGGCCGTCATGGATGTTGTGAAATCCGGCAATATGTCCACGCTAAATGCCCCCGAAGAGGTTCTCCTGGCCGAAAAGCTGGTCGAAATTAACCCCTGGGCCGGCATGGTCCGCTTTGCGCGCTCAGGCGGTGAGGCCAATTCCATCGCCATCCGCATTGCACGCGCCGCATCTGGCCGGGACGGGGTCGCGGTTTGTGGCTATCACGGGTGGCATGATTGGTATCTTTCTGCCAACCTCGGCGAGGACGACAAACTGGCAGGCCACCTCCTACCCGGCCTCAGCACCAATGGCGTGCCCAAAGCGCTGCGCGGCAATGTTCATCCCTTCAACTACAATGATTTCGCTCACCTCGAAGAACTGGTCAAAACCAAGTCGATCGGCGTGATCAAGATGGAAGTCTACCGCAACATCGAGCCCGTCGATAGCTTCCTAGAACGGGTCCGCAAACTGGCCAGCGACAATGGCGTGGTGCTTGTGTTTGACGAATGCACCTCTGGCTTCCGCGAAGGCTTTGGCGGGCTGCACAAAGAATACGGCGTCGAGCCGGACATCGCGGTCTACGGTAAAACGCTAGGCAACGGTTATGCAGTTTCCGCAGTTGTCGGCCGCGAAAGCATCATGCAGTCCGCGCAATCCACCTTTATCAGCTCCACCTTCTGGACCGAACGCATCGGATCGGCCGCTGGGCTCAAGACGCTTGAGGTGATGGCAGAAGAAAAACCTTGGGAACACGCAAAATCCATGGGTTTCTATATGCAGGACATCTGGAAAAACCTCGCCGCTAGCCATGATCTGGATATCAGCATCTCTGGACTCACCGCGATTTCCGGTTTCTCCCTCAAAAGCGATCAATCTCTTGGCTACAAAACCCTAATCACTCAACAGGCGCTCAAGGCCGGCTATCTGGCCGGTACGGCGTTCTATTCTTGCAAAGCACACACCACAGATATTCTGGACGCCTATGCGCCTGTGCTGGATGAGACCTTCAAACTGATCAACGACTGCGAGAATGGCAGGGATCTGAATACACTCTTGGACGGCCCAATTTGCCACAGCGGTTTCAAACGGCTGAACTAAGCTCAATCTCATGTTTCAGACGTGCTGAGGCAGACCCAAGGAAAAGGGATCGAAGATGAAGAACAAAGAAGTTTTCCAAAATGGCGAAGCCGATCAATGGTTTAGACGCAACAAAGAGGCGTTCGAGACCAGTAAGTCGGATCCAGACATGGACCTGCTTTCTGATTGGATGCTCCCCTTCAAAACCCGCATCTCCTCGGTCATGGAAGTCGGCTGCGGCACGGGTCACAAATTGGATCGCCTCTCTCGCGCTCTGGATGCCAACGGATTCGGCATAGAACCCAGCGCCGAGGCCGTCGCCCATATTTCGGACGCTTTCCCCGATCTGAATGTCAAACAGGCCTTTGCAGACGACATCCCATTCAGCGAGCAGTTCGACCTCGTTCACCTTGGTTTCTTTCTCTATCTCGTAGATCGCGAGGCCTATTTCAGCTGCCTGAAAGAGGCCGATCGGCTGGTGAAACCCGGTGGTTTCCTCTCGATTATCGACTTTGATCCCCCTGCCCCCTATTCCAACGCCTATTCCCACCAACCCGGCGCGTTTTCCCACAAGATCGACAACAGCGGCGCCTTCACCGCGAGCGGCCTATATTCCGTTGTTAACAAATACAGCTTTTCTCACAGCAACTTCCACTTCGACGAAATCGTCGACGAGCGAGTGTCCCTTGTGCTGCTTTATAAGGAAACCAATGTGTTTGGAACGCGGTAGGGCGTAAGAACTTCGCTGCAAATTTACGTAGCAATCTGAACAGCGGTTCCAAGTCTCATAAACAAGGCGCTCTACGGTTAGAATTTTTTTGCCAGGGAGCGCGCTACCCAGAAGTGCGGCTCCTATTAGAAAACAATGAGTTATTTAATTAGGCAACGTCTCATGGGAGCCGTTTATACGCAATTGTCACTTCAAGAACACCGTGAGATTGAAAGCTGGCGGCACGCAAAGGTGCCTGTCGGAGATAAGGCACGCGTCTTCAAACGCCACAAATCGACGATCTTTTGCGAGATAAAACATAATGGACAGCGAATATTTGAGGCATCTTGTATTTCGCTCCAAGACAGACGGCAAAGCCTTCATAGTCATTCACGAAGGCAAGGGCACTGGTATTGTGACAGTTCTGACCGGTCGCGGCGCAATTCACCCATAAGCGCTGCAAGGCTTCGCGGCCCGGAGACATTTTAGAGATGCCGGCTGTGAAGCCTTGTTCCTGTCCCTCTCAGCTACAACAGCTTCTAAATTGCAAGCCCAGTGACTTTAAAACTTGGTAGCAACGCAAACTGGACCGCCTATTGCGAAAGACCCCGAGCCAGTAAGACAATCAGAATAACAGCTATACCAAGAAACAATACCCCCACGATCCACGCCGCTGGAGTGCCGTAAATCTCGGCGACCGCTCCGGCCAATATCAGGCCCATAGCTGCACCGAGTTGCTGGATCAGAGACCGCAGCGACAGCATTGTCGAGCGTTGGCTGTCATCCACGCATCGGTGCAGAATGCTACTGGCGGGGGTCTCTGACACGCCCAGTAAAACGGAAAACAGGATGAACAAAGCCACGAAACCTGCGACGCTCCCCTGCAGGGCCAAAATAATTTGCAGCCCCGCAAGACAGGCAAATACAGCCGCAAGAGTAGCGGACTGACTGCGTCCAAATAGACGGCTTACGATCGGCGAAAGCCGCGCCCCTATTGCGATGGAAAAGAAATAGGTGGCCGTCAGCACGCCAATCAACGAATTTGCATAGCCCCCATCCAGCATTGGTTTCACGAGCGTTGGCCAAAGCACCTCGACGGGATTGGTTGCCATGAGGAAGAACGCCAGAGCTGACAGTAGAGGCAGCAAGACCGGATGCCTTAGCGCGAAGAGGCCTGCGTCTTTGACCAAGTGAGGCACCCTTGCGAAGCCTTGTGTCAATGCGCGGGGAGTTCGAGGGCGTGGCTCTTCGATGATGAAAACCAGCGTAAGGGCGAAGACGCCCAGCATCACAATTAGGCTCGCGACATAGGACACATCATAAATGCTGAATCCTATCAGCGCCGCGCCTGACCCGAAAAGATCGGGAAGTACGCCACCTAAAACAGCCCCTATTGCCAATCCCATCGCCCCGGCCGACTGTGCCTTTGCCAGCGCGGGCTGCACGTCGACGTTTGGCGCGGCCCCACGAAAGGTCTCCACAAACCAGGCATCCAGCGTCCCCGACCGAAGCGCCCGCCCAAACCCGATGAACGCAAACGACAGCGCAAGGCCGTAGAAATCATGTGTTGCAAGAAAAATAATCAGCGAGGACAGACTCGCCCCCACAGCCGCCAGAAACACGGGCTTGCGCCCAATCGCATCTGCCAACCCGCCAAATGGCAGTTCCATCGCCATAGCTGTCAGCGAATAGACCCCAAAAAGCAGTGAAATCTGGAACAGATCCATGCCACGATCTGTCAGGGCAAGCGCAACCACAGCCACCGTCAGCCCCATCGCGAAGCGATCTAGAAACTGGTGAATTTGAAACACCCGAATATGCCGACGCGCGCTAGAGGTTAGCGCCGAGAACGAGAACTCTAAGTCTGTTGACATAAACCTCCCCTCAGGCGTGATTTGAACCAGTCATAAATTTTGAGCGTCCCAGAGCCTACACCATCCCGAAACGGGTTTTGAAATAGTGCTCCACACGCTCATAGGCTTGGCCCGAAAAATGCAGCGTCAAAAGCGAGTGCATCCGACCCGGTTCATCGTTTTCATTGTCATAGGCCTCGGTCTCTAGATTGTCGCCAAACGCCGCCTTGAGCGCATCAATGTGTTCCTGCTTGGACAGATGGTCTGACGTGTAGCGCATCGCCAAAGCCGGCCCCTTCTCGGCCATCGCAGCATTGGCCGCGTCCACATCTTCCTGTGACATATGCAGCTTTGTGACATGCCGCGCGGGCAGCGCGGGTTGGCTGGCCACGGCGCCGTACACCGCGTCTTCGGCCATCAACGGAATAGCAAAACTGCCCGTCAAGCACATGCCGATCACGCCAAGCCGCGCCCCGCCCTCGCGATCAGATATCTCGGCGCAAATTACGCGCATCCATTCTGCCATATCGCTCTGCGCACCAAAGCGAAACATCTGGAATGAGTGACGGATGCACAGAATACGCACGGCGTTCGTCAAAGTGGTCAACTTGTTCGCCTTCCCCAATTTCCCAAGCAAATGCGGCAAATAGACTTTGAACCCGGCCGCAATCAATCTGTCCGCAAGCTCGAAGGTCTCTTTGCCAATCCCCGGCAGTTCTTGCAGGATCAGAATCGGCTGGCCCTCGCCTTTCACATAGACATCATGACGTGCCATGTGGCCGTTAGAGAGCTCATGCGCAAAAGAGAAAGACGTCGCCCCGTTCCAAACACTCATCGCAATTCCCTTCTTAAAAATCGCTGGAAGCGTAGCGGCTCTGCCCCAGCATGCCAAGTCTGCGACCGTCGCTCAGAACCCGCGAACACACGCCAAAATCATGCTATAGAGCCCCCATAGTATAAGTGAGGACCACGCCATGACGCGTGATTATGTGACAATTAACAAAGACGTCTGGAATGCGGATGCCGAGAATTGGGTGCAAGGCGGCGCGCGGCTTTGGAGCTCGGATCCCATGTGGGGGATCTGGGGGCTTCCAGAACAGGACCTGAACCTTTTGCCCCAAGACATGACGGGTATGACAGCCATCGAGCTGGGATGTGGCACGGGCTATGTCGCTGGCTGGATGGCCAAACGGGGGGCGGAGGTCACGGCGATTGACGTCTCGGATCAGCAATTGGCCACGGCGCGCCGACTGTCAAAAGAGCACGGCACCGACATCGCCTTTATCGAAGGCAATGCCGAGACAACCGGCCTACCCGATGCCGCCTTCGACTTCGCGATCTCGGAATATGGCGCGGCGATCTGGTGCCCCCCAGATATATGGCTGCGCGAGGCCCATCGGCTGTTGCGCCCCGAGGGGCGTTTGGTGTTTCTGGGCAACCATCCTCTGGCGATCATCTGCTCTCCGGAAAGCGGCGCGCCTGCCGAGGCGCGGTTGCATCGCCCCTACAAAGACCTCTGGGGCGCGGATTGGACCAAGGTCGAGATCGACCCAAGCGGGATCTGTTTCGTGCTGACTTTCGCGGATTGGCTCGCCCTCTTCCGCGAAATCGGCTTTGAGGTCGAGAACTACCAAGAGCTTTATGCGCCCGAGACCCAAACCGAGATGCGCGCCTTCATTCCCGCCGAGTGGGCGCAGAAATACCCCTGCGAGCAGGTCTGGCATCTGCGCAAACCCGGCTAACGCATCATCTCGAACAGGAACGACAGCTCGCCCTACAAACGGTTAAGGCTCTCTGCGATTTCCGCCGCAATCGCCTGCGCATCCACACCGTCCCGTTCCGCCGAAATGCGCAGCCCAATCAGATCGCTTTGATACCGTCGCGCCAAGGCCTGAGGATCATGGCTTTCTAGAATATCCCCATCACTTTGCGCGCGCCGAAACAGGCCCGCGAACCGCGCCTCGGCCTCAAGCAGCAAGGCATTCGCACGATCCGCCAAAGCGTGCTCGCGTGCCGTGAGCTCCAACACGGTTTTCGCCAACATACAGGCCTTGGCCGCCGCCGCCCCGTTTTCGATCACCAACCGCGGATAAAGCTTGAGCGTTGCCAAAGCCCCATGCTCCTCTGCCAGCGCCTCAAGCCGCGCCGCCCCGTCGGCTGCGTATTTTTCCAGCGCCAGCTCAAACAAAGCATCCTTGGACCCGAAGGCCGCATAAAAGCTGCCGGGCTTCATATTCAGCACCGCCTCAAGATCTTTCAAAGACGTGCCCGCCCAGCCCTGTCGCCAGAAAATATCACGCGCGCGCTCGATCAGAGTGTCACGGTCGTATGAAGGTCTGCGGGGCATGGCTCACCAATTCTTGAATGATCACTCAATTATATTCTTGAGTGATCGCTCAAAAAAGCCTAAATGGCAAGAGAACGCAATATTTAAAGGACACCAGACAATGGTCGATTTCCCATCTCACGACTTGGACACAGCCCCCGAGGCCTCAAAACCGCTCTTGGAAAACTCGCAGAAAGCCTTTGGCCGACTTCCTGGTCTGCACAAAGTTATGGCCGAAAGCCCTCAGGTGCTGGAAGGTTATCAGGTGCTGCATAAGCTCTTCACCGAGACCGCCTTTGATGCCGACGAGATGACCGTCGTCTGGCAGGCGATCAACGTTGAGCATGAGTGCCACTATTGTGTGCCGGCCCACACCGGGATCGCCAAGCGTATGAAGGTGTCAGATGACATCATCGACGCCCTGCGCAATGAAACCCCGCTGCCATCTGCAAAACTCGAAGCGCTGCGGACCTTTACGGTCCAGATGCTACGCCAGCGTGGCAATGTCTTTGACGATCAGATCGAGGCTTTCTTTGCAGCAGGCTACGGCCACCGCGCGGTTCTGGACATCATTCTGGGTCTGTCTCAGAAAGTCATGTCCAACTACATCAACCACATCGCGGAAACCCCATTGGATGAGGTGGTGAAGCCTCTGGCGTGGGAACGCAGCGACAAGCACCTCGAAGTCTAAAATGCATGAGGGTAGGGCAAATCGCCCTGCCCTCGCACCCTAATGACCCTCATGGTCGTGGATGGTTTCAATGCCGGGGAAATGCTCGGCGAAACCATCCAGCAGAAATTCAAAGGCGATCGCGGCAATAATCAGCCCCATCACGCGGTTCACAATCAGAACAACGTTGTCGTTGAACAAACGATCCGACATCGCAGCCAGCCTGAACGTCACATAGATATAGATCGCAATGGAGGCCGCCACGCCAAGCACCAACAGCTTATGCGCAATCCCGATCTCGTCATGGGATTCCGCAAAAACGATGATCGACGAAATCGCCCCGGGCCCAGCGAGGATCGGCATGGCCAAGGGCACGATACCAAGCGTGTACGCCCCGTTTTCCCGTCATCGGCCGCCAAGGTGGAGGCGTTCTTGCCCGATGTCAAAAGATCCAAAGCGATCAGCATCAGCAAAAGCCCGCCCGCCATGCGAAATGCGCCCAGCGTAATTCCGAAACTGGAGAGGATCGAAAACCCGAAAACGATAAAGAGCGCCATAATCAGAAAATACGCCACCGCGCCGGCAAAGGCCGCCTGTTTCTTTTCGAGGGCGCTGCGGTTGGCCATGACGCCGATGTAAAGCGAGGCGATCAGCGGCGCGGGCACCAAAGCAAGGTTGGCGATCAGGATCTTGCTGTATTCGGTAAACTGAAACTCAGCCCAAAACGTGTCCATCTTTTGCTCCCCTCCAATTGCGCGCTTATTCAAAAGCGATCACCGCGCTCTAAGCAACCCTATTGCGACGCTTCTATGCCCAGCACATCCATCAGCGGGCCAAGATAGGCCTCGTAGCGCCGCCATTTCTCGAC
>NZ_JBBGAZ010000015.1:0-57481 GCF_037478305.1 Cognatishimia coralii
GCGCCGCCCTGACCATTCGCTACCACCGGATGGAAGCTCTCCGCACGTGGAAAGTAGCAGCCAGCATCGCCTAAGACCTTCAATTACGGCCTTGCCAGCCAACCCTTCGGTTAACGTGACAACACCCTGTAGAGTAATCGCTCGTACCCGAACCTCCTCGAGTATCCGGAACATAATAGTTATCTATTGTCTTTCGACCGGATTCATCAATCCAAACCCAGCGACCACTTTCATCCTGTTCTAGCGCTTTCCCCCTAACGCGGTTGCGCCAAATATCCCTGAAGGCAATAAACAAAAGAAAACCAACCAATGGCCCGACAATAAAAAGCACTTCCATCACATTACTCCTGTTAGGAAATCCATCCACTTCAATTCTCTTCTTCCTACTTGGTCTCCTCCAGTTCCAAAATGTTACCTTCAAGATCTCGAATATATACAAGTTTAATCGGATTTTCGATGGTACCAAGATTTACCACTTCGCCTTGCATAGACCCACCATTTTTCAAAATGGCTTGAATTGTATCATCAATGTTCGACACTCGAATTGCGATGTGCCCAAAACCTGGCTCATTCACTGCAGGCTCTCCTCGACACAAAGGTTCATCGTACTCCATGAGTTCGAGAAACGGCTCGCTTTGATCGGGCGCGTTTAGCCAGATTGACAGAACCTCTGTGTTGGGTAGCCCATTACCACGCGAAATCAGCTCGCCAGAAAGACGCTTTGCTGCACGGCGTTCTTCCAACCCGAAAACTTCGACATAAAAACGTGCAAGGGCAATAGCATCGCGGGCCGTTATACTTATGTGACGTATCTTCAATCGATCGCTCCATTTGCGATTTTTGGATAAACCTACAAGTTAATTTACAACCGTCTATTTATAGGTAGGGCGGTGCAACTATTATTCGTCGCCTTCGAAATGATCAGCATCATGTGTGACGTGTCTATGCTGTAAAATGGGCTTACCAATTCCTCGAATATGAGGAGTTCGCCAACTCAGACCTCCAGATCGCGTTCTCATAAAATGTCCTGTTACCCAATGTGCCTGCTTATTTACCCTAGAGTTATTCGACTTTGATTTTTTCATTACTTCGAGTTGTTTGCGGCCAAGATCACCTAATTTGACAACTATTTTCCGCTCATTTGGGAGGTTTTTACCAGCTTTTTCAGCTCGCCTGCGTTCTGCACGCGCGTAAAGTGGCTGTTCATTCAGTGACAGCATTCCTTCGTATTTAATCAACGTACACAGGGCAACCACCATTGAGCAGAACTCTGTATTGATCCGCAGTTCCTGTTCAACTTGGGGTTTTGCGTCCTCATTGTCTGCAAATCCCAATGGAGAGGAAAAGACCTGAGCGGTTGCGCTCTCCCAGGAAAGAACAGAAGAATTTGGCGCGATACCTTCAGGTAGTCCGACGAAACACTCAGAAAAGAAACCGTTGTCGCTCTCAGCGATCAAACAAATGGACTTCGCTTCTAAATCTCTATCACTTTCCATAAGAATAATAGGGAAGGGGAGCCGGATCGTCTGAAATGTGTCTTCAAGACCATCATCTTTTAACTGCCTGAGAATTTTTGCAAACAAGCGTTCAGTCTCGGAGTCTATAACATAGTGCTGAGCTTGACTCAGCATTTCACGGTGATTTTCTACATACTCTCGGACTTCAGAAACGCGCTGAGGGTCATTCTTTTTGTCGCGAAGAATATAGTCTGTGAAGATGGTTGGGGGTTGTGCAAACAACCGATAAAGATCGTTTCGGAGTGAGTTTTTCACAGTCTAATTGTCCTTTGAAACTAGTCCGAAATAAAAGTCGAGAATAAGGCTTACGCTTTCAAAGCTAAGTCTTGAGTATTATTTTAATCAACTTCCTAACTCTGTTTTGCAAGGCTTGCTCCTAGCCTGGATCGAGATTTAAGTTGTTATTCTTTAAAAAAGTGAGTTTCTTTTTGCGCTGCTTAGTTGATTTCTCTTACTGCAAGGAAGCTAAGCTATTACACCAAACCCAGCTCTACAGCGATAGAAACTGCGTTCTCGTTGGTTAACGCCCCCAACTTCTCTTTCGCAGATGTAAGGTGTCTTGTTACCATCCGGTAGGAGATACCGAGCTGAAACGCTATCTGTGTAATGACCTGTCCTTTACTAAGCAGTCGCAACACGTCTATTTCTCGTTCAGATAGTTTTGTCAAAGAGTGCGATCCCGACAAATCTACGATGTTCAAACTCATTGCAGAATGTACTTTGCTGAGGGTTTCAAAGCCTGCAAGCTGATCCTCGGTCAAGTCAGACAATGGTGCATTAATGGTCACGGTGAACCCGGAAACAATGCGGCCATTTGAGCTTTCGTTTGTAAAACAGAGCATCGACATTAACCCACTAGAAGATAGTGAGCCGCTAAAATCATCAAATTTGGTAGATCGGCGGAACCGTTTTTGAGGTTCGGTCTCCCATATCGTCTTTCGTATGTTCTTTACGGCATTGACCGCCGAGGGATCACATTCATGCCAATCCTGCTCCAAATAGTCTTTCCAAAAAGACTTGTTTTCATAGGAACTCACAAAGAAATCCGGATGCTCAGCACCCGCTCTTGATGTTCCAAGTGTCAAAGAAGTTCCCCCAAGCGCTAAAACCGCCTGATTTAATCGATTCCACTTTTTGTCTAACCGTTCCTCTAAAGCGAGGTCTAAAGTGAGGTTTGCAAAATCTATGTTGTCACTCATTTTGATTCATCGCGCTGTTGAAAGACTAGCTATCCAACTTGTTTGAAATGAAGTCGACTAAACTGCGATACTATCCCCTGGTTCAAATTCATCGAGTTGATGACTGCAGAGAGGATAACCAGCTCTTCCAAAAAGTCCAAATTCCGCAATCACTAATTTGAGGTCCTTGTTTGATGCAATAGCCACCCTTAATCGGCATGTTGCGAGATATTTGGAAACTTCTGAATTGTCGGACGGTCGCGCGTTGGGAACTACTTTAAAAAAGGCTTCGTTGTTTAGTTCCTAGTTAGGAACTTTGCGAACTACAGAGAAATTTGTAGTCAAGAAAGCGTAATTTGAAATCGCTTTGGCCGCCGAAGCGAAGCTGTTTGGAGTTTCGAGAATGGCATTCATATCTCTTTTTACGTTGTTTTTCTTTTTAGCGTATGATGCCGAGTTTTTCGAACCTTGGGACAAAGCAGATTTGCTTTTGAGCAGTACCGCTTGGAATGCGCCTGGTCCGTTGACGGTGGGCTCTGAGAATTTAATCTTCCAGTGTGCTGAATTGGCTGCCATTCCTGCGGCGCATTTTTTGACACAGGATCCTGGGGTTCCCAACTCCTGGGCGGTAGCAGAGCAACGCGATCTCTCCATGGAAAAAATGTCCGAAATGGCTGCAATCTGTCAGTTGGCGGCAGATACATTCCCTAACAATGCAGAAGTGGCTGCAATGAGCGCGTACGCTGATCGACGAATTTTGCAGGACTATCGATTTCGAGAGGGAGAGGTCGATATTCCAATGTTGAGTTTCGCGACGTTGGACAAATTCGAAGCAGCTTTGAATGCAGGTTCATTATTGGCCAGCGTCGAAGTAGGTCTCGCGCACATCTCCGGTTTTTTTGCTAACGAGTTCATCCCAGAAAATCGTGACCTTGGTCATAGGTTGATCAAACGGGCTGCTGACCTTGGGTATCCCTATGCACAGTACCAACTCGGTCTAATCTACGAAAAAGGAAGGACGGGGAAATACCAGTTTGTTGAGGCCGGAAGTTACTATAGAGCTGCCGCCCAACAGGGGTACGCCCCCGCGCAGTTCAGGCTTGGTAAGCTTCACCAGGTCGGCCTTGGTGTCGAAGAAAGTTCTGAAGTGGCCCTTCATTATATCACTTTGGCGGCTGATATGGGACTACCAATAGCTTTAGAATGGCTCGACCAAAACTAGGTAGTCGCGCAATCGAAGATGTGTGCGTCATAAGAACTAACCTATTCGGTAACAACAGAGTTTTGGTGGTTTCGTTGTGTCGCCTTTGGGTCAGTGTTGCAAGCACACAAAAAACTAGTCTTGCAGACACGCAAATCAAATTGGGAGTTCAGACGGATGCAGATTTGTGATTGCGCTAAGGCATTTAGCTTGAAATCAGCTAAGTCGACATTTGTACTACCGCTACTCGTTGTTATAGTTCTCTTAAATTCTAATCAAGTTTCTGCAGCTGCTGGAAGAGACCCAGTGGTTCAAGAATGCGTTGAACTTGCAAACCCACCAGCACCCCATTACCTCTTTCCGACATTACCCGCCGAGATAAGTGAGCAATTTGGGCCACCGGAAGAGTTGTCCATTGAGCAAGAAACACATCTCATAAAAACATGCCAATCTGCGCTAGCTAAGTTTCCACTTCATCCAGAAGTTATGGCCGTGACAGCATGGGCTGAAGCAAGAGTTCTGGGTATTGATCTCCTAGAGCAAGCGTACAAAGCTAGGATGATCGCACCGCTCAAACTTGAACCGACCACAAAACTAAAACAATCAGTGGCGGCCGGGTCTGTTTTCGGAAAAACAGCATTTGGTCTTGCGCTTATCAGGGGGAAACTCTTGGGTGAGTATTTGACCAAGGACTTGAAACTGGGTCGAACAATGATCGAGCAAGCCGCAGAATCAGGTTACCCGTGGGCGCAAGTTAAGCTGTCCCGCTTACACTACCAGCGAAAATTAAACGATTCAAATGTTGAGGCTGCTCTCAAATATGCGAAGGCCGCAGCTGAAAATGAGTATCCGCTAGGAAACTTACTGCTAGGAAGCTACTATTTTCATGGGATTTTTCCTCTTCTGGATGAAAACGAACCTCTAGGTTTAGAGTATATGCGCAAAGCATCGTCACAAGGCGTCGTGGGCGCACAAAGGTTTCTTGAAAGACAAGGCAAATAGCGGTCATTTATTGGCCTCATCAGTCGTTGAAAGTGTTGGATCTTCTGGTCTTAAATTCTCAGTTTCTCAAACCATTCTTTTCACCAAGCACAGAGGAGTCTAACGGCACAAGGCGCATAAAGTTCCGATTTTTCGAGCGGCTTCATCCGATCTAAAGCCCGAATTTGGCTACGTTTCGATGCAATCTGGACAATTCTTATCACCGTCGGATTTTTGTTCCCTACTTAATTGAATTGATTGGCTCTCTTGATCGCTCGGTCTTGAAGTTGATTTGTCTATGCTGTCGCTTTCCGACGGGTCGAATGTTGATGTTTTTTCGTCATTCTTTTTTACGTCTTTCTTGCCTATAATCGCATTGACCTCTCTATCGAGGCGCTTCTTTTGCGAACTTGTTAGTAGTGCAGATTCTTCAATGGCCTTGCGAGCCGCAATCGGGTCGTTTTCCATTGCCGCAAGAATATCCCGCTCTTCTTTCTCTCTCAGCGGCCTTAGCGTGAATATGGAGCGATCCCTTTTGCGCGCGTTCGTCTCATCATATGAATCCAATGTCTGCTTCTCGATCGCGGTGGGTTTCATACGATCAACGATCTCTTGCTCACTCTTAATATTGGCCGCCATTGCTGTCCTGGTCCGATAAATCGCCTTTGTTCCCAGAATAGGTTGATGCCCAGTGATCTTAATGATCGATCCCCATGGCCCGAGGCTCGCGAGGCGGTGCTGCGCAAAAAGTGGGACTTCCTTTAGCTGGGTCTGAGCAGTTTCGCCCGATTGTCCCGCGAAGAGCTGATAATCGGGGCGTGACCGGTTCTCACTGGTAGTTGTGGTCATGACGGTGTGCTGGCCAAACATCTTTGAGAACTTGGCGGAGCCATCTGGGTTTTCCATGGAACCAATGACTTTGTTCTGCATGGTATCAAACCACGAGCTGAACTCATGCGGCCCCCAGATTTCCTCGATCTGACCGATGGTCTGATAGATCAGCATGAGATGAATGCCATAGCCACGGCCGACATTGCGCAATGTCTTCAGGATCTCCAAACCTTTCAGCATGGCCGCTTCATCCATCATGAACAGCCGACGGGCAGGGGGATTGTCTGGCTGTATGAGCATACGCATTGCCAGAACAATTGTCGTGAAGAAGAGCCGGATCATTGCGGGGTGATGCTCTACAATGATGTCTGGGACGTTGATGAACACATCCGTGTTTGGATGGAACAGATCTGTCAGCGCAATTGGATCTCGGTCTGGTGGATTGGTGATGTACTTCCGAGCGTCCGGCATAGTCAGGAACTGGAGGTTATTGAAGACCTCTCCTTTGACACCGCTGTATTGCTTGTTGTCCATCTGCGCGACCTCAAGGAGAGCTGCCTTGATGAACTTCTGATCTTCGTCGTCTGGGATTTGTTCCGCCATGCCGCCAAATACGGATTGGGGCATATTGACGAGCTGCATCAAAAATTCTGGAACGTCGTTTTGACCTGATCGCACGGCATAAGCCATAAGCGCGGTTAAGAACCGCGCGGCGGAGTTTCGGAAATACTCTGAGTTCGCCGTGACCTGTCCCATTGGTGGGCAGATCGCATTGGCAATCGCAATGTAAAGGGATGGGTGATCGCGCGCGAGCGGGAATATCAGGCTCAGCGGATCAAGCCCGTTTTCCGCATCGATCTTGATGACCGTGCGGCCCATGGCTTCTCGATGGTCTTTGCATCGTGCATAGAGATCGCATTTCGGATCCACGACAAAGATGGGCCCGTCATATTCATGGATATTGGGAATGAGGATACCGGAGGTCTTAAAGCTGCCTGAAGGGGAGACCACGAGTGTGTGGCCGTTGCCCTCACGCGGATCCACTTGGATCAAATCCCCTTGGCCCTGTTTCCCCCAGGTACTCTTATCAAAGGGCTGGAAGTTCGGACTTTCTGTCAGAGGGTTTGTGTCCTCGCCCAAAACAATGCCGCCTTTGACGCGCAGCCGGTCCTTAATGCGGGTCTTTGGCGCCCATGTTGCATCTGGGAGAACAGCGGTCTCAGCTGATCCCACAGGTGCCTCGATGTCGCGATGGCTGACTCCTTTGCGCCACCAAGTTACATAGGTGCGTGTCGCCATAAGCAGGATTCCGACTGAGACCAGCATCAGCGCGCCATCCACAACCGTCGCACCGTTCATGGCATTGCCGCTAAATAGAGTATCGCGTGTGACCCGGCTTATTTCGTAGTTGAGGATTGTCCACCGACTGCTGGTGCCCGCGTCCCGGAAATAATAGATTGATGGGCCAAAGGCCCAAAGTAGCAAAACACCCCACAGCGCGAGAATGCCGGCCGTGCGCTTGAGGGCGTCAAATCGGATCAGAAGTGTGAGCGCCCAGGGCAAGAAAATGCTGCCGTAGGCAATGGCGGCCGAAAGCATTGACACGCGCGCGCCGTAAGGCACGCCGAGCAACATGGGCGCAAAGTCATCAATATGCCCTGAAATTGTGATGGGAAGTAACACCATCACCATAACAAAAAAGGCAATGCCTATGTTCAGAGGGATGTCCCATTTGGCCGAGAATGCGGTGAGCTCTGACTTCAATGTGTTTCTTCTACTCATGGTTTTTTGCCTAATCTTTGTCTTTATGCGGTTTGGAAAATGAATGTGCGGGCTACGCGCAGCATCGCGCTCAGCCCTTCGCGCCGACGAAGCCAATTGAGATAGCGCCAAAGAGAAACGTGTTGGGCTGGGAAGTCTTCAGGCATCGCGAGATCCGCGAATTTGCGCGCATAGTAGGCGCCTTCATCGCGCATATAGGTGCGGGCTGTGCCAGGCAAAACAACGCAAACGCCAAAGTCCTCTTCAAGCTTCCGGAGTACAAGTTCTTCAATGATAGACGGATGTTCGGGTCGCACAGCAATCCCATCTGTGTTCCAGTAACACTGCTCATCCCAGTTCACCATCGAGAGGTCGGTTGAGGGTTTGAGACCCTTGGGCCGAAACACCGCTTTCTGAAACTGTCTGTCGGGCAGGAATGTTACTTCGATGTCTTTAATACCCCAGAGGCTTTGCACTGCTCTGAGCGAATTCATGATCAGGTTTTGATCGCGGTCGGTCTCGGTGATCTGATTACAGGTGTGCTCGATGATGGACGTGCCGAGGCGTTTGTCCGTGCGATGGAGTGCGAAGACCAAGGCGCGAATGGCATTGCGCGCGGCTTCCGTGGGTTGGGTCTCTGTGAAATCTGCTAACCTCAGAAGAAGCTTATTGCCGAGGGTTTCGTATCCCTCGAAAAACTGCGTACGGCCCTCGTCGGGATCTAGCCCAAGATCGGCACAGAGCTTGCGATAGGGGGCTGAGGTCCATGTGTAGATCGAGGTCTGATAATCATTGAGCCGGTTAAGAGCTTCAAGCGCGGGAATGCCGGCCGTCTCAATTGGAAAATTGAGCAAATCATAAAAAGGCGTGTCATCTTCAACCAAAGCGCCGACTTCAAAAACCTGCAGGGCAGGCATCGCGTCTGAAACGATATTGCAGATCGCGATGTCTGATAGTCCGTTGCCGCGAGATAGTTTTACGCCTGTCGTTCCGTGAAGGCGGATCTTGCTAAAGGTCATTAAGAAATACTCTGCTCTTTATTGGTATCGCCCCAGTTATCCAGCAGGGGCTTTATGGTGCGGGTGTTGCGATCGGCCTGTGAGGCGGATCCGCGTTTGATAAATGTCTTGAGTTTTGGAATGAGGGTGCCGCGCGCGTCTTCGTCTTCATTGAGGAGATCCATCAGAAACGCGCCAAGTAAGATCTTCTGCCGCGTATCAAGCTTGCGATCATTCTGAGTCTGGCGCATGGAAATCGCTCCTAATCCTTTGGTGAGTTGTGCGGATTTTGAAGGACGGCTGTCATTGGGCTGATAGGTCTTCAGGAAGGTCGTCAGTTCCGCCTTGGTGAACCGCTTTCCCAGAATGCCGCTGGCATCGACCGCATCGAGCAGGCGATCAAACTCGATCTCTTGCAGCTCATCGCGTTCCTCAATCAGCTTGGCGAGTTGTGCGTCACTCCGAGCGAATCCACGCTTAGTAGCCTTCGAATTCCCTGCCTCTCGCTGCGCTCGAACGGGATTTCGAACGCTCTCTTTGTGTGATGTTTCGTGGGTTCGCTCTTTACGTCGCATGTCAGCTCGCCCGACCGGTATCCGGAAGATCCGGAATGCCTTCATCGCTCTCCCAGATCCACGGCTCATAGCGGCCCTCATTTGCGGCCTTATGGAGCGCAGCCACACGTTCGGGGCTGTCACTGGGATCACTGGCAAAGAGGGAAACTGGCTCAGGTGTGTCCAGTAGAATGGCACGCGCGATCGGAGCGCCTACCGGCTCATGAAACCGCAGAGATTTGGCAAATGCACGTTTGTGAGCCGTCAAATGCGTGACCAGATCAAGATCCCGCATATCCTCAAACGGAATCCAATTGGAACTCACCAACATAAGCGTCAGCTCATGCACGACAGGATACCCGAGCTTGGCCGTGCTAACAGTCGCGAGAATAATCTGTTGCGCATTGGGATAGGCCAGAGCCAATTCACGTTTTTGGGCGAAGACCTTCTCAAAACGCGCATAGAGGTCAGGATCCATAAAGAGCGGCTTGCCGAGATGTTTAATCGTGAGGCGCGCTCCATGTGTGCTTGGCTCCACGTCTTTGAGCTCGCCAATCAAAATGCCGAGTTTCTGCCCGCTCTTACCGGGGATAGGGCGCAGCTTGGAAAAGAAGCTCTCGCGCGCGGCATTCAGCGCTTCCTTTTGATCGGGCTTAAAGGGATCAGGTACAAAGAGCTGATTGGACAGCTCATCCTTCTTCACAACTTTGGATGCGGCCGCCGCGCGAAGCGCATTGGCGACAACACCCCACCAGCGTTTGCCTTCCATCTTGGGATACCAGTTCGCAAGGCCGGCTTCATACCAAAGGTACTGGAGCGTGCCATAGAGTGTGAGCTTTGAGGGTGGAGACGAGGCATCGGATGCTTCAGCATCGCCCGGTTCGGGCGCATTGCGTTTCTTGCCGGTCTTCGTGAGTGCAAAGGCAAACTTCAGATAGGTGGTGTCGGTCTCGTCATCTTCTTCAATGGCTCTACCTTGCAGTCGCGCGAGGCCGGAGACTTCTTCCGGTGGCAGCCATGATGGACAACCTGGCGCATGATCCGGACCCGACGATGGCATACGCTTTACGATATACGTGCCATTTACATTGGCCACATACATTGCCGGCGACGCTGCGCAGCATCCACAGGCCAGTCGCTCTTTATTGTCCCAGGCTTTCGCCAGTGCAGCCTGACCATCCGTGGTTAGCGGATCGATGGGAGATCCATTTAGCAAAAGCATGGTTGGAAACTCCTGCAATAGTGCGCTAATTTAGGGTCAGTATTGCCATCATAATTAACATAAGTATAGTTACGCGCGGAGCGCCATGGTGCTAAAACCAATCCTCTCATTGGCCCAAACTCCACGTTAGAAATGGCCGCCAAAACGCATCAACTTGATCAATCTCTATCGGGCCAAGAACGCGACTATCGAGACTGGTCTCTGTATCACCCTGGACAACCAACCCGCCTGTGGTTTGCTCAGCAACGAGACGCTTGATGATGCGCTTTTTGCTTGGTGCACTTGGAGAACAGAACCGCTCAAAAAAGGAAGCGCTTTGCAGTTCCTGCGGTAGACAGAAGGTCACATAGACATCAGCAGACGCTAGTTTGCCTAACTTAGCATCACTTTCCCCAAGGCGTTTATAAACGCCTAAAGGGACCGAGTTGGTGAAGTTCCAAGTATATTGAGGTGGACTCTTCGGCATAATGGTCGGCGCGATGAGCAATGCGCCCAGACCGAACACAACCGCCAGAGCCTTTGGTAGGCGCTGACGCAGACCAGGTTCAATTGCTTGCATAAGGATCCACCGCGAAAATCGTGTGAATGGACTTCCCCAGCCCACCGTCTTTGCCAGCTTTCTTGATGGACTGCTCGATCCTCTCTTTGCGCGTTGGACCAGATAGTTTGAATCTACCATTGCCGCCCCGATCGAAGTGATAGACCGTGAGTGTCTCGAACTTGATGGCGTCGCTAGGCTGGTTTGGCGTGCGAAATGGAATGACTTTGTAGTTCACTTCCTTGCCCGACAGCATCGCCAGCACGTTATCTGGTGTGGTCAGTGCTTTGTTGCCGGCTAGACCTTTGTATCGAGACTCCCCTTTCTTTGGTCCGGTTAAAACCGGCAAAGCCGCCCAGATCGCAGCAAGACAATTGCCAAACCTAAGATTGTCTTTAGGTAGATCTCTATTAGGACATTCAGAGATTAAAAGCTGCGCGAGGCGATCCTGCAGCTTTGCATCAAATTTACTGTCCAAGGGAATATTGTATTGCTGAACAAGGCGCGCGAGCGTTTTGCGGATAAACTGATATCCCCCTGACGCCGTAGATTTTGTTCCCCTCAAAGACTTCTGCCATTCCAGCACTTCACCGACCGTCAGCTGCGTGAGAGGCTTTGGAGGTGGCGATTTTATCCCTGTGTAGTACCGATCATAGCTGCCACCGGCTTCAAAATGGCGGATGAAACGCAGCATATCGTCATGCTTTGGCGTTTCGGCGTGAGCAAAGTGTGTGACTCCAGCAAATGCGATCAGGAGAACCACTAATTGAAGCAAGGTCGATTTCTTCGAAAATGACATTTGAGACATTAAATCCGTGTCCTTTTAACCAAGAATTTTTGCCACGCGCCCTGGCAGCGAGAAGATCAGTACCGTCGCTATGACTTCAAACAGCACTGCGGTCAGAGCATTCAAAATGGGATTAAGAAGTCCTCTGGATGTCGATTGCATCTCAAGAGTCGTCGCCAAAATGAGCGAGACAGCCACTATGGCCAGAAGGTATCCGCCCATCTTTGTCAGTGAGCGGCGCATAATGTCTTTGGTCTCATCCGCAGCACCAAAGGGCAGTAGCAAAATGGCTTGTGCGCCAACCAGCAACACGCGACCCCAGTAGAAAACAACAGAACCAAGGCTAATGGCGGTGAGCAGCACCACAATGATTGCACAAAGGGCGAGAAAGCTACCAAACAGAACTTGTCGCAGGGTCTCTTCAACCCCGTCTAAAAACACCGACCAGAGCGAAAGAGATCTGTTGGACCCTTCGAGTAAAATGGCCTGGGCGATGCCGAGCTTTTCCCGCGCGTAGGTTGTAAGCGAGAAACCACTCCCCCGCCCCGGGCCGCTGGCTGCCGAAAGCCCCAAAGCCTCCTCTGCAAGCCACCAGATTAACGGTCCCATTGTGGCAAGCGACCCCATGAGGAAGATAGCCAGAAGTAATTGAGGCAAGAACGCAGCGAACACCGTGCCTATGGCGTTGCCTTGGATAGATGCATTGCCAAATTTGGTAATGATGCCAAAGGTCAGAATGAGGCCAAGCAAGGACAGAACCACAGGGGTTATTGCTTCTATGACCGCGGCAGAGGTTTCCCCCAAAATGCGCAACATCTTGTCGAGTTCGAGACCAATGGCCGTTCCGATCCGCGCGACTGTCGCACTGGATTTCGTGTCCGCGAGCGTGGTTTCACAAGTGTAGAACGCCCTAAACGTCTCTGCGTCCAAAAGTGCGTGGTTTCCCGCGATGCCTTCGTAAAAGGATGCGCCACTTGATCCGGGGCCAGTCGTAGGCAATGACGCCCAAACTCCTGCGATGCGATTGGCTGTCTTATGCCCAATTGGCCCTGATCTATACCCTGTTTCGCGCAGAAGATATCGACCAATCCGATCTTGCACACCTGGTGAAAACCGCTCGTGCTTGCGCACAACGCCGCGCTCCACCATGCGCTCCAATGTGGCGCGAATAACCTGATATCGACCTGCGGCAGATGAGACAGCTGTGCGGCTGGCTTGTCGTTGCCACGCTATTACTTCTGAGACACGCATCGATGTAATTGGGCGCGGCGGATCGAGTTTCACACCGCCATATACTTGGTCACAACCCTGTGGAGCTTCCAGCGATCCGATCAGATCCAGCATTTCGTCTTCTGTACACGCGCGGATCTGCGATGCTGTCAGAAGCAGCGCCGCCAAGACGAGAGTGGCGTAAAACCGCCACCGGTTGCCATTCTGACCTGATATGGAGCGGCCCAGAAACATTAGTAGAGACGCTTGCCCTGAAGATAGAGCGGCTTATCCAGCAGCACATTGACCACTTGTCCTGATTTGATCGTGAACCTTGGTCCACGTGCCAGACGCGCACCCATATAATCCTGTGTGACGTTAGAAACAGATTGGCCGAGGGCCTGCCCCGCGAGGGCCGAGAGATCACTTGAAGATCCTTGAGAGCGTCCGGCATTCGCCGCCAGATTGACCAAAGCGCCAGTCAGCACCGTCGTCAAAAAGCCGGTCTGCCGCTTTCCAGTAACGCCGCTTGCGCCTTTGGCATCCACCGCACCTTGGTGATCGAGCGGCACAATGCGCCCATCGGGAAACTGGATTTCGTCCCACGCAACCAACAGCCGAGATTGCCCGGGTGCCGTTTCGGTGTTGTATTGCCCAATAAGCAAAGAACCTCGTGGAATCATTTCATAGTGGCCGGTTCGGCTGTCATAAACCGGGTCAGTCACCATAGCTCGAACTAAACCCGGAAGCTCTGAACGCAACTCGGTTAGCATAGCCGCTGAAATAAAGGTGCCTCGTTCAAGAGCTTGAGTGCCAGCAGGTTGAACAGGCCGATCTTTATGTGGCTGTATGCTGGTGGCTGGCTCCACCGATGCAGCAGTTACTTGTGGCGGAACTTGCAGCACAGGAGCCGTGGGAACAATTGGCGACTGAGATGATGGAATTTGTATCGATTGGTTGCCAAGAAGTGGGGCTGACAAGCTTGATGTAATACCGTTAGGCGTAACCACGTTCTCAACCGGGCTAAGCCCTTGGCTTGCATTCAGCGCCACTGGTTGCGGCGTCAGCGTGTAGAGTGAGTTTCCAAGCGGCGCTTCACCAGCCATGCGTTCCCGTTGGCGTCGATGCTGTCGTTCTTCAGCCTCTGCCTGAAGGGTTTCAAGCCGAATGGCTTCAATCAGCTCCAATTGTTCGTCAGATAGAGTCGGCGCTGGCGCCTCTCGCTGCGTGGTACTGGTAGAAACCGTTGTGCGCGTATTTGTTGGCCTTCTGCCTTGTTGGTTTTCGACCGGATCATTCGCGTCGTCAGTCACGCCAGTTGATTTGGATTCGACTTGATCGGCGAGGTTTGTATCCTCACCCACAGCCCCGTCGAATTGTTGTTCCTGCCGAACAATCCAGCTTTTGGAGGCGAGTGTCTTGAGCTGATCACTTGCAAACGAAGCCATAAACGCCACAAATGCGACCCCGAAGAGACCTACGAAGGCAAAGTTCCTGATCTTTCTAACCATCGTCTTCTCCCTAAAACGCTCTAATCCGCTGAATGTCGAAGTCCTCGACAATGAGGCCCAACGGATTAACCAACAGCTGCTCGCGAGGCAGATTCCCGGCCTGCGAAACAACAAAGCTTCCCCGGTATCGGTACCTAGTGGTGATTTCCCCCGTCAGCGTGCGCTCAGTCTCGTCCCAGTCCACAAAGAAGGTGTTGCCTTCTGATTGGTTCACAGAAACTATCTTGATTGCCGACGTTCCAGTTTTGACTCTTTCAAACGGGTTGGTTCTCAAGTCGTCGCCGTATTGAACGATTTTTGCGCGTGCCGAAGATCCGCGAATGACGAAGGACTGAAGGCGCGTGTAATTGCCGTGGATCACGGCTGCATCAGCTGGAACGGAGCGGAACTGACGCACGAAGCGGGCTAGTTCAGCCTTTACAACCGTTTCGGGCCAATCCTTGATCTCAAGTGCTTGACCAGCGAGCCGCGCCTGCCCTACTCCGTCAACAGCGACGACATATGGCGTGCGCTCTGGCTTGCTGGCGTAGTGTATCGCTACCCCACCAACCACAGCACTCAGGAACGCGAAGAAATAGGCAGCATTACGCCAGTTCTTCGTGGCGTTCAGATGTCCTTGAAACCAGCTGTCCCACTCCGAGTGCCGCCCAGATAGCGCTTCTGATTGGTCTAAGTTGCCGGCAGCCTCATTCACCAGCTCAACATCATTTTGCATTACGGTTTCATTCATTTTTTGCTTTCCCAAACTTTCCGCGCAGATCTGAGGCTGCTTGCTGTGCAAGGCCAGTTACCGGGCGGCTCCACCCTGCGCCTGCGTAGGTTTTTGCCCCTTTGCCTGCGCTTGCGAGCGCCGACGTCGCGATCTCACCAGCACTGCCACCGGCTGCACTCACACCGCCTGACGCAAGACCGCCCAGACCACCACCAGCTGCACCAAGTGTTGCGGCACTCGCTTTTGCGATGCCGCCAGCAACGGCCGCGCCCAGCAATGGACCAAGCGCTGTTGATCCGCCTGATCCAACCAGGCCTTGGATGGTGCGAGGCAGCATTAAAATCAGAAAGACGCCCACGACTTGCAGCAGGAGCGAGGCAAGGACTTCGGTCAGTCCACCATCCCAGCCTCCCGCCTGCCCGAATGCGGCGGATGACGCCCCGGTAATGATTGCGTAGGTCAACAAAATGGTGACTAGCGCCAAAGTTGAGCCCAGCAAGGTCATGAAATAGGTTTTGACGAGATCTTTTGTTGGCTCAAAAACTCCAAGGCCAAGAACGATCATCCCAAGAACCGCAACGAAATAGAGCTCGCCATATGCAACGACGAAAACGACGATCGTTACGCCCAATAGAACAGTTGCAACGAGAGCGATAAAGACAAACAGGAATGTGGCAGGTGACAGCAAGTCGATGGAGTCCAACATACTGGCAAGACCAGACAGCCCGTTTTGCAAGATGTTTCCAACGCTAGGCTCCGCAGCAGTTCCTGCCCCAGTGCTTGAAAGACCAGCCCCTTGCGCGGCAGCTTGATTCAGCACCCCAGAAAACTGCAGGAGCCACCCAACAATGTCAGGAATGATTGTCACGATCCCCAACAAGAAAACGGCCATAATTACGCTGTAGCCGAGTTTCTGAAGAAACTCCGCAAAAGGCGTGTTGCCGATCGTGCTACGCCCAAGAGAAACGATGATATTGATTGCAAAGAAGGTGAGAATGGCCCCGCGCGTGATCGACGCGATTTCATCGATGACACCAGTCAGCACCGCTTTCAGGGATCTAATAAGGCCATCCGCGCTTTCCCCGCTCACTTCGTTACCAGTTGAAGCAACTTCTGGGACCGATGGTACAAATGGAGCATGCCCCAAGGCGCTTGCAGCGCAGGGCAACAAAACCATTAGGCCACCAAGAGCAAGCCTTAGAGCGTTTTCATGTCCTGTTGATGCCAAATTCCCTGCCTCGACCTTCGGTCGAACGGGATTTTGACCCCACTTGTGTTTAAATGTTTCGTGGAAACGCTTCTGCATCATGGTCGCGTGCCCTGAAGAATTTCGCGAATACTGAGCGGCTGATATCCAGTGTTTTCCAAGCGACGACGGTCGTATTCCAGTTCGGTTTCAAAACGAAGACGCTCTGCCTCGATCGCTTCGTCAGCAGCGAACTTACGGCCCCAAGCCAAAGTCGTAACTTCATTTTGCTGCGCGATCAGGCCGCGAAGATCGGTCATCTGGCCGGCCAGTGCGCTCGCCAATTCGTTCCCCACTTGAAGCGCCTGCAGATGACCAGCCTCATTGCCAACCCGAGAGCTGATTTTGTCAATCAGCTGAGCATCATCCTCAAGATCACGCATAGACAACCCAGCGCTCTGGATCGCTGCAGTCGATGTGTTGGTCCATTGCTCCGACCAATCCCGGAAGCGTTGTGAAAACGCTGCGCGATTGACTGGCTCTTGGTCAAAACCTGCGTCTTTGATCAGACCACTTTCTAGGAACCAGCTCATTTTTGAGGCGTCATGGGAAAGTGCTCCTGCCTGTTGGCCGATATCGCGCAACTTTAGAAGTGGACCCAGTGCTTCCTCTAGATAGCTGTCAGGTAGGCTTTGAAGATTCTGCAAAATCGCTTGATAGCTGGCGATCTCCGTCTGAAGTTGTGTGACTTGTGTGGTCAACTGGTCCGCTTGAAGGCCTAAGGACTGACCCTCTACAGCCACGATTTGACCGAGTTGTGCATTGTTGGCCAGCTGGGTCCATTCACTGGCGAAACCAGTGACAGATCCCATTGAGGATGTTGGACCTGCAGTAAGAGCCATACAAACTGCGACAGTTGCGACTGCATTCCTAAAGTTCTTCATGGTATACCTCACTGGGTTGATCAAAAGCTGCTAAGAGAGATCGGATTGTTTGGCCTGCGCGACATCGGTCAGCGCGCGATCGACATCTTCACGCCAAAACTCAGGATCAGCCTGATAGGCCGCTTCTGCTGCTGCGCTTTCCTCAAGCTTGGTTTGTCCAATCAGCGTGAGCGTCGCCGGACCTAATGCAAACTCGACGATGCGCTCGTTGGCTTCTTGGGTGATGTAGTAGTCGCGCTTTGGTGACGCCGTGGCGATGTTTTCCACTTGTTGTTCATTGAGTCCCAGGCGCATGTATTGAGGCTTGATTGCGTCCGAGTGTGCGCCGGCGTTTGGAAGGAACAACTTGGTTTTGCAGCTTTCCATAATGACACCCATAAGGTCGTCATCGAGAATGTCCTTGAGCGATTGGGTAGCCATTAACAGTGCCAGGTTCTTTTTGCGCCCTTCTCTCAACCAGCTGGTTATGCGCTGTGAAAAAACAGGCGTTTTTAGGTAGGCCCAAGCTTCATCCAGAATGATCAGAGTCGGGCGACCGTCGATGCGCCTAGCTACTTCTTCAAAAAGGTAGTCGATCAATGGGACACGCGCGCGATTATCAAGATCGTTAAAGATCTCTTCTGTCTCAAAGAGCGTCATTGTGGAACTTAGACCTTTGTATCCGTCGCCACCTCGCAGCACGGCAGTGACCTCAGACGTATGATAGGTCTGAAACATTGTGCGCAGCTCAGAGTCCTGCGTAATGCTTGCTAAGGCATCAAAGCTACGCAGTTTGCTGTCCATGAACGTCTGAACCAGAGTTTTAATTTCGCTGTCGCGAGCCGTGGTACGTGCGATGTTGTTTACGTCAGCAAGGGTGCGGATCCATCGTTCAAGCCATGCACCACCCAGATGGTCACAGGCATCAAGCGGTGCCACACCGCCATGCTCTGCGTTAAAGATAGACACCGACCCCCCAAGCGCCCGCGTCAGACGCTGCATCGAGCGTCCTTTATCAAACACAATCACCTGACCGTTCTGATAGCGTTGCCACTGTGCTGCAAGCAGCCCTAGTAGAACCGACTTACCACCACCTGTAGGACCAAACACCAAACCATGGCCGACATCGCCAACATGCAAGTTAAAATCAAAAAGTTCGCCGCTCAAAGACCGACCTGTTAGGAGCGCGGGCGTCCCTTCCGGGAACAGGGGCTCTGGAGCGGGGTTGGTCCTAGAACCTGTCCAAATAGAGGTGGTGGGCATGGACCAGGCGAAGGTTCGGCTTGAGACACCTTGGGTGCGAATGTTGTAATGGGAATGCCCAGGCAATGAACCCAAATAGGCTTCAAGCCCATTTAGGCGCTCGCGTCGCACTTCAAAGCCCGAGTCTTGCAAGGCTTCACTGACTTCATGCGCATGGGCTTCAACGCCAAGGCGGCGAGCCTCGGGATCTTCAATTTGAGTATCCGGAAAAATCACGGCGGTGAGTACAAACCGTCCATAGCTCAGCGCATCACGCTCAATCTCTGCAATCGTACTCTCAGCATAAGCGACCATTTCCGTACTGAATTGATCTTGTTTCACTGGCCCCTCAGAGAAGGCTTGTTTGAAGAGGCTTGACCCACCTTGTTGCCAGTTTTTGAGAACCGTATTTGCCATGTTGCGGGTTGCGCGCTTGGACTGGCAGGCAAACCGCATCGTGATCTGAATATCGAAGGGAATAGTTTCAAGCGCGCCAAATGGATCACGATCAATAGACAACGGGAAACCATCAATCGTAATGATCTCAGCCTCTCGTCCATTTATCACAGGTGTTTCATAGGGCGCCGCTTGCACAAACGAGGGACGAAGAAGCTGTGATACATAGGCTTGCTCTCCCAACGGCGCGGGATTGTAGTAGCGCGGCAAACCAGTGGTCCGCTCACCCAAATGGCTTGTCAGCTGGTCATAGTCGCGGATTTGACCGCGACGATCTTGACGCTTGCCGACCCTGAGCCGTTTCAATCCAAGAATGGATCGAAATCTGCCTTCAACGGTACGGCAAAAGGTTTCAAATAGAGCCAAATTCGCAGCACTGTCTTTAGCAATAACTGGTGGGGCCCATTGGACCGCCATGGTCAACTCATTTCGAAATGCACCGCCCGGCGCACTCAAAATCGCAGCTCGCTCAGCTGCAATAAGGGCGAGTGCATCATTACCCTGCCCTGCTTGAGAGTTCAGATACTCTGTTGCAGCTGACTTTCGGCAAAGCGTGACCCAAAAGGTCGCATCGTCTCGAAATCCGGCGAAGCCACGCGAAATCCGCTCCATCTGCGCAGCATAGGTTCTCTCCTCCATAGATTCCGGATCAATACCGGTCATGGACCACGCGGCCAAAAAACTGCCATCTTTGCAGATGATTACCCCTGGCTTAAGGATCATACCCCAGTTCATATATTCACTAAGGCTTTGGTTTGGATCTGCCCACATGGTCATCAGGACGAGATCCTCTTGATCGAAACCGTCTTTGACCCATCTTTGAGCGTGAACGAGCTCACCAGTCGGTCGATCACAAAGCGACTATCCTTAAAGCTGATGTTGATGGCCGCATTCGAACTGCTTTCACCTGCTAAGAGAACGGGCAGCGACCCTTTATAGCTCGACGGTAAAACCACATAGGTTTTGCGGCCGTCATTATAGACTTGCGCGGGCTTAAATGGCGCACGTCCAGTGACCTTGTAATTGAAGTCTAGCTTTTCGGCTGGAATGAGGCCCCGTACTGTTTTGGTACCTGACGCCTTTACTGCTTTTGTTGCGCGCGCCGCAGCGGCCGCTGCCGCGTCTGCCTTGCGCTTCAGCTCGTCCGCCTCTGCTTTTAGAAGCGCTGCGCGCTCAGCTTCAATCTGCGCAATGAGGATCCGATGTCGTGTGTCGGGATAATCAAAGCTCAGGATCGGAATGTACTCAAACGGGTGGCGCTTAAGCACAATTGAGTAAATCCGACGATCCGTGACGAAGACTGCCGTGGACGTGCGATCCGCATCAGCAGTTGGCTTGAACACAAAAATCCACTGCTTTTCTTGACCTGGCCAATTGACCTGACGCTGCTCCATGATCCAACGCACTGGATCTCCGAGAACAGGCGCATCGACAAGGTTTTCGCCCTTTTCAAGCTCAACGGTACAGACCGCCAAAGACGTGCAGACCAACACTGGCAGAGCCTCGCCATACGTCACGATCACGCGCCCTGCCTTGCCAAGCGCAACCGGTGCCGTCTGATCCTGCACTTGGCGCGCAGCCGAAATCATGCGTTCAGTCTGATCATCCGCACGCAGAACTGAAGGCTGGCTCACCGGTTGAATCTCCTGCGCTTGCTGGACGATTGATTGAGATGGTGCTGTATCCGCACCAGTGGTTTCCAGTATCGCCGAGGTCAGAGATTGCGATGCTTGGTCTTGGTTCGAAATTGGCGTTTTAGCTTCGTCTACGGCGATTTGCGCGCCGGTTTCCTGCGCGAATCGTTCGCCCCCAGATCCACTTGCGATAGGATCCGCGCCCAACTCTTCTTTAATCAGTTCGGTCTTTGGCGTGGCGAGCTGTTCAACGGCCACGTCCTCTTGAGCCAAACTGGCTGTGGCCACGGTAGCGCTTAATGCAAAGACTAAGATAGGGTTGAGGGTCTTCATTGTGCTGAACCCTTCACCACCGCTTGAAGCTCATACATCTCGGTCAGAGACAGCGATGCGCCCGAAGAATTCGATCCGCCAATGAAATAGTCAACGACATTAACAGCACCAATGATGAAAATGATCCCAACAAGCACCGTGGGAACTCGCTGGCCAAACCCTTGAAAACCTTGGCCCATCGTTATCATCGCGCCGAGCGCAAACACCGCCAGAATAGCGATAAAGCGCGCAACAGGCCCCGTGATAAAGTTGATAATGCTTTCCAGTGGTCCGGTATTAAACACATCGCTTGCGCTACTGGCGGCAATTGCGGTTTGCGGCGAGATAAGGACAGCTGCTGTCAGAGCGATGAAGGCGATTGAATGACGACGGTACATAATTTGGTCCTTTCTCAGGATTGATTGCTTTGGTTTTGCTGCAAAAACTCGACCACTTTCGGCCGGCTTTCGCCGCGTTCAAGAAATAGAATTGCGTCAATTGCGCGCTCGATAAGCGCCGATTGATCGGACTGGCTGACTTCGCCAATCAGTTCCGCGAAGCGAGCAATTACCTCACCTGCGCTGTCGGCATGAATTGTCGTCAATCCACCGGGATGACCTGTGTTCCATGCTTTCAGAAGGGAAAGAGCCTGCGCACCTGTCCGCACTTCGCCGAGGAAAATTCGCGACGGTGCCAGGCGCAGGGTCGATGTGAGCATCGCATCAAAGCCGGCTTGCTCACAGGCGCGAAGTTTGACCGTGTTTTCAAATGGTGAATTCAGCTCATCGGTATCTTCAATGATGATCGCGCGCGTCTTTGGGGCAAAAACCGCTATATCCGCCATACAGATATTGGCGAATGTGGTTTTGCCTGCCTTCGTACCGGCTGCAATTACCACGTTTTTGCGGCTGTGCAGAGCTTCAATGAGTTCGGCCTCGGTTTCCTCTTCAAGATCGAAATCATCAAAGCCCAGCGTCAGATCTCGATGGCGTCGGATTGAAAACGTCGTGCCCGCCACAACTGGCGACACTAACACTTCAACGCGATGCACAGTGCCCGGAACCCGACCCGAATAGATAGGCTTTTCATGGTTGATTGTGTCACCGGTGCTCGATGCGCAGACCCGCGCAAATCGCTGGCGTTGGCCTTCACTCATTTCACCGGCGAATGCCCAGCCACTCCCAAAACGGTCGCAAAAAATCTTGCCGTCAGGATTGGCTGAGATCTCGACAACTTCATTTTCATGAAGAAGGTGCGAGAATTGTCCAAGAGCTTCAGTAGCAAGTTCCGCGCCAGTATTCATGCTGTGAAAATCCACCAAACAAGCCCCCCCATTATGATCGTGACAATTCCACCGGCGATCCGATGAAGACCGCCTACAATAGGAGCGGGCACCCAAGTGAAACCGCCATCGTCATTTGGCTTGAGAGTGCGGGTCACAAAATGTGGTTGCTTTGGGTCAGACTGCAGAGAGAACGAAATTACGAACGGCCAGTTGCGCCTCATGCGCCGGCACCAGATTGCAAAGAAGAGTGGATCTTCATCTGCAACAACGCGGAGGATCGACATTCCGCAAAGCAAAATGATTACAAAGATCAATCCGCGATCAAGAGTGATAGCACCAAGCACAAACCAGATGAGGCTTGTGAACAGTAGCGTCAGAAAAGCCCGTCGCTCCATGCCCATCACCAATACCGGCCGCGTGAAAGCTGGGTTGACCGGGATCATAAAACGCCCCCGTCAGCGACAATCACGTTTGGAGGCGTCAATGCGAAAACACCTGTTGGCGCAGATCGATAGTGGCGAGATATGATGATGCCATTTCCAAATTTGGCGACACCAATTGCAGTGTCTTGCCCCTCAGAGAAAAGCTCGATCCCAAATTCGCCTTTGCCAGCTGTTTCCTCGACCGCGTAACCTGCTCTCCTGAGGTAGTCGATTGCGAAACCTTCGCATCGAGTTTGCTTGCGAGGGGCTTTGACGATTGTCCCACGAATTTGAACCTTCTGCGCAAAAGAGCGGGCCATGTCATACCCAACCGCGCAGAGATGCACGTCTTGAAAACCTGCCTCAAAACTGCGACCGACACTCGTTTCTGTGCCTGGATGCTCACATGCCGCCAGTGTCGCAGTGAACATCAGGACTAGCGCGCCCTTGCGTAGTTTCTTTGAACGAAAGAAATTCAAAAACTCACCCATTGTCATTCTCCCAACCGGTGTTTTCCAGTGCAGCCTCTAGGGCTTCAATTTTGTCCCAAAGCGTTCCTGGATTTTGGCTTAGCGCGCCAAATGAGATCTGAGCGCGCTCCGCCGCTGGAAGCGCCATAATACGGATTAACCGCTCGTGGATTGCTTGGGGGTCGAAGCCTGCAAACGTACAAACCAAAATGAAATTCTGTGACGGAAACTTTCCCACCCAGTTCTCGGCATCAACGCAATCATTGGATTTGAGTGTAATTTGACCGCCGTTTGAGTGACCCCAAACTCTGATGTTAAAGAGGTCTCGAACCTGGGTCATTAGTACAGCCTGCCACAGCATAGTGCGGGATTGGTTGTTTGGCTCAGCGCCTTGACCGGTGCGATTGAGATCGTGAGTCATCATGTATTCTCCCTTGCGATAGGGTTGTTCAACTGAGCTTTGTGTAGTAACAAAAACCAAATCAGATAGAGAGGTTTTGGTTGAAATGATCTTGCGTTGCAGTGACCACATTGATTGTTTGGGATGAGCCGAAGCGACTTAGCAATATCGAAAAGCATGGGCTGGATTTCGCAGTGCTTACTGAGGACTTCTTTGAAAATGCACTGATTGAGCCAAGCTACGCGGGCCGTTCGATTGCTATCGGAAGGGTGAACGGCAAGCTGATAACCGTGGCTGTTTTCAGACCCCTCGGTAGCGAAGCCCTGTCGGTAATTTCCCTGCGCGCCGCGAATTCGCGAGAAAGGAAACGCTATGAAACCAAGTAAATGGCCAAGTTTTGTTACACGCGACTTGGGAGACACCGCTAAAGATTCGGAAGAGATGGATCGACGCTGGGCAAAATACAAGCAAGAGATGAATGCGCTTATTGCCACCGGTGAATTCCATTTGGATGAAGACAGTTGGTGGGTGGAGACAGCCACTGGCGAACTCGTTGGACCTGATCCTGAAGTTGAGCGCCCCATGACAGATGAGGAACTGAATACTCTTCGCCCAGTTGACGAAGCACAGCGCCCTCTGGCGAATAAACGACAACCAGCAAAGTCCGCCTCTAAAGGGGGACGCCCGAAATCCGCTAATCCGAAAGTCTCAACGACGCTGCGACTTGATCCAGATTTGCTTTCAGCACTTCGCGCCACCGGTAAAGGTTGGCAATCGCGAGCAAACGAACTTCTGCGAAAGGGGATGGGGCTGTAAACAAAACTCATAGCGGCCCCGCTTCCCCGATTTGTCCCTTCGTCGCTTGCAGCTCAACTGCCCAGTGCGGCGATTGCTTCAGCTCGTGCATTAAGACGCCAACGATCGAACCCATGTCGAGTTGATCTGTGCGGTGGTTCAATTCGCGTGAAATCGATCCCATGAAGTCATTAATATCGATGCCATCGTATTGAAGGAAAACGGACAAAACGATGCAAAGGTCACGCAAAAGCGTTTCCATATCCGAGCCTGATTTATACCCCTCATCATAAAAGATCTCGCGCGGGGTAAGGGCGTCCTCATCGTAGCCGATAGTCACATATATTTTCTGCGTCCAGCCATCACGATTGAGCGGTGATACCCATTCTATTCTCCGAGTTTCCGAACGGCGCCGTGGATCAAGAGACACGCGATTTCCAATGGAACGCCGGCTCATACGACCACTCCCAATAATTGGATCGCGAAGGCGATGCTTGCTGCGATGCAGGCAGGCAATGCCATTGGAAATGAAGACTTTAGCGCTGGCTTTCCCCGTGCTCTGGAATAGGCAAATGCCGTGATTAAGCACGCCACAAACAACGTGCTGACGAACACACCGACCAACGGACCACTGACAAAGCCCAGTCCCGCGAATAGCCACAAGTCTCCCTCGCCAATGGATTTTGGCGAGCAGATCCTTAAACCCAGGCTCAACGTCAGCAAAACGACGCCAGCCGAGAGAGGTGCGGTAAAATCCTGCCCGAGTGCCAAGAACGTGGCTGCCGCGCCAAGAACCACCAGCAACAGTGAAGGCGGATCTATCTCAAACCTCGTGACATCGTACCAGGACAAAGAAATCAATCCGACGCTGACACCAAGCGCGCCAATGGGAAGCAAAAAAAGCGAAAGGTAAGAAGGATCCCAGATCATTGGCCGGCCCCCGCATTTTCGGATTGAAGAGCCGCAAGAGGTAGTTCGACTTCAGAAGGATCCTCGTAGAACGGCCAAAGTGCTGCGCATAGGTCTGATCCCGCTCTCTTGGTGCATTCAGAAATGGGCAAGCGAGCTTGAAACGCTCCTTCGGCGTCTGTTTTGTAGAATGTTGACAGCTGCAGGATGTGGCGCTCTATCTCTTCGAGATCCACCATCTCTTGCTCAAACTTTGCCTTCAACGCGCGAAGCTGTTGGGTCGCTGCCGAACCTCCTTCTTCTGACTCCTGTGCATGTGCCAATGAAACTGGGCTCACCAGCGCGAGCATTCCAATCATGGCAAACTGACATGGATTAATACTGTTCAGCATCCGGTGCACTCTCCTGCACTTAGAGAGTTGGTGAAGACGGTATCGACCTGCGCCACACCGCTTACGCCAAAATTTCTGATGGAAATCTGAGCGCCCGTAACCGCGCCAAGTGTTGCATCGCTGGCAACAAAATTGTCCGCAAGTACACTGTCGCCTCTCAGATCACGAGCAACATTCATCGTTTCCATGAGCGCTGTCCGGGTACTCAAAGTGTCGGTTGTAAGATTGGAAGCAGAGATCGTGTTTGTAACCGAAAGGTTCGCGGCGCTAAGAGAATTTGCAACGTTCAGGTCACCACTCACGGTGATAGGGCCAGTACTTATCAGCGCCCCTGAGACTTCAAACTGACCCGAAACTGCGAGGTCCCCGGTTATCTGTTCGGTTGTCAGATCACCGGAAACGTGCAGTTCCACAGCTGTAAGCGTGCCAATGTCGCTGATCGAGTTTCCACCTAGATCAAGATCCACTTCCATCTGGTTTAGTTCAGTGCGACCAGGTACTGACACCCTATGAAGATACGGATCGACATTCAGCCCTGCTGAAAGGTATTCCACGGCCACAATGTCTCCGACATCGAGGTCGGTGTAGACAACCTGGAACGCGGACAGGTCTAAACGAAGTCCCTCAGACACGGCGGCGTTGGGATCTGACGGCGCAACCCAACCAACGTTGCCCGCAGCCGAAAATGGCGCTGCTGTTCGCTCTGTTCCGGAAAAGCTCGCATAAGCCAAAACGATCAGTTGGTCAGAACTTGGAGCATAGCTGATAAGTCGGATTGGGCGCCTACGCGAGGTTTCAGCGCGCAGCGCCACTGAACTACCTGCCATCAGTGTGTCGATATCATGCTCGCGCATTTGGTTCGCGGCATTAAACGTATCTGAGGCAACCGTTAGAAAATCACTAGAGAAGTTGAGCGCCGCCTGTGTTGCAACGCTTCCGACCTGTCGCGCTTCCTGGAGTACCGCGATTTCAAACTGACGCTGTGCAATAATCTCAAGAACTGATGGCAACGTCATCGTAAACAGCAATACTGCGAAACCTGCATCAACAAGCCCAAGGCCCTTTCGGCGTTTACGAGGCGCCCTCGGGCCAACATTGACCACTCGGTTAAAGTTCAACATCCCGAGCACCCCGTCTGCGTTGTTATGCTGTTGGTTTGAATGCTCTCCGCATAAAACCCTTCCCCGGTCACATTCTCTGAGGTGAGGCTATCAATGACGCCTTCTCTCATTGACACGTTGGCGGCACCGCCGCCGTCCGCCGACATAGTTGTCAGCGCGGATGTGAGAGCGATATTCACCGGAGCATCTAGATCTTCGGAGACCGTCAATCCCTCCAGATCCACATGGAATGCCGTTTGGGTGTCACCTGAGGTTATCAGGCCCTCGACATAACCTTCACGCGCGACAACATTGCCGCTCACGCCGATGCTTTTCCCGACAACACTTTCCAGACTTGCGCCGGGTGCTATGATGCTATCTACGCTCGCACTTGCACTGTTTAAGCCAGACGCAGGTGCAACTACCGTGGTGCTCTCTGCCGTTTCAGCGCTCGCCTCTAGGGTATTTGTGATTCCAAAACCGCCCAAATTGAGGTTTGTGCTCATGCCAAGTGTGGGTGCCCCGACAACCCTACGATCCTGGCGAATGACACGGTTTGCGTCGAGGTCGGCTACATTGGCGGTAGAAAAGGCAACAAATTCTGTTCCGGCCGGAATAACCGTACCGCTGGCGGTCATAAACGCCTGCGTCGTTGTCTCGGTGCCACTTCGATCAGAAACTGCAGCTTGCCCGTTGGTGAACACCCCGGTGTTTCTCATGCGCTCCAAGACCAAAGCGCCTCGTGCGGAGGTGGACTGAAGCAAAACAACTCCTTCGACGGGCCCATCGCCCTGGCGGCCTATGAGCACATCAAAGTTCATGCCGCGAAGGTTTGTGATGTTTAGATAAGGCGCGACATCTGCCGCCCCGAATAAAGTGGTAATCTGAGCGTCGTTGAGCGTGACCACAGTAGACGCTGCAAAATCTGCTTTGTTAAAAACCTCGGCTGCAAGTGCCGCTTCAATACCTTTACCTGCTTCGCGCAAAAGCTCGGCCAGCGCGCTTGCTCTATTGTCGGCACGTGCTTCAGCCCAATTAACTGCAACAGACCCAAGTGCCGGCAGCGCAATAGCAAGCGTCAATGCCACACCGAAAACACTGACACCGCGACGCGAACGGCGAGCGTAGCCTGCATTGGGACGCGTACTGCCCCCCAATGCAATTGGCACAGGGCTCAAAGCCCCGCGCCGTTTATTTGATCCATTAGTAGGTGACTGAAACATCAGTACTACCGCCGGTGCAACCCGCTGCAATCGAAGCTTTGGTCAAAGGCAAGGTCTGAGCAGTCGTACCCAGCGTCACACCTTTGACTGGATCGGCGTTAAAACCAACGGCGTTTTCCAGCAGCTTCACGCAGGCCGCACGGGCCAATCCCACAATTGCAATCGTGTAGTCTGCCGCACCATTGCCAGTGATCGTAATCGCTGTGCCATATGGTGAGACCATGCTGACAGTTCCGTCATCTGCCTCAACTCGTGCCGAAGTTGGCACATAGCCCCCAGCATCAAGCAAAGCGATCAAGCTCCCGCTTGGATAGGAGGTAGCATTGGCAAAGCTCGCTTCGACATTGCCGACAATCTGTGTGAACAGCGTAGACGTATCGTTGTCGCGAATATTGCCGCGAACGGTAATGAAGGTTCCAACGAGCAGCGCGATGCCAAAAACTGCAATCATTGCCACAAAGGCCTGATCCGTCAGTCCAAGCATACCTCGGCGTGAACGGCGCGGCGATATGCGCTTAGGCTTGCTTGGCAACTGTTTTGCCGAGCTTTCAGTTTGGACGCCATCAGGCGTCACGGCGGAACTCACTGTCATCATTTTTACATCCTCCTTAGGTTTTGAGTTGTGTGAATTTTGGACATGCGGTTTCTCCTCATCTGGTTGGATCTTGGTGCTCCAAAGATGGCCAGACCGCTTTGATCATTCTCAAAGCCCTCCTTGTGATGCGTTGTTTAGAACCGCAAAAATCGTGTTGAGAATGAGACCAATGGAGAAGGCCGCAAATCCGATCATGAAAGTATTCAGAATCGAGGCCGTCTGTTTGGCGCGCTCCTCTACGTCTTCCAGCCAACGGCTAAGAAAACGCGCAAGTGGATCGACCCAATCATCGCGCTTGTCAAACGCTGCCCAAACTGCGTTCAGATCTGGCGCAGGGAAGCCCTCACCGTTGGCGTGGCAAGCGGTACCAATGTTGCCTTGCTTCATGCCACTCGCAATTTTGCGGATCTTACTGCGTGAATAAGGATCTAGCCTCTCTGACATTTGCAACAAAAACCGCCCGGTAATGTCCTGACCGGCGCGCGCGCTTTCCACGATCGACATCGCGAAGGCACAACCTGTCGCCAAGCGATATAGTGAGTACGGTGGAATACGGTCGAGGTAGGCCCGAGCTGGTCCTGTGTAGAGAGGCACTGACAAAGAGACCGCAAACACGAAGAAACCGAGTACGCCAAACATAATGAATGGGTGATCTGCGAACCAAAGTGAGAAATCAATAAAGCCGCTCGTCACAATATCCAGTTGATCAAAGCTCGTGATTTCGCTGAGGATTGGAAAGAGGTTCGTCCCGGCAAAGTAAATCGTCATGAAAATCAGCACGAACAACAACGCTGGTGTCGCAAGGGCTTTTATAACTGCCGAGTTAATTTTGCGCTGAACCTGTAGAATGCGAGACGCGCCTGCGAATATCGCGCTGGTATCCACGCTTCCCAAACCAGAAAACAGCGCACTCTCCGGCCCTGGTGCATATTGTGCCATAACTTCAACGAAACGGTTCTGGGTATGGCCACGGCGGATTTCGGTCAACCGGCCCGTAATACTCTTCTTGCCACGTTGTTCAAAAATATCGCCGGCTAAGCGCAAAGCTTCATCCAAATCAATTCCGGCTTCAGTGATGTCCGCGATCAACTGCCAGGCCATGGCGCGATCTTTGCGACCAAACCCAAAGTTTGCGAGCATTGGCGCTTGCGACCTGGCTTTACCAACCGATTTAGTTGAGGTGGTGAGGTCAGCCATTTCCAGCCTCCGAAACACTTGAGAGCTGATGGGCGATGGGTCTGTCGATCAATGAAGGCGAGACGGCCCTGCCGCCAACCGATTCAGAGCCATTTGGCTCATCTAAATGCAGTCCAACCGGGGTGGACTGAATCTGCATGATTTCCTTCAACAATTCCGCGTCTAAGTAGCGTGCGCGCCGGCTTGCATCCCGGTAATCAAGCTCCCCTGCCAAGATCTTGCGTGCCAAGCGTTGATCGACTGTGATGCCACCAAGTCCGCCATCGCGTTTAGGCTTCAGCCAGTGCGAATGTGCTTTAAGTGAGTTCCTCTCGATGATGGCATTGCGATAAATCTCATCGGGTCGGATAAACTCTGCGACCGCGATCATCCGTGCGTAGCCGCACCACGCAGATTTACGCTCGATGTCATTTTGATCTGTGATGCAATGCGTGCATCCCTTAGGATTGCGCATGAATATACCCAGAGATTTCACGTCTAGCTCAGATACAAAATCCTTGCCGGTTTGTTCCGCAACCGATGCGTTCGCACGCTTTAAACCCTTTCTTATGACCTCCGCGAGCTCATCCGAAAGCGGTATCTTACAATGATCGCAAAGCTTCGGGAGCAAAACCTGGCGCATCAGAAGAGACAGCGCTCCTTCTGCCCCAACCTCGGTCGGCGCGACCCCCCAATTGATCAAGCGAAACGGGATCATATTGGCGCTGCCAACGTGAATCGTGGAAAGCACCTTGTGGCCTGACGCCACAAATCGGAGCGCCTCCTCGGCAGACGCTCCGTCGCGCATCTCACCCAAAACGCCAACGTCTGGATTAATCCGGACAAGGTGGCGCAAAGAGTTGCGCCAGGCCAATCCGATCTCTTCTTCGCTGCCTTTGGAAAGAACCGGAACCTGCCAGACATCGCCTTTTGCGCGGGTCTCCACTGGGTCTTCAAAGGTCACGATCGATGTATGGCCGTCAGCATCAGCATAGATCTGATTGATGAGATTTATCATGGTGGTGGATTTACCATTGCCGGTTGTTCCGCCATTCACCACAAAGCCGTCTTCAATGCCCCGTTCAAACTCAAGCTCTTCGAGCACATCTTCATCAAGACCTAGGTCATCGAGGCTGCTAGTCTCTGCATTCTTGTCGTCATAAAGCAGGCGCAGAACCAGGTGGTTGCCCATGCCGCCTACGTTTTCATGGTGACCCTTCTGACCGCGTAGTTTGACCACACTGGTCGGCAGCTTAACTGCCCCTTCCAGCTTTTGGCCGTCCTGAAGACGAGAGATAGAGAAACTCTGGAATTCTTGGCGAGCCATCGTTGTGTGACCGCCACCGTCTTCACGGGAGTTAAAGGCGGCCGTCATGGCCGACAGTCCTTCCTGCGCGGTCCACTCGGTATCGAGTGGAATATCGCGACCCGCAACGCGAAACCGCAGGCGGGTCACGTTTTGATATTGAGCGATCTTCACGTCGCTCGCTCGTAGCTTCGCAGCGCGCTCTAAGAGAGCTTCCAGCTTTTGTTGAGCAGGCGTGCTATCTAGGATAGCCGCCTTTTGCTCCTGCTCAGCCTGGTCACTGCCCTCATAATGCGCGCGAACTTCATCAAGACTCACGATGATGTTGCGGTACCCATCCTTGGGAACGTGGCCCTGGTCCCGAAGTTGTTTGAGACCGTTTTGGACATTTGCATCGCTGCGATAGTTGCGTGCGATGTAGACTTCGCCATTTGTGTACGGTGCACAAAGCCGGGTGAATTCCTCACTTTTCAACACGATCAGGCCGTTTTTGCGGACTTCAGGGCGGAGTCGTCCTGAGAGTTTCGATAAAAGTCCCATATTTACTCACCTGAACCAGAGGTGAGTTCGAAGGCCGGCGTCAGTCTCCTTGATAGCGCAGCGCTGTCTGTAGGATCTCCGGGTTTGGCGACGATAAACCCTTCCTCGGCAAGCGGGCCCGATCGCGTTCGCGCATCACTGTCAAAGGCCAAAACGTCGCGCGTGCCATTAACATCGATGGTGACCAAACCTTGCCCGATGGCCATGATCTTCACGCCAAATGGCAAGAGGTCACCAACTTTAACGCGATGCTCCGCTCCCTCTGGCGATAGAACGGTCGCTCGGGTTTTACCCCCTGCCCCATAAATCGCTGTTACCCGATAATCAGGACGGCATGAACCATGTTGTGAAGATGCACTGGTATCAACGGAAGGTTTGGTTCGATTGGTCGACGCAAGGTCTTTGCTTCCATCTGCCGATGGTTGAGAAACAGGTGCTGCGTTTGATGCAATCCGTGCAACTTCATTTCTTTGGCGAAGATGCTCGGCAAGTTTTGCCCTGTGGAGCTCAGCTTGTGCCCTACTCCATTCGTTCGCCATGCCGTTGATCTTTTTTGTCAGTAGTTCGCCCGCGACTTCCTCAACAGACTGGGTGATTTTCAAAATGCCGTTGATTTGGCTTTGACGTGCCTGGCAAATGCGCAGCACTTCATTTTCCACCATCAAGACATCGATCACCTCAGTAGTCTCATCCGCGAGCACGCTCTCGTATGAAGAGCGAAGCTTGTCCAAGGGACAGGTAAGGAAGGATTCCTCAGTTTGGGTGTTGGTGACTGGGGCCGCTAAGGGTGCGCCTGAGGCAAAGGTTTGGAGAGAGTGCTGAGAAGAAGAAAGGGGGGAGGTTTCTTGATCGATCCCATTTACTGAGTTTGCATCCTGCGACGCGGCTTTGAAGGCAGCCGCCACGTTGCTCAGAAGGTTTTGTGCAGCACCGGCATTTGACCCCGTTTCTGTAGCTGGGGTGCCTAGGTGTTCGCCGCCTGTGACGTCCTGGGCGAGTGCAGGAAATGAAGCCAAGGATAGTGAGATTGCAAGGCAAAATACACCATAGGTTGAGTTAGTAGTTTGATAGGTGCTCACCGTCAGCTTTGAGGTCGGTGAAGCGGTAAAGCGATTCCAAGTTTTATGGAGGCCAATTTCCCTGCCTCTCCCTGCGGTCGAACGGGAATTTGGCCACTTTTTTGATTCAGTGTTTCGTGGGTCCGCTCTATGATTGAGGGCTGAAAAGAGCCGCGCAGAAATTCTAAATAGAGTCATGTTTCAATAACCTCGCAGGAGGAACACGGGTGCGGTGTCTCGCCAATTGGCCCTCGTTGAAACCAATAAACAGCGCGCGCTTTTGGGGACGGCCACACCCACGGCGATCCACGTTTGGCAGTGTTCAAATTCCCTGCCTCTCGCTTCGATCGAACGGGAATTCGAACCCAGCATTGACTTAGTGACACGTGGAGTCGCCATAGCCAGCCTTTTCCATGGCAGTCTCCGCAGACAGAGTTGCTGGATTTATGTGATGTGCAGCCGGTCATTTTATTTGTTGCAGCCAAAGCAAGGATGTTCAGAGAACGCATTCCAGTATCCACGGGTGAGAGGTGGTTCGGCCTCACCGCGTTCCCATGTCACCTTTGTGTCCTCAGTAATGAGATCTGAACGCAGAATGCGCACACCCGGGTGTTGCGCCATCATCTCTGTGTAGAGTTTGGCCGTCTGAGCTTTATTGATCTTCATGCCGAGCTTGGAGGCCTTAGGGAAATTTGGGCAGAGCTCATAGGTTACCGCAGGAATGGAGCGTTGGAGGCGGCCGGTGTGGTTTTCCCACCAGCGACGCTTGTGGAAGATGAACAATTTAAAACCACCGTTTGACGCATCGTATACTGGAATAGACCCACCCCGTGGCTTGCTAGCGCCAACGTCCGCTACAGTCACCTCATCCAGGCGGATGCGATTGGCTTGGGTAATCGTACCTCCACGCCTAATCCGTTTATCCAAAGCGTAGTCAGCTTGGTCGCCGTACCAGACACACTGATGAGTAATTCCTTTCCCATAAATTGCAAAAATAGCCACGGAGTCACGTCGGGGATCTCCACGACGATCATCCTCCGCAAACGTACCAACGAACACAGATCCATGAATAAGCTCATCAATCCCATCGGCATCCAAATTGCTTTTAAACTTTGTCCAAGAGTAATTCTCGCGAGCGGTTGCAACGCCGGTACTCAATGCAAAGGACACACCCACTACGATCAGTGTTTTCATCAATTTTTTCATGTCCATCGTTCCTTCAAAATTAGTTCGAATACTTGTGCTCTAAAAACCGAAGAAGTCTTTTACTTTGTCCCAGAAACTACCGCCTCCGCTACCACCAGGCGCGTCATCTCGATCCTCACCTGAACCGTTGTTACCGCCTCTCGGCCCACGGCATCCTCCGCACCCACCATCGACTGCTCTGATTGTGCCGCTGTGACCAGCTTCGATTGCTTCTGAGTACGTGTTGTAGTCGCCTCTTCCATCTCCATCGACATCATAGGAGGTTTCCCCGTCGTCGTTATCGCTTGGGCTAACGCTGGGGTGAGATGGGGTAACAACGCCAATTCTGCCAGGGTATCTGCAGTTTGATTGCCGCCAATCCCATCTCTGATCATCGTCCACAGGAAACAAGCGCCAGCCTCCAATATTTCGCCATGTACCTCTCGTTACGCCTAGATCTTGCACGCCTTTGGACTGGTCTTCCCAAATTCGCCAGCTATGCGTGACAGTCCTTTGTTGCAGATAGTAGAAATTTGGATGCATGTAGGGCGTGCCCGTGCGCCAGCACTCATTTTGTTGTTCGATCCATGTATCCGTTGCGTCGTAATAGCATTGGTTGTCTACAAGGTTCCAAGGATCGTAGGTATCATAGTCGCGATCAAGCGATGTGAGTTGCTCATGTCGTGTCGACACGCGTGTAACGGTTCGGCGCTCACGGACATAGCCGGAATACCCACTGCCACAGGCCATGTTTTGATATTGTGTGAAACTTGATCCAACCGAACGATAACAAGCGTTTTGCCAGACTTCCCAAGAACCATATTCGGTGCGCAAGGCTGACATGGTAGAGGTATTCGCATGAGGTCCGGTGCGCCCTCTGTCCTCATAAACAATGAATATCTTGCGACGGATGTTGTAAACACCTTCATATCGACAAGTCGCTTGCGTACTGTAGTCCCAGTTACCTTCATCTTCGCGCAGTTGACGCGTGCAAGTATCAACTTCATTCACCTGGATGTTCTCGCGGATCCGCAATTCGCTAAGTTCCTCAAATGGAACCCGCTGCAAGATCTCATTCCAGGTCTCAGTCCGAACAATGTCGCCAGTCCACGGAACCTCTGGACGGTATGGGCGCGCATAGCGGTCATCACATGCGATAGTTTCGACAGACGTCTGAGGCCCCTGCTCCACTGACTCAATTACAGGCGGCGCGTTTTCGTCGCACATGGAATAGAAAAGCTCAGGCGTCATTGTTGGGTTAATGTTGCCGTCAGGATCAGACAGAACCCAGTTCGTGCCATCTGGCGCTGCAGGATCCGGCACTTCCACCAAATGCTGAACCCAAACACGAGGAACCATCTCGCCGCTGTAGCCGATCTGAGAGGCAAAGCACTGATCATGATAGAAGGTTTTCATAACGCGAGGTGGGTGGCAGTCTGCAATGGTCTCCCATTCGCCCTCTTGCCAGTCTTCCGTCCATCCGCCGAGTGGGCTTTTCCAGCGCGTTAGAAGACGGCGTTGGCGCTTGTGCTCTCCAATGTCACCGGCATCACACGCCGCATTTTGATACTCGTATCTTTGATGCTGTTTGAACGGGAAATTATCGAGCTTGAAATGATCGTAGAGACCGACAGTCCATTCAGGACCCCGATCAAAAAAGTCATCACGAATGCAAGCTGGAATATCAACGTTCTCGCTGCGTTGGCGCTCGATCTGATCGACAATAATCCAATCCAGAATTGGAAGGCTGAAGACATCAATGAATTTGTCAGTTGCGCGACGTGTCGTGTTGCGATTGGCTGCGCGGACCCAAGGTGCCATATGAATATCTTGGGCAGTGAGTGACGCTTTGAACTTCACGTCCGGACGATAGTATACCAATAGGAAATCATCGCAGTAGCGCGCGGAAATCCCCCATTGGCCCCAATGTTCCCAGGCGAATTCACCAATCAGGGAGCTGTCGCGAATGTCACCATCACTATTGAAGAAATCGACAAAGGCCTGACCGTCCGCGTCATAGTCCATGGATTTCATATGGTCTTTGAAATAGTTGAACGCCGCCCAAAGGCGCTGATTGTAACTAAGCGCCACTTCCATGCGGCTCTCGTTTAAGGGATCTTCACTGCCCGTGTAGGCCTTGTATTCGTCAAGGAAAGGTTGATGCAAACTTGCCTGCGCATGGACCGTTCCAACTGATGCCAGAAGCGCGAGAAGGCCCGCGGCGACTGGGGAAAAGAGCGATTTGAAGCGTTTACGGGAAGCAGCGATATGTTTGGGATCGCAATCGCGTTCGAGCCAAAGGCGAGAGGCAGCGAATGTGATCTCAATCGAACCCGAAAACGCTCTAAAGCAGATACGCATGAGCAACCCCCTGAATTTTGGGGCGTAGAATGCGCGCTGATGGTGTGACCTCAATCTCAACGTTGCTGCCCTGTTTTCTCAGCAAACGCAGCTCCAGTGAAGGTAAATTTGACAGACGTTCAATCGCCTCGTCAATTGTGAGGTTGGTAATGAACTTTACCCGGGCGCCTGACGCGACGCTGCCCTCTTGAAACTTCTCGGCGGTGCCCAGAAAGGCTTCTTTGACCCGGTTGGTGAATTCACCTTCGCTGTCAGCGGCCACCTCCTCGTAGGGAGCGAGTTCTACATCAAAACTTCGAGTGACAAATACGGAGCCATTCTCCAGAACGAAACTACCGGGCCAGTCTTCAAAGAGATAATTCGCGACGATGCCCGCGATGGTCAAATCATGTCCTGGTACCAGCCGGTACTGGCGATAGGCCAAACCACCTGTCGTGATAGGAACGCTATTGGCGATGTGATCGGTTGTGCCAACATAGGCGCAACCCGAACTCTGTTCTTGCCAGCCAAGGGGTACCGGGAAGCCAGCGCTGCGTGCATTGGCGCAGCCTTCAAGGAAAGCACGGTGATCTACTCGAAGACCCACCTGCTCTACCGCAACATTCTCTTCAGCCTTCGGCAGATACCATTGACTTGCAATCCAGTAGAAACCCAGCGCCAACACTGCGAAACCAGCCAACAACCGCATCTTTGGGGAGATGAGTGGGGCGCGTGTCTCAAGAACTGGGACGTCCGAAAAATCAATGGAGCGAGGATCAAGCTCTAGCAACTTGAAATCACCGACGAGCAATTGAGCGATGCTTTCAGAAAGGGCGACTTCGCCACAATCCGCGTCCCGCAGCACAGCTGATACGCCGTTCACAAGGTCTGCTTCGCTCTCGTAAAGGAACTCGCGGTCAGTCGTGGGAACACCGCGATCAAGCATTCCAGAAACGTAGAACTTCTCAGGGATGGCATCGCCCGAGACAGCAACTATGCCTTCCACTTCGACGGCCCAAAGGATCGTGCCAGTATCAAAGGTTTCAGAGGCGGACTTGCATATTTCGGCCACAACCAATGCCAGGGGTGGGAGGTTTTCCGCATGCGTAAATCTGCTGCCTGTCGAAATTTCGTCCAGGATCAGGTATGGGTCCGTGCGTCGAATGCTCTCGGGGCGGTTTTTTCCGAACTCCCACGAGAGGCCCGCGATGGCCTCATGGTCCCCAAACTTTATGATGCTCTCAGAAGACATGAGGTCACCCACGCTTTCCAATGAGCGTTGGTCGCACCATCAGCACCATGCGTACACGGCTGACCGTACCCTGATTTTTGCCGCCTAGTCCGAAGAAATTTGCTGCGCCAAATCCTGACTGAGACCGGCTGGCAATATCTTGCTCGTAACCCGAGAACACGAGGGTTTCGCCGGGCGATACCACGGAGTCATTTTGAATTGTCCGTGTGTCGAGAACAGGAAGTTGCACAGTGTTGGTGCCTGATCCGAACTCATCCAGCCTCACGAGGTTGTTTTGCTTGATCGTGAGGTTGAGTTGGATTTGATCCCGAGAAATCAGGCGAGGGATAGCGTGGATAGAGATCCCCGTATCAACCGTTGCTGTTTCCACAGATGTTGAGACAGTGGTATCTGTTGCGTCACTGGAGGATCCGGTGACGTAGTTTTGGCTACGTGTAAGTAGAATTGGGCTGACCACACCAGATTGGGCGATTGTGGATCGAATGCGATGATCTACGACAGCTTCGTTTTCAGCCAGCGCTTTGAAGTCCACCTGCGCGCCGCCGCCTGTCAGCGAAACAACCGCGTTTCCTGTGAGTGAGCCAGAGACTCCGCTGACGGTCGCACCATCGCGTGCAAAATTAAGACCTGCCCCAAAGTCATCCTCTTTGCGGATATCAACAAAGAACACGCCGATCTCTAAACCAATGCGGGTTGAGAAAATATTGTGGTAGTCATCGATGATGGATTTGGCCTGTCGCTGCATTGACGGCAGAGCAAAGACAGTGACCCGACCCGTATGTTTGCTAAACTTCGCGTAAGCTGGCGACGGCAGAACGGCATCCAGTGCGTCTTTCAACTCTTCCCAAGAGTCAAAGGTGCTTTCCTTCGTGAAGCTGACCGAACTGCCACCCGTGGTCGAGCTTAAACCGGGCACGCTTGTGCTGAAGCTCGACTTATTGTTTGGGATCGGCATGTCGTAGCGGGCAGTCACCATACGGTCGAATGTGATGGCAGTTCCGTCATACTCCCAGGCGACGTCCATGCGGCTTGCGACCTGGTCAAGAAACTTGGAAAGAGCGCCGGTGTAGTTGACCCGCATCTTCGCTGGTACGGGCACCTTAATGGTTCCGTTGTCGGGGGTTGCATAGACCGTACGCATCTTCACTTGGAGGCCAGTTGCTTCATTTAGCGCATTGGAAATATCCCCAATGCTGGCGCTGTTTCCCAAACTCAGTTCCAGACCACGGGCGCCCTCAAAGCTCTGAGGAAGTGGCTTCCCCTGCCTGCTCCCTTTTACCGGAATGACTTCCGCGCCGTAGTAAGGGTTAGGATCAAAGATCACCTCCCCTCGCTGTGCGGCGGCGAGCTCAGCTTGGCGCTGTTTTGCAAGAAGCGACTTGCGCGCAATGTCGCTGTCGGCTTCCCCAATAGCCAAACACCCCGAGAGGACGCTACCGGCGATCGCAGTTGCCACTCCGTAGCGCCCAATCAGAGGGAGGAAAGTTACGACGTTTGGTGCGCGATCAAAGAGACTTTTGAGAATTTGAACCGTGATCATGTTCCAGCTCCAATCTTAAGAACCTTGTTGGAGTGAATGCGCACGGAAGGAGGGAGGCCGTCGCGGGCAAAACCTTTGATCAGCTGCTGAACAACATCCTCAAACGTTCCAACTTCTGAAAATTTGACGCCCAGCTTCCAGTCAGCCGATCCGTCTACAATTACCGTGTAGCCATTCTTGGCTCCCCAGCGCTTGATCACATCAGAAAGGTATTCACCCTTCCGGGCTGTGAAGCGTGGCAGGGGTTTGGGTGCCGGCTCAAGCACAACTGGTTGAGTAGCAGTTGCTGGTTTTTCGGCGGTCTCCGGAGCCGTGACCGGCTTTCTCTTAAACCAGGGTGTGCGCTTGCTCTCGGCAGCAGCTTTGGCTGCGAGCTGTTCGGCGGTGCAAGGAAGCTCAAGAACTGTACCAATTTGTAGCGCCGTCGCGGATTTTACCTTTGATGAGTTCGCCGCCAAGATTTCTTTATAGCGAGACGAGCTGCCAAGTTTACGAGCGGCTAACTTGCCCAAAGTGTCCCCTGCCCTAACGGTGTATGTTGTGCACCCACCCGACCCAACAGGGAGAGTGGCCTTGTGTTTCGCGTCGGGTGAGTGCGTTGCCGACACGGGTTGATTTACGCCCAATGGGGATGCGTCGGCCTTGTCTATTGTCCGCGCTATGCGGCTTTCAAAGGATTCTTTCGGCACAGATGTGCGCAGGGCAATTGGCGATGACTTAGGAACGAGCTCTTCCCAGCCCGGGCATTGAATAAGCTCCATCGCCGAGGCCGGGGTCATGCTGGCGAGCGCGGCAAACATGGTGAATACCGATGCCAGCGCTCGCCCTTTAATACTCAAGCCGCCCCCCATGGAGAGGCGGCTTCGCTGAATACTCGGTTTTTGCACTACCCGTTCCCCAGCGTCGCAGGTGGAAACAAAGCCCCCCGCGAGAGATCCTCCAATACAAATCCGCGCAGCGGGAACGCTACGTGCGGACAAAAATAGGTCGTGAGTATGTGAGATAAGGTAGTGCATAAAATTACATCTGCATGATTATAGTATAAAAATCAATATATAATTAAAATGAATTTACCCTTTTCAATCAATGCCTTAAAATTCTCACAGCAAACGCTGGGAGCAAGCATGACATTTTTTGGAACTACTGTTAGCGAGAAGGAAGCAGTACAAATTTTGAAAGATGGTGGTTCTGTGTGTGTTACGGCTGAAGAGCAATCATATGGAGGGCCAGGAGGCGTTAAAGGCCTTTGGACCATCAAAGCTACTGCAGTGGATGGAAAAGAATATACCGTTCGCGTTGCTCAAAAAAGCGAAGTTAAACGATACAAAACTCCAACGGGACTATTCAGCTTTTTTGAAGCTGCAGGTTTTGAAGAAGCAACGCTACCGATGAAAGCGGGGAGCTCAGTGGTTCTCAAGCTTGCGGAAAAGTAAGAGGTCTAAACTGTGGCTCTTTCAGCGCGCCAATACAAAAAATTTGGGGTTTCCCACGACATTTCTACTTTTTTGCTCCACCAGGTTTTCGGTTCTGCATCTTCGTCTTCAAAGAACAGACCAATTGTATCGCCATTATCATCCTGAATTAGGAATCTTCGCGTGCACGAACCACTCAATGAATCCTTCATTAAATCTGACCTTCCAAATAATACTCGCACGTCGCTTCGTAGAAACGTTACGCGTCTTGAGGTTCTCTCAGCCAAAGCTCCAAGCAAATCACGAAAAAAAGGAAATTTATGAAATTTCCTGAGATAATTATATGAAACTAAACAATCTTTTTTTTCTAGATCCTCCAAGCGAACACACCGACCTAAAGCAACTGATTGCCTTCATTGTTGAGTACGGAGTCGGAAGGCCAGCGTCATCGCCCCATAAAGCAGTCAGCTCTTGGACTGCCGACCTCTTAGCGGATGCAATCCTAGAAACCGATTCTTCAGGCAAAGGCGTAGATATTCGGACAATAAACTATTGGATTGAGCAAAATCAGAAAGGAATAAATCCTAAGAATATTCGCCTATTGGCGAAAGTCGTCTCCTGTGGAGATGAAGCCGCGTTCCATAGCTGGAGGTCCGCGCTCTCAAAAGCCAACCAAAGGTTGAGGAACAAACAGAATAAACAAGAAGCAATAGTTCATCCTCCAAGTCCAGATAATCAAATTGCGGCACGCAAGATAGGATTGATATGGGCGGATCGAACCGAAAGGATGTTCGACGTTCCAAGTGTATTGCACTTACCGATCTATGTTTGGGCTGGATGCTTAGGAATTGGCATATCAGCGTATCTCCTAGGTCTACATGACGTTCGCTACACCTTGGATTCCGGTGTCGAAAAACAAGTAGGCTACTTTTGGTCGCCCAATTGGACAGTACAACAATTGATTTTGATACCTTTCATATTGGTCACCGTTTCGGCCATTCTTGGGCGATGGAAGAATGATTTGCGCCCTTATCTTGGCGCCCTGCCGAACAGAAGCGGGCCGACCGATTGGTACAGTTTTGTTCGATCATTTAATCCGGCATTCTGGATGGTTGTGTTCCTGCCTCTCGGAATGGTTTTTGGAATGCAATGGTTCGGTATCTACCTTCCTGGTCTGCTTTACGGAGATGCGGGCAACGTAGCGATAGATTGGATGTTGGCCGCTCCCTACAGGACTGACAGGTCCATAATGCCCGCTGTTGTGGTATCGTTTTTCGCTATGATCTACAGTTCGGCAACGTTTTGGATGTTTCTCGCGAGCCTTCTACTGCAATACATTGTCGCAACCGATCTCATGCGGTTTCGCTCCTTGCGCCGAAACCTGAACAACGAAAAAGCCGAACTTGTGATCTTGTCCTTGCGGGCAATCTCTTTCGACGCCTTCAAATGCGCTATTCTGGGGATTTTGATGGCAAGCTGTATTAAGTTAAACGGGGCATACATGATCTCAAACTCTCCACATATTTTCACGTGGATTTTCGAGGACATGATGGCTACGTTCGGCATTCACGGAAGTACGGCTTCGAAAATCCCGTTAAACCCACTTCAGTACTTTACAAGCACCATTCTAGTTTGCCTGAGCTGCTTCGTCTTTTTCGTGGTGTTGAAGAGCACTTCACGAGCATCTATCAGGTTGCTGGGAAATTACTCGGTTCAAGATCCATCTACGAGAAACATTACAAAAGATCATGCAATCCCGGTCAAACAAATGATGAGTGTCATCCTACTGCTCGTCACCAATTTTCTTCTTTTGGGCCAAGTCGCAGGTTTTTCGATCGTTTTGGTCTTATCGTTGATCGTAGCGTTGTATTTTTTATTACTGGCGAAGCCATACTCCGAAGACGCCATTCAGAAAGTTCTCAGTTTTGGAAGTTGAAGCTCCGTTAAACAAACTAGTAATTGACGGAGTTCCCAGCGGAAAGGCCTCTTGGGTTCATACTTCGGACGGTATTCGGTTGCGCGCTGGTATTTGGTCCAATCAGGCGTCACACAAGGGGACAGTATTTATTTTTCCGGGCCGTTCAGAATATTTGGAAAGGTTCGGCAGAACCACTTCCGCATTGCTAGGCTCGGGTTTTGCAGTTGTTTCGCTTGATTGGCGGGGTCACGGTCTGTCTGACCGTATTGCGAAAAACCCCAGAGCTTGTCACGTGACACGCTTTACCTACTACCAAAAAGATGTTGCCGCTATCATAGAGTTAGCGAAAGCCAAGGACATGCCTCAGCCATGGTTCTTATTCGGTAACTCCATGGGAGGTTGCATCGGTCTTCGCGCTCTCTACAATGATCTTCCGGTTGCCGCAGCTGCCTTTACTGCGCCGTTGTGGGACATCAAGATGTCAAAGCCGCTTCGAGCGATCGCAACCCCAATCTCTGTCGTCGCCCACGCACTAGGTCGTTCGCAAAGCTATGTGCCAGGTTACAACAGCGAGAGCTATGTTTTGAAAACACCATTCTCAGGCAACAAAGTTACACACGACCAAGAAGCATATGACTTTTTAACTACTCTGGCAAAACAAATGCCGGAATTCGAAATTGGTGGTCCGACAATGGGTTGGCTTCAAGAGTGTTTAAAGGAATGCAAATTTCTCTCTACAAATCCGTCGCCAGATATTCCGTGCCTGGCCTTTTGTGGCGATCAAGACGAAGTTGTGGAAATTGGCGCGATAAATTCGAGGATGCAGAATTGGCGGCGTGGTAAATTTGAGCTCGTACAAGGTGCAAAACACGAGCTCGTTATGGAAAGTTCCGCGATACGCGACAACGTACTTGGGAAGACTGAAGCCTTTTTCAAAAACGCTCTATGAAAAGTGTGAATAGTCCAAAGATCATCCGGTCAGCCACCCACGTCCAAGGATTCTTGCATGCCAACTCTTTTGAGTGCCAATAGGTCTGACGAACAAGCAAAGACTATGGCAATTCTGACTGCCGGCCTGGCAAGCCTGCTTGTTGCGCTCACGGTTGTTGTAACAAGGGGTATTGTTGATCGGATAGACCCCCTCTTGCTTGGGTTTTTGAGATACGCGCCAGCCGGTGTTTTTTTTGTTCCAGCATTAATTTTGCGGACAAAGGACATAGCAGCTCGTGACTGGTGGCCAATGATTGGACTCGGCGTCATGTTCTATGGTCTTTACCCTTGGCTTTTCAGCGCCGCGTTAAACTTCACGACTGCGCTCCACGCTGCCTTGATAATCACTTTGATGCCAATGATCACTTTAGTTATCGGTGTGTTGACGAGAACTGAGCAGTTACAGCCTGCAAAGGTACTCGGTATCAGTTTGGCTATCGGTGGCGTAATTACTGCATTTTCTGAGAGTTTTTTTAAAGAGCAGAATCTACCAGATCGTGCGCTCACTGGAGATCTCATTATGTTGTTCGCGGTTTTCTTAAGTGCTCTCTTCAATGTGGGAAGTCAGAGGTTTGTGAAGCGGTATTCAGCTCTCACGGTAACGGCTGTATGCATGACTTCCGGGAGCGTCGTCTTGTTGATCTCTGTGGCTTCAACGGGACTACTGCCGGCAATAAATGAACTGACCGCTCCCGATTGGAAAATTCTAGCTTTCTTGTGTTTGGGTGGCGCGCTGCTCGGCAACTTACTTTGGGTATTTGCACTTGGATTAACTGCACCCAGTCGCGTTGCAGTCTTCGCAATGTTCCCACCCGTCGGTGTCGCCGCGCTTGGGATGCTTCTGTTAGGAGAAATTCCTTCTACAATCGCGTTGTGTGGTCTAGCGTTGGTCTTAGCGGGTATTTACACCACTCAACTCGGTCGAAACTAGCCATTAATATTCTGGGCGATGCACATTACACCCATGGAATACGAAGTAGAGACTGGGAGAGCGACGCGTCAGTTGTACTGACTGTCCCTCTGCGCTGTAGACGTAAGCATAGATTGTTTCATGACTGATGCGCACGGGCTGGCCATCATACCCAAAACGACCGGTGTGAGCGATACTTGAACTGCGACTCCTATTGCCTTTGAGGGTAGGGGGATTGACCCATCTCTTCCATCATCTTTTCGCGGAACACTTCAGCAGGCGTCTTCCATCCAAGGCATTTTCTGGGTGTCGCGTTGAGGCGGTCACAGATCATTTTCAATTCATGATCTGAGACTGCCGTGATGTCGCGCTTCCTTGGCAGCCATCTTCGGGCGCGCCGGTTGGTGTTTTCGACGGTGCCTTTCTGCCAGGGTGAGGACGGATCGCAAAACCAAGTCTGCGTCCCAATCTCAGCCTGCAAGTGCGGCCAGCTGACGAACTCGGTGCCGCGGTCGAAGGTGATGGAACGACGCGCGATATGGGGCAGGTCGCGCACAGCCTTCATGATCTTGCCCATGACGGGCTTGGTGCGTTTGTTGGGGTTCTTCAAAAGCACGGTGAACCGGCTCACACGCTCAACCAGTGATGTGACGTTCGATTCTCCAAAGCGTTGTTTGAACAGGACTAGATCAGCTTCCCAATGTCCAAACTGGCGCCGGTGTGCGACATCATCAGGACGGAACAAGATGCTGACATCACGATCGAACTTGGGCTTCTGGCGCTTTCTGGCTCGACGTGGGCGACGGGACTTTCGGTGCTCAGGCAGGTACCACCAGAGTTCTTGCGCCATGCCTTCCTTGGAATAGATGTATCGGTAGATCGTCTCTTGGCAGACGCGCAATTTGGCACCTTCATAGATCATACGGTTTCCGATCTGTTCGGGCGTCCATCCCAGTTTGATCTTCGCCACAACTGTCTTGCACAGCTCAGGATGCCGGATCAGTTTGCGCTGCACAGATCGGCGCTTGTCCGTTTGGAGTTGAGCCGCATGGCCGAAGTAGCCAGCATACTTCTTGGGGAAAGCATCATCGGCCCAGAAATTACGTTTAATTTCGCGAAAGATCGTCGATTTGTGACGTTTCAAGGCACGCGCCATCTCTCTGACAGGCACCTTTGCGTGCCACCAGCTTTCAATCTTACGGCGTTCTTGAAGTGATAGTTGCGTATAAACGGCTCCCATGCGATGTTCTCCTATTAGATAACTCATTGTTTTCTAATAGGAGTCGCACTTCAGGGTAGCGCGCTCCAACACTAAGTATAACGACGCATAATGAAGTTTATGTTAATTGGGTGGCCGACCAGTTTTGACATAGCTTATTCAAATTGCTTCCAAAGCGATCGAGCAGCCGTTGGCGGTTACTCGATCGACAATGCCCAGATCGCTGTGTGCCGCCAGAACAAGGCAGGCAAAAGCATTGTTCAACTAGACCATGTCGAATCGGACTGCAAAAGCTCTAGCCGCGTCAAACCCGCTTATCATCACGACGTCCTCGTCGTAATTCCGCGCAATAACGTGTGCGGGGTGAAGACATATCTTGCTCTTTTTCGTTGCTCCAATAATTGACAGTGCCCTAGGCACCTGAGCTCAGTCTGTCCGGCGCGCCCAATATTCCCACGCCCGGTCATAGCCTTCGCCGGGTTTGCCATCGGCAAGGCGGGACTGGATAAGATCAATCTCTCCGTCGGTCAGGAACTTGACCGGCCCCAGGCTTTGCGCGGTGATCTGAAGTTGGGCGTTCACCTCCAGATAGACGGCGGAATACACCGCCTCGCGGATCGAGGACCCGATCACCGTTGATCCATGCCCGCGCATCAGTGCGCAGCGGCCTTCTGCGACCACACCTGCAAAATCGTGTCCCATTTCCTGCGACGAGATCAGCAGATTGGTGTCGCCGAAACTGTCCTGTGCGTCCCAGACCGGAATATCTTTTCCCAATACGCCGCAGCTGTGCACGATCGGACGCATCGATCCGGGCGTGACGCTGAAGGGGATGACGCTGCGCGAATGGCTGTGCACCACCGATTGCACGTCCGGCCGGGCCGCATAAAGCGATCCGTGGATGAACCGTTCCAGAAAGGGTTTGCGATCATCGCCACCGACCGGCGCCCCATCGTGCGTAAAGACCATCATGTCGTCATGTTCGACAAGCTCGGGCGCGCGGGCGCGAGCCATTACGAAATGACTAGGGTTGTCCGGGTGGCGCGCGCTGACATGCCCGAACGCATCGCAGACCCCTTCTGAGGCCAAGATATGGCTGGCGACGACAAGATCGTCGATGATGTCTGAAATCTGGGTCATGAAATTTGCGTCCTGTTCTGTTCCGGCACTGCGCGCCCACATCGTATGGCGCAGGGACATCGTGTCAATAAGTTGCGTTAATTTTCCTATATATCGAGAAATTTATTGATCAAGCGTGCGCACCTACCTCGTGGCACCGGGACATGTGGCCGACGTGATGACCGCTGACCAACGCGGCAAGGGTATCGGCATCGACGTCCAGCGCATTGCCGCGCCAGGCGATGTGCAAATCGGGGCGCAGCAGGAAATAATCCCGGCCATAAATCGCGCGCAGGCGGTCGTCCGGGAAGATCTTGACCTCCAACGGCAAACCACAGGCGAGAAAGGCTTTTTCAATTGGATCGGTTGCATTCCCCGCGCCAAAACAGACAAGGGTGAACCCGCCCCCGATCACGTCGTGAATGGAGACACCTTTGGAAATCCACACATGCGGGAACCGCACGCCGGTCCAAGCGGTGGGAACATAGGTCCGAAACAACGGCTCGGGCCCGCCGGGTTCATCCCAGATCACCGGGCTGTCGACATAGCGGTATCCCAGTTCGGCCCCGATCATTTCATTGGTCTTGCGCTGTTCGACATCCGCGACATCCGCCAGGTTCCGGCGCTTGGCCGCACCCTCGGGCGTGTCGTCGTTGAACCCCGGCTGCCATTGCCCCCGCCATTTCCGCCGCCCGGTCGATGCGTATCTTGAGGCGCCTATATTGCGGTCACCGATCTGGCGACGCTCAACTTCATAGGATCGCAACAGATTTGGCCCGGCCCAGCCCTGTAGGGTGGCGGCCAGTTTCCATGCCAGATCGATCGCGTCTCCAACCCCGGTGTTCATGCCCAGCCCACCCGTCGGAATGACCAGATGCGCGGAATCCCCGGCAAGGAAAATGCGCCCTTCGCCATAGCGGTCGGCCAACAACAGGTTCTGCTTCCATTCGCCGACATACAGCATTTCGTAATCGACGTGAGCGCCGACGACCTGTTCGAACTGACGCGCCATCGCCGCGTCGTCCTCGACCACCGCGTGCAGGGTCCAGTGTCTGGTCGAATCCTGCATGATCAGGAACGAGGCCTGATTGTCAGCCACATGGTAGTGCCGCCCCTGCCCCGGCCCATTTCCGAGCGGCAGCCGGTCAAACAGATCGTCACACCGATAAAGCGCTTGGCGCAGTTTCAACAAATTGCCTTCGCCGCGCAGCGAAATATCCAGCGATTTACGCACCGGGCTGGCCCCGCCATCGCAGCCGACTAGATAGTTTGCATTCACCGTTACCGGGGTTCCGTCCGCTCGGCACAGATGCGCCGTGACACCGTTGTGATCCTGATGCTGGCCTTCGAATTCGACGCCATACATGACCGTGACCGAAGGCAACGCCTCAGCGATGTCCTTCAACAACGGTTCCAGCGTGTATTGCGACACAAGCTGATATGCCTCGGCGGGTTGCGAACTGTCCTCGGTGGCCGCAATTTCTGCCTGCGCCGTGCTGACAGACGGGTATTCCAGATGCAGCAATGGCGCCTCTGTCATCTTGGTGACGACGAAAACATCCATCGGCACATCGGCATCCAGCCCGGCGGCGCGTATCTTGTCGGCAATGCCCATACGGCGGAAAATTTCCATCGTCCGTGCGTTGCAACGCTCCATCTTGGGCAGGAATTCCGGCGCGTCTTTCTTTTCCACAAGCGTACAGCGCACGCCCTTTTGGCCAAGGGCAATGGCAAGAACCAGACCCACTGGTCCGGCGCCGACAATCAGAACGTCCGTTTGCATTGATCTCTCCGTCAGGTGGCAATACGCAGGGCGACCCTACTGTCACGGGCGCAATAATCAATTAATTTTATCATTATGTAGGAATTTTAAATGATGCCGCGATCCATATTGCCCCGGCCCCGGCTTTGTTCCATTTTCACCCCAGCACTGGCAGGAGGCACACAATGCAGCGCCACGAGCGGCTTATTCAGATCCTTGATCTGTTTTCTCAGGAAAAGCCCAATTGGGAGCTGGAGGAGATTCATACAGCCCTTGGGCATAGCAAATCGACGCTGTATCGCTATCTGAAAACCCTGACCGACGCGGGGTTGCTGACGACCTTTCCCGGGCGCGGGTACAGTTTGGGATCGCGGTTTGTCGAATTTGATTATCTGATTCGGGTCACCGATCCGCTGATTCGCCTTGCCGGGCCGGTTCTGACCCAACTTGCCGAGACGAATGCCTGCGTTGGTCTGCTGTGTCGGCGCTATTCGGACAAGGTTCTATGCGTCTTTCAACACACGGCCACGACCAAGATTCACAGCAGTTACGAACGGGGCAAAGCGCGCCCGATCTTTCGGGGGGCCGCGTCACAGGTCATCCTTGCGCATCTGTCCGCCTATCAGCTTAACCGCCTATACACACCGAACGCGGCAGCGTTCAGCGAAGCGCGTCTGGGCGATGATCTGGCCGGTGTGCGGCAATCGCTTAGCGCCATTCGCGCCGTCGGGTGGCACGCGACCGAAGGTCAGGTAACTCCCGGTGTCGTCGGCATTGCCGCCCCGCTATTTGACGAACGCGGCGACATCACCGGCAGTTACAGCCTGACCCTTCCGGCCGGAAACGTGACCTCCGAAGACATTCGCACGCTTGGCGTAACCGTTGCGGGGGCGGCGCAGGAAATTTCCCAAACCCTTAAGAAAGCTCCCGCATCCTAAGCCGGATCGCCCGTATGCCAGTTCAACTGTGTGCCGATCTTGTCCGACAGTATTTTCAACAGGATCGTGACCAGCTCTTTATGCGCCCCATGCCGCCCGTTGCACCGGTTCACAAGGCACAGCGTACGGGTGATCCGCGGGCTCACGATGGGCCTGATGGCAAATCGACCATTGGCGATGTCATCGGAAAAAAGCCCGAAGGGCACGATGGAAAAGGCGCGCAGGCTTTCCATCAACTCGCGCTTCAGGTTGACCGCTTCAACCTCCAGGACGACATTCAGCGCGATGCCTTCGGCTTCGGCCATCGACTCCAGCAGAACCCGGGTGATCTGGTTCTTGGAATCCAGAATAAGCGGCAGTCGCGCAAGATCGCAAAACGACAGGGCCGGTTCCTTGCCCCGCATCTTGTCCGGGGGGCCGATCAGGACAAGCTCTTCGTGAAACAGCGGCAGCGTTTCAAGCAGCGCGTCGCGCGGCGGATCATAGCAGAACGCGTAATCCAGCGCGCCGTCGCGCACCCGGGACAACAGGTCGAAAGACAGCCCTTCGTGGACGATCAGTTTGGCCCGGTCCCGGCGCCCCCATTCGGTCAGAAAGGACGGCAGCAACGCCTTGCCCGGCGTCGGCGGCATCCCCAGCCGGATGTCGGATTTTTGGGTGTTGGCGAAACGCTGGACTGACTCTTTCGCCATATCCAGACGGGCCAGGATATCGTCAACCTGCGGGCTGAATTCCTTACCCGCCTCGGTCAGTTCCATGCCGCGGCTTTTGCGGTGAAAAAGCGCGGTGCCAAGCTCGGTTTCCAGCGCGCGCACCTGCACCCCAAGTGCTGGCTGGGAAACCCCCATCTCTGTGCTGGCCACGGTTTGGCTGCCGGTGCGCACGACGCTTTGAAAATACCTTAGCTGACGCAGATTCATCACTATCCTCCCGCAGTGGTATAATTATTTCTTATATTGCTAAAGGTAAACGGTCTTTGTCCCCCTTCGCGTCGGTGGCTAGCATTTGGCGGAATTTCAGATGGAGAGACCCTTTGCGATATATCGACGCCTTCAACCATTTTTTCCCAAAACCGCTTTGGGATGCCATGCAAAAATCAGAGGGCACGGCAAAGGATATCGGGTCCCGCATGCGCGGTGTTCCGGCCATCTATGACCTTGATGAACGCTTCCGGGTGATGGATCAGTTCAGCCACCATGACTACTCGCAGGTGATTTCGCTGGGCATGCCGCCGCTTGAGGCGCTTGGCACCCCAACCGAGACCGAGGAACTGGCCCGCATCGGGAACGACGGTCAGGCCGACCTGGTCGCCAAACACCCCGACCGCTTTGTCGGGTTTCTGGCGTCCTTGCCCATGAATTCACCCAACGCGGCGGATGAGGCCGAACGCGCGTTCAAGGATCTTGGGGCCAATGGCCTGCAAATCCACACCAACATCAACGGCAGACCACTGGATGACGATGAATTCTTTGCCGTCTTTGAAATGGCGGAAAAATATGACCGCCCGGTGTTTCTGCATCCGTCGCGCGGAGCGTCGATGCCTGACTATGCCTCGGAAGATAAATCGAAATATGAAATTTGGTGGACCTTTGGCTGGCCATATGAAACCAGCGCGGCGATGGCGCGGTTGGTGTTTTCGGGGATGATGGACAGGTTGCCCAATCTCAAGGTTCTAGCCCACCACATGGGCGCGATGGTGCCCTTTTTCGAAGGGCGCGTCGGGCCAGGCTGGGATCAGCTTGGCAAACGCACAACCGACGAAGATTACGGCCCGGTTCTGACCCGACTCAAGAAACGCCCGTTCGATTATTTCAAGGATTTCTATGCCGATACCGCCGCCTTCGGGTCCCGTCCGGCGACGGTCTGCGGGATCGATTTTTTCGGGGCGGACCGCGTGCTTTTCGCCTCGGATTCGCCGTTCGATCCGGAACGGGGCCCCGGCTATATCCGCGATACGATCAAGGTTCTGGAATCGATCGATATGCCGTCCGAGGATTACGACAAAATCTGCTTCAGGAACGCCCAAACGCTATTTGGGTTGCCGCAGGACGCGTAAAGCAAGACAACGAAACAGGGAGGAAAACATGTTTTTTAAAACCAGACTTGCCGCAGCGGTGCTGTTGGCCGCAAGCACGGTGGCCGACGCTCAGGTCCTGAGCATCGGGTCGACAAAAGGCGGCGCGGTGGCACAGCTTAGCAACGCCGTTTCCAGCGCCGTATCGACCAAATCCGAATACCAGATGCGCCCCCAGGCAATGGCCGGGACGCAGCAATATATCAGTGGTGCCGATCTGGGCCGGATCGAATTCGGTATTTCCAATGCCATGCAATATTACATGGCCACATCCGGCACCGGGATGTCTGAGGGCACAGCGCATGAAAACCTGCGCATTGTCGCCACTTTGACGCCGTTCGTTCAGGGCGTCATCGTTGCCGCGAATTCCGACATCCACAGCATGGCCGACCTGAAAGGCAAACGGGTGCCCGCGCAATACACCGCCTCACCCCTGTTCCGCACGTTCTGGGACGGGTTTCTGGCTGGCGCCGGGCTAAGCATGAACGATGTGGTGCCTGTTCCCGTTGCCAGCCTGCCCAAAAGCTGGGCCGCCTTCAAACAGGGCGATCTTGACGCGGTTATCGCGGCGGCGGGATCGGCGGCGGTTCGTGAAATGGACGCAACCGTTTCCGGCGGCATTCGGTTCATTTCGCTGGACGAAAACGACGTGCTTCTGGGCTGGTTACCGAAAACCGAAATCCGTTCTGTCGACCCGGCGACCGGGTTCAACGGGATTTTGGCCCCGACCAATCTGCACGCCTATGACACGGTGCTTTTCGCGAATAAGGATGTCCCCGAGAATGTCGTCTATGCGGTCGCCAAAGCACTTGTCGACAGCGAGGCCGAGCTGAAGGCATCGGGCCCGCTTTGGAAAGGTTATCAGACCGCGCGGATCGCAACGGACCATGGGCTGAACTATCATCCCGGCGCCATGAAACTTTATAAAGAACTGGATCTGGCCAAATAGATCCTTTTCACCCTCTGCGATCGCCGGTTGTCGTGATCGGCGGTCAGACCCTTTTTGTTGAACACCCTTCCCGTCAGGATCACCAGAGTGAACCCTTCCCGAGGTCCGATCGCCCATATCAGGGGCTTTCTTGCCATCAGCATCACCGCATTGGCGCTGGCGGCGTCGGGAAACCTGTTTCAAGAACTGGGCTGGCTGGTGCTGCCCGAACAGGTGATGCTGACGATCCTGGGGCTGGCGCTGGCGCTTGGGTGTCTTTTTATCCCCCACAGCGGAATACGGTTGGCCAGCGACGCCGTTTTTGCCGGGATCAGCATCACCGCGACCTTCTGGGCCTCCTGGCGCTATCCCGAAATTTCATCCAATTTCTTCGCGCATGAGCAAGAGATCACTCTGTTGGGCCTTTGTATCACTCCACTGTTATTAGAGGTTCTTCGGCGCAAAACCGGGACAAGTCTTGTTCTGGTTGTCGTGGTTTTCATTCTGTACGCGCTGCTGGCCGATAAAATCCCCGGGGTTTTGCAGGGGCGCGCGATGCCCTTGCGCGAATTGTTCGGCTATCTGGCCATCGACAGCACCGCAATGCTTGGCACCCCGTTGACGATCGTCGTGAATATTGTCGTGGTCTATATCCTTTTTGGCGGCTTCCTGCTGGCCACCGGAGGATCGCAATGGTTCACCGATCTTTCCGCCGCCTTGGTCGGACGTACGGTTGGCGGATCGGCAAAAATCTCGATCGTTTCTTCCGCCCTGTTCGGGTCGATTTCCGGCAGCGCCGTCGCCAACGTCGCCTCGACCGGCGTCATCACCATTCCGTTGATGAAACAAAGCGGGTTCAGCGCCCGCATGGCCGCATCGTTCGAGGCGGTCGCCTCGACCGGGGGTCAAATGATGCCGCCGGTCATGGGGGCCGCCGCGTTCTTGATGGCCGAGTTTCTGGAGCTGCCCTATACCACCGTCGTCGTTGCCGCGATTGTGCCGTCCTTCCTGTTTTTCTGGGCGGTCCTTGTGCAGGCAGATCTTGAGGCACGCAAACAGAATATCCCGCCGGTTCCGTCAGATCAGATTCCCCGGCTGTCCCACATCATGCGACAGGGCTGGTATTTCCCGATCCCCTTTGCGGTTCTGATCGGCGCGCTATTCTGGCTGAACCGCTCCCCGGCCGAGGCGGCGATCTGGGCTGCGGTTATCGTGGTGATCCTGAACCTGATGTTCGGGTACAAGGGGCAGCGCATAGATATTCGCACGATCTGGCAGTCCTTCATCAGCACGGGCCACGCCTCGGTTGAAATTCTGGTCATCGGCGCGGTTGCGGGCCTTGTCATCGGGATATTACAGGTAACCGGCCTTGGCTTTGGTCTGACATTCCTTCTGGTCAGCATCGGAAAAGACAGCCTGATCCTGCTGCTGGTGCTGACGGCCCTGATCTGGATCGTGCTTGGGATGGGAATGCCGACCACCGGGATCTATCTGCTGGTCGCCACACTGGCCGCACCACCGCTGATCGAACTGGGGGTCGAACCAACAGCATGACGGCCCCTAGTACATGCAATTGCCAAGGATCTTTCTGAATATGGAATATCGAAAGGGAATTTTTTGCTTGCCACCGTTTTTGCCTCTGTCACACCAGTTTCTAATATTATCTTCACCAATGATACGAACGGATTATTTTTATCACCCGCAAAGTATTTGAGGCATCAAGACACACTTGATGGAAAACACTAACTTATTGAAGCGTCTATCAAAACCCGCTAATTATTGTCTATCGCCGTGCATTATCACTGACTTCTTCTGTAGGCAAGAGATTGTCTTGCTATGCAGCAACCCTCTGCACTCTCCAAGCCCTTCGCCCGGTGTTGTCACGTTAACTGACCTAAGGTTGCGGGGTGATTGAGCTGGGCGAAGGCGGTGTCGATGCAGACAGAGGAAATCAGCTACAAGCGCCACCGGTTTCCGCCCCAGATCATCGCCCATGTTGTCTGGCTCTACGTCCGGTTCAACTTGAGCCTGCGTGAGGTCGAGGAGGTGATGCTGGAACGTGGCGTAGACGTTTCGCATGAAACGATCCGGCGCTGGATGGTCAAGTTCGGACCGCTCATCGCCCACAACCTGCGGCGACGGCAGCCGCGTCCCGGCGATGTCTGGCATCTGGATGAAGTCGTTGTGAAGATCGCGGGCCGGTCATTCTGGCTCTGGCGTGCGGTCGACCAACATGGCGTCGTTCATGAGGAAATCCTGCAGCCTAGGCGGGACAAGCGCGCGGCAAAGCGGCTTCTGGTCAAGCTGATGAAACGTTGGGGTTTTGTTCCCCAAAGGATCATCACGGACAAACTACGCTCATATGGGGCCGCAAAGCGCGAGGTCGCGCCTGGCCTTGACCATTGGTCCCACAAGGGGCTGAATAATCGCGCCGAGAACAGCCATCTACCTTTTCGAAAACGAGAGCGCGCAATGCAGGGCTTTCGATCGCCGGGTGGATTGCAGCGCTTCGTCTCCATGCAGTCCGCAACCCGCAATTGTTTCTCCGTCCCAGCCAGCCGCCGCGCCGCCCTCACCATCCGGTACCATCGGCTCGAAGCTTTCGAGGCGTGGAATTCTGCGGCAAACGCCGCCTGATCAATGATCGGCATGCCAACTTGCAAGCTCAGCGAGTTAACGTGACAACACCGCTCAAACGGTTGCGCGATCATTTCGATGACCCGCTCTTTACCCGTGTCGGCAGAGCGATGGAACCGACGGCGGCGGCGCGGCGCCTGTACATGCCGTTCAAAACCAGCGTCGACTCGCTGCGCGAAACGATGTCGAGCCACGGTGCCTTCGACCCGCAAAGTTCCGAGCGAGTCTTCACCATCGCGATGTCCGATATTTCGGAAACATATGTACTGCCTAAACTGCTGGCCGGCCTCATGCCGATTTCTCCCGGTGTCCGCGTCCGTTCAGTTCAACTCGAGGCTGAAGAAATCCTAGTCAAATTGCGCACCGGACAGGTCGATTTGGCTTTCGGATATCTGCCTGATCTGATCGGGTCTGAATTTGAGCAGCTATTTCTTCTTGAGGACCGCTTCCTCTGCATTCTTCGCAGGGAGCACCCTTTCTCAGGCAGCACTCTGACTTTTGAAGCCATGAAGGAGTTGGACTTCATAGAAGTGTCTGCCCATGCAACAGGCTATAAAATGGTCCGCGAGTTGCTTGCTCAAAGCGAAGTGAAGCAAAAAATTCGTGCCCGCATAGAACATTTTTCTGTCATCCCCGAAATCGTTCGTTCCACTAATCTGGCGGCGATCTTTCCGGCGTCTGTGGCCTCGAGACTGGTGGAGGGGAGTGGACAGAACATGGGGGTCGTCGTTGGTAGGCTGGCCTGTGCTAAGGTAAGCTCTTTGCGAGGGGGGGCTGCCATGGACGTCCGGATCACAATCGAAACGACCTTCGACAACGGAGAGAAGCGCACTCATCAGCTTGAAGGCATTTCTCGACCATACCGGGTGACTTGTCCCGACGGGATCGGGCTGCGCCTCGAGGATGGGAAGAGGATCGTCGAACAGATCCAGAGGGTAATCCTTTACGACCAGGTCGATGAGATCATTCGAGAAAGCCGCGTATGCCCGGGTTGCGCCTCGGTTCGCGCCATTCATGACTATCGCACGCGCGATCTCGACACACTCTTTGGGCGGGTTCGGGTCAAAGCCGCGCGCTTGCGCCGCTGTTCTTGTGATGCCAGGTCAGCGGCGATGCCCGGCGGACCTATTTCTCCGCTGGCCTATTTCTTTCCAGACCGGGCTACCCCGGAGCTGCAGCGGCTACATGCGGAGCTTGGGTCCCGGCATTCCTTTCGCGAAGCCGCGCGGCTGATGAAAAGCTTTCTCCCCTGCCATCCGCCCCATCACACGACGGTGCGTGACCGGTTGGGAAGAGTAGCCACTGGGCTCGAGAAAGGTCGAAGGGCATCAGGCGATCCCGTTGAAGCCCCGCCCAAAGGTGGTTTGACGGTTTTTCTGGACGGTGCGCATATCCGCTGTCGACCGGAGTATCAGCAGCGACACCTGGATCTTGTGGTCGGCAAGGTTGAAAGTCGCAATATGTGCCGACGATTTGGCTTGGTCGCCAATGCGACGGCATCGCCGGGCAGCCGAATGCGAGAAGAGCTGTCAGACTTTGGATGGAAGCCGGGCCGTTTGTTGACGGTAATCTCTGATGGCGAGCTTGCTCTCCCGAACCTCATTCGAAGTGCCATGGGTGGAGACGGTCAGGTGAAACATATCCTCGACTGGTGGCACATCTCGATGCGCATTCAACATGTCGAGGCCGCCGTTCAGGGTCTGGTCCAGACCCCGGGGTTCACTGGAATTCCGATACTGTTCCAGCGCCCCGCTAAAAGCCTCCGCTGGTGGCTTTGGCATGGCAGAGCACGGGTCGCGGAAACTTATCTGAAAGGGCTCATGCACGATTGCACCCGCCTTGCGGAAGAACCTCTGGCTGTCCGCACCGCTGCCGCTCGTGTGCAGGCCCGATGCGAGACACTCTACACCTATCTCGCGAACAACATGGAATCCCTTGTGGACTATGGCCGACGGTACCGTAACGGGCTGCCCATCTCGTCATCTCGTGCCGAAGGATCAGTCGATGACATCGCCAATGCCCGCATGGGAAAACGCAGAAGGATGCGGTGGTCGCCCAAAGGGGCTCACCAAGTAGCCGTCACAAGGGCCGCAGTTCTCGATGGTCGGCTGACCGTCGCAAACAGAAAACGCGCCGCATGACCACCATGTTCTGTCCACTCCCGCCGTTGATTTCGTTGGATTTCCCATCTCACAATTAAGGGCTACGCGACAACGGGGAAGAGGGTGTCAGGCTGTCTCTCGCCGGTGGTCAGACGAAAACGGCACTGGCGGTTCTCGATGCGGAGGGCACCCCGGTGTTACGCTTGCCGAGGAAGGGGGATCAGCTCGCCATCCCGCGGTTCGGTGCCCCCTCCACTGTCATCCTCAAACCCGAGAGCCCGCGCCGTCCCGGCAGCACGGTGAATGAGGCCTACTGCCTGCGCCTGGCGGCTGCCATCGGACTACCGGCGGCAGAGTGCGGGAGGATCACCACGCCGCGCCGCGCGGCGATCTGCGTGTTGTGTTCTGACCGTTGCCTCACGCGCTCTGGGGGCATTCAGCGCATCCACCAGGAGGACTTCGCTCAGGCGAACAGCCTGCCACCTGGCCAAAAGTACGAGCATGGAACTCGACCCGGCCTGTCGCTGCGCCAGATCCTCGAGACCGGCCGACGACTGGGCCCTCGCAGTGCCCTTGCTCTCCTGGATCAGGTAATATTCAACATTGGCGAAGAACCTTCAGACCACCACGATGATGCTGACCTGACGCGGGCAGCCTTGCCCGCCGGCACCGTTCAAAGGGACCGCGACAGCGCCTCGGCATAGATGCGCAGGATGGGCAGCATGTGCTCG
>NZ_JBBGAZ010000016.1:0-44795 GCF_037478305.1 Cognatishimia coralii
TTTTCCCAATGATTGCCCTGATAAGAAGGGGCGTAAATTGCAGGTACGCCTGTTTCGACCCTGCGGTTGGCATCAAAAAGGGGGGTAACTAAATCTTCAACAATTTGATTGGTCTTATCCATGAAAATTCGACGGCTTTCCCGAATGCCCTTACGCTGCGCTCGCGAAACAAAAGCCCATTTTAACAAGTTTTTCGGCGCAAAACCTGAAAAATGAGGAACAGTCCAAATGTCACCACCTGTCGGCATGAAGCCATCAAGTTTTCTATCTGTGAACCGAGCCAGATAGGCTGGTGCGAGGCGCGTACCGATCAACAAATCATATGGGGCTATGTCGTCTCGCACCTGCTGACCTTTGGCTGGGTTCATGAAGTTCTTATAGCTGCCCCAGTTTATGGTTCTTTGAGGATAATCTGGTTGAGTGACTTCATCCGCATCAGGAGTGAAGTGCGTAGCTTCGTTTTCATAGAACAACAAATGAGCATCTGCACCTTCCGCGCGCAGATATTGCGCGAGGTTATTAGAGTTATTATTCATATTTCCAAGAATGCCGATTTTCATATGCACTTCTTACTTTTAGCTTGAATATTGTCCAAGAACGAAGGCGACTGCCACCAAGGCCGTCATCCAACCAATTTGCCTTAACGTCGTATAGTTAATTGGAGCGATACGCTCGGATCCTTGTACGACAAGAAGGATGTATATTGCTGAGGCGCTCAAGAGACCCAGTGGTGCTGACCAAATTTTGATCCCTAACAACAAGAAAAAAATTGTAAAAGCAGCAAACGTGGTCATGAGGATCAACCCTGCGATCCCCACCCAATGGCCTTTTCGCGACAAAATGAAACCCTGACCGGAAAGCGACGCGGCACCGATAAAGATGTTGGCTGCGATCAGCACAAACATGACCGGCATGGTGGGGAACTCGGCGGGAAAAGGTATTTGCTCGAGATATAAGGGCCACATCAGCAGTCCTCCCGATAACAGCAGGACCGAAAGCGCAAAATAACCATTCAACAAATTGCGCGCTAGCGCTTTGCCCACATCTTCTGCGTCATCAAAGCGGCGTAAAATGATCGGCATGAAACCTGCTGATAACACCGTGCCTACTAAACCAACTAATTCGGCCAATCGTGAAATGATGATGTAGCCGCCTAGCATTTCCGGCGAGCTGACTGAGAGGATTGCGAAACGTTCAATCGGTCTCCGCATGAGCAGAGTTAGACTGCTCATGAGGTACCAGACAGAAAACCCAATCAAATTTTTAAAGGTGTTTGTTGCTTTCAATCGTTCCTGGCGCGGCACTGTATTACGGCGTAGATGGCCGGGGATTACCCACAAGTTTCCTAGTCCAAGGGCAATTGTAAAAGTTATCATAAAATCAATTGCCTGACCGCCTTGAGCCAAAAGTATGGAGCCTCCGGCGAAACCCAAAAGGTTGAAGAATAAAATCTTGAGGGAGATTTTTATTGCTGAACCACAAAATCGATCAAAAGAGTAAGCGATGGTTAGATTGGCTTGGAAATAGCCAAGTGTGATCGCGAGCGCCCACTGTTCCCAAGTTAGAAAAATAGGTTCAAGCCAAAAATGGGCTAACCACAAAATCAAACCTAAAACGGAGACCGCGCAAGCAGGAAAACCGAGTGCTACCCAGAGCATTAGATTTCGCTCACTTGGCTTTTTTTCAGTGGCAATTAGGCTTAGGCCAGAGTCCATGCCTAGACCCAGTCCTAAAGCCACGAACGTTGCAGCAATAGCGAACAAATCAAATTGTGTGACTTCGATAAGCGGCTGAAAGTACCCAATAACGAAAGTGGCAGCAATTAAGCTCAAACGCGCAGCCATCATTGAGCCAGATTGGACGATGCTTTCTACTAGTGCAGTACTGAGAACACGCATTTCAGGTTACTTCTTTGTAGCACAGACTTCATGTAACATTGGCAAGCCCATGAATGTCTGTGGTAATCGAAGGGCATCAACTTGCGGTTCTCTTTCAGCCACTGGTTTAAATGAAGTTGAATAATCTGTACCGGAATCGACTATATTGAACCCGTGCTTTTTGACACGTTTTTCCAGACTGCGGCGTGTGTAGACGATGTTTCGATCACGACCTATTAAGGTGTTCGCGGCCATATAGCTGATGCCTGGTAAAGCATTTAGGCTTCGGGTCAGGCGTTGCATGTGCCAACCAGGTAAGTCCACCATGACATACAGTTTTCCACCTGGACGCAACAGGCGAGCGAATTCTGACATGAAAAAGTCGCCCGGGACAAACATGAAAACGCTATAGCAAAAAATTGCATCAAGCTCGCCGTCAGCACCGCCGCGTCTGAGACCAACGTCTTCAAGTGTTTCTCCAAATTCGACCGTTCCGCTGGTCTCTGTCTTTGATGAGAGCAGCTTGGCTATATCAAGCCGCCTTGCAGCTTTATCCACACCGAAAACACTCGAATTTAGATCCCCTAGAGCTAGGGACCACTGCCCAAAGCCACACCCAAAGTCGAGCACCTTATCGAGACCGGTCATTCCCAGATAGCGCAATCGAGATTTGAACCCTTCTAGATCACGCCCCTGCTTGGCGAGCTCTTCGTAAAGTCCTTCGTGGTCCAATTCCGTAAGCGCTGAAAAGGCATCAGAAGCCATATGCCAGCCATTTGCCGACATGGCTTGTGACAAGGTTTCTAAATCAGTTTTCATAAATGTGCCTATCAAAGTAAGTGTCGGGATGAACCAGAAGATAAATCAGGGGGCTTCGGTCATCTATCGCGTGTTGGGTCGGGCTACGTTGATCTTCGTCAAGGCGTACTCCGTTTTCATATGCTTTCCAACGCACCCATTCGCTATCGGAAATATAGCGCGAAGCTTCCATGACACCGTCTTGATAGGCCTCGTAATTTAAACCAAATTCTTCAGCTTTGTGATCGGCCCAGAAATCCAGATTGTTGAGACCGGTCAGCCCACCATGGCTTGCCGCTCCGCGCACAGGTTCTCCCAACATCGTTTCCATAATAGCAAGATCGCGGATTAAAGCTGTTGAAGCATCTTCGTTCCAGATTGCTGCTTGGTCGACGATTTCAGAGTGATAACCGACTTCATGCCCTGCTTTTTGAATGGCGCGCAAATGTCGGAAGTTTTCAAAATCGAAAGGGTTGTATTCCTTGGCGTGAAGTCGAACAAAGAATGTCGCTTTTATCCCTAGTGAGTTGTAGATCGCGGCCAATCGAGCGGCGCGTTGCAGGGAAAAATCCACATCTACCCGATTTATCACTGTTAACTTGCCGCCGTTAACCTGACCCGTTGCGCGAAATTGATCAAACGCGTCCTGGCAGGTTACGAATTGGTAACCCATGTCAAGAAGCGTGCGGTATTCGGCCTCAATATACTCAAAAGTGAAGTGCATAATTAAGCTGTTCCGGGTAGTTCAGGAAATAGGTTTTCGACGACGCTGGGGGATGGGAAATTGACCAGAACACCCATACCTTTTTTCTGAAACACCACCATAGAGCCCACAGCAACAGCTGAAGCTCCTGCCTGACAGACTGCATCTGTTAGATCAGAGAGTTTAGATGCCCCGCCATGTGCGATGACAGGAATATTCACAGCGTCAGACACGCTAGCGATAAGATCTAAATCAAATCCACTCCATGTTCCTTCGCGCTCAACGGACGTTAAAAGAATCTCTCCAGCGCCGCGCTGTTCCATTTCTTGGCACCAGGATTTCGCAGTTCCCTTTTGGCGCACTCGACCGCCATTTGACGTAAGGAACGCATTTCCAAATAAGGAGTGCTTCACATCAACGGACACCACCACGGCCTGAGAACCATACACGTGCGCGATCTGTGAGACTAATTCCGGGTTCGAATAGGCTGCTGTATTTAGGATGACTTTTTCAAACCCAGTATCAAAAATGCGTTTGGCGGTTTCCAAGCTGTCGATACCGCCACCGTAACTAAGGGGCATGAAACACTCGGTAGCAATGTCTCGTAAAACTTCAAAAGCAGGAGCAGATCTGGTTCTTGCACTTTTAATGTCCAGAAAGCAGAGCTCATCTACTTCCAGCTCATTAAAAATCCGCACGGTGTTCGCGGGATCACCGATGTATTGGTAATTTCCGAACCGTTCGGTTTTCACTAGGCTTTTGCCATGCAGTAAAAGAGCTGGGATTATCCGTGTTCGTAACATTAGATCTCCGCGAAACTGCGCAGAAGTGCCATACCAAACTTGTGGCTCTTTTCTGGGTGAAACTGCGCCCCAAAAATATTGCCGCGATTGACTGCGGCGTCGAAATCGTCGCCATACCGGCAACGTAGAATTACGTCATCTGCGTCATCGGCACGTACAAAATATGAATGGACGAAATAAAATCTCGGTTCCGGAGGTAGATCATTCGTTAGAGCGGTCGGTTTGACGATGCTCACTTCGTTCCATCCCATATGTGGAACTCTCAACTCCTTTTGGCGCGGAAATCGGACGGTTTCAGCAGGAATTAGATCAAGCCCCCGCGCGCTGTCGCTTTCTTCGCTTGAGCGCGTAAGCAGCTGCATCCCAAGGCAGATACCCATAAAAGGAACTTTCTCACTGAGTGCTTTTTCTCGGAGAATCTCGCGAAGATCCAGTTCGTCAATTCTATCCATTGCCGGACCAAATGCGCCAACCCCAGGTAAAAGAACCTTCTTTGCTTTCTTGATTGAGCGGACGTCCGAGGCGACCTCGCTTAGTACGCCAATCCTTTTAAACATGTTGATGAGCGAGCCAATGTTGCCCATGCCGTAATCGATGATGGTGACCAAATTGGAGGAGGACATATTCAGCCTTCGATTTTTGTGGGGAAGCAATACTTTAGATAAAAGGAGCGCGGAACCAAATTTGCATCTGCCAACACCTTAAACAGTGGGCGCATGCGCTCAAAGCGCTTCTTATAGGTGGGATATTCGTACCACGATTTTGCGGGTTCAGCCATAATTGAGGCATACTCGTTTTGCGAAAGCCCTAGACGCTTTTGGAAGTATTCAACCAACTCGTTTTCTACATGAGGCGCGGAATTATACTCGGCCCATGCGGCTTCACGGCTTAACTGGCCGTTTCGAACCAAAGCAGAAAGTGTGTTGTTGCGAAAATCAGTATTGAATTTCTGAGGTGCATATACAGAGTGGAAAAACGCCGTCATCCGGTTTTCTAAGTGATGACCACCGTAATATTGCCAATCGTATTCCCTTTCCAACAGGCTACGGGCGTCCTCCTTATTATAGTCAAGGTACCAATACGGTCTTATTTTCCGTATACGTGCAACCGTAGTCCAATACAGAAAACGTTTGAAATCCATCAACGGGTAGGACTTGATCGGCTGCGTGCCAAACTTCTTGTGTATAGAAGCGATGTACTTTCCATCGAAATAGTTGCGCCCGACGGGGGTAATGCCTTCAGTAACGAACGAATGCCCTTCTAAAACATACTTAACGCCATATTTTCTCGCAGCCCGATACATTACTTCAGCGAGAGCGAGATCAGTTGACGCCTCAATCTCAGCAACAGACGCGCGGAAGAAGGAACGGAATATGTCGTCGGCTTCTTCATTATTCACAACATGAGTGTAAAGATCGACATCAAGTGGCAGCAATACCCGTGCAATGTTCTGTGTAGCAATCGCTGAGTTCCACGTATTGTCGTAATGGACGGCAAGCGGACGTAAGCCCCACTCGTGAACGGCCTGATGGACCATATAGGAACTATCCGTGCCTCCAGAAACACCGATGATACAATCATATTTTTTGTTGCGACCGGCCGCCTTGATCGTGTCCAGTATGCGCCCGAATTCTTCTTCGCCCTCTGGGCGACCAGTGCCGTACTGATCGACCAGCCCGTCCAATTGCTGACAATAGTTGCAAACACCTGCATCGTCGAACGAAATGGCCGAAACTCGTTCGTCATAAATGCAACGTGTGCATACGCGTCTTGCAGGATCTAGATCATAACCTATTGGCATTCGCACTTCTTTCTTATTTTTTACTGGGCAACAATCTTGCTGGTGAACCTACAATTCGCGAGTTCGCCGGGAAGCTTTGATTAACAAAGCTTTGGGCGCCAACTACTGAACCTTCGCCTAGCGTGACTCCTTTCGCGATAATTGCATTGGGTCCTATATAGCAGTTATCTTTTATCGTTGTGCGTGCATATGTTGGCTCGGCCTTACCACCAGAAGTCGCCCAGTCGACAGTATCATGTGTATAAATCTGCACCCCTGCTGAGATAGAGCAGTAGCTACCGATACTGAGGCCGCCACCTGTACCGTCCAAAACCGTGAAGGGCCCAATCCATGTGTTTTCCCCAACATGCACATCGCCAAAAACATGTGCGCTGTCGTAAATGCTCGTTCCGGCACCAAAACCAAGCTTTGAGGCTTTTTCCCAACGGTCTGATATATAGTCACCGAAGGGCAGGGTGCGATTGTACTTTACTTTTAGTAAAGCCTTCTGTTCTTCGAGAAACAAACGGAGAGATGAAAGGGAGATCTTCACGCCACCTGCTCCAACCATTCATTTACATTCAATAGTGACCAAATCAAAAGACGCCGATTTTGTTGTCCATTGAGGTGTTGCTGTACCAGATCCGTTGTCGCGTTGTAGTCCAAAAGATCATAGATTGGCGCGCGCTTGCTGAGTAGGCGTTCACGTACAAAATCGATGCTTTCACCTTTGAACCAGCTTGCGTCTGGTGAAGAGAAGCCCTGCTTTGCCGCCTTAGTGATGTCGTTGGGTATGAACTTACCCATCATATCTCGGAGAATTTGTTTTCCATCACTGGTTTTTCTAAAGTACTTAGCGCGCTTATCCCCCTGTTCATTTTCATTTATGCGGACAACGTTCGCCAAATTGTTAAGCTTCAAGTCCACTGGGCAGCGCATTGCAAAGTCGACCAGATCATTGTCCATAAAGGGAACACGAGTTTCAAGCGAGTGCGCCATCGACAGTTTGTCTTCGACTACAAAGAGACCATGCAAGAAGGTCTTCGCTTCAAAGTACAGCGACTGATTTATGTAATCTTCAGGGGTTTCGGGTACGTGTTGCTGTGACTTTAGGACGTCTCGGAAAATGTCGCGTGTCCAGACTCCTGAAACATCATTTTTGATGGGGGCAAACATGCGCTTCAGGTCTTTATTGTCTGCAAGCCTTTGCCAGAATGAGTAGTACTGATCCACGTAATCGTCGAAATCATTGCAAACAACAGCACGGTAATATCGCCATGGATAGCCACCAAAAAGCTCATCGCCCCCAGCCCCAGACATGACAACTTTCACAAATTTAGAAGCTAGCTGTGCAGCATAGAAGTTAGGGTAAGATTGTCCAACCCTCGGCTCTTCGAGATGGTGAGCAAGTCGGGGTAGGCAGCGTTCCATGTCGCCGGCTTTGAGCACCATTTCGTAGTGCTCGGTGCGGAACTTTGCTGACATTGCTTCTGCTGCGGTCCTTTCATCAAAAGCGAGTTCAATCCCCGAGGCAGACGACAGGTCAAAACCGCATGTGAAGGTCTTTAGATCTTTGAAGGAATGCGATGCTATTGCAGTAATAGACCCAGAATCCATACCCCCAGAAAGATAGCAGCCCAACTCCACATCAGTGACCAGCTGACGGTTGACCGCCTGCTCAAAAAGTCTTTCTAGCTCTTCGATGTATTCCTGACGATCAGCTTTCTCAGTTGGGTTTGTAAAGTTAAAATCCCAATATTGAGTAGTAACAAGCTTAGGTTTGTCGTCGCGAGAATCCACAACGGCGTAGTGACCAGCAGGCAGTAACGTGATGCCTTTGATCAAAGTGCGCTCTGTTAGAAGGTTCTGGAACGTGAAATATTCTAGCAAAGCTTCGCGATCGATTTGTACAGGCACGCCAGATCTTGCGAGGATGCCTTTTTGTTCAGAAGCAAATGTAATTCCGGACGCACTTTGCGCTATGTACAGCGGTTTAATCCCGTAACGGTCACGGGCAAGTGTGAGCGTTTTCTCTCGTCTGTCCCAAATTGCAAAGGCAAACATACCGTTCAATCGCTCAAGAGCGCCGACTCCCCAAGCTCCCCAGGCGGTGAGCAGCACCTCGCTGTCTGATTGTGATCGGAAGGGATAGCCCATTGCCTCGAGCTCAGTACGTAACTCTCGAAAATTGTAAATTTCGCCGTTATAGCTTAATACATAACGATTATCGTGGCTCAGCATGGGCTGATGGCCAAGAGGCGACAAGTCGATGATGGCTAGCCTGCGATGCCCCAGACCAATCCCTTCTTCGATCCAATGACCCTCGCCATCTGGCCCCCTGTGCTCAATAGCATCAGTCATAGCCTTTAGTACTGGAGGTGCGACCGGCGCACCTCCATAATTCAATATTCCGGCAATACCGCACATGAAACTAGATCCTAGGTATCAGGTTGGTGCCGTCTCAAGGACGGTTTTGATCACATGGGTTTTTTCCGCTTCTGTCATTCCGTGGAACAAAGGCAAAGAGATCGAACAATCATTCGCGGCACGGGCATTGGGAAAATCCTCAGACTTCAGATTGTACTTCTCAGAATAAAAACTCAACATATGCACTGCATGAGTGGCGGGTCTGGTTGAAACGCCCTTCGTTTGCAGTGTTTCCATCCACGCATTGCGTGCGGCGTTAATGGATTCAACTGAACCTTCCAGCGTCACCATGCATGGGTAGCTTTGGTAGCCGTGGCCATAGCGCTCATCGGTGTGCGGAGTACGCAAACTGTCTAAATTTGAAAATGCTTCATCAAATTCGGCTGCAATTGCGCGCCTTTCCTCAATGATTGCAGAAGCCCTATCCATTTGCGCAGAGCCCAGAGCCCCTTGGATGTCAGTCATTCTCTGATTGTATCCAGCGTGAATATGGTCAGCGAGCAAGTAAGGTTTAGGCCCCAGATGTCGTTGCAAATCAGACATCACCGCACCATGATCGCGCAATTGTTGGATCTTCGTGGAGAGCGCTTCATCCGCAGTTGTCACCATACCGCCTTCGCCTGTGGTGATCGCTTTGCGTGGATGAAAACTGAACGCACCGGCGTTCCCAAAATGCCCAACATGCTGCCCATCAAACGTCGCACCAAAACCGCACGCAGCGTCCTCAACAACCCAAAGCCCATGCTTTTCCGCCAATGCCATGACAGCCGTCATATCTGCCGAGAGACCAAAAAGGTGCACTGGCATTATCCCAACGGTTCGTTCTGTTACCAACGTCGCGGCATGAGCCATGTCGATGTTAAAAGTGAGAGGGTCGATGTCACAGAAAACAGGCTTTGCACCTTGATGTTCAATCACATTTGCCGTTGCAATCCAGGTGAAAGCTGGAACTATAACCTCATCGCCAGGTGAAAGCCCTAAAGCAGCTACTGCAAGATGCATTCCAGTCGTGCATGAGGTGACCGCCAAAGAGTATGGTGCGCCGGTAAAAGCGCTCCATTTGTCTTCAAAACTCTTTACATTAGGACCTTGCACCAACCAACCGCTTTCCAGCGGGCCGAGCACCGACTGAACTTCATGAGGTTCAAGAGACGTCCGCGCAATGGGGACTACCATCTGCTCAGTCATTATACCAATCCCACTGCTTTCTGACGAGCAAGGACCTCAGCTTTGTGCTCATCACGCCATTCAATCAAACGGCGCAATCCTTCATCAAGGTCGATGCCCGCGGTGAAAGAAATCTCAGCACTTGCTTTAGTCGGACTACCAATACGGTTTTTCACAAGCGTTGCTTGGCTACGTGGCGCATATTGAATCTCTTTGTTGCAGCCAGTCAAATTAAGCAATTTCTCAGCCAGCTCCTTCAATGAGGTCCGCTTGCCTGTGCCTACGTTATAGAACTCGTCTGATGCGTCAGCTTTCATGCCACAAACATTTGCCATTGCGCAGTCTTCCACTGCAACAAAATCAAATGCCTCTGAGCCATCGCCCATGATCGTTGGCGCTTCGCCCCGATCAATGGCATCCAGCATCTTCATAATTACGGCAATATAAGCGCCATGATAATCTTGGCGTGGGCCATAGACGTTCATGTAACGCAACCCAATGTATTCCAATCCATAGCGGTGGTAGAACGCTCGAAGCATTGCCTCGCCACAGATCTTGGTAGCGCCGTAGAAGTTCTTGTTGTTGAATGGATGGTCCTCTTCCATCGGTTCTGTCACGGCATCACCATAAACTGAAGCGGACGACGACCACACCAACCGTTTAATGTCATTCGCTACGCAGGCTTCCATAACATTAAACGTACCAGCAACGTTGGTGTTAAACGCTGAGCGAGGGAATTCGTGGCATTGTAGGAGCCACAATGCCGCGAAATGGAAAACACCGTCAATTCCGCGATCTTTCATCGCTGCATTCAAAATATCGGCTTGAAGAATATCACCACCCACGTCGTGGATAGATACGCGAGGGTCTTTGAGAGCCTTAGCCAAGTTTTCTTCGCGGCCTCGAGCAAAATTGTCATAGACAATGATCTCGCCCACATCCTCGTTCAACAGTTTATCGACAGTGTGCGAGCCAATTAAGCCAGCGCCGCCGATGACCATCAATTTTTTTCCTTTAATATCCATTCGAGGACTCCGTTAAGGGTTGTGCTGGCCAACGGCGGCCAACAACGTATCGATAATGTAGGTTTGATCGTTTGCTGAAAGCGTGCCAGAAATGGGCAAACTCAAGACTTCGCGAGCCGCTTTATCACTTTCAGGCACGTTTGCAGGTTGCGCAACAGCGGGTTGAGAAGAAAGCGGTAGCGGATAATGAACCGCGGTTGAAATACCTGCATCCTTCAAAATTGCTTGCACCGTGTCGCGTTCAGAAACTCGGACGGTATACTGTGCCCATGCACTGGTATTGCTCTCTAGGAGAGTGGGGGACGTAACACGACCAGAAGCTTCAAACGCAGACGTATAGCGGTTTGCCACTTCATTGCGTTCAGAAATTTCATCTTCCAAAATTGTGAGTTTAGCCAACAAGATGGCAGCCTGGATCGAATCCAAACGAGAATTCACACCCAGTCTTATGTGGTGATAACGGCGATCCTGGCCATGACGCGCGATTTGGCGCAAGACCTTTGCAAGTTCGTCATCGCGAGTAAAAATCGCACCACCATCGCCGTAGCAACCCAAAGGTTTAGATGGAAAAAAGCTGGTGCAGCCGATCGTAGAAAGTCCGCAGGATCGTGCTCCGTCATAGGTGGCCCCAAAGCTTTGCGCGCCATCTTCGATTACCGATATTCCATGCTGCGAAGCAACGGAATTTATTGCGGCGAAGTTAGGAGTTTGCCCGAAAAGTGAAACAGGGATGATTGCCTTTGTACGGGAGGTAATCGCAGCTTCTAAATGGCTTGGCTCTATAAGCTGGGTAGCTGGATCAATATCTACGAATACAGGCGAAGCTCCCAAGAGAGACACGGCTTCGGCAGTAGCAATGTAGGAAAAAGAGGGCGTGATAACTTCGTCGCCCGGACCCACGCCCAAAGCCATCAGAGCTATCTGCAGTGCATCGGTACCATTGGCCACCGTAATACAATGGGGCACCGAGACAAAATCCGCCAGCGCCTCCTCCAATTCAGCGACTTCGGGACCCAGAATATACTTTCCGTGCGCCAAAACCTTGGCGATACCAGCATCGACCAGCGGCTTCACTCGCGATTGCTGATGTGCCAAGTCAATTATAGGGATCATTCTTCACCCTCCAAACTAACAACACCATCGACAAGCCTGTAGCGCTTCCCGGTATGTTGGCAAGTAGCAATTCCATTTCCCGTCAACGGCAAGTCGAGTTGTTCCCCATGGGCACTCATCCATCCGACATGTCGCGCGGGAACACCAACCATTAGCGCGAAATCGGGAACATCCCGATTAATGACGGCACCCGCACCCACAAAAGAATGCGCCCCAATCGTAACTCCGCAAACGATTGTGCAATTTGCTCCGAGCGTGGCTCCGGTTTTGACCAAAGTATCTCGGTATTCGCTTTTGCGTTCGATCAAAGAGCGGGGATTATAAACGTTGGTAAATGTCATGGAAGGGCCACAGAACACCCCTGCTTCCAAGGTGACATTATCGTAGACAGACACGTTGTTTTGAACCTTACATTTATCGCCAATTACGACCTTGTTCCCAACGAACACATTCTGGCCAAGGGACACACCTTTACCTATCTGAGCACCGGCACACACATGCACGAAATGCCAGACACGGCTTCCGTCGCCGATCTCTGCCCCGTCATCGACGATTGCGCTTGAATGAACTTGGTAGCTCATTTTTTCGCCTTGGAAACAAATGGATGTTGCTCACCACCTGAGCGGGCTTCGGCATTACGGATGTGCGAAACTGTTTCGATTGCGACGCGATTTTCTTCGAGACCAAAACCACGGCCTGCGAGTATTTCCTCATAGCTGCGGGTATGGAGATCCGTGAACCCTCCGGAGAATTCGATCTCGTGACCATCTACAGTGATTGATCGGAAGGTGCGCTGACCTGCAGCGCGAACGGAGCTAGGGACATCATTAATATCTATTGATAGGAACCAACGCACACGCGCGTGTTCATACTCAAGATAACCCGCGGCTCGTGTGTCTTCGGCTAAGTGAACTTTGTTTTCCTGCAGTTCGCCAAAGATGAAATGCAGCATATCAAAGAAATGCACGCCGATATTCGTTGCAATACCCCCGGATTTTTTTTCGGCGCCTTTCCAACTCTGAAGATACCAGTGACCACGAGAAGTGATGTAGGTCAGATCGACTTCATGTTTTTTGTCTTTGGGTTCACGTAGAATGCGTTCACGCAATTCTGTTATCGCGGGGTGTACACGCAACTGCAAAATCGTGTTCACTTTGCGCCCTGTATCTTTTTCGATCTCCGTAAGGCCATCGATGTTCCAGGGATTCAAAACCAGTGGCTTCTCACAAATAGCATCGGCGCCCGAACGCAGTGCAAAGCGCATATGGCTATCATGGAGATAATTAGGCGAACAGATCGAAACATAGTCTACGCCGTTCCCATTCCGACGCAGTTTGTCGAGATGACGATCAAAACGTTCAAACTCGGTAAAAAAGTCTGCCTCCGGAAAATGGCTATCAATAATGCCTACGGAGTCATTGGGGTCCAAGGCTGCGACAAGGTCGTTTTGTGTGGAGCGGATAGCACCCATATGCCTAGGAGCGATGTAGCCAGCGGCACCGATCAATGCAAAGCGTTTCATTTTCGATCTCCCAATTACAGCCGAAGATCGCTTTGATCAGCGGGCAGAACATATTTCAAATCATAGATAACGTGCTCTTTCCGCCCGAGGTTTCGCAGGGCAGCCTCTCCCATTGCTTTGAATTCTTCATGCGCGACGGCCAAAACAATCCCGTCATAAGAATTGGGTTGGGGTTCGCTTACTGGAGTTATTCCGAATTCGTGTTGGGCTTCTTCTGGATCAATCCAAGGGTCGAACACATCGACGTTAATGTCGTATTCCTTCAATTCCGTGACAACATCTATCACGCGTGTATTGCGCAGATCAGGGCAGTTCTCTTTAAACACCATTCCCATGACCAAGACATTGGCATCTTGCACTTGGATACGGTTCCGCAACAGCGCTTTAACCAACTGCCCAGCGACATAAGCACCCATCCCGTCATTAAGGCGTCGGCCAGCCAAAATGATTTGAGGATGATAACCTACCGCCTCAGCCTTATGTGTGAGATAGTATGGATCGACGCCAATACAGTGTCCGCCAACCAAACCAGGCCGGAAAGGTAGAAAGTTCCATTTGGTGCCTGCTGCTTGTAATACCGCCTCTGTATCAATCCCAATCTTATTGAAGATCAATGCCAATTCGTTGATTAGAGCGATATTCAGGTCCCGTTGGGTATTCTCGATAACCTTGGCGGCTTCGGCAACGCGGATCGAAGGTGCCTTGTGAGTTCCGGCTTTGATAATCGTGCCATAGAACAGGTCAATGAAATCAGCCACTTCGGGAGTTGATCCCGATGTAACCTTGGTAATATTCGGCAGACGGTGAGTCTTGTCGCCTGGATTGATACGCTCGGGGCTGTAGCCAGCGTAGAAATCTTCGTTGAAACGAAGACCCGAAACCCTCTCAAGAATTGGAACGCACTCTTCCTCGGTCGCTCCGGGATAGACAGTTGACTCATAGACAACGATGTCACCTTTTTTGAGCACCTCACCAATTGTTTCTGATGCTTTGATCAACGGAGTCAGATCCGGGCGTTTCTGCGCATCGATTGGCGTAGGGACTGTAACGATGTAAACATTACAGTCAGCGATTTCACTTGGTAAACAAGTAAATCTAAGTTCTTTGGCTGAAGCCAGCTCGTCGTCAGAAACTTCAAGCGTTGCATCTTGCCCCAAGCGCAGGGACTCTATGCGCTTTGTATTAATATCAAAGCCAACCACTGGCCGATGTTTGCCAAACTCAACTGCAAGCGGAAGTCCGACATATCCAAGGCCAATTACAGCGAGTTTGGATGATTTAATTGAAAAGGAATGCAATTTAACCTCAGACATTATAATATTCTCGATACCAATCAACGAACCGCGAGATTCCTTCGCGGAAATCCGTTTGAGGGCGATAGCCCGTTAGATTTTGTAAAAGTGATGCATCTGCCCATGTAGCTGGCACATCGCCCATCTGCATAGGCATATAATTGCGAATAGCTTTTTTCCCGAGCACATCTTCTATGGCCTCGATGAAGTCCAAGAGCTTAACTTTCTCGGAGTTACCAATATTCACAACGCGGTAAGGAGCAACGGGTGAAAGGCTGTCACCCTCAGGAACATTGCCGTCCTTAAGACGCGTTGGAACCGCATCAAATAATAGGCGAATACCCCGGACCAGATCATCGACGTAGGTAAAATCGCGGTACATGTCACCGTGATTATAGATATCGATCGGACGGTCCTCAATCATCGCAGCAACAAACTTATAAAGCGCGAGATCGGGTCGTCCCCAAGTGCCGTAAACAGTAAAGAACCGGAACATGGTGACAGGCAAGTTCCAAAGGTGTGCGTAGGAATGCGCCATGCTCTCGTTGGCTTTTTTCGTGGCTGCGTAGATTGTAAGCTGCGTGTCAGCTTTCTCTGTTTCGCTAAACGGCATCTCAGTGTTAGCGCCATACACTGACGAGGTTGACGCCATAAGCAAATGGTCCACCTCAAGCCTACGCGCCGCTTCCATGACGTTGAATGTTCCAATGACATTTGAGTCAAGGTAAGCACGCGGGTTTTCCAGACTATATCGCACACCGGCCTGCGCAGCGAGATGTACGATTATATCTGGCTGGAATTCGTCAGCGACACCATCGAACTTTACATTGTCTTCAAGCATGCCTTCTGTTGAAGAGAAAGCTGAGTTTTGCAACAGCATCGCATGACGACGTTGTTTCAAGGCTACATCGTAATAGCTTGTCATTCCATCGTAGCCATGCACTTGGAACCCCTCTTTCAAGAGGAGCCTTGCAAGGTGAAACCCGATGAACCCAGCTGTTCCGGTAATCAGAATTCGTTTTTTACAGTTCTTTTCCACAAGCGCGTTTCTTCTTAAAAATTTGCCATCAGTTGAGCTACCCTATGCCTGTCGCCTTACAACACATCACGCTTCAAATATCTTCGAATAAGCGGCAATGCCAATAGACAAGCTTGATGTTAACCCAGGCGACTCAATCCCATTCAGTGCCACCAACCCTTCAACTCCCAGCTCACCTGGCCCGTCTAGGCAAAAGTCCCCCTCATTTCCAGTGACAGTTCGCAATTTCGGTCGAATTCCTGAATATCCAGGCGTTAGTGAATTGTCAGGCAAGCCGGGCCAATAACGCCGGATTGCTCTTTCAAATCCCCCAACGCGATCTGAACTCACACGATAATCTTCGACTGAAACCGGCTCTGTATCGGGCCCAAACCGAGCGGAACCAGCCAAATCCAATGTAAGGTGAACACCAAGTCCACCTGCTGCCGGAACAGGATAAACCAAATGCCTAAATGGCGCCGGACGGTCTAGGACAAAATAGTTGCCTTTAAGCCAGTAGTCGTCTGGTGAAGAAATACCGGCACTCCGGCACAGCGACGCGGAGTGTAATCCTGCAGCAATAAACAAGTTTTGCGTGGCTATCTGAAATCTCTCACCGCGACTTACCCCGGTAATGCAATGAGGCGGTCCAATGTCTAAATGTTCAACGGTAGTTTCCAAACATACATCAGCACCGTGCGAACAGGCGTCAGCCATAAGCTGATTGATGTATGTGTGACTATCAATGATCCCTGTCGACGGCGAGAAAAGAGCCGATTTACAATAAAGCTCCGGTTCTAGCTTGCGAACATCAGCCTTAGTTAAATGTTGCAGTGAGTCTTCACCATTCAATCCATTCGCTGATGCTTTCTCCAAAATACCAGCCAACTTACCTTCGTCTTCTGACGATGTGGCGACAATCAGCTTCCCGGTTTTTCGAAATGGCACCGAGTTAGTTGCGCAGTAATCATAGAGCATTTGGCGACCACGCTTGCAATGAAGTGCTTTTTCACTGCCCACCGGATAATAGATTCCAGCGTGAATAACCTCACTGTTTCTGGATGATATGCCACCACCGACGTGTGAAAGTGCATCAACCACGAGCACATCGTGTCCGCGCATGGAAGCTTCACGCGCGATCGCCATGCCGACAACACCTGCGCCGATAACTACTACTTCAACTTCGTCCATAAAAATGCAGCTGGCCTCGTAATAGAATAAGACGGCAAGCGACTTATTCACCCTTGAAAAGCTTGAATTCTTTACATCCACCATTCGGCAAAAAGCAATCAAACTTTCAGCGTTTCGATCCTATTTTTAGATACCGTATTTTCTTCGCCACCTTCAGGCGACGAAAGTCCACAAGCGGTGCAACCAAGACATTGCCGATTTAGCATTTCAAACTGCAATATGCGCCATGAATTTAACTACGCGTGTGCCTCAGAGTTCCAAAGACGTGCGATTAGGGGAGAAAGTGTGGGCTCCACTTTTGTTAACTATCTAAATTTAATAAATTTTTAATTAGCCAAATGGTGCCAACTTCTTTCTTTGATCCCAAGACAGTAGCATCCGCGCAAGTGAAGCCAATAACACCGAATGATATGACACGGTTTCAATAAACATAACAACTCTTTTGCGCAAAGACTTACAGCTTGGGAGCGCGCTACCGTGAAGTGTGACTCCTATTAGAAAACAATGAGTTATCTAGTAGGAGATCATGGCATGGGAGCTGTTTACACGCAACTATCACTGCAAGAACGTCGTAAGATCGAGAGCTGGTGGCATGCATAGGTGCCCGTCAGAGAGATGGCGCGTGTCCTGAAGCGTCATAAATCGACGATCTTTCGCGAGATCAAACGCAATTTCTGGGCCGATGATGCCTTCCCGAAGAAATACGCGGGCTACTTCGGTCACGCGGCGCAACTGCAGACCAACAAGCGTCGATCTGTGCAACGAAAGCTGATCCGGCATCCGGAGTTGTGCAAGACCGTGATCGCGCGGATCCAGCAAGGCTGGACGCCGGAGCAGATCGGAAATCGCATGATCTATGAAGGCGCGAAGCTGCGCGTCTGCCAGGCGCTGCCCGGCAGGGTATTGCTGTAGGCAATGTCCCTAGAGGGAAACGATCTATCGCTACATCTATTCCAAGGAAGGCATGGATCAGGAGCTCTGGCGGTATCTGCCCGAGCACCGCAAGGCCCGTCGACCGCGTCATGCCAGAAAGCGCCAAAAGCCAAAGTTTGACCGCGATGTCAGCATCCTATTCCGCCCGAACGACGTGGCGCACCGCCGGCAGTTTGGTCACTGGGAAGCTGATCTTGTCTTGTTCAAACAACACTTTGGACAATCGAACGTCACATCGCTGGCTGAACGTGTCAGCCGGTTCACAGTTCTGCTCAAGAACCCAAACAAACGCACAAAGCCGGTGATGGGCAAGACCATGAAAGCTGTCCGCGATCTGCCCTTCATCGCGCGTCGTTCTATCACTTTCGACCGCGGCACGGAGTTCGTCAGCTGGCCGCACCTTCAGGCTGAGATCGGAACACAAACCTGGTTCTGCGATCCGTCTTCACCTTGGCAGAAAGGCACCGTCGAAAACACAAATCGCCGCGCTCGAAGGTGGCTGCCGAGGAAGCGCGACATTACGGCAGTCACAGATCATGAATTGAAAATGATCTGTGACCGCCTCAACAACACGCCTCGCAAATGCCTCGGATGGAAGACGCCAGCCGAAGTCTTCCGCGAAAGGATGATGGAAGAGATGGGCAAAGCACCCTACCCTAAAGCCCAATAGGATCCGCGGTTCAGGTATCGCTCACAGGGCGGGGAATTTACAGGAAGTGTCCCGGGAGTCCGTTCATATATACAGCCAACCATCCCGCAATTTAGTGAGTAGGCAAGAAAAGACAGCAATGAACGATGCAAAAAGCAGTTCCAGAATTGGCTTTAGTGCTTAGCGTCAGCAGTTTTCAGAAACTATCATTCCAATAGATCAGAAAACCATCTTGCGCTAAAGGTTCTATAGGGTCCGGCGGATGAAAGCATTCCGTTTCGTGGTTCGAAAAAAACAATCTTCGAAAAGCCCGAAGGAATACCGTTTAAAGCGAATGTGATCCGACCCAAACTAGACGACAAAAGCAAGTCCAGAGTTTAAAAGTAAAGAGCAGTTAAATGGCAAAAATTCACCCAGTTATTTTGTGTGGCGGTTCAGGGACACGCCTATGGCCTCTATCGCGCAAATCTTATCCTAAACAATTTACAGAAATTCTCGGTGAAGATAGCCTATTCCAAGCGTCATCACGTCGGTTATCAGGCACAGGATTTGCTGCTCCAGCTATCGTAACTGGATCCGATTTCCGCTTTTTGGTTATAGAGCAACTCGCAACTCTTGAGATTGCTCCTTCACAAGTTCTCATCGAGCCATTCGCTAGAAACACCGCCGCCGCTGTTTGTGCTGCCGCACTTGCTATTGATGCAAAAGACAAAGGGGGTCTCGTTCTAGTTGCCCCTGCTGATCATGTGATCCCGGATCACGAGAAATTCCGTTCCACTGTACACGCCGCTGTTGATACCGCTTTGTCAGGCCAACTGGTGACTTTTGGCATCATGCCAGATCGGCCTGAGACCGGATATGGCTGGCTGGAGCTAACAGAACGGCCAGACTCATCATTTTCCCCAACCCCTCAAGCCTTGAAAGGCTTCGTTGAAAAACCAGACCAGATTAAGGCTAAGAACCTCTATGAAGGCAAAAAACATCTTTGGAACGCAGGGATTTTCCTTTTCTCTACAACGACAATATTAGACGCCTTCGCTGCACATGCTCCTGACACGCTCAAAGCTGTTCAAGACGCTCTGGAAAAAGCTGAGTATGATCTCGCTTTCACCCGGCTTGATTCAGAAAGCTGGGAACGGTGCGATGATATATCAATCGACTATGCGGTGATGGAGCGCGCTGATAATCTGTCTGTTGTTCCTTATGCCGGTAAATGGTCTGACCTAGGAGACTGGCACGCGGTTTGGAGAGAGTCTGAAAAAGACGCGAGTGGCACCGCTCTTAATGGACCAGCCACTTCAATAAACTGCTCAAACACTTTGCTTCATGCGACATCGGCCTCTCAAGAAATTATCGGCATCGGCTTAGACGACATCGTCGCAGTGGCTATGCCAGATGCCGTCTTGATCGCAAACAAAGACAACGCCCAAGAAGTCAAACTCGCGGTCGAGCAGCTGAAAACCAAAGGTGTTGCTCAAGCTGAAATGCTACCTCGCGACTACCGGCCCTGGGGTTGGTACGAAAGCCTCGTGACAGGTGCCCGGTTCCAGGTAAAGCGCATTGTCGTAAACCCGGGGGCCTCTCTTTCTCTACAGAGCCATCACCATCGTGCCGAGCACTGGATTGTGGTCGCAGGCACCGCAAAAGTGACCATTGGCGAAGACACGAAGCTCATTAGTGAAAATGAGTCCGTTTATGTTCCATTGGGTGCCGTTCACCGTCTTGAAAATCCGGGGAAATTGCCGGTCACGTTGATTGAAGTTCAAACAGGAAGCTATTTCGGCGAAGACGACATTATTAGGTACGACGATATCTATGCGCGGGGCCAAGGAGCAAAAGGTTAACTAACTACAAACCCCCACCTTTTCAGCGCGCATCTTTCATCCTATGGTGCGCGAGTATTTTAAGTAGAGTTCCCATGCGCCGCCTATTGACCTCCGTTCTCGCAGTCTCCGTTCTCACACCCGCATTTGCACAAGCTGAAGGATCATTTTCGCTGGCAACCGGGGCTCTTTCCGGAGGTTTCCTTACTCAACAGGACCACTATGGTTTTGGGGCGGGTAAACAAAATTCCTATGCAAATCTTGCCTATGAAGACAACATCGGTGACCTTCGTTATCGGTTAAGTGTCGGAATAGATAGCGATGACAGCCAAGTATTGTTTGACGACAGCTACGTCGAACGAGACTTTGGTCTTTGGACCCTCGGCGCTGGGGCTAAGGACTGGCATTGGGGACCTTCGCGCTACACGTCACTCGTATTGTCGGACAACACCCGTCCCGTGCCAGGTGTTTATGTCTCGCGTGCGCCATCAGAATTTGAAAGCCCTTGGCTATCTTGGCTTGGAGAATGGTCGGGCGACATCTTAGTTGGACAATTGGCTGAACATACCGCGCCCGCAGACACAAAATTACTAGGCATGCGACTGGATATTAACCCTTTGCCCGGCCTTGAAGTAGAATTCGTGCGGATGGTGGAATTTGGAGGCGACGGACGGGACAATAGTGCCGGTACTTTTCTGAAAATACTGTCCGGCTTTTCTGATGCCAATAGCGTTGTCTCTAACCAGCTTGCTGGCTTCGGCGTGTCCTATACACTGCCTGAAACTCCCCTACGTGGCTATGTTCAGGCGATCGGTGAAGATGAAGCAGGATACTTACCATCTTGTTACTTTTACCTAGCAGGTCTGGAATATTTGACGAATATCGCGGGTTCCCCGTCGATCATTACTCTCGAAGCCGTCGATACACGCGTTAAACAGACCCCTGCCGGGTTTTGCGGCCCTAACACCGTCTATACCAACACTCAATACGCCAGCGGATACAGTCACTACGGTGCGACCTTGGGCGCTCCGATTGATACCGAGGGTACATCGATGACGCTATTTGGAAAGCATGAATTAAGAAGCTTCGATCTGCGTTGGTCAATTGGTCAGTTTGACATCAATCAGGCGAGCCTCGCAACGCACCGCCTTACCCCCACGCGCACAAAGGGGATTTTAGCCACCGTTGGAGCAACAAAATCTTGGGACGACACCACACTAAGTGCAGTGGTTGCATATCAAGATTTCAACCTGCGCGAAGCGTCGCGAGGAGTCAGTTTCGGCATGCAACTTTCAAAGAGTTTTTAACCTCAAGAAGAAGGAATTGCGAAGGTAGGATTCTCTTCAGTCTGCAGCCGGTTGCAAACCGGTGTGGTAACTGCTGTTTGTTTTCGTTCGGCCCGCGCCAAGTGCAGTTTGAGTTAACAGTGAAGGAACCCTCGCAAGCTGCAGATACCAAAATTCGTAAAGCGACTCTTCCGAGCTCTTTATCGGATCACCGTACACATAAGATGGCTCCAACCAGAACGCTGCACCAGCTCCCAAGCAACCGAGCCGACAAACTGTAACTTTGGTGGCTAACCGACAGTGATCTTCAGCAACGGACACCTCACAACTCGTGCTCTATGCGCACTTAACTGCATCACTATAGACGATGTAAAAGTCGGCGCGCCTGCAGCCCACCACTCACAGAGCAACGGATCTATCGCCCAAAGGTTCTAGAATTCGTGATGCCGACATCAATTGCATTCACAAAGGTCAACGCTGCGGTGAGTGCACGAGTATATCGAGAAATTGGTCGAGTACGAACAAACATTATATCGCCAGGACGCAATTCAAAATCTTCCGCTAAACCGAGATTCAAGACCTGTGTTATGTCGAAATGATAAGCATCGTATTTCAAGCCTTCGCCGCGCAGGACGTAAACATGCCGGAAGTCAGCCTCGGCAGCACTGAACGCACCCCCATCAAATAACGCTTGTGACAAAGTGGTTCTGCTGTGCTGATTAATTGGTAACTGCCTCGGCAGCCCGATTTCCCCAACCAACAACGCATTGGTGCCAACATAGGCGATGTCTTCAACAACGACGTGATCGTCTGGTGCAAGCCAGTAGCGCTTGCCAGGATTATTCAAAACGGTGGATTGAGCTGAAAGATTGTATGTCTTGTTGGCTCGGTTAAGACGAATGAGCAAATCTTCATTTTGAGTAACGTCTATACCTTGTGCGATCAAAAGACCTCTTAGGTCGATACCTCGCAAATCAAAAGGCACAGCCTTACCCTGCTGCGCCAAAGCGGCATCATTATCCGTCACGCGCAAATAAGTAAGACTGCGAGCTCCGAAGTTTGTGACATTCAACTGGACATCCGAAGTTGGGAGCATCTCTGTAAGAATGATACGGTCATCATCAAAAACGTAATAGGGTCCCGAGTGACCGCCCATAACGATGGATTTCGCACTCATTTGGTAGGTCTGACCCGCTCGCTCGAGTGTAACCCGATAGTCTCTGTCACCAACAAATGAAGGGTTAAACTGCGCAATCAAGCGGTCATAAGTTAATGGTTGATCTGTGAGCTGAATTACTCGCGTCCCAAGGTCTCCCGTTACAAGGGCAGTTTGAGAAACAAAGCTCTGTATTTCCACCACAGTATCAATACCGCCAGCATTTCTAATCGCTTCCTGCAACACTCGATCACGCACCTCGGATAAAGTTAAGCCAGCGGCTTCAACTTCCCCTAATTGCAAAACGCTTACTACACCATTCGATCCGATAACGCTTTTACTCGTCTGGACACTCTGAGTCAAAACTCCGTCTTTGTCCGTCGTTTCGATAAGACGAGAAACGCGAATGATGTCACCATTGCCTAGGCGGTATTCGGGGGGCTTAGCGACAGGGAACTCAATGGGTGAAAATGTAGCTGCTTCGCTGCTAATCGTCGTTCTTAGCGCCGACCGTATTGCCATCTTTGCTTCAGAAATTGTGAGGCCTTCAATCACGACGCTGCGGCCTTCTAACAGATCAACCGCACCTTCTTCATTCACCAAATAGCTGTTATTAGCGGCCTGACGCGTTCGGATACCGTCAGCATTTACACTGTATCCTGAGCGATTAACAACTACTGTATCGCCGACGCCGATCACATAGTCTGGTCGCTTATTCGATGGAGGTTTCGCCCCAGAAAACAGCGCGCTCTCGGGCACGTTTCGGACCGGCCCAACCCCGTTTCCACCTATATTCACATATCTAATAAATGGACTTTTGTTTGCTCTCGAAACAACAGCCGGGGTAATATCATATCCCGTCACTTGATAGATGACTTCAGCTTCCGGATTTTCGACTTCATCCAAATTAAAGTTTGGTTGCCGCAACACCTCAGTGCATCCGGCAAGGAACGACATGAGGCAGAAAATAGAAACAGCAATGCGCATAGTTGCTCCTTAGACGATCACCAGCAGTGGGTCTGACATCTTAGACCGTGTAAAGATCGATTTTATAGCTTCAACAGATCCAAGATTCGTTTTCCCCCGCTCAGCAACAAAAATTGAGGCGTCGGTAGACGGCGCGACCACTCGAGAAACTGCGGTCCCGTTCTGTGGCGCGGGCAATACTATTAGGACTCGACCGTAAATTTCCTTCAGTTTCAAAAGATAGCGGCTTCTCTCTGAAGCTTTCAAAAATACATCCGTTTTTGAAGGAACAAGCAGATCAATATCTGGGTAAATTGTATACTTGGAAGTGAAATTTTCAGAAGTCCCGTCAGTGGCGCGTGTCAATGCTTCAAGAGACCCATTCGAAAGGTCCAAAATTGCAGTTTTTTCACTCAGCCGTGCCGATGCTTTGGAGAGACTAAGTGAGAGGCGTGATACCAGATCATTCGGTCTAGTAGAAATGATAGAAATCACCTGCTCTTCTTCAGCAAATGAAACCAGTAAATCCTGTACAGCAGTCAGTTGTTTTTGCGTCAGCTCAGCTGTGTCGACGCCACCAAGTTGTGAACGCTTGCGCTTGCGCACATCGCTTGATGCGAAAGCAGTTTTGATCGCTGTGTCAGAATAAAGCGTCCCACGTTTCTTAGATGCCATCAAAGCCCACGCCGCGCCAATAAACAGCCCCAGTACGACTCCTATCGCTAGAACCATTGGCTTCTTAGGCGATGCGGGCTTTTGGGGCATGATTGCCGCCTCAACAATACGACCACTCGCGCGTTCATACCCCGAATGCAAAGAGCGCGCTTCGAACTGCGTTATCACAGATGAATAGATAGCCTGTTGAATTTCGACCTCACGCTCCAAAGCAGCTAGCTCCAAGGCCTCTGCTCCCGAACTCATTGCTCGCGCTTGGAGCGCATTGAAACTACTAATTAACGGAGACTTCTGAGCCTCCAAGCGGTCTACCGCACGCTTTAAATCTGCAGAGGAGGGTTTTTCCCAATTGCTAGGGTCTCCCGAAAAGTTTAACAGACGCCGAAAAGACGAGCTTGTTGAAATGGGATAGGCTTGAGAAAATTCCAGTCCATCAAAATCCCCAATCCCCATTTTCTCGAGCGCCAGAATGCTCTCATCTATGGCATCCAGATCTCGCCTCACTTCCGCAAGTTGGGATGATGTTCTGGCCAATTCACCGGCCGACTGTAAGCTATTGGTAATTGCATAATCACGTACCGCCGCATTCGCTGCGTCAAGATCCAGGCGAATTTGCAACAATTCATCTGCAAAGTACCCTAGGCTTTGACGTGTTTCATTCCGCTCTCGCTCGAATATGTCCTGAAGCGATTGTGACACAATGATATTTGCAACGTCGGCAGCCCTTTTCGCATCTGGATGTGAAACCGTTAGCTCATTAATCCCATTTTCGCCGATGTTCAGGGCCATTTTTTTCCGTAATGTATCAATAGCCATGTTTAAGTAGTCATTTCTGGAAACCTCTTTGTCGTCCTGCAACCCAAACACAAATGCGATGAGAGTCTCAACCAAACCCGACTCCTGAAGTTCCTCATTAAACTCAGGATCGGTTCCAAAACCAGCTTCTTCATATATGGAGTCAATGAATGGCCTGGAAAGAACCCGATCGGCAATCGTGTCCGCTTCTGATATGGCTCCTGGTACGCCAACCCCGGCCAATCCTGCCAAATCAGCCGCCTGTCCCAGCGCCGCTGCGCCTGCGTCCGCCTCTACCAATTCAAATCGGGTTGAAGCAGCATACTCAGGTGTGGCTAGCTCAAACGCATAGAGAGCAGCGAAAGCCACTGACAATATCGTAGCTAACGCAACAGTCCTCCAATTATACCAAATCGTTGTAAATAGCTCGCGCAAATCGATTTCTTCATCTTGCTCAGCAAGTTGCGACATCGCCCCACCTCAAAAACTTAAATTCACTTTGAAAAGTGCCAATCGCAACCGCGACACCCGCCCACGTACCGCTAAATGGTATACTTACGCACGTTTTTCCTTGCAATACAAAGTCGCCAATCCTCAAATATTCAAATGGTGAAAAAGTACAAATTCGGCGCTATTTGGCTCACCTCTTGCTTGGTCATAATGCGGCGCACATGACTTGCAGTTAAGTTCTCTCCAAATTTGGACCGGCTCTTCAGCAACAGGCTTCCTTTGTGCTCAGAAACGACGCCCAAGCACAGCAAATTTTCTAAATCATACTGAAAATTTAAACTCGAAACCTTAGTTTGCCAACCTCAGATCCGGTTTCGAATGCACCATTTCACCAATTTGATCCTGTTCAGAAAATACCACGTCAACAAAATCGGAAGTTGGTGAAAATCCCAAGGACGTCTCCAAGAACAGAGTCCGCAATTGTTCAAGATCACTTCTGGCGATTAAATCAATTATCCTTTCGAGCAGCTCCGTCATATCCTGTAGCGAAAGCTGTAGCTCTTGTGCGCGCATGATACGTGGGTGGCTGGTTGCCATAGGCGAGTCACCGATCAACAATTCTTCAAAAAGTTTCTCGCCTGGGCGCAAACCGGTGATTTGAATGCAGATATCGCCGGTTTCCCCGCCAACTTCAAAGTAAGGCGTCAAACCATGCAGCCGCACCATCTTGTCCGCCAGATCTACAATCCGTACAGGATCACCCATATCCAACACAAAAACATCTCCGCCCTGCGCCATCGAACTCGCTTGAATTACCAGTTGAGCCGCCTCGGGAATCGTCATGAAATAACGGTTGATTTCTTTGTGGGTGACAGTAATCGGGCCGCCGCTCTCAATTTGCTTTCTGAAACGAGGAATAACGGAGCCTGATGAGCCGAGCACATTGCCGAAGCGCACAATCGAGAAAACAGTCGAGCTCTGGTTTGTCGCCAAAGATTGGCAAACAAGCTCAGCAAGCCGTTTTGATGCGCCCATAAAATTTGTTGGGCGAACGGCTTTATCAGTCGAAACCAGAGTGAAGGACTTCACTCCGCACCGAATAGCTGCCTTGGCAAGCGTGCGTGTGCCAAAGACGTTGTTCTGAATACCCTCTATGATGTTCTGCTCGATCAAAGGTACATGTTTGTAAGCAGCAGCGTGGTAAATTGTGTCCACGTTAAGAGTGCTCAAAATTTCTGACACGCGTAATTCGTTTTGAACCGAACATATGGTTGGAAGAATAATAGTGTCACCGCACCCTTCTCTTTGACAGAATTCTGTCAACTCTTCGTGGATTTTATAAAGAGCAAATTCTGACACATCGAGTAGCACTAGCTTTTTTGGTCGTTGCTGGATGATTTGGCGACAGAGTTCTCCACCAATAGAACCACCTGCACCGGATACCAACACTATCTGGTTCCGGATATTTTTAGCCATCAATTCAGGTCGAGGCGGTACTGGATCCCGACCAAGAAGTTCCTCAATTGACACATTCCGCAATTCGTTGACGCTTGCCTTACCTTCGATGAGGTCAGCCATCCCTGGCAAAGTTTTGACTTCGACAGGGAACCTTTCAAGCTGATTTATTATGTTCTTACGAATTGAACGTGATGCGCTTGGCATCGCTAGCAAGATCGCTCTAACACCCAAGCCTTCAAGCGCTTGGGACGCCATTCGAAACGACATAACAGGCAAACCAGAAACTTCGAAACCCTGAAGGCGCTCATTGTCGTCTATAAACAGAACCGGTTTATATTCCAGACTGCTTGAGAGTGCCCTCAAAAGCTGACGACCAGCTTCACCAGCCCCGTAGATGGCTACCTTCTTTCTTTGATCTTGGCGAGATGAAGCATGCAAAATGCGCATTGTCATGCGTGCACCACCGGATAGAAGCGCGAGGATAAGAAAGTAGATCAACGATACTGATCTCGGAATCGGCAGATCGAGAACCAATGCAGAAATAGCCATCGTGAAGGCGGAAATCCCCGCTCCAGCCACGACGATCCAGACAGCCTTCGTTGAAACATAACGCACAATGGCGCGGTAATGACCAAGCTTGGTGAAAACACCAATTGTCACTGGCAAAACGAAAACCAGAACAATCCAAGGCTCGGGATTAGCGGCAAACGCAAAGCTATCCAAACGCAAAGCCATCGCAAAAGAAAAAGCCAACACGATAATCAGAGCATCGGCCAAAACTTGGATGACCCTTTTGGTCGCCCTATTCAAACGAAACAGGAAATTAAGCAGATCATTAAACATCGAACCAAACCATTGTAGATCGAAAGCCAAAACAAAACGAAAACTCGGTTGAATGCTCAGCCAAAAACACGCGATGAAACTAAGAAATGAAAACTAAAAATCAGCAGAAAAAATGAAGCTAGAAAATCCTGCTTCCTAAAGTGAAATGATAACTGCGACTTACAGCCGCAAAATGCGTCGACATCCCGATTCGTCATACCCCTAGACCCTCGCAACTCAAGGTGTACTTTAACAGTTCTGGCACCTCACACCATTAAAATTTTCCAAAGACACCAACGATTTCTCTGAAATTAGTCCTTAATACAATACCATATCCACGCGTCCGACAGAAGCATAGACGCTAAACTTCGCCTTTTTCGCTTCTTTCGCACTGTAAACATTACGAAAATCAGCCAGCACCGGGTCAGACATTTTGCGCACAATTTTCTTCAAGTTCAGCGCCCGAAACTCATTCCATTCTGTCAACAGAACAAGAAGTTGCGCACTCCCAGCAGCTTTATAAGGATCATCGACCCAAGTCACCCCCGGAAGCAAGTTTTCGCCTTCTCTTTGCCCCTCTGGATCGCAGACTTTAACTTTCGCCCCTGCCCCTACCAGCGCGGGAATGATCGTGAGTGCCGGTGCGTCCCTCATGTCGTCAGTCTCTGGCTTAAACGTCACCCCGAGCACACCGATTGTTTTGTCTTTGAACGATCCGTCGCACAGGTCCAATAGCCGATCAAGCATCCGCTGCTTAACGCCCTCATTCACCTTGATCACCGTTTCGGTGATCTGCATCGGCACCGCATTTTCCTGACCGATCCGCGCCAGTGCTTTCGTGTCTTTTGGAAAACACGACCCACCATAGCCCGGCCCCGCATGTAGAAACTTGTTCCCGATGCGGCCATCCAGGCCCATCCCCCGTGCGACTTCTTTGACGTCGGCCCCTACCTTTTCGCAGAGCGCCGCCATTTCGTTGATGAAGGTCACTTTGGTCGCCAAGAACGCATTGGACGCGTATTTGATCAGTTCAGCGCTCTCGAGGTCGGTTACGACCACCGGAAACTCTCTCAGGTACAAAGGCCGATAGATCTCGCGCATGACCTCTTCGGCGCGGGTGTTCTGGACACCGACCACCACGCGGTCCGGGTTCATGAAGTCTTTGATCGCCGCGCCTTCGCGCAGGAATTCTGGGTTTGAGGCCACTTCGAATTCCAAGGATTTATTCGCCTTGCGAATGGCCTGTTTGACCTGCCGGTTGGTTCCGACTGGCACGGTTGATTTCGTCACGACAACAATGCCATCAGGCGCAAGCTGGGCGACCTCTTGTGCCGCCTCCATCACATAGGTGAGGTCCGCGTGCCCATCGCCGCGGCGGGTGGGAGTGCCGACCGCAATGAACACCGCCTCAGCGCCTTCAAGGGCGCCTTTGAGGTCCAAAGTGAAGCTCAGGCGGCCCGCTTCGATGTTCTTTGACATCAAGGCCTGCAGACCCGGCTCATAGATCGGGACTTCCCCGCGGGTCAGGCTTTCGATCTTTGCCGGGTCTTTGTCGACGCAGACGACCTCATGCCCAAAGTCCGAGAAGCAGACGCCAGACACCAGCCCAACATACCCTGCTCCGATCATTACAATTTTCATTTTGCCCGGCCCTATTGGAAATCAGATCGTTGATTTCATTAAAGTATTTCCCAAACCTTACCCGCGGATAAGGTCATCCAAGCCCGTCTACCAGAGACGCGATCGCGGCTTCAAGTCTTGCGCGGTCGATTGAGCTGAAGTCTCGGTCCACTTTGATTTCAAGGCGCCCTACCCCGGCGGTGCATTTGACCTGGCCGGCGCTCGAGCGGATGTGGAAGGTGGTTTTGGGCTTTGCCCCCCTGCCCTTCTCTTTCGGTTTCACGCTCGGTGTTTCAGCGTCGGCAAGGTTGTCTACATCGCCCAGACCGGCATGACGACGCAATACGTCGAGCTCGTCTTTGATCGAGCGGTTGTCCCAGTCTTTCAGGTCTTGCTTGATGCGACCGACGATCTCGGGGTTCTCTTTCATTTCCCGCGCAAGGGTCACGCCGAGGGCGCGGGGGATTTCGGTGGGATAGCTCAGCACGCCCTCCAGTCGCTCTAAAAGAAACGCGAAGGAGCGGATGTAGCTGCGCTTGGAATAGGGCGCTGACTGGAACAGCGCGGCGACGGCGGCGCTGAGGTCATGGACCTCTGTCGCAGGATCGGCAGCATAGTTCTGGGCGGCGTGGGCCATCTCTGCGAAGGACAGGTCAGTGCGGATGACGTTTTCATCGACCATGCGACGATAGAGCCCCGCGATGTCGGCTTCTCCGGGCAGGATAAGCGCTGGGATCTTGTCATAGCCCCCCTGCCCTTCCTTCGCCCCTGAGAGCGCTTTGTAAGCGCTCAGGCGGCGGAAGCCCTGTACCAGCTCATAACCGGTGCCATCAGGCCGCTCAAAGACGCGGATGGGGTTAGACAGCCCCAGATCGCGGATCGAGGTCACGAGGCTTTCAAGTTCGAAATCTTCCCCGGGGATACGGTCGCGCACGAGCATATAGGTGTGAACGTCCTCGAGCGGGATTTCACGCACCACATGCCCCGCCTCGCGCAGCGCGACAAACTCATGGGCGAGCGCATCGTTTTCCTCGCGGATCGCTTCGGCAGCGGATTTCCGGGCGGTGAGCGCCTCGGCATTTTCGGTGATCGCTGCGGCCATTGGGCTGCGGCCCGACGATTTCTTTGCGGGTTTGGCAGGCGCTTCGACGCCTACTTCTACCGGCATGTCGATCTCAAACATTCTGCGTTTGCGGGTCATGCCTCAGCTCCTTCCCCTGCTCTTTCGGCGACCTTATCCGCGGATAAGGTTTCGCCCCCTGCCCCGGCCGCCATGTTTTCCCAATGCGGCATCAGCGTGGTCTTCATTTCGGCGTACGCCCGGTCGAAACTTGCGCGTGCACGACGCCAGGTTTCGCGGGTCATATCGCGGTAGTCCATTTCATAGATCGAACTCAGGAAGCGGCCGGATTGTTCAACCGCCCGCGTCATTTCAATCGGGTGCTCGCAGAGGGTATCTTCGAAAACCCTACCAAAGGCTTCAAACATCGCACGGTGCAGATCGTTGCCCGGTTCATAGCGGGTCAGCAGGAAACGGATGTCATGGAACACCTTCGGCAGCTGCGCCTTATCCGCGGATAAGGTGCCCTCAAACCCATGCGCCAGATCTTCGAGCGCTTCTGAGAGCTGGCCGATGAAGGAGGTGGTCGAGTCATATTCCCAATAGCCAGGGCCAGAGGGGATATAGAGCATGTCGGCGGCGAAGACTGCGTTCATGGATTGGTAGCCGATGGCGGGGGGGCAATCGAAGAAGATCAGGTCCCACTGATCTTCAGGCAACTGATCGAGGAAGCGCGACATCGCGGCAAAGAAGGACCACTCGGGATTGAGGTGGCGATACTGGGCCGAGGCGAACTCTACGAAGGCCGCGTTGGCGCAGGAGGGGATCAGGTCGATGGTCGGCCAGTTGGTCGGCTGGATGAAATCCGAGATCCGCAGGTCTTGCAGCCCAAGGCCAGTGATCGAAGAGGGGATCTGGCGTTGGGGCAGGGCGGTTCCGCTGGCGGCGCCTCTGGGGGCGTTGTTCTGGGCTTCGGTTTCGCGGATCAGGTCACGGGCCATGATGCCCCAGACCGTGTGTTCCTCGCTAACATCGTTAAGGCCCATCGAATGGGAGAGGGTGGCCTGCGGGTCAAAGTCTACGCAGAGCACGCGGTAGCCATCAAGCGCCGCCGCATGAGCCATGTGGAGAGCAACCGTGGACTTGCCAGCCCCACCTTTGAAATTCGCGATGGCGGTGCGGAAGGCGCGCGCGCCCGGGCGATTGGGCTGGAGCGTCTTGCCGCGCGGCTTCAGGCGACGGCGCAGCGTGTTGATCTCTTCCAGAGTGAACCACCGCTGCCGCCCCTCAGGCTCGACCTTACCCGCGGGTAAGGTCGGGTCCGCTGCCAGCTTGCCACGGAATGTCGACTGGTTCATGCCAAAGATCAGCTCGGCCGCTTCCCAAGACGAGAAGCGGCGCAGAGTCTTTTCATTCTCGGGAGAGAAGGTTTGCTGGCGGATCCAGCTCTGTAGTTTGAGCGATTTGGTCTGGAGTTCGCGCAGGTCTGTATGGGTAAGCATAGTGGCCTCGGACGTTAATTTCTGCGTTTTTCGCATTTACGCCCATTTTGCACATTTTGTCGAGTTCGTTATTCTTAAACCGTGGTTAAGAGAGATACTGTGTCTTAGTGCTATCGAATAAGGGATTTGTAGCAGGGCAGGGGGGCGAAATTTCCCAAAGCGATTCGGGGCGTAGCCTTGGGATTGGCGCAAAACTTAGGGGGACATGGATTGACCCTTCCCTGTATCTTGAGGGGACATTTGAGCCAGATGGGGTGACGCTGTACATGTCCCCCAATACCATATTCATACCGTTTTCTTTCGAAATTTGGTTTGGGACTTGGGGTCTCAGGATCGAATCCTTGACAGCTGCTGCCTTTCCAACGCTAATTGCGACAAGATCGGGGAAAGCGTTTGAACGGATGGTCACAGCAGGATCATTTTGCTATTCTCCGCCATAACAAATCACGAATCGACGCATCATCAAGACGCGCGCAGGAGCAGGCGGTGCCATGGGGCATTCAGGGATCATAGCCAATATAGGTGCGTTCAACGGACCGAGCGCAGGAGCAGCGAAATACGACGTGCTCACGGCTTTGCTTGTGATGGCGTCTCAGGGTGAGACCGTCGAAGCTCGGCTGGCCCTAAGGCTTTCTTTACTCATCACCGCTAGGTTCAACTGGCGCAAAGGCGTGTTTGCTGTTGGCCAAAAAGAACTCGCCCGCATGTGGGGCGTGACAGATCGCACCGTGAAGCGCGAAATGGCAGAGATGCGCGCGCGCGGTTGGATCGAGGTCGCCGTGCCCGCTGCGCGGGGCAGGGTGGCTGAGTACCGGATTATGTTTGAGGCTGTGCTTGGCGAGACCATGCCTTATTGGCCGGCCGTCGGCCCAGATTTCGCGGCCCGCCTGACCGGAGCGCCCGAGCCAGAAGTCAAAGGCAACGTGGTGCCCCTTCGTCGTGAGTCCGCGCCCGAGCCACAAGAAGGGCTTTGGGGTGCCGTGGCCGCGCGTCTGCGGGAACAGGACTCAGCGGTCTATGATGCGTGGTTTGCTCAGCTGGTGATTGTGGATCTGGGGCAGGGGGTTCTGACGCTTTTGGCCCCGACGAAATTTTTGGCGGACTACGTGGGCACTCATTATTTGCCGCGTGTTCTGGCCGCCGCACTGGCGGAAGATCGGTCCGTGCGCGATGTGAAGGTTCTAGCGCCGGGCGGGTAGGTTTAATCACCGACCACCGTCGTCGTCAAAGCGTCCTGAGAATGGTTGTTTCCACCCTAATCTGAGGCTTCCCCCAACCCCAACATCTCCTCAAACAATTCTCTATCCACATCCCTCGTCAGAAACCCTGGCAGCTCATCTTGGAGCCACCTGTGTAGCCTTGCAGCGAACTCCGGATCTCGCGGGTTTTCCAGCCGGTCGAGAATAAGCGCCCCGAGTATAATCTTACGTCTGGTGTCCTGAGCGCGCTCTTTCTTTTTGAGGCGTGCTTGTAAGTTCTTTTTGCGAGCTTCCAGAACTGCAATTTGCTCTTCAAGGGACTTACGGGGTTTTGCCATAGCTGCTCCAAAAGGGTTAAGTCGAACGCGATTCCACACGCGGCTGAATTCAAAATTTGTTCGTTTAGTTCGCCGCGAAGCCGAGCCTCACAACCTGATCTCCATTACATACTAGAATTCTATCTCTATCTGCTTAGCAATGAGCAATCTTTGGAGAACATAGATTTATAAAGCGGTGTTGGATATTGCGTGGTATGAGTGCCACACAGTGTGCGGCCCATCATTTACAAATGTGCGATAGCATAGTTGTAAATGCGCACTTACGAGTTGTGCCAACTCTGCTTCTGTGTTTTCTGTTTCGTGAGTATTGGTTTGTGGATTTGTTGCCTTGGCGATCTATCACTGCAGCATGAAGATTGTATCCCGGAGTGGTGGGCGTAGCGCTGTGGCGGCTGCGGCTTACCGTGCTGGAGAGAAGCTGCTCGATCGACGCGTCGTCATGGAACATGACTTCACCAAGAAGGGTGGGGTGGTGAGTGCCGAGATCTATATGCCGTCCGGGGTGAGCTGTGAGCTTGCGCTCGAACGGGAAGATCTTTGGAATGCAGCAGAGATCGCAGAGGTGCGCAAGGATGCGCGTGTTGCCCGCGAGTTTGAAGTGGCTCTCCCTCATGAGCTGGGAGAGGAGGAGCGGAGCGACCTGGTTGCGCGCTTTGCTCAGATGCTAGCTGATCGCTACGGTGTGGCGGTCGATGCGGCCATCCATGCGCCGGACGCGCGTGCCGATCAAAGGAACCACCATGCGCATGTGTTGATGTCGACCCGCAAGATCGGGCCTTGGGGCTTTGGCGAGAAGTCAGACATCGAGCGTGAGAACAAATGGTTGGTGGCACATGGGAAAGAGACCACCCATGCCCAGCTTCGCAGTATTCGCCGGGATTGGGAGGATGTGGTCAACCTGGGCCTTCTAAGGGCAGGGCACGACGTGCGTGTTGATCATCGATCTCATAAGGATCGAGGGATTGATCTCCTGCCGTCACGCCATGTGGGGGTGCATGCAACAGGTGTCGCCCGGCAGGGAGGCGTTATTCATCGTGATCGGTTGTCTCCCAAAGAACGCTCTCTGAATTCAGGCGTCGTACGGCGGTCACCTGAGAAGATCCTGTCTGTAATTACCGGTGAGAAGTCTGTCTTCACCGAACGCGATATCCGTCGTGCCCTGTGGCGCTGCACTGAGAGCAAAGCGGAGTTGGAAGAACTTTGTGCGCTGGTGATGTCTTCCTCAGCTCTGGTTGAAGTTCAGGGTCGCCGTGCGGATGATCCAGCGTCGCGGCCGCGCTATTCTACTAAGGCAATCATATCTCTTGAGACCACCATGATGGATCGTGTTCAGAGCTTGCAGTCGCGTAAGGGCTACAAGCTGTCTGAGGCTCATGTGGATCGGGCGGTCTCATTGATCAATCTTCAGCTCCAGCGGAGTAGCGGTGATCCTTATGCCTGTTTGAGTGACGAACAGGTGCGCGCGGTCTCTCATGTGGCGGGGCCTGGGGCTGTAAGTGTGGTTATTGGACATGCGGGGGCTGGCAAGAGCACGATGCTGGCTGCTGCGCGTGAGGCCTGGGAAAGTTCCGGTCATAAAGTCTATGGCGGCGCTCTGGCCGGGAAGGCTGCGCAGGGTCTGACAGAGTCCTCGGGGATTGATGCACGTACCCTTGCCTCATGGCAGCGCAGTTGGGAGCGGGGGTTCAGTCTGCTTGAGCACGGAGATGTCTTTGTGTTGGACGAGGCCGGCATGGTTGGATCCCGACAGATGGCGCAGCTTGTTGGGGAAGTGACAAAGGCTGGTGCCAAGCTTGTTCTGGTCGGGGACAGCGAGCAGCTACAGGCAATTGGGCCGGGTGGGGCCTTCAGAGCAATCCATGAGCGTATTGGTGCGATCGGACTTGAGGACATTCGCCGGCAAAGCAAGGATTGGCAGAGATGGGCCTCTGCCGACTTTGCATCTCATAACACTTCCTCAGGTCTTAAGGCCTATGACCAGGCAGGGGCGTTGCATTTTGTTGAGGGAGGTGGCGCCGCCGCCTGTCAGGATTTGGTGTCCGCCTATATGCATAAGCGTGACGTGGCAGAAGCTCGGAACATTCTGGTCATGGCGCATCGACGCAAGGACGTTGCCTATCTCAATTCCGTGATCAGAGAGGCCTGTCAGATACGGGGTTGGATCGGGGATCCAGATGCCCCAGAACAGGTCTGCGCGGTGGAGACACGTGAAGGACCGCGGGAGTTTGTTGTGGGCGACCGTTTCCTGTTTTTGGAAAACGATCGCGATCTGGGCGTGAAGAACGGCATGCTTGGCACGGTTTCGGCTGCAGGAGCCAACCACTTGCGTGTTACGCTTGATGATGCAGCGACCACGGTCAGCATTCCTCTGGAGCGGTACAGGGCCTTTGATCATGGTTATGCCACCACGATCCACAAGGCGCAGGGCGCGACAGTTCAGCATGCGTTGGTGCTGGCGTCAGAAACAATGGATCGGCATTTGACCTATGTGGCGATGACACGTCATAAAGACTCTGTGGCGCTTTTTGCGGATCGAGACGTGTTTGAGAACGTTGACGCGTTGAGTAAGCGGTTGTCTCGGTCCGGTCTTAAAGAAACCAGTCTGGATTATCTTGAGGACTATGCCGTAGCTGGCAATCTCTGGCGCGTGGGGGCGGCGAAGAGTTCTGCACCATCTCCAGCACAGACTCATGCTGCTGGTACTGACCTAACGGCGCCGCAAAGACCCAGCCGCGCTTCAAGGCAGGATCGTCACGCTGCGCTTGAGCGCTTTGCGGAGGCCTGGTGTCATATCCTGCGTCAGGCGGCCGATGAGTTACCGGTGCTCGAGGCTCAACGTGCGCAGCTCTCCAAGGCATCAGCAGCTCTTTTGAAGGTTCAAGACGACGCCGCGCGGCTATTGCGTGCAGCTAGGCATGAAGATCGTGGCCTCGCGGATAAGGTGCTTTCCGCAAACAAAGGATCGCGTGCTGAGTTGCTAGAAGGTGCGATAGCGGCGCAGCAGCAGAGAGAGGCAGATCCTCTATATAGGGGGGAGAAGTTCATTGAGCGTTGGAAGACGCTTGATAAGGACTTCCAGTCGATCTCTCGCCCGTCTGGTGCTGAGATCAAGGCCTTTGAAACAGCGATCTGGGATTTGTCACGAGAGATCGCTCAGGATCCACTGGCAAAGTCAGCCATTGCTGCAGGGTTGGTCAAAGGGTCCGAGGCTCTGGAACCTCTCAAGCCGTTCTCGCGAACACCGGAAAAAGATATGATGCGTATGTCCGCGTCTGATTTGCTGCTCGGCATCGTGCCCAGGCAGTATCTAAGCTACGTGCGCAGTATGCAGCGGGACGGGCCAGATATGTCTCGGGATGGCCCATCAATGGACTTTTGAGAATGCGTCGACCTGCGTGGGCATGTTTTGAAATTAACACTCAAGTGAATTTAGGAAGACCAGATTATGAACGATCCATTCGAGCGTAGTGAAGATCGCGAAGCACAGGCGAGGGCCATGATGCAGGAGTTGCGCACCGAGCTGGCCCTGCAGCGTCGGGCACTGGAGCTGGTGGTGGAGCGTGTCTCAGACATCCCCGAGCCGATTGATTATTCCCATGACATTGGCGGTCTCTCCAAGCTCACCACCAAGCTTGTCGACAGTCTGGCCGTCATTAAAGACAGTCCTGCTATGGCTGAGGACGGAACGAAAACCGCAGACCGTATAGACAGGGCGCTCACTAAGGCGCTCAGCACCATGTCCGCGCGGCATAGCGGTGTCGTCGATGATTTGCGCGAGACCCGTAGGTGGTTGACCGAGGCTCTAGAGAAAGACCGTCGCGCGGATCAGCAAAAGCAGCAGCTTAAAAAGTGGACAGGCATTGGTGTGGGGCTCGGGGTGTTACTCACGGTGGGGCTATTGGCGATATTGCCGCCAAGTATCGCGGTCGCGCCTTACAATATGGTTAGGGAACAAAAACTATGGGACATCGGATGGGGCTTGATGAGGGCAGGGGAGCCTAAACATGCAGAGGACTTGTTATCCGCGTGGGTTATTTGGAAAGACAATAGCGACACGATTGCACACTGTCAGAAGTTTGCTCGAGAGCGAAACGTGAACGCAAAATGTGAAATCATTATTGAGAAGTGAAGGGGGGTAGTGTCGGCAGCGAGCTAGCATCCGCGCGGGTTAACTGGAATGTTGAGTGTACGCTTGTGATTGAAAAAGATGACTTGTCGACGGATTGTGAAAGCGGAGATAGTCTTTTCATGAACGCCCAAATTTCCTGCAAGATTCCAAAGTGAAATAGACACCCCCCATGAAAATCTTCCACACCGGCGGAGCCGGGTATATCGGTTCCCATATTCTCACAGAGCTCCTGTCGCGCGGGTGGGATGCTTGTGTTTTTGATAATTTCTCTAGCAGCTCGCCCAAAGCTCTGGATCGGGTCGCGACGCTGACCAACCGGCAGTTCCAGCGCGTTGAAGGCGATATTCGAGACAAAGACGCTGTAAAGGCAGCTCTTCGGGAGTTTCAGCCGGATGCGGTGATCCATCTGGCGGGGCGAAAGCCAGCTCGTTGGTTTGAGCCGGCGTAGCAAAATCTTCTTCAGTGAGGTTTCTCTAATATTTTCTTTATATGGTGAATTACCTCATCCTGTTGCTCGTCGGTCATGTCGCTTCCAGATGGTAAGCAGAGACCGTCAGTGAACAGTCGCTCATCGACGCCAGAACCATGGTAAGTTGTGCCAGCATAAAGAGGCTGGAGGTGCATCGGTTTCCACAGCGGCCGAGACTCGATTTGGTGTTCGAGGAGCATGTTACGAATGTCTTCGCGAGTGACCCCAGTCTGTGTTGGGTCAATGGTTATCGCAGTGAGCCAACGCGTTGATCTCAGGCCTTCGGGTTCTGGCATGAAGGTGATGCCTGACTGAGATAGGTTATTTTGGTAACGTATGAATATTTCGCGACGACGGGCCACGCGTGAGTCTAGCACTTCCATTTGCCCGAGGCCGATAGCTGCGCAGATGTTTGATAAGCGATAGTTGTAACCCAGACTAGAGTGTTCATAGTGCGGTGCTGGATCACGTGCTTGGGTTGCAAGAAAGCGCGCTTTGTCAGCCCATTCTTTATGGCGGGTGACTAAAATACCGCCTCCAGAAGAAGTGATGATTTTATTTCCGTTGAATGATAAGATCGCCGCATCACCACCTGTCCCAGCCTTGCGTCCCTCCTGAAAGCTAGCCCCCAAGCTTTCAGCACTATCGACGATCAGTCGAACCCCATAGTGTGCAGCAAGTTTCTCGAGAGAATCCAAATCGACGGATTGACCATAAAGATCAGTCGGTATGATTGCTTTGGGCAGCCGGTTTTCAGCTGAAGCATTTGCCAACTCTTCGGCGATAATAGCCGTATCTAGCGTCCAACTTTTGGGGTCGAGGTCAAAAAATCGCGGGGTCGCCCCAAGATAGTTTACAGGGAAGATACCACCCGCGAAGGTCATAGAGGAAACCCACACTTCGTCACCAGGCCCTACCTCTGAGGCGCGCAGTGATAAGTGTAGAGCCGCAGAACCCGAAGAGAGGCCAACGCAGTGAACATCTGCGTTAAGGTATTCACGAACGGAAGCCTCAAAGGCGTCTAATTGCGGACCGAGTGGGGCGACGAAATTCGAAGCGAAGGCTTCTGCCACGCGCTTTTCCTCGTTGCCAGACATATGGGGGCGGGAGAGGTAGATACGCATTTTTCAGTCCTTGGTTAGTGGTTTGGCTGGGTTGCCTACGACGGTGACACCGGGTTTGACATCGCGGGTTACGACGGCACCCATGCCGACAACTGCGCCGGCACCGATTGTGATGCCCTGGCGAACAATCGCGCCAGAGCCTATATAAGCGTGATCGCCAATACTGACGTTGCCGTTCACTTTGGCACCGGGAGCAAATGTTACGAAATCTCCAATCACGCAATCATGTTCGACATATGAGTAGAGATTAGCATGAAAACATCGACCTATACTGATGTTGGATGTCAGCGTTACGAATGGTGATAAGCACGCTCCATCCTTGATGGTGACGTCATCCATTTGCACAACAGATGCAGCACGAGCCTCAATAAGAGGAATCTCTGCCGTGGCGCATTTCTCTGCTAGGAGTTGGCGCGTTTTTGAGGCAGCAATAGCGATGCTAACAGCTTTTTCCTCCGCAGGAATATCAAGGAAGTCTTGCCAGGTTACGATTTTGTGGCCGTTGATTTGGCCGAGAGCCTGCCCATCGTCGATAAACACCAATTCAGCCTGTGCAACTTGGATGCGCAATAACGGCATAATCCCACGGCCACAGCCAGCGGCACCGTAAACACCGATTAATGTAGTCACGACCCATTCCCCGAAAACTTCGGCATTGTGGCTTCCCCTGCTGCCGAGATGTCTTCACGCTTAACCACCTTTCGAATGGTCAACCAGATGATTTTCAAATCCAGCAGGAAGGTGCGGTTGTCGACGTACCAAACGTCGAGGGCAAATTTTTCGTCCCATGAAATAGCATTGCGCCCGTTCACTTGCGCCCATCCGGTTATGCCGGGGCGAACTTCGTGCCGACGAGCCTGCTCTGGAGAGTAGAGCGGCAAATACTCTATCAAGAGCGGACGTGGTCCAACAAGGCTCATGTCACCTTTAATCACGTTCCACAACTCTGGCAGTTCGTCGAGGGAACTTGATCGCAGGAAACGTCCAAGCTTCGTGAGTCGCTCCGCATCTGGGAGGGGGTGACCATTTGAGTCCATTGCATCGCGCATGGTGCGGAATTTGATCATTCGAAATGTCTTGCCTTCCCGTCCCGGCCTATTCTGGCGAAACATTATTGGCGAGCCCATCTCTCGGAGTATGAGCAACGAAACTATAAGTAAAACCGGAGAGAACATTATCAATCCAATTGCTGCGCCCAGAACATCTATTACTCTCTTGATCAACTAACCTACTCCTCACCTTCTAAAAGGCATGAAATCATTTTTGAGGTCCAAGAACATCAACTGGAAAACCCGTAACAGGCATGGCTGTAAAACGATAGTCTTCTGAGTTACCCAGCATTCTCAACGTAATTTCTTTATTACTTCGGTCTCGCAAACTTTGAAGACAAGTATCTTTAGGGATGATCGGAGAAGTGCGATGCTAGTCCAGTTCCATATCAGACAGGATCGACGCATTTACGCGATGCACGTCGAATACACGTTTAGACATATTTCGAGAGCTTTGCCCCATCTTTTCAACTAGTTGAGGGTTGTTCAAAAAGCGTTCCATCGCGTCGGCAAGCGCCTTGACATCTTTAACTGGTACGAGAAATCCGTTTTCTCCCGTGACAACAGTCTGACGACAACCAGGTGCGTCGGTTGTGATAATTGGGCGTCCAATTGACATCGCCTCCAAAACAGTTCGAGGTGTCCCTTCACGATAGCTCGGCAACACGTATACATGTGATTGTGAAATAGCATTTCGAACATCTGATAAGTGTCCGTGCCATGTCACGTTTGGTCTCTCATTCCACTCGAGCACTTCTTCCTTTGAAATGCCATTTGGACTCAGATCGGTTCCACCTGCGATATGGAATTCCGCATCGGGCCATTTGTGTTGAAGAAGATGCGCGGCTGCTACGAATTCACGGATGCCTTTGTCGCCAAGCAGGCGCGCAATCAGTAAGAAACGCATCGGCGGCGGCGGGAAGGGTCGTTGAGCAAAATGTTCGGTGTCAACTCCGGACCCAGCTGTCAACTTGATTGGAACACCGTTCGGCAGCAGACCAAGTTTGTCAAAATCATCTCTGTCATCCGGGTTCTGAAAAAATACTAAAGTCGCGTATTTTAGAGCAAGGTTGTAGAGAAAACGCGCAACGTTCCGAACCAGTCCGCGAAGGCCGCTAGCGTTTTCTGTAAAAGCGTAACCTAAGCCTGTTATCAGTGCTACTCGTTGGGGTATGCTCACCATGCGAGCCACCAATAACCCCCAAATGACTGGCTTAATTGTGTAGCCAAGAAAGACATCGGGGCGAATACTTCGCATCAGTGACCGGAGTTGCTTGATCGTCTTTATGTCTGCGATAGGGTTGAGACCGGTGCGCGATAAATCGACATTGTGACAAACAACACCACGCTTTTCGAGCCAATCCTGAGTGCGATTATCGCCGATAAGATTTGGTGCAACTGCGTGCACTTCGTATCCTCGCCGGATTAACTCTTCAATTAGTGCCCCGCGAAAATTCTGAAGCGAGGGTGCATAAGATGCAAAAATTAGAATACGTTTCAATTTAGCTTCTCAGATAAGTGGGTGTTTTGCGGTTAGCATGCCACATTGAAAAAAGTAGGGTGATCAACATAGGTAAGAACATTGTCTTTTGACGGATCGCAATACCAAGGTTTGAGGTCGTATTCGCCAGAACTAACCAAGAGCCAAGCACGAAAAACACGAAGAGATAGAATTCGAAACTGCCGAGTACAGTCTTGGTCCGTCTCATCCTAAAGGATACAGCTACGAATAGAGTCAGAAGAGCCATGTTTTCAAGGGATACGAGCAGCCCTAACGCACCAGCGGCGTCAAAGAACAACGGTCTAAACATGTAGCTTAGCAAGCGTTCAGGAAGAGACATACTGGCAATATCAATTGAATTTCCCCCTCCGAGATTTTGCGTTTGTCGCGCTTCTAGGAATTGGCTGATAGCATTCGATTTCAGCGCATCGCCAATTCCGGCGTAAGTTAATCCTAGCTGGACGCCAAAAACGGTGATTGGAACGACAATAAGTAGTACCATGAATTTTCTAGTAACGCTGAGTTGCGATGTCACGAGTAAAGCGAGACAGAAGGACAAGAGCAAAATTCCAGCCATGTGCGGGCGAGTAAAGAAAAACAAGAATGCGCCCAGAAAAACGGCCGGCAAGCGATGGCGGAGGTCTAAAGCAGCCCATGTAACGAGTCCGGCTGCCATACCAGTCAGTGCGTCCTTACCGACGGATGAGCTCCAGAAGCTCAATCCTGGAAGATAGGGAAAAACTGCGCTGAATTTCTTGATGTCTGGTCGACTGTGCAGGGTCACGGACCGAAGCGCTGATGCGAATGCCAGCAGGCCGATGTAGCCAAAGATGTTAAACACCAAACACACGTTCCCATAAGATAAGCTTAGGTTTTGGCTTAAGAAGGAAACTACAAAATACACACCACGGGTGCCGAAGTGAAAACCTGAGTCGTATTCAAGAGAGTGTAGATAGTAGCCTGTGGCGTCTGCTTTTCCGCCAAGTGAAAACCAGAAAAAAGCTATGCAGAAAAAGCTGTGCCATAGATAAAGAGCGATTGCTTGCTTCTGTGAAACCTTAAAAAACCGTTTTTGCTTTAAGGCAATGGATAGACCCACCAAGAAAATAAACAAGCTTACCAATATGTGTTGTGCGCTTTCAGCAAACACGAGCATATCAACAATACCTCAATTGCGCTCTAGAACCAGCTTGAGACCTGATCGCTTTCCCACATCGGGAAAGTTTGGTCGCTTGCATAGTGGCAGCGTTTGGCCGAATGCGTCAATTTAAAGCGCCCGCGAGCTCCAGCCGAGAATAAAGAGTGCGCACAAGATTGTGGCAATGAATAAACTCTATTGAGTCAAGCTCTGTGTTTAATTGATTGGTAATTTCATTTGTAACAATCGGGAGGTCAATTACCTCCCATTCGACGCAGTGGATTTCGGGCGAACCGTTTATTCCTTCCACGAGTTTCTTTCTACGAAGAAAATCAAGGATCTCAGAGTTGTTGATTTCATCGGCAAGTGAGCCAGAGGTTAAATTTACTGACAATACTGTGCAGCCTTCCGGTAGTGGCGGTTGGGCGGAACTGCCTAGCTCGGCGGCCAAAAACATTTGCGGATCATGGAAGCACCTAAAAAATGAGAACACATTTTTTCGAGCATTGCGAAGGTAGATGTATGCCTGACCGTAGCGACGGGATTTTAGCTCCGGTAGTGTAAAGCTCGACGACACCCCGGCCAACAATGGCAAGCTTGCTGCAGTTGCCTTCACGCTTTCTCCGATTATGTGTTCACCATTGTCGAGAGATACCTCTACCGTACCGTTTGGCAATTCTCGCAAAGACTGTACAGCGACAGAGGTTCTAATTTCCACACCCAGAGCTTCGAGCTTAAGATGAAATTGGCGGACAATATTGCTCAAACCACCTTGAGGTCTCCAGTATTTCTGCGGTTTAAGCACAGGCAACCAATGGCGCGCCAAAACAGCGCGAATCGCACGTAGCCGTTTGCGTGTCTTGGAACCATGAAATCCGAACGAGAATTCCAACATAGCAGGATTGAGGCGGCTTTCGCTGCGAGGAGGCGGAGCCATCTCTTCGAATGAGCATCCTGTAATTTCTGTGAGCGTAGCGAAAAGCTCCGACATGTCAGAATTGAAATTATACAATAGATGTGGGCCGTTGTCGATTTGATGTCCAAACCGTGTCTGCGGAGACCAATTTCCTCCCAGTTGATCTTTGGCTTCAATCACGATGGTTGGGCCATGACCTTGTTGAGCCCTTAGTATAGCTTCAAGCAGCATCGCTGGGCTGCTGCCGATTATAACCGTGCCGTATATCATTTGTTACTCGGGGTAAGGTCAAGAATTTGCTTCACGAGTTTGGCGATGGTCTCTTCATCATACCATTTTTTTGCTACGGCCCCGATCTCCGCCGCTTCATCAGGTTTTGCTACGATGCGCAAAATCGCATCCGCAATATCTTCGGCTTTCTTGGCATGATACATTGGATAAAGTGGCCGAGGCGCGAAAAAACTGTCGTCTCTATTGTGGATGACGGGTTTGCCAAGCACCATCGCCTCAATCACGGTGCCATAGGTAAGCCAACTTCGCTCGATCTCACCAATCACAGCATCAGCATAGGAAATTGCCACCATTATTTCTTTCCGCGGAGAGAGTGGGATCCAAGCAATCATATCTTGGACTCCCAATTCCTGAGCTAGCTTTTTGGAGGCATCCACATCAGGGCCATACTCACACATCAAAACGCGAACCTTCAGATTTGGGTGGTTTGCGCGAATTTGGGCGAGAGCGTGAAAGACTTGATCATTACCTTTTGCTTGGTAAGGGTCGAACGCGGCTACAGCATCTCGTTGCCAAAGATGTTTTACATGATGCACTAAAAATACATCAGCATCCCGACGAAGGGTCTCAAACTTCAATTTCATCTGCGAGAGTTCGAGCCGCTTTTCCCAATGATTGCCCTGATAAGAAGGGGCGTAAATTGCAGGTACGCCTGTTTCGACCCTGCGGTTGGCATCAAAAAGGGGGGTAACTAAATCTTCAACAATTTGATTGGTCTTATCCATGAAAA
>NZ_JBBGAZ010000017.1:0-42559 GCF_037478305.1 Cognatishimia coralii
GCCGGAGCCTGTGGCTCCGGCGCGGCGACCCCGCACAACAGAAAAGGCCCCGCGAAACCGCGAGGCCTTTCCAAGGATTTTAGATAGATCAGTGACCGAGAATCTGGCTGAGGAACAGCTTGGTCCGGTCGCTTTGTGGGTTGTTGAAGAACTCTTCTGGCTCGTTCTGCTCCACAATCTGGCCCGCGTCCATAAAGATCACGCGGTTCGCCACCTGACGCGCAAAGCCCATCTCGTGGGTCACGCAGAGCATGGTCATGCCCTCTTCGGCGAGTTCGATCATGGTATCCAGAACCTCTTTGATCATCTCTGGGTCCAGAGCCGAGGTTGGTTCGTCAAACAGCATGATCCGAGGCTTCATGCAGAGCGAGCGGGCAATCGCCACACGCTGCTGCTGACCACCAGAAAGCTGACCTGGGTATTTATTCGCCTGATCGGGAATCTTCACCTTCTCAAGGAAATGCATCGCCAGTTCTTCGGCTTCTTTCTTAGGTGTTTTACGCACCCAGATCGGCGCCAGCGTACAGTTCTCAAGGATCGTCAGATGCGGGAAGAGGTTGAAGTGCTGAAAGCACATGCCGACCTCGGACCGGATCTTGTCGATGTTCTTGAGGTCAGAGGACAGAACCGTCCCGTCGACCTCAATCAGACCCTGCTGGTGCTCTTCCAGAGCGTTGATGCAGCGGATGAGCGTGGATTTACCAGAACCGGACGGTCCACAGATAACGATCCGTTCGCCACGATAAACGGTCAGGTCGATGTCACGCAGAACGTGAAACGAGCCATACCATTTGTTCATCTTCTGGATTTGGATCGCGACTTCGTCGGATACTTTCATTTGAGCATTCGTCATTGAGATTAATCCCTATGATCAGTTTGCAGCTGGCGTTCGAGCCATTGCGAATATTGAGAGATGCCGTAGCACACGACAAAGAACAGAAGGGCGGCAAAGCCAAAGACTTCCCAGTAGATCCCGGTCCAGTTGGCTGACCCGAGGATCGGGCCACGGATGGCGCCGACGAGGTCGAACATGGAGATCACCGAAACCAGCGTGGTGTCTTTGAACAGACCAACCGCCACGTTCACGATGCCCGGAATAGAGATCTTGAGCGCTTGCGGCAGGATGATCAGACGCATCGCCTGAGAATAGTTCAGACCCAAGCTGTCTGCGGCTTCGTATTGGCCCTTCGGCAAGGCTGCCAGACCACCACGGATCACCTCGGCAATATAGGCCGCCGAGAAGAGCGTGATCATGATGATCACCCGCAGGATCAGGTCGATATTGGCATCCGGTGGGAAGAAATACGCCAGAACCACGTTTGCAACGAAGAGCAAGGTGATCAGCGGCACGCCCCGAACGAATTCAATAAAGACAACGCAGATGCCTTTGATGATTGGCATAGACGACTGACGACCCAGCGCCAGAGCGATCCCCAGCGGGATCGACAGCGACACACAGATCGTGCCCAGGATCATGTTGAGCATAAAGCCCCCCATGTCGCGGCTTGCTACCGGCTCAAAGGCCATGAAGCCAGAGGCCGCACCCGAGAGCATCCCGCCCAAACGCCATACGATGATGGCGGCGATCAGACCTGCAACCAGTCCCAATACAAAGCCAGAGCGCTTCTCGCCTTCAAGGAAGGCATAGTAGCCCGCGATGAAACCGATCAGACCCACGATTGGCGCCAGAATGGTGCCGCCCCAGATCAGCCAGAAGGCAATGAACGGGTAAAGCAGGGTCAAGACCAACATCTTGCGTGGCAGGCCGTTAAACAGCACGGGCGACACACAAGGCAGAAGCAGTACAAAGGCCAGGAATGGACGCCAGTAGCTATCAGACGGATAGCTGATCCCGAACAAAAGCTGGTTCCAGCGTTCCGCCAGAATGGCAAAACACGCGCCAGTCTCGCCTGCAAGCGCAGTAACGCAATCCGCGCGGCTGCCGCCTTCCCAGACGCCATTGGCGAACCATGGGTAAACGCCAATGACGATCTTGATGACGAAATAGACCGCCAGAATGGTCAGGATCGAGTTTATCCAGCCAGAGAACAGGTTCTCGCGCAGCCATTTGATCACCCCTGCTTCGCGCGCCGGTGGCGGCGATGGAGGGATCTGGTCGTGACGCACAAAGGATACATCAGACATATCAGCGCTCCTTCAACTTAACAGAGTTGTTGTAGATGTTCATGACCACCGAAATCGTCAGCGAGACGGTGAGATAGAACAGCATCAACAAGAGGATGGCTTCAATCGCGCGACCGGTCTGGTTCAGCGTGATGCCGCCCAGCGTGCCGGTGATGTCCATGTAGCCCACCGCAATCGCCAGAGACGAGTTTTTGGTGATGTTCAGATACTGGGAAATCAGCGGCGGAATGATCACGCGCAGCGCTTGTGGCAGGATCACAAGGTTCATGATCCGGCCCGGACGCAGGCCCAGGGCCGCGGCGGCTTCGGTCTGACCTTTGCTGATCGCCTGGATACCTGCACGGACGTTCTCCGCGATAAAGGCCCCTGTGTAGATCGCCAACGCGAACCAAAGCGCAATCAACGACAGACGGAGGTGCACCCCACCCTGGAAGTTGAAGCCTTTGAGTTCTGGGCGCTCAAGACCCACTGGCTGACCCAGCAGGAAGTACATGATCACGCCCGGCACGATCAGGATCGCCAAGGATGGCCAGCCCGTCGGCAGCATGCGACCGGTGCTGTAAAGCAGGTTGCGCGCATAGCGACGGTAGACAAAAACTCCGACAATCGACGCCAGAATGGTCAACCAAAAGACCATCGAACCGCTGCCGTTTTCAAACGCTGGGATATAGACCCCGCGGTTTGTGAAGGCGACCATGTCCAGCCACATCTCTGACGTCGCATTCTCTCCGCGGAAAGCCCGAGGCTGTGGCAGCGCGTTGGACATCGCCAGGAAGATGATCAGGATCCAGATCAGAACCGGCACGTTGCGGAAGGCTTCGACGTAGATGCTCATCAAGCGGGCGACCAACCAGTTGTTGGACAGACGCAAAACACCTGCGATGACGCCCAGAACCGTCGCAGAAACACAGGCCAGGAAAGCCACGATCAACGTATTGATCGCTCCGACGGTGGATGCACGGGCATGGGTGGATTGTGACGTATAGTCGATGGGACGCTGGTTGATGTCATAACCAGCAGGCTCGCCCAAAAACGCCCACGAGATATTCAGGCCCGCGCGTTCAAGGTTGGCGAAAAGGTTGGAGATCAGATAGCCGATGCCAAAGATCAGCAGCACAAGCGCGATAAACTGGAACGTATATGCGCGGTAGCGTGTGTCGTTGATCAGCATTCCGATACGGAAGCCGTCTTGACTCACACCTGGATCAGGGATTGTGGACATATGTGTCCTCTGTCAGCAGAAGCCGTCTCCGAGCAAGCAGCGCTCTAAGAGGTGGCAAAGTTTCAATAGCTACAGCGTTGACCGACGAAAACAGGAAACGGAAACCAGATACATACGCGGAGTCGTTGAGGTCCGTGCATGCCGCGCCCTGTCGATTTGATAAATTGTCAGAAAACGCCCCAGATAAGAAAAGGGCGTGGAAATTCCACGCCCTCTCCTAAGATCAACTTACCGGAATGGTGGGGAGTAGATCAGGCCACCGTCGGTCCACTTGGCGTTTACGCCACGTGCCAGACCGATGTTGGTGTCTTCGCCGATGTTGTTCGCGAAGACTTCGCCGTAGTTACCGCCCGCCATGATAGCGCGCTTCGCCCATTCTGCGTCCAGACCCAGCATCTCGCCCAGAGTACCTTCGGTACCCAGCAGACGGTTGATTTCTGGAGTGGATGGGTTCGCAGATGCGCCCAGAGTTGCGATGTTGTCAGAAGTAACACCCAGCTCTTCTGCAGTGATCAGAGCGTTCAGAGTCCAACGAACGATGTCGCCCCAGTTGTTGTCGCCGTGACGTACCAGTGGGCCGAGTGGCTCTTTGGATACGATTTCTGGCAGAACAACGTAGTCACCTGGGTTTGCGAAGTTCGCACGCTGCGCCGCCAGAGCGGATGCGTCAGTGGTGTAAACGTCACATGCGCCGGACAGGAACAGCTGAACAGCTTCGGAACCGGTTTCGATTGGCACTGGCTCATAAGAGATGTTGTTCGCGCGGAAGAAGTCCGCGAGGTTCAGCTCGGTGGTTGTACCGGTTTGGATACAAACAGTCGCGCCGTCCAGTTCTTTCGCAGAGGATACGCCCAGTGCGGTTGGAACCATGAAGCCCTGACCGTCGTAGTAGTTCACACCGACGAATTCAAACTTCAGGTCAACGTCACGAGAGAAGGTCCATGTGGTGTTACGTGCCAGCATGTCGATCTCGCCTGCTGCCAGCGCGGTGAAACGAGTTTTACCGGTGGTAGGAACGAATTCGATTGCGGTGGAGTCACCCAGAACAGCAGCTGCAACCGCACGGCAAACAGCAACGTCAAAGCCCTGCCATACGCCGTTCGCATCAGGCTCAGCAAAGCCTGGAACGCCGGTGGACACACCACAGTTCAGTTTGCCGCGCGCTTTGACGTCGTCAAGCGTACCAGCAAACGCAGCGCCAGCAGACAGAGCGAGTGCCGCAGCGCCGAAAATAACGGATTTTTTCATTTTTACCTCTTCCTGGTTTGTCGCCCTTTTGGGCGGCTTTCGATTCCGTTTTATTGGAATCGTTTTCACCGAGTGGAGTGCTCCCCATCCCAGTAGCGCCGAGTTTGGACGAATTTTCCGAGGAAGGTCAAGTGTATCTATTACAATGGCGATTAAATTTTAGGCGTTTTGCGAACTTTTGAAATGACCGCCCGAAAACGCCTATTGTTTGCGCAAACGATTGAACAAATATGCATTTTTAAACGCAGTTTTCTTAATTTCTGCTTGCTCTTGCGCCTCTTCGTCCTCGCCCCACTGCTCTTCTTGCCAAGATTCGTCGATGCGAGAAAGCGACCAAAGCTCATCAATTGGTGCGAAATCGGAAACAGCCGCGAATCCCAAGACCAGCGAACCGGACAAACAGACGAGGTCATGGAAGGCTGCGAGCTCGAAATTGTCCATTTCGTGGACCTTGAGTCGGAGCGATTCCAGCGCGTCAGCATCCTGTCCTTGGAACATCACTCCGGCCACCGGCTTCAGGCGCGCGCCGTAGGTTTCAGCTGCCCAATCCAAAACCGGATCCCAGGCCTCGGCCTGACGTTGAACCAACGCCTCGGGGCTGTCCGCGCGATAGCACAAAAGATCTGTGCCGCCGTATTCGGCCAACATGTCGGCAACTTCGGCATGCTGCTGCGCGACTTTGTCCAAAGCCGAGTTCGCGCAGCGCGTAACAGGCATGGACATGGGATCGATCTGTTCGCCTTGCGCGTCCCATTCTGCTGCAATCGCTTCGGCCAATGCGCGGGTTGGAACCACCACCGGAGTCTTTGCTGGGGTCTTCAAAGGACGCGCATCCAGCTCTACCGCAAAGCCTTCCTCCGTTTCCGCAACCGCGGCAGATTTCCAAAAACGTTTTGCCGTATTCCAGCCTGACATATCTCTATCCCAACATTTGACCCAAAACCGGAAGAAGCTCCTCGAACCGGTCTATGATGATTTCCGCATTGGCCAGCTTTTCGCGGCCATGGTATCCCCAGCTAACGCCAATGCCACGCACGCCAGCGGCGCGGGCCATGGACATGTCAAAGCTGGTGTCTCCGATCATGACCGTCTGCGCTGCGTCAACGCCCGTTTCAGCCATGGCAGCCTCGATCATCGAGGGATGCGGCTTGGACGGATGATGATCCGCGACCTGTTCGGTCACAAAAAATCCCTCCAGCGCATGTCCCGCGATCAGGCTGTCCAACCCTCGCCGAGACTTGCCCGTCGCCACACCCAACAATGTGTAGGGCTGCGCACGCAAGGCGTCCAATACCTGACGCGCACCGAGGTAAAGCGGCGAAGACTCCACGCTGCCTTTGGCCGCACGCAAGTCCTGATAGGCCTGCTTATAGGCGTCGACCAAATCGATCTGCTCGCCCAGCGAGGCCTCTGGTGCCAGCCGCTGCATGGCCACATCCAAAGACAGTCCCACAATCGACAGAACATTCTCCCGAGCCGGCGCTGGCTTGCCCAGCGCCGCAAACGCACGAGACATGGATCCCACGATGTCGCCCTGACTGTCGACCAACGTCCCGTCGACGTCAAAGATCACCAGCCTAAGGTCGCTCATCGCAACTCCTCAAAGGGATCTTCCTGCGCCATATCGGGCGTCCAGTCGAAGGTCTCAAAGGTATGGGCCATGTGGTCCGGCATTGGAGCTGTGACCGTCATAACGGATTTTGTGCCCGGATGCTCAAAGCTCATCATACGCGCGTGCAGGTGCAATTTCTTGGAAATGATCCCGCCCAGCTGCGCGCCCCAGCCGTCGCCAAGGTTCTCCTGCCCCGAGCCGCCGTATTTCCCGTCGCCAATAATCGGATGCCCGATCTCGGCCATATGCGCGCGCAATTGGTGGGTGCGGCCGGTGATCGGCTCCATTGCGACCCAGGCCGCGCGGCTGGCCACACGATAGAGCGTTGCATATTGCGTCAACGCGCGTTTCGCACCGGGTGTTGAACTGACATCGCGCGGATGCACTGCATGCATCTTCTCGCCTTCGCCACGTTTGCCATGCCCATGGGCTTTGACGAGACCGTATTTGATTTCGCCCAGATAAGGCGTCGGTACGCCAGCCACCACAGCCCAATAAATCTTGCGCGTCGCATGGTGGCGGATCGATGTCGTCAGGGCCTGCGCCGCCTGCCGCGTGCGCGCCAGCAGCAGAACGCCCGATGTGTCCTTATCCAGCCGATGCACAAGACGCGGCTTTTCCTCATAGCCGAATTTCAGCGCTTCAGACAGACAGTCCACATGGCGCGTCTGCTTGCTGCCGCCTTGGGTCGGCAGACCCGGAGGTTTGTTCAAAGCAATAATGTGATCGTCACGATAAATCACACAGGATTGGATCAGCTTTTCATCCGCGGCCGAGATGCGATTGCTGCGCGGTTTCGGCTCTGGCGCTTTATCTGGGAGGGGAGGCACGCGCACCATCTGACCCGCCTCAAGCCGCGTCGCAGGTTTCACCCGCCCGCCATCCACACGCAGCTCGCCTTTGCGGCACATCTTTTCGATGCGGATCTGGTTCAGCTGCGGGAAAGTCGCCTTCAGCCAGCGATCAAGACGCATATCTGCGTCGCCCGCCGCGACTTCAATCGTTTGCACGCCACTCATGCCCAAATCCCCCGAGCGATCCAAAGCCCCAACACAAGGGCCGCAATCGACGCCCCGACCGACAGAGCCACATAAAAGGCCGCAGCCCCCGTCTGACCTTTTTCAAACAGGGTCACCGCCTCTAGAGAAAAGGCCGAGAAGGTAGTGAACCCGCCCAAAAACCCCGTCATCACCAAAGGGCTCAGATGCATGATCCCCTTGCGATGGGCAAAGACCACGAAAAGCCCCATCAGAAACGACCCGACAATATTCACAGTGACAACGCCCAGCGGAAATCCGGTTCCGACAAGGCGGATCACGCCCAGCCCCGCAAGATAGCGCATCACTGCGCCCAAAGCTCCGCCCAGCGCCACATATGTCAGGTTCAAAAACATCCCGGCTCTCTCGCCCCTGCCTCGGCTTTTGTCAACCTTGGGGACGGGTCCGGACCCTTAGCCCATCCGAGATTTCACGAAATCCACAAAGCGTTGCTCAGGCGAAAAGCCGAACAGAACCTCGCCGTTGCCAACAAAGTTGGAATAAGGGTTAAAGTCATAGAAACAGGCGCTGCCAGAGTCTTCGCGCAGGAAATACTCGACGCCACCGATGTCGGCTTTGGATTTGGCGCAGATATCCAGCACATTCTGCAAGATCTCGGCGGGGACTTCGTTGGCAACAATGCCGTCGTTGCCAATCACGCACATGTCAAAGTCATCCGCTGCGGGTTCTTCGTCAAAGCTGATGCTGCAGCCATCTGCGGCGCAATAGTTGAACTGGTTTTCCACCACCTGCTGGCGAATGCTGTAAAACAGCGCCCCGTTCAGAATTTCCACGCGGTACACATGGCCGTCCGAGCGGATGTATTCCTGGACGAGCCCTGTGCCATCAATGCCAAGATCCAAGCTGTCTCCGGCAATCGCATCACGCAGTTCTTGCGCGGTATCAAACCGCGCCACGCCAGACCCAGAACCGCCGATGTTGGGTTTCACAATAACGGGATAACCGATGGTCTCAGCGGCGGCAGGCGCGTCTTCGGGGCGATAGATGGCGACGGATTTCGGGCAATCCAGCCCAAGGCGCTCAAATATCCCGTTCTGCACGGCCTTAGAGGCTCCGACGAAATGAGCCTGCGAGCCGTTGATGACTTCGATACCGAGGCTCTCCATCAAATGCAGAACATGCAGCGTATGTGCCGCAACCGAAGAGGCGCGCCCCTCAGAGGGCATCATATTCACGCGGTTGATGCAGAGGTCGAAATCGAAGTCTGATTTCGAAGTCAGAAAGGCAGCATCGGCGACATTGATCGCAACAAGCTCAATCCCGTTTTGCGCAAAACACGCGCGCAGATCATCCGACCAGGTGGGGTGCTCGTAAAGAAATCCGACTTTCATTGTCGCCTCGTATTTTTAGGTTGCTGGCCGGGACGCGAGTCTCTGGCCGATGGCCTTGCGCTATCAAACTCGAACGCTAGGTTCAAACATCGAAAACACCGACTGAGACCTCGGATTTTTAGCCCTTGCCACGCTGCGCCCGCAGTTTGGCGAAATAGGCCACCCGTTTGGCAAGATCGCGTTCGAAACCACGTTCAACCGGAGCATAAAACTCGGGCCGTTTCATGCCCTCGGGGAAATAGTTCTGACCCGAAAACCCGTCCTCTGCGTCATGGTCATAGGCATAGCCCGCGCCATAGCCCTGATCCTCCATCAGGCCGGTCGGCGCATTCAGGATATGCTTCGGCGGCATCATCGCCCCCGTCTTTTTCGCCGCTTTGCGAGCGGCCTTGTAGGCCACGTAGTTCGCGTTGCTCTTGGGTGCCAAGGCCAGATAGACCACGGCTTGGGACAGGGCCAACTCCCCCTCTGGCGAGCCGAGCCGTTCGTAGGTCTCCCAGCTCTGCAAACAAACCGCCTGCGCCTGCGGGTCGGCGAGGCCGATGTCCTCGACAGCCATACGCACCAGCCGTCGTGCCAGAAAGCGTGGGTCTTCGCCCCCCTCAAGCATCCGCGCAAACCAGTAAAGAGCTGCGTCGGGATCGGATCCCCGCACCGACTTGTGCAGCGCGGAAATCAGGTTGTAATGCTCATCCCCCGATTTGTCGTAGTTCACTGCGCGTTTCATCAGACGCGTCGCCAATTGGTCGGTTGAAAGTTTGCCATCGACCTTCCAGGCCGCAACCTGTTCGATCAGATTGAGCAAAGCGCGACCGTCGCCGTCGGCCATCTCAAGCAAACCTTCACGCGCCGCGCCTTCAAGCGGGAGCGCTTTGCCCAGTTCTTTCTCGGCGCGCTGCGCCAAACGTTCCAGATCTGAGAGCTTCAGGCGTTCAAGAACCAGGACCTGCGACCGCGATAAAACCGCGGCGTTCAGTTCAAAACTCGGGTTTTCGGTGGTCGCGCCCACCAAAAGGATCGTGCCGTCTTCCATATGCGGCAGGAACCCGTCCTGTTGGGCCTTGTTGAAGCGGTGGATCTCGTCCACGAACAAAAGGGTTCCCTGCCCGTTTGCCCGCCGGATCTTGGCCGCCTCAAAGACTTTGCGCAGCTCTGGCACGCCCGTAAAGATCGCAGAGATCTGGACGAAATGCAGATCCGTTTCCTGCGCAAGAAGCCGCGCGATGGTGGTTTTGCCAACGCCCGGCGGCCCCCAGAAAATCAGCGAGCTCAGGCTGCCCGCGTCCAGCATCACGCCCAAGGGCGCATCAGGCCCCAGAACCTGCTCTTGCCCAATCACCTCGCCCAACGACTGTGGGCGCAACCGATCGGCCAAGGGGCGCGGGGCTGTGTCTTGGGTCTGGGTCTGAGGGTCTCCGAAGAGATCGGCCATTGGGGTCGCCTTGGGGTTAGAGCCTGAAGCGCATGAGAATCTGTTGACCCCCACGCTCGATCGCCAAGGTGATACGGCTGCCGGCATTTCGCAAGGCGCGTTGGGCAGATTTCGTGTCGGGCGTCTCTTCGCCGTTGACCGCGCGCAGGATATCTCCGGGGCGCAAGCCCGCCCGCGCGCCCGAGGGACCCGGGTCTTCGATCACGACACCTTCGGCCCCAAGCGGCAGTCGTGAGTTGGCGATCACGGCTGGGTTGATATTGGATAAGGTCACCTCTGGAATGGCCGAACGTCTGCCCGTGGTGATCGTCTCACGCGCCGGAATTTCGGGTGGAGCCGCTAAAGAGACCCTCACGACTTGCGGGCGCCCCTTCTGTAAAACCGTCAGATCCGCTTCAGAGCCAAGCCCGGCCACCGACATGCGGAAAATCATCTCGGACCCGGTGTTCACGGGCTGACCATCCACCGCAAGGATCACGTCGCCCGGTGCGAGCCCCGCTTTGCGCAAGGGGCTGGCTTCGTGCAGCGAGGAAATCACGATGCCTCCAGGGCGATCCATCCCGAGGCTCTCGGCCATATCCGCATCGACGGGCTGGCCAGAGGCGCCGGCCCAGGGACGTTGGAAGGTGTCGTTGCCCGCCTTGGCCTGCGCCACAAATTGCGCGACCAGATTGGTGGGGATGGCAAAACCGATGCCATTGCTGCCGCCCGACCGCGTCAGAATACGGGTGTTGATGCCGATGAGGTCTCCGTTGATGTCAATCAAGGCACCGCCCGAGTTGCCCGGGTTGATCGGCGCGTCGGTCTGCAGGAAATACCCCTGCCCCGCACCTGCCGCAGTGCCCGAGCGCGCAAGACCCGACACAATCCCGCTGGACACGGTTTGGCCGACGCCGAATGGGTTGCCGATTGCCAGGACAAGCTCTCCGACATCGACGGTGTCGCTGTCTCGCAAGGTGAGGTGCGGCATGTCTTTAGGCGCATCAATCAACTGCAGGATCGCGAGGTCGCTTTGCTGATCCCCCAACAGAACACGAGCTGCGAACTCGCGACGGTCGTTGAGGACGACACGGATATCCGTTGCCATGCCGACGACGTGATAGTTGGACACGACGATGCCTTCGGCTGACAGGATCACGCCAGATCCCAATGAGTTCTGCACCTGCGGCCGCGTGGTGCCGAAATCTCGGAACAGGTTTTGAAAGAAGGGATCGCCCTGAAACGGGCTTTGGCGCGTCTCGACCACGCGTTTGGCGTAGATATTGACCACAGCAGGCGCGGCCTCTTTCACCAAAGGCGCAAAGCCGAGTTGGATTTCCACTTGGCTCGTCGGGACTTTGGTTTCCGCAGATGCGAGTGTGGCGAAGACAAGAGAGACGACAGCAAGGGTTGCGCGGATCATAGGGTGGCCTTGGTTGGATCGTGATCGTTTTGATATGCGCAGGAGACGCGCGCTTTGCAAGAGACAGCAAGGCCGAGGCGATGCCCCGGCCTTTACGTTGGAATGAGTATTTTTGGCAAGATGAAGCCTAGGCGCGTTTAGGCGCAACCACACGTTCAAACAAGAAGGCCGCAAGGCGGCGCAGACCAATGCCTGTGCGGATCTCGAATTCTTCGAATTTGAAACGAGACGGCGAAACACCCTCGCGGCGGAAGCCCTCGATCAGGGATTTGCGCATTTGCATTGGGCCGCAGAATGCCACTGTCAGGCGATCCGTAGACACTCCGGTTTTCGCCAGAATGCTATCAGCCGTCGCCCGACCATCCGTCGCAGAGTTTTGGATATGCAGGGTCAGGTTGGGTTTGGCCAAAGCCAGCTCTTTAAGTTGCGTCAGATGCGCGGCAGAGGCTTCGTCGCGGATACAATAGACCAGATGTACAGGGCCGCTTGACGGATCAAGGGCTTCGGACCAGGCTAGGAATGGCGTGATGCCAACACCGGCGGCAATCCAAAGTTCCGGGTCTTGCGTGTTACGGCGTTCGAAATGCCCGAAAGGGCCTTCAAGGCGCACAGCTGTTCCTGTTTTCAGGGTCCGCGCCATGCGATTGGTATAGTCGCCCAATTTTGCCACGGTCATGCGAATGCTGCCATCCTCTCGCGGAGCGCTTGAGATGGTGAAAGGATGCGGCTCGGCGCCCTCGATGCTGAGGAAGGCGAATTGGCCCGCCTTGTGACGCAGAGCGCGACCTTTTGGCGTCATGGTGATTGCCATCGCATTGCCGGTTTCTGTGATGTCAGAGACCTCATAACGTTTGGAGCTGCGCATACCAGCCGGCAACAGGCGATAGACGAACGCCACAATCCCAAGGGCGCAGAAGGCGCTTGTGTAAAGGCCCAGAGGGTCTCCGTTCGCGAATGGCTTGAGGATAAACAGATAGTGGAACGCCCCTGCCATAAAGAAGAACCCCATCAAACGGTGGGTCCAGCGCCAGAGGTGATAGGGGATGAAGGTCGCAATGGTGATCACGACAAGGATCAGGATGCCATAGAGGCTGAGTTCTCCGAGAGTTTCGGCCAGTTCCACCAAGGCTGTTTCGCGCCCAAGGCCGTCCATTTCTGCGTCAATCGTGTCGTGCAACAGGATTGCGGCCATGGCACCAATCCCCAGCCATTTGTGCAGGATATACCCGCGATCCAAGCCTCCGAAGATGGCTTCGACACCGGGCCAGCGGGTGGCAATCACTTGCAAGAGTGCCATGGCGATCAGAGCCCAAATGCCCAGATACTGACTAAACAGCGCGATCACATCCCGGCCCTGCGCAATTTCTGGCCACCAGATGACAGGAACGGCCAAGGCGGCAGCGGTGACAACGAGTCCGAGGGGGCGCAGAGACATGGGGCAGTTCCTGTTTTTGGCAAATGGCTAAGAGACTTTTAAACGCCGCCCCTAACAGGTCAACGGGTCTCCCCCAAAATGCCTCTTAGAGTGATGCTTAGATCTATAAACTTTTGGACGATTGGCAGGCTGCGCTTGACAGCCCTTCTATGTTCGCTCACTTTTGAAGAAATGAACATTCGTTCATTTAATGGGAGGATCAGATGCTAAACCGTGAAGCCACGATCGCCGCGACGCGCGAGGCGTTTCAATGGAACGTGCCAGAGTTCTATAATATTGGCGTCGACGTTTGCGACAAATGGGCAAGCGTCGAGCCTGATCGGCTGGCCTTGATCGACATCGATGCTGAGGGCGAGGCGCGCGAGTATTCCTTCGACGATCTGCGGCAAATGTCCTCTCGCTTCGCGCATGTTCTGTCCAGATGCGCGCAGCAGGGCGACCGGATTGGCGTGCTTTTGCCACAGTGCCTTGAGGCCGCGGTTAGTCACATCGCAATCTATAAGATGGGCGGGATTGCGCAGCCCTTGTTTACGCTATTTGGGCCGGACGCTTTGGCCTATCGGTTAAAGGATTCCGGGGCCTCGGTCGTCGTTACGAATGCGCAAATGGCCGAGATTCTTGCGAGCATTCGCCAAGATCTGCCCGCTTTGAAAACGATCATTTCAATCGACGGCCCCGACGGAGATATTATCGGATTTCACGAAGCCTCTGCAGTGCAACGCACATCATTTCCACCGGTAAATTCCCGCGCCGACGATCCTGCGGTTCTGATCTATACCTCGGGTACAACAGGCAACCCCAAAGGGGCTTTGCATGCGCATCGGGTTTTGCTGGGTCATCTGCCTGGGATTGAGATGAGCCACGATTTCTTTCCAAAACCGGGTGACAAAATCTGGACGCCCGCCGATTGGGCCTGGATCGGAGGCCTGCTGGACGTGCTCTTACCCGCTCTGCACCACGGGGTGCCTGTGGTGGCCTGCCGGTTCCAGAAATTCAGTGCCGAGGCGGCGTTTGACTTGATCAAATCTCAGGGCATTCGAAATGCATTTCTCCCCCCAACGGCGATCAAAATGATGCGCCAATATCCCGATGCCGAGAAATTCGGGATCAAGATGCGCTCTGTCGCAAGCGGCGGCGAAGCTCTGGGTGAAGAATTGATCGCGTGGGGCCAAAAAGCGCTGGGTGTGACGATCAACGAGTTTTACGGGCAGACCGAATGCAACATGATCGTGTCGTCTTGCGCGGATCTTGCAAGACCCGAACCCGGCGTTATGGGCTTTGCTGTCCCGGGTCACGAGGTCGACGTGCTTGACGCGGAAACCGGCGAGCCGCTTGGGGTCGACGAACAAGGCGATATCGCAGTGCGCTTCCCTGACCCGGTGATGTTTCTGCGCTATTGGAACCGCCCCGAAGCCACGTCAGAGAAATTCCGGACCGTAAATGGCGTGAAATGGCTTTTGACCGGAGATCAGGGGCGCAAAACATCCACCGGTCGCATTGCTTTTGTTGGGCGCGATGATGATGTGATCAACTCGAGCGGCTATCGCATTGGCCCTGCAGAAATCGAGCATTGTCTTCTGACCCATCCAGCCGTGGCCATGGCAGGCGTGGTCGGCAAACCGGATGAGATGCGCGGAGAGATCGTGACCGGTTTCGTCCAACTAGCCGAGGGCTATGCACCCTCAGACGAGCTGGCGCAGGACATCAGCAACTATGTAAAGACACGACTGGCCGCCTACGAATATCCCCGCGAGCTGCATTTCATTGATCAGATGCCCCTGACGACCACAAGCAAGATCATCAGAGGCGATCTGCGCAAACTCTTGGCGGATCAATCGAGCGGTGCGTGAAGCCGAGTCTTTGAGGTGATGATCCCACCGCGATTGCCAATCTCGATGCTGCCATAGCGCTGTTTGAAAACCTCTGGCAGTGGACGGTCACCGGTCGGAGACAGCCACAGGCGAAACAAATGACGCCTTTCTGCGGGATCAGGCCAGTCCGTAAAACCTGTGCGGTCATGTAGCTGGGCGTGGTTATAGACGAACTGCAAATCTCCGGGCGCAAGGCGCATGGTCAGGTGAAGGCTTGGATCGTTGGCCAGATCATCAAACATATCCAGCGCCTCGATATGGGCCGGCGTCAGACGCATTGCCTCGGGGAAACGCTGGGCGCTGTCGATATATTGCCGTTGATAAAACACGGTCAGCTTGCCCTCATGCCAGATCAGCGGCGGGATGGTCATAAAGGGCTCCATCCCCTCGGGCACCTCTCCGCGGCGGTCGGTGGCGATCGGGTCAAACAAGAGCTTCAGCAGGTCCGGACGTTCCGCGCGCATGCGGTTGTAGATGCTTTCCGCGCTGACCAAGAGCGAGTCCCCGCCCTCTTTGGCTTCGCGCAAACACATCAGCCCAACGATATCGGCGCTGTCTGTGTGAAAGGTCTGACGCGCTGCTGTCTGGTAGATGCGTGAATTCGGGTCATTTGGATCCGCGCCGATATTGCGCACATGCCCCAAAATATGCCCATCCGCATTCTGAGACCGAGCCGAGCCCAAATGCGCGCCAATCCCGCAGAAGATCGCGGCGCACATTTCTTGTGTGTATTGCTCTATCGGCAGTCCCCGCAGGACTTCGAAGCCGTGGCCATTGATTAGGGTTTGCTTCAGGGCGGCCAAATGTGCGTCAAACACCCGCAGTGGAAAATCCTCTTGGCGGATTTCACCGATATCGCGGCCCAAAGACAGATAGTGACGTGCTGCGGCCTCTATGTCGGCGATCTCGGTCGGAGAAAGGTGATAGAGCCAGACATCTTGTTTGCTTTGCATATCGGCGCCGATCCAAGCGGCTGGGCCTTCGATTTTTTCTGGAAGAGTAAGCGGCATTTGGGCGTCCTATGTCTGGCTGCCGTTAACCTGCACAAAAGCCTAAAGGATGTGGAGCAATAATTTCTGGGTCTCAGACCAGAGGAGATGCGGCAAGACGTCCTTGCGCGTTGCCGTCACCATTGCTGCGACCTATATCTGAGGTGAACCAGGTGGAGAAAGACCATGTCCCAGTCCCCCGACACCCGCGCGCTTTATAATGGCGATTGCCCGGTCTGTAGCGCCGAGATGTGCCACTATGAGGACTACTCGAAACAACGTGACCTGCCGGTCGGTTTTGAAGACCTCAATCAAATCGATCTGGCGGAATGGGGCGTCACCGAGGATGAGGCGACCCGTCTTTTGCATGTGATGCACAAGGGGCAGCTTTTTGTCGGATGGGATGCGTTTCTTGTCCTTTGGGAGCAGATGCCGAGATACCGGCTCGCCGCGCGCATTACCCGTGTGCCCGGCATTTATCACATTTGTAGCTGGGGATACGCCAATATCGTCGCGCGGATTATCTACAATCGCCACATGCGCCGCAAAGCGCGCGGTTTGATCGGTGTAAAATGAAAAGCCCGCCGGTTGGGCGGGCTTTCCACAGATCCTAAGGATCTCAATCTTATTCTGCAGCCGCTTCTTCTTCGGCCAGACGCGCTTTGTCAGCTGCGCCTTTTGCATCAACGTCGCGCTCTACGAATTCGATGATCGCCATTGGCGCCATGTCGCCATAGCGGAAGCCCGCTTTCAGAACGCGGATGTAGCCACCCTTACGCTCAGCAAAACGTGGGCCGAGGACTTCGAACAGTTTCGCAACATGCTTGTCTTGCTTCAGCTGAGCGGCTGCCTGACGGCGTGCGTGCAGATCGCCGCGCTTGCCCAGGGTGATCAGTTTTTCAACGATCGGGCGCAGTTCTTTTGCTTTTGGCAGAGTTGTTTTGATCTGTTCGTGTTCGATCAGAGAGCCCGCCATGTTCGCGAACATCGCTTTACGGTGTTCGTGTGTACGGTTCAGGCGGCGGTAACCACGTGCGTGACGCATAATTTCATTCCTTTTTCAGTGGCCTTGCTTGGCCGGTACTTTGTCTGGCTTCTCATGCGTGGCGAGAAGCTCTCCTTGGGGCGGGATTGCCCATATCTTCCCCGGATGTCCGGGCATTTGAGGTGGGTGGCGGGCTAAAGCCCGCCCTACCCGTGTTTCGCGACGCTTAAAACGCGTCTTCGAATTTCTTCGCCAGATCTTCGATGTTGTCTGGTGGCCAGTCGTCCACGTCCATACCGAGGTGCAGACCCATGCCAGAGAGCACTTCTTTGATCTCGTTCAGAGACTTGCGGCCGAAGTTCGGCGTGCGCAGCATTTCTGCTTCGGTCTTCTGGATCAGATCGCCGATGTAAACGATGTTGTCGTTCTTCAGGCAGTTTGCGGAACGCACGGACAGTTCCAGCTCGTCCACTTTCTTCAGCAGAAGCGGGTTGAACTCGAGACCATCGTCTTCGTCCTGACGGCCAGCGGCTTCTGGTTCGTCGAAGTTCACGAAGATAGACAGCTGATCCTGCAGGATGCGAGCAGCGAATGCCAGCGCGTCCTCAGGGGTGATAGAGCCATCGGTTTCGATTTTCAGCGTCAGCTTGTCATAATCCAGAACCTGACCTTCACGGGTCGGCTGAACGTCATAGGACACTTTCTTGACCGGAGAATAAATCGCGTCGATTGGCATCAGGCCAATTGGTGCATCCTCGGGCTTGTTTTTGTCCGCAGAGACATAGCCTTTGCCGGTGTTGACGGTCAGTTCCATGTAAAGATCCGCGCCGTCATCGAGGTGACAGATAACGTGCTCTTTGTTCAGAACTTCGATGCCAGCCGAGTCAGAGATATCACCCGCAGTCACCGCACCAGGGCCTTTGGCATTGATCGACAGACGCTTAGGGCCTTCGACTTCCATGCGCAGAGCAACCTGCTTGAGGTTCAGGATGATGTCGGTGACATCTTCGCGAACGCCTGCGACCGACGAGAACTCGTGCAGAACGTTGTCGATCTGAACGGAGGTGATGGCCGCGCCTTGCAGGCTGCTCATCAGAACGCGGCGCAGCGCGTTGCCGAGCGTCAGGCCAAAACCGCGCTCCAGAGGTTCTGCGATGGCGGTTGCCGTGCGCATCGGGTCATTGCCCGGTTTAACTTCAAGCTGGGTTGGCTTGATAAGTTCTGCCCAGTTTTTGTGGATCATGCGTCCCTCCATTCTTGTTCAACCCCCATGATCAATCAGGGTCAAACGCCCGAGGTTTCAAAATGACGGACTGGGGCCGTGCAAAATTGCAGGGCCCCAGCGGGTAGTTCTATTAGACGCGGCGACGCTTTGGTGGGCGGCAGCCGTTGTGCGCGATTGGGGTCACATCACGGATCGAGGTGATGTTGAAACCGATCGCAGCCAGAGCGCGCAGTGCGGATTCACGGCCAGAACCTGGACCCTGAACTTCGACCTCAAGGGTCTTAACGCCGTGCTCTTGTGCTTTTTTGCCCGCGTCTTCCGCAGCCATCTGAGCGGCATAAGGCGTAGACTTACGAGAGCCTTTAAAGCCCATGGTGCCCGCAGAGGACCAGGAAATTGCGTTGCCCTGAACGTCAGAGATCAGGATCTTGGTGTTGTTGAAGGAAGAGTTCACATGCGCAACGCCTGCTGCGATGTTTTTCCGTTCCTTACGCTTGGTTACGCGACGATCACGTGCCATTGGTCAGACCCTCCCTTATTTCTTCTTACCAGCAATGGCCTTTGCAGGGCCTTTGCGAGTACGAGCGTTGGTGTGGGTACGCTGACCGCGAACCGGCAGGTTACGACGGTGACGCAGACCGCGGTAGCAGCCCAGGTCCATCAAGCGTTTGATGTTCATTTGCACTTCGCGGCGCAGGTCACCTTCTACGGTGTAGTTTGCGTCGATGTGCTCGCGGATGGCCAGAACCTCTGCGTCAGACAGTTCGTTCACACGACGGGTTTCGTCGATGTTGACTGCTTCGCAGATCGCTTTCGCGGAAGTATGGCCAATGCCGGTGATATAAGTGAGGGCGATCGGGACGCGCTTATGCGTCGGGATGTTCACGCCAGAAATACGTGCCACGTATGTCTTTCCTTTTCGTTGCGGTTCCGTAGCTCCAGAACCTTTTTTCACAACATAAGCCCGAGGCGTTTGTACCGTCGGGCTATAGCTGATCGAGGTGCTCTGCGCGGTGGGAGCGACCCACGTTGCCGAATTTGATTCTCCGAAGGAGATGGGTTGCTTTAAGGGGGAAACAAGGCTGGGTCAACCGTTTATCAACCTATTCCTTGCGCTCGGCAAAATTCACCAAAGCTCTGTAGTCAGATAGGTCAGATCTCCATGGATTGAAAGGCCTGCCCCATGCGTTTGATCAATCCGTCTTCGGTGCCGCCGATCAGAAGGTATTCATAGTCCCCGTGACTCCAGACGGCAGAGCTGAGGCCCTCAAGGCGCATTGTTTCCACCATCCCTGCAGCCATCTCGGGATCGTCCGACCGAATGATGCACAACGCAATCGGAACCCCGGTTTTGCTGGCGAAGGCCAATTGCACCAAAGGACGCCCTTCAAAGGCTAGCACCTGCGCGCGTTTGTAGTCCACTTCGGGAAAGGCCGTCAGTTGATCGAGTGCAAAGTCCTTGCCGATCACTGAAGATACACGATCCAGTTCAGTCGCATGCTGTTCAGGTGTCTGCGCGATATGATCCAGCGTCGCATGGGTATAAAGCGCCTGATAGGCCGCCACATAGGCCACCCAGCCCTCAAGAGGCTTGGACGCATTCCACGACCCCGCACCAAATCCAATCGCCAGTGCAAGGCTGGCCGCGACAGCAAGCCCGCCCCAAGCGCGGCGCGGTGCAGCGGGTGTCATCGTCTCAAGCTCTAGATCCGGCGCCTGCAGTAACTCAAAACTGTCCGCCAGAGCGTCCATATCCAGTTTGAGCGCATCCAGACGTGCGGCCAGAGCGCGATCCGTCCGCAAAGCCTCGCGGATCGCATCGACGGGCGCGTAATCCTCTTCGCCGTCCAAAAAGGCGACGAGTTCTTCGTCCGAGAAATGTCTATCTTGCATTGCTCAATCCTTCGTGGTCGCGAAACTTGCGTCCCAAATTTGCGCGTGCGGTGGCAAGACGGCTCATGACCGTTGCCAAGGGTATATTTAGTATTTCTGCCGCGGCCTTGTAAGAGTAGCCTTCGACATAGACCAGAAATACCGTGGCCCGCTGGGCCTCTGGCAAGCCTAGCACAGATTTCAGCACCTCTTTGCGATCGTAAGCACGTTCCGGGTTTTGCGCTGGGTCGGGGATCTCGGATACGTCGATCACCGGCAGCCCCCCTCCTTTGCGAACCCTGTCTTTGCGCAATTCACTGATCCAAAGATTATGCGTAATCCGAAACATCCAACGGTCCAAATGCGAGCCCACCTTGAACTGGCTGGCCTTTTCAATCGCGCGCAGACAGGCTGCCTGGGCGAGGTCATCCGCGCCGTCTCTGGACCCTGTGAGGGAAAACGCATAGCGCCAGATACGGGGGAAGACCTCGGGCAATCCAGCTTGAACCTCTTTTTGAGGGTTCTGGCGACGCAAAGATCTTAGCATTTCGCTGTTAGAGGCTTCCTTGGACTACTCGGTTTCCATTTCACTCTGCAAATAGGCGATCAGATCGTCAACTTGCTCGGGCTTCTTCAGACCTGAAAACGCCATCGAGGTTCGAGGCACAACATCCTTGGGCTTGGTCAGAAACGCCGACAGCGTTTCTACGTCCCAGGTCAAACCCGCCTCGGCCATCGCTTTGGAGTAGCGAAAATCCGGGTTCGCGCCAGAGGCTGCATCAATGATGTTGTAAAGCGTTGGTCCAACTTTGTTGTCCGCTGGCTTTAGGCTGTGGCAGGCCTTGCATTTCTTAAAGACCTTCTTGCCCGCTTTGATATCGCCTTCAGCCATTGCTGCCGTCGACAGAGCGGCCAGTGCCGCTGCCATAAGTGCAATTTTCTTCATCGTCATACTCCAATTTGCCCCGGGGTGCCTCATGGGGACGCGACACCCCGGAACGGTGGGATTACTTTTCAAAGACCATGCGAACGGTCGCCGGGCTGACGCGGGTGATACCCGGCAGCTTGGCCAGCTCCATCAGCTTATCGACGCCTGCATTCACGCCGATATCCGCGGTGGACAGCATGATGATGTCAGAGGTCGTGACCAGAACGCGGTCCTCAGAAAGGCGCGCAACAAAAAGCTCGGTTTCGATGTCCGAGGTGACACCTGCAAGACTGAGCGTGCCTTCGAAATCTGTGACGGTGGTCGCGCCGACAGCAAGCTCGCTCACGTCATCCATATCGACAGAGCCATTCAGTTCGGCAACAGCGTCCATACCCTTAAAGACATGTTCGATCATACGCTCGTTGCGGATGTCGATATTGGTTTCAACAGAGCCCAACTGGATGGTAATCGCAACGTCGCCACTGTCGCTGACGGTGCCCGCAACATCGCTAAAAGTGTGAACTTCGCCCACGACATCCTTCTTTACAGAGCCGAATGCGATCAGACTTTCATCGCCAACAGATTTCCAGGCTGCGTGCCCCCCAGCAAAGGCCGGTGCCGCCAGAACCACAGCTGCTACGGCTGCTGTCATCAGTTTTTTCATGGTGTTTCCTCCCAAGGATTTGTATTCCGTCGTATTCCGTTCTGAGAGGTCAACGCGCCGGGTCGGAAAACTATTCAAAACTTTTTTGAGAAAGTTCGAAAAAAGAAAAAGCCCCCGGAAATCCGAGGGCTTTTCCAAATCTCTTTGGCTGGATTTAGCCGAGGATCTTGGCAATCGAGCCCTGAACCTCTTCGATCGATGCAAGCCCATCGATGGACTGCAGATCGCCCTTGGCGTGGTAGTAGCCAATCAGCGGGCTGGTCTTTTTGTAGTATTCCATCAGGCGGATCTTGAGGCTTTCCTCATTGTCATCCGCCCGCGCAGTTCCACCGGCTGCAACCGCGTCACGAGCGCGACCTACGATGCGTTCCACGAGGACATCATCCTCAACCTGCATCTCGATCACTGCGTCCAGCTTTTCGCCAAACTCATTCAGCAGCGCCTCAAGCGCATCGGCTTGCGCGAGCGTCCGAGGAAAGCCGTCAAAGATGAAGCCGCCCTTTTTGTCGCCTTCCAGCTTTTCGCGGATCAGGCCGATGACGATTTCGTCGGTGACCAGCTCGCCGCGGTCCATTACCTCGGCCACGCGCTTGCCCATTTCGGTACCAGACGTCTTGGCGGCACGTAGCATGTCGCCAGTGGACAGTTGGATCATATCGCGGGTTTCAACCAGGTGACCCGCTTGGGTCCCTTTACCTGCGCCCGGTGGGCCAAGCAGAATAATATTCATCGACGAGCAGCTCCCTTTTTGCCGCGTCGTTTCCCTTTTCCGCGCAGCTGTGATTTCTCGATCAGGCCTTCATATTGATGCGCCAGCAAGTGGCTTTGGACCTGTTGAATGGTGTCCATGGTGACCGAGACAACGATCAGCACGGAGGTGCCGCCAAAATAGAAAGGAATTGCCAGTTGGCCACGGAGAATCTCTGGAAGGAGACAAACTGCCGCAAGGTAGCCAGCACCCAGAACCAAGACGCGGTTCACAACATACTCAAGATACTCGGCCGTTTTCGCGCCTGGACGGATGCCAGGAATAAAGCCGTTTTGGTTCTTCAGGTTGTCCGCAACGTCATCGACTTTGAAGGAGACGTTGAAGGTGTAGAAATACGCGAAGAAAACGATCATGCCAGCGAAGAACAACAGATAGAGCGGCTGACCCGGGCCAAAATAGGCCAGAATGGTCGACATAATCACGCCGGTGTTGTTGCCAGAAAACGTCGAGATCGTTGTTGGCAAGAGCAGCAAAGAGCTCGCGAAGATCGCAGGGATAACGCCTGATGGGTTGACCTTAACAGGCAGGTGGGACGAGCCACCGTCATACATCTTCATCCCGACCTGACGGCGTGGGTATTGGATGTGGATTTTGCGCAAAGCGCGCTCCATGAAGACCACGAAGGCGATGGTGGCGACGACCATGACGATCACGCCAACGATCACAGCAGGGCTGATCGCACCAGAGCGACCAGAGGCAAAGAACTGCGCCAAGGCTGCTGGGATCTCGGCGATGATGCCCACGAAGATGATCAGAGAGATACCGTTGCCGATGCCGCGCGCGGTGATCTGCTCACCCAACCACATCAGGAACATGGTGCCGCCAACCAGCGTGACCATGCAGGACACGATAAAGAAGCCGCCTGGGTTGGTGACAAGCTCACCCGACTGCAGGGAAACAGCCAGACCGTAGGACTGCAGCGTCGCCAAGAACACCGTACCATAGCGGGTGTATTGGTTGATTTTCTTACGGCCCTGCTCGCCTTCTTTCTTCAATTGCTCCAGGGCTGGAACCATCGAGGTCAGAAGCTGAACGATAATCGAGGCCGAAATGTAAGGCATGATGCCCAGAGCAAAGATCCCCATCCGGCCCAAGGCGCCGCCGGTGAACATGGTCAGGATACCACCGATACCGCCAGCGGCCTGTTCCATGAATTCACGAAGCGCGATCGAGTCGATACCAGGCACCGGAATAAAGGTGCCGAGACGATAAACGATCAACAGCCCGATGGTGAAAAAGATGCGGTTGCGAAGATCAGTCGCTTTGCCCAATGCGGACCAACTGGTGTTCGCCGCCATTTGCTCTGCTGCAGATACCATTAGGATCTCTCTTTGAATGCGAACGCCGCCAAGAGCTTTCGGCTCTGGCGGCGTCTAAGAAAACTCAGAGGACTATGTAAGCGGTCAATTGCCCGCTCACAACCTCTTATTCAGCTGCTGCCGCGGATGTGACTGTCAGAGAGCCACCCGCTTTTTCAACAGCTTCAACGGCAGATTTGGATGCGCCGGTCACTTCGATAGTAACTTTCGCGGAAATCTCGCCCTTCGCCAGAACGCGAACGCCGTCTTTCACGCGGCGGACCAGACCGGAAGCAACCAGAGCTTCTTCGGTGATGGTCGCGGATGCGTCCAGTTTCTTGTCGTCGATGAATTTCTGGATCAGGCCCAGGTTTACAACAGCGAATGCCTTGCGGTTTGGCTTGTTGAAGCCACGCTTAGGCAGACGTTGATACAAAGGCATTTGGCCGCCTTCGTAACCGTTGATTGCAACACCGGAACGGGATTTTTGGCCTTTGATACCACGGCCACCCATTTTACCTTTGCCGGAACCCGGACCACGGCCAACGCGCATACGTTTCTTGGCGGCACCTGGGTTGTCGCGCAACTCGTGCAGTTTCATATCGCTTCTCCTTTGCCGGAACTGACCCCTGAAGCGTAAGCGGGCCAAACACGGCTTTTCTTGATTGTTGATTCTGTGACGAGACTCGCCACCGGGGGCGTATAGACCTTCGTTTTGACCAATGCAAGCGTGGGCTGCTTTATTGGAACCGCCCATAAGCCACAGGTCGCGCGACGGAAATTGACGCGTGCGCCGTTTAATCTCTGACCATCAGAGGAGATCGACATGAAAGCAGTTTCAATCGCCCTATGCGCCTTGTTGCCGGTAGCAGCTTTAGCCGAGATTCCAGCGCTGCAGACGCCTGCGCCGGTATTATTTCTGGCCGACAATTTGGATGAGCCTGACGCGCTGGGATATTGTTTGGATACAGTTGGCCGCGGCCTGTCTGATCGCGCGCATTTGCATTCCTGCAAACCGCGCGGCGGGGATGTTCAGTTCATGTATGCCGATCAAGGGCAGATCAAATCCGCCACTTTTGACGACCTTTGCCTTGATGTTGCAAACGGATTTGCGCTGACACGTTGCACCGGTGGCGCGGGACAGGTTTTTACCTGGTCAGACACGGCGGAACTGCGGCTGGCCGCCGTCCCGGAACTATGCCTCGCGAGCGCCCCTGAAAGCCGGCGTGCGGGGCCGTTTGTCGCGCGCGATCTTGTACTGGCGGACTGCGAAACAACTCCTGTCGACCTAAAGACCTGGGTCTATCTTTCAGAATAAGCCGAGGCACAAAAAAACGCCCTCAAGATTTGAGAGCGTTCTTTGAACCGTGAGTGGTGGTTTTACTTGCCTGCAACATGTGCGCGGGCGATGTCTTCGATGTCGCCCCGACGGATGCCGATGTCGGCCAGTTCGCGGTCGCTCAGACCGTTGAGCTCGCGGAAAGTTTCATTGAACTTCTGCTGCTCAAGGCGTGCTTCGCGATAGGTTGCAATGAAAGCCTGCACGCGACGTGCAAAGCCAAAATCCGTTTCGATGTTTGTGATGGCCTGTGCCATGATATTTTCCTTTAATTTCGGACCGGAACGTATTTTCCGGCAATCTTGTGTTTGTCCTTTTGACACGCTTCAGATAGCGCCATGTTAGCGCCCAAACAACGCACATTCCCGCTGTAGCACTATGCAGAAAATGCAAGGCTACGGCGGTTGGTCGACAAGCCTCACTCAATCCCGCTGAAAGCCTGCTTTTAAAAACAAAATCGCCCCCGACGACGCGAGGGCGACTAAAATTTGGGGAGTGTTGGCCTGATTACTTCAGGTACGCGTGCTCGTAAGCGATGCTAGAGATAGACGCGCGGGACAAGCCCAGATCCGCCAGTTCACGGTTGCTCAGGGACTGCAGCTCGGACACGGTTTTGTTGTATTCCGCGCGGCGTGCCAGGTATTCTTGAACGGAGGAAATTGCAGAGCGCACATAGGCGACAACTGGGTTTGCAGATGGGGCGACAGATACAGCGTTAGCCATGGACTTAATCCTTCATACGGTGACCGGAACCCGGCCAGTGTTTATCTCTCCTCCACTTACGCCATTAATTAATGCGCGGATCGCAACCCAACAATCGCCAAAAGCGTCAGGCCGCTATGCGCCATTTGCATAGCTGTTTTGGGTGTTCTGTTTTAGAGCAGGGTATCGCGCACTTCGATCTGCATTGGAGCCAATTGCTGTTGCTCCAATGGTGCGGTCAGAATGAACACCCATTCTCCGCTTTGCCACCTGAGGGACGTCAGGCCTTGGTCTTCCAGCACCTGCACGTCGGTGGTCTCGTCCTGATCGAGACGGGTCATGAAAAGGGTGACGCGTTTGCCATCCGCGGTTTCATACATGTATTGCGCCGCTGCGCGGTCATCAAAGGGCAGCATGCGTCCGCCAAGGAAGGTCAGACCAAAGGCAGACAGATTGGGCACCGTCATCTCGCGGCCCATCCGATCCGCAAGCCAAGTCTGTAGGTGCTCGGTCTCATCCGCCGTCACCTCGACCGCGTGGCGTTTCTCGGCCGCAAAGACGCGGTGAGAATTGGTCGCGCCCATAGTGGCCTGCACGATGATGGTGGTCTGAGGGTTTGTCGTGAATTGGCTGAGGCCATAGCCCCCGACTCCGCCGAAGGCGAAGACCGCGAGCATGGCGGCGATCCGCAGGCCGGGCCATCGATTTGCATTGGCCGCTGAGCTTGCCGAAATAAGCGCATCCAAATGAGCATCTGATGGCGTCGGAATGGACGATGCAAAGAGCTGATCGGTCGCGGACCACCTCTCAATGCGGGCAACCAGCGCTGGGTCCGCTTCCATCTCGGCTTCAAACGCGGCGCGATCCGCCTCAGACATCTGATTGTCCAGATAGGCGCTGATCTTTTCTTCTATGTTGCGATAGTCCGTCATGTCGCGCTCCGAATGCCGGGCACCTGAGGGGCCGCCTCTTTGTTCAAAAACGCCCGCGCCCGCGATATCCGAGACATAATCGTCCCAATGGGAACGTCCAGCACCTCGGAGGCCTGCGCGTAGCTGAGGCCCCCAATTGAGACCAGCAACAACGGTTGGCGTTGCTCATCGGGCAGGTCGTTCATGCGTTTCATCACAGCGCGCAGTTCCGAGCGGGCCTCAATGGTGCGATCATCCGCGCCGATATCGAAATCGTCCTCCATCGCCACTTCCTGCGCGCGCGCCTTGGCACGGTATTTGTCACGAAAGATGTTGAGTTCGATTTTCATGAGCCATGGCCTGAGAGGGTGTAGCGCGTCCCAGAGGGAGCGTTTGAGAATGCCTCTTTCGACCGTGTCTTGGACCAGATCATCTGTCTGGTGATGCGCGCGGGTCAGCGAAAACCCATACCTCCATAGGTGCGGGAGCGACTCCTTAAGCTGCGCATCAAATGTGGCCATAAAGGGCCTCCGTAAAAGGGCGGCGAGCGGCCCGGGGAAGCCGCCCGCCAGCAAAACCGATTAAGGCTTTGCGATGTGCCAGGTGCCTCCGACGCCGTCGCCTGTCGTTTGACCAGGCTTCTTGTCTTGTACCCAAAGGTACAAAGGTTGGTCGTTATACGCTACCTGTTGATCCCCATTTTTGCGGGAAATCACGCTGAAGCCCTCGGGCAGCGCGTCGGCCTTGCCTTCAAGGATCAGTGGAGGCCAAGCTTTGGCGCAGCCTGCGTTGCAGTTGGATTTGCCAGCATCGTCCTTGTCAAAGGTGTAAAGCGTCATGTCGTGACCATCGGTGAAATAGCCTGCGTCAGACAGTTTCACATCTTTGTGGCCATGGCCCGCTGCATAAGAGGTGCAGGCGGTGACGGACAAAGCAGCGGCAGTCGCGATAATCATAAAACGGTTCATTGTTTGGGCTCCTAAGTAAAAAACTGGGCTGCGTTCATGCAGCGGATACTTCACTTACGAGCAGGGGCGGATTTTATTCCCGCATTCCCAAACTTTTTTTTTAAAAAAAGAAAAAGCCCCCGAAAAATCGGAGGCTTTTCAAAGCTTTAGTTGAAAAAGAAACTTAGTCTTTTTCTTCGATGATTTTCACCATGTGTGGGATCTTGTTGATCATGCCACGTACCGAAGGCGTATCCTCCAGCTCACGGGTTTTGTTCATCTTGTTCAGGCCCAGGCCGATCAGAGTTGCGCGCTGATCTGCTGGACGACGGATCGGAGACCCGATCTGTTTTACAACGATAGTCTTAGCCATTGATCAAGCTCCTTACGCTTCTGCTTCCGCAGGTGCTTCGTCCTTTTTCAGGATGTCAGCAACTTTTTTGCCACGACGCGCTGCAACGTGACGAGGGGAAGATTCCTTGCCCAGGCCGTTAATGGTTGCGCGGATCATGTTGTAAGGGTTCTGAGACCCGATGGACTTAGAGACAACGTCTTTAACACCCAGCATCTCAAATACCGCACGCATTGGACCACCGGCGATGATACCGGTACCTTCTGGCGCTGTGCGCATGATGACTTTGCCTGCGCCGTGACGACCTTCGATGTCGTGGTGCAGAGTACGGCCTTCACGCAGAGGGACGCGGATCATTTGACGTTTCGCTTGCTCGGTCGCTTTGCGGATCGCTTCAGGTACTTCTTTCGCTTTACCTTTACCGAAACCTACGCGGCCTTTTTGGTCGCCAACGACAACCAGAGCAGCAAAGCCAAAGCGCTTACCGCCTTTAACGGTTTTGCTGACGCGGTTGATCGCGACCAAGCGGTCTGCGAATTCTGGGGTTTCTTCTTCGCGGTTGCGACCGCGACCCCGGCGGTTTTCACGTTCTGCCATGTGGCATTCCTTTGTGTTCTGGCGCGTTTGGGCGCCGTGAAATCCAATCCTGGTGAGCCATGCCGAAACACGGCCCCCGGATCATCGGGAGGACGCGAACGTCCTCCGCAGTACTTAGACTTTCAGGCCACCTTCACGCGCAGCGTCGGCCAGAGCCTTCACTTTGCCGTGGAAGAGACGACCGCCCCGGTCGAAATACGCTTCGGTGTAGCCAGCTTTGACTGCACGTTCTGCGATCGCAGCGCCCACTTTGGTTGCTGTTTCGATGTTGTTCTTGCCGTTGCTGATGTCTTTTTCCAAAGAGGAAGCAGAAACCAGAGTCACGCCTTGAACGTCGTCGATCAGCTGTGCGCTGATGTTTTTGTTGGAGCGGTTCACGGACAAGCGCAGCTTGCCAACGTTGACCTTGCGAAGTTTGTTCCGGACGCGCAGGCGGCGCTTGAGGAACAGTTCCCGTTTGCTGTTTGCCATTTGTCTGGTCCTTACTTCTTCTTACCTTCCTTGCGGAAGATATACTCGTCTTTGTATTTGATGCCCTTGCCCTTGTAAGGCTCTGGCTTACGCCATTCGCGGATGTTTGCCGCGACTTGGCCAACGAGTTGTGGATCGGTGCCTTCGATGATGATCTCAGTCGGCTTCGGTGCGGTGACCGTTACGCCGGCTGGAACTTCAAAGTTGACGTCGTGGGACAGGCCCAATGCCAGTTTCAGAGTGTTGCCCTGCATCTGTGCACGATAACCAACACCAACGATCTCGAGCTCTTTTTTGAAGCCCTGGGTCACGCCGGTGACGAGGTTCTGAACCATAGTGCGGGACATGCCCCACTGTTGACGTGCACGCTTGGACTTGCCGCGCGGCGTAACCGCGACAGCGTTGTCCTCAACTGCGAGGGTCACATCATCGGTTGCGGTGAAGCTATGGGTCGCTTTTGGGCCCTTAACTTCGATGGTCTGGCCGGAGACAGAGGCAGTTACGCCTGCTGGCAGCTCGACCGGTTTTTTACCAATACGAGACATTCAGCTTCTCCTTAGAAGACCGTGCAAAGCACTTCGCCGCCAACATTGTTGGAGCGCGCGCTTGCGTCAGACATCACACCTTTGGAGGTGGAGACAATCGACACACCCAGGCCCTGACGGACGGTTGGGATGTCATTGACGCTCATGTAAACGCGACGACCAGGTTTAGAAACCCGCTTCAACTCGCGAATAACAGGAGTGCCTTCGAAGTACTTCAGGCTGATTTCCAATGCTGGATGGCCGTCGGCACCAGTGGTTGCTTCGTAGCCGCGGATGTAGCCTTCGTCGGCCAGTACATCCAGAACCCAGCCGCGCAGTTTAGATGCAGGGGTCGAGACAGTACTCTTGCCGCGCATTTGACCGTTACGGATACGGGTCAGCATATCACCGATAGGATCGTTCATAATGCTCTCTCCTTACCAGCTAGATTTAACCATGCCAGGGATCTGACCAGCAGAACCCAGCTCGCGCAGCGCGATACGGGAGACCTTGAGCTTACGGTAGTAAGCGTGAGGACGACCGGTCAGCTGACAGCGGTTGTGAAGACGTGTCGCCGAGCTATTGCGCGGCAGTTTCGCCAGTTTCAGACGCGCTTTGAAACGCTCTTCCATTGGCTTGCTTTCGTCGTTTGCGATCTCTTTAAGTGCGGCACGTTTGGCAGCATATTTTGCAACCAAAGCTTCGCGCTTTTTCTCGCGTGCGATCATAGATTTTTTAGCCATGATATCCTCTCCCGCGCTTAAGCGTTGAACGGCATGTTGAAGTGCTTCAACAGGCTCTTTGCTTCGGCGTCGGTGTTTGCGGTGGTTGCGATGATGATGTCCATGCCCCAGTTCTCGTCGACTTTGTCGAAATCGATTTCTGGGAATACGATGTGCTCTTTCAGACCGGTGGCGAAGTTGCCGCGGCCATCAAAGCTTGGCTTCACACCACGGAAGTCACGAATACGTGGCATCGCGATGGTGATCAGACGATCGAGGAATTCATACATGCGGTCACCGCGCAGGGTCACCTTGGCACCCATCGGCATGCCGTCACGAACACGGAAGCCAGCGATGGAGTTTTTCGCCACGGTGGTCATCGCCTTCTGGCCTGCGATTGCAGTCAGATCGGCCTGAGCGGACTTCGCTTTTTTGGAGTCTTTAACAGCCGCACGACCACAACCGATGTTCAGAACGATTTTGTCCAGCTTAGGGATCTGCATGTCGTTCTTGTAACCGAACTCTTCTTTCAGAGCGGTACGGATGGAGTCTGTGTACTGAGACTTCAGACGTGGTGTATAGGTATCAGCCATCGATCACGTCTCCTGTGGTTTTCGCGAAACGAACCTTTTTGTCGCCTTCCACTTTGAAGCCAACGCGGGTCGCTTTGCCGTTTGCGTCCAGATACGCCAGGTTGCTCAGCTGGATCGGCATTGCCTGAGGAATGCGGCCACCTTGCGAGGTCTGGGTCTGTTTGGTGTGACGGATCGCCATGTTGATGCCGTCTACCACTGCTTTGCCAGCCTTAGGATCAACAGAAGAGATTGTGCCCTCTTTGCCTTTGTCCTTGCCGGCCAGAACGACGACCTTGTCGCCTTTTTTCAGTTTAGCAGCCATCTTACAGCACCTCCGGCGCGAGCGAGATGATTTTCATGAAGTTCTTTGCGCGCAGTTCACGAACAACTGGGCCAAAGATACGAGTGCCAACTGGTTCACCTGCGTTGTTCAGGATTACAGCTGCGTTGCGATCAAAGCGGATCGCGGTCCCGTCTTCACGACGAACTTCTTTTGCGGTGCGCACGACGACGGCCTTACGGACGTCACCTTTTTTAACGCGACCACGTGGAATGGCTTCCTTAACCGAAACGACGATGATGTCGCCTACGGATGCGTATTTACGCTTGGAGCCACCCAGCACCTTAATGCACTGAACACGGCGCGCGCCGCTGTTGTCAGCAACATCCAGGTTTGTTTGCATCTGGATCATGTGGTTTCTCCCGACCTTTAGGACCGGCGATGCGTGCCATGTGGTCCTAGGGTTTCGACTTTGCTAAGTCGTCCGGGAAGCTTGTTTGATTAAGCTTCCAGAACTTCCCAGCGTTTTGTTTTCGACTTAGGTGCGCATTCGATGATGCGAACTTTGTCACCTACGTTGAAAGCATTCTTCTCATCGTGCGCCCGGTATTTTTTGGACTTACGAATGGTTTTCTTCAGAACAGGGTGTGTGAAGCGACGCTCGACAGACACGGTTACGGTTTGTTCGTTTGCGTTGCTGGTGACAACACCTTGAAGGATACGCTTAGGCATGTCTCAAGCTCCTTATTCTGCGGCCGAAGCGGCTTTTTCGTTCAGGATGGTTTTTACACGTGCGGCTTGGCGGCGTGCTGCCTTGATGCCCGCAGTGTTTTCCAACTGACCGGTTGCTTGCTGAAAGCGCAGGTTGAAGCTTTCTTTCTTGAGCTTAACGAGTTCATCGCGAAGCTCGTCTGCGGATTTATCACGCAGTTCATTGGCGTTCATGTCGCCTTTTCCTTCTCTTACACCAGAGGGCGCCTAACAATATGTTTAGGGTGACCCTTGGACCTGGTGGACCAACAAAAAACACACGAATCCCGTCGCCGGGAATCGTGAGATGCCGCTTACTATGGGGTTTGAGGGGTTAGGGCAAGGGAATTATTCAAGTTTTTAAGGGGTAAAGCCCTCTAAACGCCCCTGAAACCAGATCAAACTCGGATAGGCACAGATCCAGATCCAGAAAAACCGGTTTAGCCCGAAAAGAAAGGCATTTACGAGGTGGAAGGTGGCGGCAACCGCGAGTCCCGCGTATAGCGCCAATGGATGCAGCAACGCCAGAGGGAACAGCACCTCAAACCCCATCACGCCCCAGCTCATAACTTGCAATAGACGCGGCCGCGCGGCCCAACCGCGCAGGCTCTCTGACACCGGATAGGCCGAGAAGGTAAAGACATCCACCAAGGCCTGCCCCGACCGCCATTCAGGCTTCACGATCTTCACATAGCCCGACACGAAGTAGGACAGCACCAGCTGCACCGCGAGATAGGCCATCGCCAGCTCTGCCCACAAGGGCGACGGCCCGAGCCGCGCCACCATCAGACAGGTCACGATCAGGATCGTCATCTTGTCGGAACCACCATTGTAAGGCCCACCAAACCGGTGAAGATGCACAAGCGACGTCGCAAAGAGCCCCAAAAACGCAAAGCCCGTCGCCACCCCGCTCAGCAGCCACAGACACAAAGCGATGCGCAGAGCAAAGAGCGTCCTGCCCTTACCCGACAAATGCTCGGCGCCCTGCTGGATCATCGCAAGCGCCAGCATGACCTCGGTCACACGCATGGCCAGATCGAGCGTCATAGGAAGGCCTCCGCCGAGAACAAATCGCTCGTGTAGATCACTTCCGAGATCAACTCTTCTCCCTCCCGCATCACAAAAACCAATCGAAACTGCAGCTGTCCCGCCGACCCATGCGCCTCGGCCACCAACCGCATCAGTTCATCCCGACTGTGATCGCACGGTGCCGCCACCAATCGCTCCGCCAAAGCCACCGCATAAAGCTGCGTATTGCGCGCATGATTGGAAAACATCCGCAAGGCCATCTGCCCCACCGACAAATGCGCAGGCTTCGGATGGCTCTCGCGCCACACCCCGCCTTTCTCGCGATATTCCACACGCGGGGACGGCCCGACGGTCATGAAAAACCGCCAGCTTGGGAACAGCACCGGCATCAACTGGGAAAATGTACGCGCAATCATACCCTTTGATACCGCCCGCTGTTTACAGGAGCTTTAAACCTTCCCCCAAAACGCGCGCGGCGCTAAGAGGGGCCATGGCCCAAATCGACTCTCTCTTTGTGACCCGCCTCTACCGTGCTGCTTTGTCAGAACACGCCCCCGCCATCGACGCGCAGGAGCTTGAGCAATCCTGCCTTGTGATCGCCGAAGACGATGACGCGGGCCATGACTGGTGTGAGGCCAACAACTATCCGGGCTACACGTCCTATGCGTCCTTGACCGACCTGCCCTGGCGGTTCCCGATCTTTGCGGATCTGGTGAAAGTGCTGGATCTGCATGTCGCGGCTTTTGCCGAAGACCTCGAACTAGACCTAGACGGCCGCGCGCTGGAACTGGAGGACCTCTGGATCAACATCCTGCCCGAAGGCGGCAGCCACGGCAGCCACATCCACCCGCATTCCGTGATCTCTGGCACCACCTATGTGACCATGCCGGAAGGCACGAGCGCGTTGAAACTCGAAGACCCGCGCCACGCGATGATGATGGCCCATCCCCCCCGCCGCAAAGACGCGCGTCGGGATCTGCGGACGTTTATCTATGAAACGCCGAAGGTCGGAGATGTGCTCTTGTGGGAAAGCTATCTGCGCCACGAAGTGCCGACGAATATGGCCGAAGACGAGCGGATTTCGGTGAGTTTTAATTATAAGTGGGCGTGAGAACGGCGTTCGGTTTCTGAACGTCTAAACCAAAAGAAAACCCCCGCCGCTTTCGCGCCGGGGGCCAATCTCTTGCCGTAGGGCGGGCTTCAGCCCGCCACCACCTTACCAGTCCTCGCGGACCACAACGCGGGTTTTCACCGGCAGTTTCATCGCAGCAAGACGCAGCGCTTCGCGCGCAATCTCGTCGTTGACACCGTCGATTTCAAACATCACGCGGCCAGGCTTTACCTTGCACGCCCAGTAATCCACGGAACCTTTACCTTTACCCATACGAACTTCGACAGGCTTAGAGGTCACAGGAGTGTCTGGGAAGATGCGGATCCAAACACGGCCCTGACGTTTCATGTGGCGGGTCATCGCGCGGCGGGCTGCCTCGATCTGACGCGCAGTCACACGCTCAGGGGTGGTTGCTTTCAGGCCGTAGGAGCCGAAGTTCAGAGTGGAGCCACCCTTCGCTTCGCCTTTGATGCGGCCCTTCTGCATCTTGCGGAATTTAGTACGCTTTGGTTGAAGCATTGATCAGTCTCCCTTAGCGACGACCGCCACCTGCACCGCGAGGTGCTGGGCCGTCCTGGAGTTCTTGAGCGCGACGATCACGTGCTGCTGGATCGTGTTCCATGATCTCACCTTTGAAGATCCAGGTTTTGATCCCGATGATGCCATAAGGCGTCATCGCTTCAGCATGTGCATAGTCGATGTCTGCACGCAGGGTGTGCAAAGGCACGCGGCCTTCACGGTACCACTCGGTCCGCGCGATTTCCGCGCCGCCAAGACGGCCCGCAACATTCACACGAATACCCAGTGCGCCCATACGCATTGCGTTCTGAACCGCGCGCTTCATGGCACGACGGAAAGACACACGACGTTCCAGCTGTTGAGCGATGGACTCGCCAACCAGAGCCGCGTCGAGTTCCGGCTTGCGCACTTCGACGATGTTCAGGTGCAGTTCAGAGTCGGTCATCGCGGCGATTTTCTTGCGCAGAACTTCGATGTCTGCACCTTTCTTACCGATGATGACGCCTGGACGTGCGGTGTGGATCGTGACGCGGCACTTCTTGTGCGGACGTTCGATGATCACACGTGCAACACCAGCTTGCTTGCACTCAGTTTTTACGAATTCACGGATCTTCAGGTCTTCGAGCAACAGGTTGCCGTAGTCCTTCGTGTCCGCGTACCAGCGGCTGTCCCAGGTGCGGTTGACCTGAAGACGCATACCGATTGGGTTTACCTTATGTCCCATTAGGCTTGCTCCTCAACTTGACGCACCTTGATGGTGATCTCAGCAAATGGCTTGATGATCTTACCGAAACGGCCACGGGCCCGAGGGCGACCGCGCTTCATGGTCAGGTTCTTACCAACGTAAGCCTCTGCCACGATCAGCTCGTCGACATCCAGGTTGTGGTTGTTTTCAGCATTGGCAATCGCGGACTGAAGACATTTCTTCACGTCTGCGGCGACACGCTTGTTCGAGAAAGTCAGGTCGGTCAGCGCCTTCTCAACTTTCTTGCCGCGGATCATGCCAGCAACCAGGTTCAGTTTCTGCGGGGAAGTACGGAGCATGCGCAGCTTTGCCATTGCTTCGTTATCTGCCACGCGGCGGGGGTTCTTTGCCTTGCCCATGACTTACTTCCGTTTCGCTTTTTTGTCAGCCGCGTGACCATAATAGGTCCGAGTCGGAGAATACTCACCGAACTTCTGACCGATCATCTCTTCGGTGACGTTAACAGGAACATGCTTCTGACCGTTGTACACACCAAAAGTCAGGCCAACGAACTGTGGCAGGATGGTGGAACGACGGGACCAGATCTTGATCACTTCGTTGCGACCGCTTTCGCGAGCCGCTTCTGCCTTTTTGAGGACATAAGAGTCGACAAAAGGACCTTTCCAAACAGAGCGAGACATATCTTAACGCCCTTTCTTCTTGGCGTGACGCGAGCGGATAATAAGCTTTTGCGACGCTTTGTTCTTGTTGCGGGTGCGCTTGCCTTTGGTTGGCTTACCCCAAGGTGTCACTGGGTGACGACCACCAGAAGTACGACCTTCACCACCACCGTGCGGGTGGTCGATTGGGTTCATAACAACACCACGGACGGACGGGCGGATGCCTTTGTGGCGCATACGACCGGCTTTACCGTAGTTCTGGTTAGAGTTGTCTGGGTTGGATACCGCACCGATGGTGGCCATGCATTCCTGACGGACCATGCGCAGTTCGCCTGAGGACAGGCGGATCTGAGCGTAGCCACCGTCACGACCAACAAACTGAGCATAAGTACCAGCTGCGCGGGCGATCTGGCCGCCTTTGCCTGGTTTCAGCTCGATGTTGTGGATGATGGTACCAATAGGCATGCCAGAGAACGGCATTGCGTTGCCCGGCTTGATGTCCGCTTTCGCAGACGCGATGACCTGATCGCCAACGGCCAGACGCTGAGGCGCCAGGATGTAGGCTTGCTCGCCATCTTCATACTTGATGAGTGCGATGAACGCGGTCCGGTTCGGGTCGTATTCGATCCGCTCTACAGTTGCCGCGACATCAAACTTGTTCCGTTTGAAATCAACGATCCGGTACAGACGCTTTGCGCCACCGCCACGACGACGAGAAGTGATCCGTCCGGTGTTGTTCCGGCCGCCCGACTTGGTCAAACCCTCGGTAAGGGATTTGACAGGACGTCCTTTCCAAAGCTCCGAACGGTCGATCAGAACCAGCCCACGCTGGCCCGGCGTCGTCGGTTTATACGACTTGAGTGCCATGTTTACTGTCTTCCGTTTTAGCAGTGCGAGCTGGGCTTATGAGGTCCCTAACCCGCGATGTAAGCCCCCCATCTAGGCCGCTTGCGCGACTGTCCGGGTGACAAAGTTATAGGCCCCCGAAGGTGCCCAAGAAAAAAGCAACAGGCCCCAGAACGAATCTGAGGCCGGAAGCGATGGCTGCGTTTAGCAGGGATGGGGGGTGGTGGCAATGGGGTTAGAGCTCCTTCAAGTCCTCGCTCAAAACTTCGTCTCGAACCATACTCAGGATTTGGGATACTGTTCGGCCGCCATTTAGACGCGGGACATAAGGAGCACGAATCAAAATCTGGCTACTCGCGGCCTCTGCAGCAGCCAAAGCCGCATCGTTGATTTTAGATTTCCTGTCCCACAAATACACGTCGCACTCATTGTTAAATGGACTCGTCACGGAGAAAGCAGGTCGCGTCAAATTTGAGCTTCCGACAATGCCAACGAGTGGATCACCACCTCTAAATCCAATGTACACCTTTGCATGCCATTTCAATCCAGCTTTATAGTAACTATTAATTGCTACACCTGCAGCCTTCATATTGTCGCGAAAATCTCTATATGAACTCTTCCAAGTATTGTTATGTACACCCACTGTTGTCAGCCTTATTTTACTTGCGGCGCAAACTTTGGCGAAACTTGCTTCTCCACTTACCTGAAAGTGGGAACCCTGAAAGTTCTCTTGGTAGAATCCAGAACAAATTAGTACCTCATCAAGATGTCCTGAGCCAATAGTCGAAATAACCGCATCACGAAAAACATTCGTCTTTGCAGAAGTGCGTAGCACAATTGAAATAGACAAAATCGAAAACTCTGTTTTGTTATTTAGAAATTAGGGTAGCTCAAACTAACCTGAACTTCGCGCTGATTAAAACATCCAATGCTAACGTTCCTTAGTTGACCATCATTGTCCCACGGGGTGGCGCTCTCAACGTTTCATTCTTGCCCTTTATCCCCGCCAAACCCGTCAGCCCTCTCCAGCCACCACACCATATCCAAAAGCGCCGCCCCATGGGAGCGGGACGGCGCTTGGCGCGGCGGCCTGCGGCCTTGATTCCGCGCAGGGTCTAACTTGTGAGACGTAGGGTGGGGTTTAACCCACCAATCCGGGCAAAAGGTGGGTTGGAAACCCACCCTACAAAAAACCCCCGCTCGCGCAGGGGTTCCTCAATCTCTTTATCGCGACGGCTTAAACCAGCGCCAGATCCACAGCGCTTTCGCGGCCGTCGCGGCCGGATTGCAGCTCGTAGCTGACCTTCTGATTGTCCGCCAGCGTGCGCAGGCCAGATTGCTCCAGCGCGCGGATGTGTACGAACACGTCCTTGCCGCCATCTTCAGGTGCGATAAAGCCGTAGCCTTTAGTTTCGTTGAACCATTTTACGGTGCCAGTGGCCATCCCGTTGTCTCCTATAAATATGCTGCCCACATCAGGCGGCAGCCCGGCCAGCGTCTTGGCAAGATCGAATGCAAAACGCCGGTGAAGGAGAAGAGGTCGATAAACTATAACGTAGCACCACCGCAGCTATCCGACGCCCTTCTTTAGGTCAAATGAAAACAGGGGAAACTCCGCTAAACCGGCATCGAATCGGCGCGACCTTGCGCCAGCCACGCTTCTGCCGCATCGCCGTCCTCCATCCCAAAGGCCTTTATGTCGATGCCAGGAAACATACGTCCCTCAAGCTCGGCAGCGGTGCGGATCCAGGAAGCGTCAGACATCACCGCGCATTTGTCAAACTTCCCCAAGAGCCCAAAGAGTTTCGGCAGATACCCCATCTCGACCCCAATTGCCCCCAAGGTTGGGAAAGCAAAACCGGAGATCTTATAGAGCATTTTCCCGCCGCTCACCCCTTCAGACTTTTCAATCAACTCAGACAGGGCGTCGCGCATACTCTCAGCATCCAGCGTTCCAGAAAGTTCCAGATCCACTCGATTGTCACTTGGTTTGGTTATTTTCAGCATCGTTAACTCCTCACATTGAGGTCAGTTTACGTGCCTAAGCTGATGCGTTCCCTGATCAGGATCAACAAATGCGAAAAACCCCAGCCGAGGCCGGGGTTTTCCAAATCAATCGTGAAAAAACGACTTACAGTCCGGTGGACACGTCGATTGTGTTGCCCTCTTCGAGCGTCACATATGCTTTTTTCACGTCCTTACGCTTACCCTGGATGCCACGGAAGCGTTTGGTTTTACCTTTGGTGATCGTGGTGTTAACCGCTTTGACCTTCACACCAAACAGAGCCTCTACGGCCTCTTTGATCTGAGGTTTGTTGCTGTCGATCGCCACTTCAAAGACAACCGCGCCGTTTTCAGACGCCATGGTCGCTTTTTCAGTGATGACCGGCTTGCGGATCACGTCGTAGTGTTCTGCCTTCGCGCTCATTTCAGTCGAGCCTCCAGTGCTTCGACACCTGCTTTGGTGATCACCAGAGTGTCACGCTTGAGGATGTCATAAACGTTTGCGCCCATTGTTGGCAGGATATCCAGACCTTCAATGTTTGCGGCTGCTTTCTTGAACTCTGCGTTCGCTTCTGCACCGTCGATGACCAGAGCACGTTTCCAGCCCAGGTTCTTCACCTGTTTGGCCAGAGCAGCGGTCTTGCCTTCTGCGGCTGCGTCTTCGATCACAACCAGCTCGCCTGCTTTCGCTTTCGCGGACAGAGCGTGCTTGAGGCCCAGCTTGCGGAACTTCTTCGGCAGGTCGTGGCCGTGAGACCGGACAACCGGGCCTTTATAGATACCACCACCGCGGAAGATCGGCGCGTTACGGTCACCGTGACGTGCGCCACCGGTGCCTTTTTGGCGATAGATCTTTTTGGTGGAGTAAGAGGTCTCAGAGCGGGTCTTTACCTTGTGAGTGCCGGCTTGCGCGTTGTTACGCTGCCAACGGACCACACGGTGCAGGATGTCCGCGCGAGGCTCCAGACCGAACAGGTCCTCAGAGAGCTCAACGGAACCGGCTTTGCCGCCGTCCAGTTTGATCACATCAAGTTTCATGCTTCACCACCTTCCGCAGGTGCTTCTTCAGCAGGTGCTTCAGTTGCAGCAGATTTCACTGCGGCTGGGAACGGCACGTTCTCAGGCAGTTTCTTTTTGACGGCATCCTTAACGGTCACCCAGCCACCTTTGGAGCCAGGGACGGCGCCTTTGATGAACACGAGACCACGGTCGGCGTCGGTTTTAACAACCTCCAGGTTCTGCGTGGTAACGCGTACCGCACCCATGTGACCAGCCATTTTCTTACCTTTGAAAACGCGGCCTGGGTTTTGACACTGACCTGTCGAGCCGTGCGAACGGTGAGAGATAGACACACCGTGAGACGCGCGCAGACCACCGAAGTTGTGGCGCTTCATCGCACCGGCAAAACCTTTACCGATAGATGTGCCCGCAACGTCGACTTTCTGACCCAGAACAAAGTGCTCGGCAGAGATCTCTGCGCCGACTTCGATCAGGTTGTCTTCGCTGACGCGGAACTCTGCAACTTTGCGCTTAGGCTCGACTTTTGCTTTCGCAAAATGGCCACGCATCGCTTTGGAGGTACGCTTGGCTTTGGCTGCACCGGCGCCGAGCTGAACAGCGGTATACCCGTCACGGTCTGCGGTGCGCTGGTCTACAACTTGCAGACCGTCAAGGGAAAGAACGGTCACAGGGATCTGCTTGCCGTCTTCCATGAACAAGCGGGTCATGCCCACTTTCTTCGCGATAATTCCGGAACGCATGTTCAGCCCCCTTATACAGAGATCTGAACGTCAACGCCCGCCGCCAGATCGAGCTTCATCAGCGCGTCAACGGTTTGTGGGGTTGGGTTCACGATGTCGAGCAGACGCTTGTGCGTACGGATCTCGAACTGATCACGAGATTTCTTGTCAACGTGTGGACCACGCAGAACGGTGAATTTCTCGATTTTATTGGGCAGAGGGATCGGGCCACGCACATCAGCGCCAGTGCGCTTTGCAGTGTTAACGATTTCCTGAGTGCTGGCGTCCAGTACACGGTAATCGAAAGCCTTCAGCCGAATGCGAATGTTTTGACTTTGCATTTCGTCAGCCTTTTTTAGGCGTTGGAGTTGAGAGGAGGATCTGCGACCACCGCGAACCCTCATCGAACCCGAAAAGGCGGGAATCACCCCGCCTTAGCGTTCTATTGAGAACTCGCGCGGTATATGGCGCGAAGGCCTTGTTGGCAAGGGGTTTTTGTGAAGGAGTGCAGGCCGGGTAGCGCCCGACCTCGGGTGAGCGCGCTCTGGCGGTGTGTGGCAGTTAATCTATCCGCATTATTTGAACGGCACGCTTGCCGAAACGGTGGCGAAAGCGCCATCCCGTGCGGGAGGTCGGGCGCTGCCCAGTGATGCTTTGCACCTTGTTCCGCGTTGAGCTTGATTGACCAATTTGAGCCCAAAGTTCCAAAATCTGCAACTTTAGCAGACTTCGCTTATTGATCGCCCTCGCAACGAGCTAAAGGTACTATAACTTTCAGTTCGGATTGAATGGCGCGTTTGGCTTCCTCAGATGAAATGAACCCAGCTTTTAGCATCTCTTTCAATACAAGATTCCTCCGCTCAACAGCTCTCTCATAAGACTCGACAGGATGAAACCGCAATGGAGCTTTAGGTAGCGCAGCCAAATAGGCGGCTTCTTCAAGCTTCAACTCTCCTACAGTCGTACCAAAATATGCTGCCGCTGCGTTGGACACTCCGAAACAAGATTGTCCTAGAAAAACCTGGCTCACGAACCACTCCACAACCTCTTCATGCGAAAGCTCTCGACCAATAAGGATAGCGAGGGCTAATTGTTGTAACCGTCCTGAACTAGGAGGCAGATGCCGAATTGAAACGTGCTGTGTGATTACCGACCTACTGATTGGCCTCTGGTAGAAATTTCTGTCTTCACCCGCAATGAACGCCTGTAGTACAAGAGCCGGCAATGTGTTCTGGTTGGCAGTGGCTTCCTCGTATAGCTGACGAATTTGATCTTTGCTCGTGAGCATCGGTTCCGCGTCCTGCGCCTGCATACTGCTTGACAAAACAACAGAGACGAAAATCGCGGTCGCTAGGCTGCAAAATAGTCGCATAAAATTAACCCTCAACAAATGTATTCTTGGCTATTCTATCAAGCCAAACGAAATCCAGACAATGGAACGTTTGTATCCAAGTACGCACACAATGCAGCCTTTGAAGCATTTGCATGCGCAATAAGCCGCTTGGCCTGTTAAAACCTCAACAAAAAAGGCCGCCCCAAAGGACGGCCTTTCTATAAGTCTTGCGTAGGGTTGGGTTTTACCCCACCGAACCTGATGGCTTTCGGTGATTTGCTGCGCAATTCACCTACCGCCCGGCCGCGTTTGAGCCCTTACGGGCTCAAGCCACGTCCTTACTCAGTGATCTTGGAAACGACACCGGAACCAACGGTGCGGCCACCTTCGCGGATCGCGAAGCGCAGACCGGCTTCCATCGCGATTGGTGCGATCAGCTCTACGTCGAACTTCAGGTTGTCGCCTGGCATAACCATTTCTGTGCCGGAAGGCAGGTTCACGGTGCCGGTGACGTCAGTAGTCCGGAAGTAGAACTGTGGACGGTAGTTCGCGAAGAATGGGGTGTGACGACCACCTTCTTCTTTGGTCAGAATGTAGGCTTCTGCTTCGAACTTGGTGTGAGGCTGAACAGAACCTGGCTTACACAGAACCTGGCCACGCTCAACGGCTTCACGGTCAACACCACGCAGCAGCGCGCCGATGTTGTCGCCTGCTTCGCCAGAGTCCAGCAGCTTGCGGAACATCTCAACACCAGTACAGGTGGTTTTCTGAGTGTCTTTGATGCCAACGATTTCGATTTCGTCGCCAACGTTGATCACGCCACGCTCAACACGGCCGGTCACAACGGTACCACGACCAGAGATCGAGAACACGTCTTCGATTGGCATCAGGAACGGCTGGTCGGTCGCACGTGGAGGCTGTGGGATGTACTCGTCAACAGCCGCCATTAGCTCAGCG
>NZ_JBBGAZ010000018.1:0-40960 GCF_037478305.1 Cognatishimia coralii
ACCGCGTGGGCAATGATCGAAGGCGGGAACCGGTGCCGCTTGTAGCTGATGGAAGGTGTCTGCATCGCCGTGACCTACGTAGCAAACAGCAAGGAGGCAATCGCTACCCGATTAACGTGACAACTCCCTCTACAGATATTGGACAAAGTGATAACTAATTGCTTTGGAAGCCGGTTTACTGCTTGCGGGATTACATTTTGCGCATCTGCGCCACCTCCCCGACTCTTGCCGAAAGCAATAAATGAAGGCCGTTTTCATGAAAATATTTTACTCGTGGCAGATGGATGCCCCTCGCAAGATCAACAAGAATTTCATCCATAACGCGCTGCTACTCGCTGTTGGGAAGTTAGGCGATGATCTAGATATTGATGAAGCAGAGCGTGAAAATATTGAAGTGGATCAGGACACCCAGGGCGTCCTTGGATCGCCAGACGTCGTTCGGGTCATCCTCGACAAGATCGCTTCATCAGATGTTGTTGTCGCGGATGTTTCCCTCGTGGGCACGGGGCAAGCTCAGAAAAAGCACATTAACAGCAACGTCGCCATCGAACTCGGTTACTCTTATGGGAAACTCGGTGACTCCGCTGTCATCAAGTTGATGAACACACATTACGGCGAGGCCACTGAACTCCCCTTCGACCTTCGAACTCGCCGCCATCCTGTCCAATATTCCCTTCCCCCGGACGCAGACAAAGACACCATCTCCGCGGAGCAAAGAAAACTTGCCAGAGAGCTGACACATATTCTCAAGCTTTATTTGAAGAAAGGATCGACTAAGCAGACCGCGCAACACCAAGAGGTGTCTAGTACCAACTTTCGAGGCGCCTACTGGACATCGGATCACCCCATCGTCCCAGCGCATCGACCCTACGTTCGGAATGATACCTACTGCGGCGCAGCGAGCGTAGTCTACACGAGGCTCATTCCTGAACTAGAGTTGCCGGACATTAGCAGCCGGGAAGCAGTAGACGCCACTGCCGGCCTTTGGCCTTTGTTGTCGGAAGGAGGATGCAGTCGTTCTCGCAATCGTTGGGGGGCAGTCTCACATTGTATCGCAAACGATGGAGACCTGATAGGTTTCACCCAAATTTTCAAAAACCGTGAAATTTGGGGAGTGGACTGCTACTACGCTGATTTGTGGACAAGCGCTGAGGATGAGGGTGAAGAATCCATTCGGTACTTACCTACAGGGGCCATTCAGCGCGAGTACTATCGATCAATTGCCAGCATGATAGACACTGCCCAGAAGCTCGGCTATGGCGATAGCTTTACTGTCGAGATGGGTATTTCGGGTGCTAACGGTTTGCACCTAGCAATCGACCGGCGATATTTCTCAAAGTTTCCAGGCCCAATTTACGAAGACGAAGTTTCCTTTCGCACCACCTTTAAGAAGGGGCAGAATATTGGGGAGTTGATGAACCAATTTTGGAAGATGTTGTTTGACGAAGTTGGAAGCGAAGTTCCTGAGGAATTGATCTACTCCGCGCAGTGACTGGCAGTATGGCTCCTAAAAGGGGTCGATTCCGGTAGGGGGCAGGTTCGTATCATAAGCCCTGATCCCCTCTACGACGCAACGAGTGACAAGCTTGAGCCCAAATTGACTGATGCTGCAGCGGGAACCTATGTCGGCTATCGATTTTCCGTCAGTTTTGCCCAGTAGCTTGGGATCAACTCTATCGGTTCGATTAGCACTGGATCGTCTGAAATTATTTGTTCGCGACGTGCACCAAGGATAGCGCTCACCCCATCAGCCATGATGAACGTAAGGCGACAGCTAGCACCAAGTCGATCAGTTTCCTTGGGGTTCGGACTGTAGAAACATGTGACGCGGCTGGGACCGAGTGCGCTGTCAGCGTAGCGTTTGGCCAGTTCTGGTTCTTCGCGATCAGATGGGCCGGGCGTAGCATCTGTTCTGAACCCAAATCGCATCGCCGTTTATCAAGGCACCAGATGCTATCGGCTTGGTCAGGACGGACCTGATTGCACCATCGCTCGACTTTCTCTTGCGTGAGGCAGTAGTCATTCCCCGTGCGGCAGTCCTGTTCAACCGTTGAAATGCTGATAGTGCGGAAAACGATGGGATCTCTACGTTCTTTCAAGAGCACTTCATCGGGTTTTGTTAAAATGGAAACAGGGTTGATCAGGTTTGTAGTGCATCCGAAAAGCCCAGCTTGGACTCCCGGAGCGCAGTCATCAATCACTGCTAAACGAGGACTGGCCGGAAATGCCACTTTGTGCCCAGATAACGTGCCCTTGAAATCTGCGCGTTTGATCGCGTCAGCCAGAACAATTCGATCCTTAGCGACTTGGCGCTTTGCAGTTTCACGCTGCGCAACGGGCCAGAGTGTCACCGATGCGGTCAGCCCCGCGATTGCAACCCCAGCCGCCCATGAGACCCACTTCGGTTGTTGGCATCCGATCCACAGCACAATTGCAGCGCCTGCCATGCCGAGTGCCGCGCTGCTTCCCACAAATGGAACCAGCATTATGGGCCCGAGCGGGAAGAAAGCAAAGTTCGGAACCGAACCAATGCCCTGAACAGGAGCATTGGCCGGACCCATTAGCAAAATCAAAGGGACAACTCCCAGTATCACTCCCCAGATGAAAGCTTTAAGCGGGTTTCTAACAAATCGCAAAGTAAGCGCGAACCCATTGAGAAATCCTAAAAAAATGAATAAAAGCATACGACTTAATAACACTGGCGTCGAACTGTTGCGCTAGATCTAATCGCTCTTTTATGAGAATTCGCACTTGAATGGTCTGCAAAACTGTCTTTGGTGATTGCACAGCTGCCGCTCGTGTAACACGCGGCATCGGTTCAAACGGGATCGAACTTGCCATTCCTTGCTTTGCAGCGCATGCGGACCCGCTAAATGACCGCTTTGCGGACTTTTTTGACCTTCGCGGCAGCTTCGCTAGTGACCGCTTTTGTTATTCTTGGAGTCAAAAAACGGCTTTTCAATAAGCCAACATGTCCAATCACCGGCAATTCCAGAAAGAAGCCCAATGGACAGAATACGCACCCAAGCGACATCTACCGTTGCGGCCTCAAACGCAAAAAACTGATGCTATTTAGCCGATCAAACCTCCTGCTATGTGGGCTACGAGAAGAGGTTGTTTAAAGAAAAATAAGCCCTTAGCCATGCGCAACAAAACTAACAATGGCATGGAACCAAGAACGATGAGAAGTATGAATGGTTGTGCGATTGCCCAAACGGCTATTCCCTTAAAAAAACTGCGAAGAAACCGGCGTCCAAGAACATTATAGAGATGCAAACGACTAGAGCGCCGGCTTGCAACGAAACAAAGCAATCAATCAATGCATGTACTAGACTGAATATTCTTTCTGCAAACTCATGCAGCCCTCGATGATCTGGCCGCCATACTTAATGCAATCGTCATTTTTTTCCATAAACTCTAAAACAGATCTTTTCCCTTTGCTAAATATCCGAATTTGACTGTCAATCCGACCGTTTTGGGCAAAATTCTTCCCCTAACGAACTAAGCACTAGATCAATTGGTTATAGTTTTGAGAAAACAGAACTAGCCCAACCTTGATTCTTGCTGCGTAGTGCTTGAGTGTCAGCTTTGACTATTGCTTTCGACCAGCATCCAATTGAAAAGAAATAAAAACCAATGCGCCCATTTCAGCATGCGCAAGCAAGCGCGCCGATTACCAATGACTGGAAGAAAGACTTGGCCGTCCACGAATTTATGGATTCAACCAAATTTGCTTGTGCGGATCGACGGCATCGGGTCGTTTTGCACCACATTGATTTAGGCGCAGCCATAGTAGCACGCGCTTTCCCTCACAGACAGGATACCGCGAAATTGGTAGAGCAACATGTCTGCGAAGACCTTGGACACGCGGTTTCACTAGAAGACTGGTTTGACATTGTAGACTCCGCTCGGCTGCCTTCGCCGATCCATCGACGCGTTGACAGTGGATACGGCAAGGTCGCACAATATGTCTCAGGGCGCCTGTCGCAATCTGCCCATCCAGAGGCCAATGCGGTCTGTGAATTTTTATTCAGCCCAACAACTTATCTGTCAGCTGATCCGTTGAGGGCACTATCTTTGATGATGAATTCGTGCGGTCCAATGATTGTTCGCAAAGTCTTTGGGAAGCCTCGCACAATGCCTGACGGCAAGATCGTAGATTTTGGCTGGATCGCAGAAGCAGCAATATTTACAGCCTTTGGCAGAATTCCCGATCTGCGAGAGATTATCGATTGCTGGGACTTTGAACCCACGAGAAAAGAAATGGCGACGACCAAATGACAGAAATTGCTAGGGAAACTGAACTCCTCACCGTCCTCAAAACGGTCACAGATCAACTCAACACTCTAGGTGAAGAGTTGATCTTTATTGGCGAATGCCCGAACAAATTCAACGACGCTGACCACGACGATATTTGGTACGCCGTGCAAGCAGGTAAGACGTTTTGGGAGCAATCACATTTTTTTAAGTACAGTAGCGTACCGACAGTCCGAGAACACTCTTCGTTCACGTTGGACGCAACCGAAGAGCAAATCTTAGAAGCTGGTTCAGCCGTCGCGAGTGATCGCATCGCTTTCTTGCGAGAGCAGCTTGGACAATTGCAAAAAGCAGATTGGCGCGGACTTTGTGGCTGGGATGCACTTGCTGCACTCGTATATGAGTTAGACAGATGGTGGTTGATTTTAGAACGCCCAAACATTTCTGACGGCGAGGTTTTCACCTGGGACTTCGATGGTTTTTTCTTTGTCGGGGCGGTAGAACGCATCGATCAGGTCGTCGGCGGTAACAGCGCCCTGACTTTCAAATCCGTATCGGACGAAGAACTTGATAGGCTGAGCGGCCCCTCAAAAGCCTTCTTCTTTCCTACTTGCAAAGAAATGAGTGCCCACAAGAAACTGTCCGAGATCACTTGGTCAGCGGTTCAGGAAATCCGACTTGCTACGAAAGACGCTGTAGCTCTCAAGTCAGGAAAATCGAAAGGTTTCCATTCAACTGGTGCTCGCGAATGGAGCGCAAACATGCCGATCAGCTACTCAGGTTCGCTAAGACATCGCGAAGGTGAATACCGCAAACCGACGAACGGCAAATGGCCTAAGTATCAACAAAACCCTCGCGCGGAGCCAACAGAGTACTCTGATTTGGCAAAAGCATTGCACACTACGATTGGAAGGCTGGAGGATCACGGTTGGAGGGGGCTCTTTTCGGAAGCCTTTGGCGAGACGCTGGAAATAGGACAAACGCTTGCAATTTTTGCCGACAAAGATCTTGCTGCACTTGTACGTGACAATTCCGCTTTTCTGATTGAGCCAAAACAAATTTCGTTTTTGGGAATAGTGGACTATCCGAATTGTGGTCGTCCTGATGAAGTTCTAAGTAAGTTAAGGCTGCGTCTATGAGGCGTTACGACTTACTGGCAAACTTAGGCGGCAACAGTGATTGTCGAACCGGTTTTCGAAATTCTACTTGAAAAGAACAAACCAGACTTATTCAAAATTTTGTACGGTTCTTAGCTCATTCCTGAGCTCGGACTCCAGCCTAAGCACTTCCGTATGAGAAAGCTTGTGGTACTGGACATTTCCGAGATAGGAAAATTTGAAAATGACCGGTGCATCTATTGATCTAGTATAGTACACAGTAAATGACTTAGACACAGAAGTCGTTTTGTAGACTGAATGTCGAAACAAGACGAGCCTGTCTAAGAGGTTTAATTTTGCCAAGCCCTAATCCCCACGAAGTTAATTTTTTGTCAATAGTCCTGCAGTACTGATCAGCCCCACCTGAGTGGTCCAGTTTGACTGTTAGTGCATTATTGGCCTGGGTTCCATCGGGACGATGGTTTCCGGGGCCGGTGGGCGGTAGCCCAAGGCACTGTGTGGTCGTTTCGTGTTGTAGTGTTTCCTCCATTCTTCAATCAGGATTTGCGCCTCCCTTAGCGAGTAGAAGACCTCGCCGTTAAGCAGTTCATCCCGAAGCCTTGCATTGAAGCTTTCGCAGTATCCGTTCTCCCAAGGCGATCCCGGCTCAATATAGGCGGTCTTAGCACCGACCGCTGCAATCCAATCGCGGACGGCCTGAGCAATGAACTCCGGGCCGTTGTCCGACCGAATAAAGGCAGGAACGCCGCGCAAGATAAACAAGTCCGTCAGCGCATCGATAACCTCTGTCGAGCTCAGCTTCCGTTTCACTCGGATCGCCAAGCATTCCCGGCTGTGTTCATCCAAGACATTGAGCGTTCGGAACGCTTTCCCGTCATCGGTTCGATGATGCACGAAGTCATACGACCATACATGGTTGCGGTACTCCGGTCGTAAACGAACACACGAGCCATCGTTGAGCCAGAGCCTCCCTTTCTTCGGCTGTTTCATTGGCACTTTGAGCCCTTCACGCCGCCACAGACGTTCGACACGCTTGTCGTTCACAAGCCATCCGGCGTCTCTGAGCAAAGCTGCGATCCGGCGGTAGCCATACCGCCCATACTGGCGGGCCAGTTCGATCATATCAGCCACGAGACGCTCCTCGTCAGCACGGCCAACCGGCAAACGACGTTGTGTGGACCGGTGCTGTCCCAGGACACGACAGGCTCGCCGCTCCGATACACTGAACTGGCTGCGTACATGATTGATACAGGCACGACGACGCGAAGGGCTCAGTAGTTTCCCCGTGCAGCTTCCGACAGGATGAGTTTGTCCAACGTAAGATCTGACACAGCTCGACGCAGCCGATCATTCTCTTTTTGAAGCCTCTTTAGTTCCTTCAGTTGGTCGGTTCCCATGCCGCCGTATTGCTTACGCCAGCGATAGAATGTCTGTTCCGTTATCTGAACCTGCCTGATTGCATCAATGCGCGGCATTCCCTGGCCGCACAGCACCTCAACCTGCCGTAACTTAGTGACAATCTCTTCCGGCTTATGACGCTTGATTCCCATATCTGATCCTCCGTTTCCTAACTATAGGGGCGGACCAGTTCAGTGGGGGAGGCTCAACATCGGAGACCTCGTGCAACGCCTTACCAATGACGTCTACTTGGCGAATTTGCATCGTGTTGTGAATACTTCTGGGCGCGAGCGCTACTCCATTCCGTTTTTCATCGACGCTGACTACGAAGCCGAGTTTGCGCCGTTGCCAAGCTGTGTCAGTGCGGAAAATCCAGCCCGTTATGAGCCGGTAACCTGTGGTCGTCACAAGTTCTCTCGCTTTGTGGAAAGTTTCCCGCATCTGGCCAAAGAGTATTTGTAACCAGGGACAATTTACTATCGGCAAGACCAGCCAACAACAGATTTGCATCAACTATTAAGTGGATAGTAGGGCAAACGCTTATACGTTGACCCTAAAGTGCGGTCGTCAAAGTAAATAGTTTCCTATTTATGTATTGTCCGCAAATCTGACGTTGGCGCAGCCTGCAGCGAAAATCCGCTTTTCGCCCTTGGAAAACACGCTATCATGTCCCCTTCCAATAGATCGATGATTGCCGGTGCCCAGGCAGCCACTAGAGCGGCTATGGCTGACCAACGCAACCGGAAACCCTAGAGCAACCAGGACTCCTCTATAGCGCTTCAAGCGCTCCTTGTGTTTTCCGTAAGCACCGGGATATCGAACGAACTAGCCTTTCATTGGCTTGATGGACTGAGCATGAGAGGATCGAACTTGTGGCTAGAAATGCCGCAGGACTGGAGACAACATGTTGAATTTCAATCGTCTAATTTTCAAAAAGTGGCGCTTTTCGCCAACTTGAATATACTCGTTTCATTGAAACATTATTTTGGAGAAATTTATGAACACCAAACTTGCTGCAGCGCTTTGCCTTATGTCGTCTGTTTCTTCACCACTGATGGCTCATGGAACAAACAATCCAACAGTTTACGATTTCAGGAGCAATGCTGTGCTCGACGAGATCTGCAAAGGAGTTACGATTTCATCCCCTGCGCTATATGTCAGTTGCGCCAACTACAATAGGGTTCAGATTCACATCCCATGGCAGGAAGGGCGCACCTGTGGGAAACCTTTAGACAACGCACCATGCGACTATACTCAAGCTAAGCACGAGTGCGAACACCATGGTTTTCCTGATGCCGATTATTATTCTTCGGAGGGTGGTCTGTTCTCAGTCAACGGCGGTCCGAGAAGCGCCATTACCACGTTGATCTGCAAACGATCAAAAGAGATGCCGTAGAACGAATAAAAACCCTGCCATTCATTACAGCGGGGCGACTTTATTAACAATGAATGGCTACCTACATTTCTTCTCCAGATGGGTCGATCACAAACAGGTGCAAGTTTGAACCGGCCTCCAAAACGCACATTCGACCTTCTGGGAAATACCCTGTAGCGGTCCATGATCCGGTCGTCGGATTCATCCAAAGCTCAAACACACCAAAACTGTTGATGCCATTTCGCGACCACTTCTTCTCTGTGTCTCTCTTTGAGAGAGGCAGACATAGTCTCACGCTTTTCACACTGGGAACAATAGTTGTACGACGATGAGAGCGCCACAGCGGTAGAGAAGGTTGTGAGTATCATGGCTTTCCTCCCAGAGGGGATGTGAAGCATTGACCCATCGCTAGTATGGGTCGCCAGAAAAGTGACCCAATGGGGTTGCATTAGTAACCCAACGGGTTATATTTGTTTGATGCAAACAGTCGCGGAAATGCCCCTATTTACAAAGCAAGCTGCGGATTTGTTTGATGACGAAGAGAAAGAAGACATCATTGACTTATTGTCAGTGGACCCAGAGTGCGGAGATATTATTCCGGGAACGGGTGGTGTTAGAAAAGTGCGCTTCGCACTTCCAGGTCGTGGTAAAAGAGGCGGTGCCCGCGTCGTTTACTACTACTTAGATGACACAATCCCATTGCTGGCATTGGCTGTCTACGCAAAGAACAAGAAAATTGACTTATCGCCTGATGAGAAAAAGGCAATGATGAAATTGACTGCAGCAATCAAGGCCGCTGCTAGGAGATAAGAAATGGCAACTGTCGGTGACGAACTAATTGAATCACTGGGACAAGCTTTGGAATTTGTAAGCGGGGAAGGCGCCGCCATCGTTCATGAGCCCTCAGACCCAAAATCAATTCGAAAGAAAGCAAAGCTAACACAGCGTGAAATGGCCCCTTTAGTCGGAATGAGCCTTTCCGGCTATCGAAAATGGGAACAAGGAGAGCGAGTAGTTAGCGGACCTGCTGCGGTGCTGTTGAAAGTTCTCGATAAAGAACCAGAAGCCTTCAAGCGAGCGGTTACAAGCTAGGTTTGAAAAGGATGGATATTCCGCCAATCTTTGTTCTCGTAGAGTCCGCTTACTGCACATCAATGTCTTGTAGTTCACAAACACAAATTTGGCACCGGCAAGCTTTACGGCGAAATTTCATAAAAACAAAATGCAAAAGTGAAGGCAGAAATCGCGACCGCGCGGAAAAACTGCTAATAGAAAATCAAGGTGCGTATTCCGGATTGCGTGCTTAAAGGGTGCTGTAAAAAATTATCGCCCTGGTCCCATATCGTTCCCGCGCTCAATCTCCTGCTGCCGTTTGTGCTCTTGCTCAGCCCGCAAACGCTCAACACCTTCTTTATGTGCAATCGGCGTAAGCCGTGCTTCATACCCTCGTGACCCAGGCACTTCCAGGATCCTCGATATAAAGTTCGTCGGAATGAACTGACTGAACCAGGTGCGGGTTTCATTTTCTACAGTCATTCCGGGGGCGTTGAATGGGAGTATTGGATTTTGCATCGCTTGGACATCATGCCATCCGACAAACTTCGACAACCTCTGCAAGCGATCTTGGAATTGTTGGTCTGTGATCCGACCATCGGTTTTCCCGTGCATTAGCCGCTCTAGGTCTTTGCGGCCCTTCATGATTAGATCATAGTCAGGCCCCTGCCCGGTTTCTCTCATCACACTCAGATCATGCAACACGCGTTTCAGCCCGTCGTTTGGCAACTTCTCGGACTGCAACTCGGCACTGTAGATGAGACGGTCTATCGACTTAGCCTCGTCACTGTAAACTGCAGCTTCAACTCGGTTTTTGAGCCGGCCAATGTAGTCGTCATAGTAAGGTCGATCGACATTCCCTAGCCACTCGATATTGTCTGCGGGATCATCTGAGTAAAAGTAGCCCTTTGGGTTAAAGAACTTGTCATTTCGATACTTGTGAGCAACCGAGTTCTCAAACCGCGCTGACCGGATCTGTTCACCAGCTGCCTCGACACCCCGTACCGCCCTAGGTCCAAGTGTCTTAATAATCTCTTCCTGCTCAGCCCCAAAGGCCAGCACTCGCCTGATATCCTCACGGCTGTGCTTCATCTCAATTTGAGCTGCATCCACATAGAGCACTTCAACGTAGCGCGCGATCTCATCCGCCCGCAGCTCTCCCGCAGACAACCCGCGCGCTGCAGGACCAGAGAGCTCGCGCTCCATAACGCGCCGGCCGGCACGATTGTCGGGACCCGACATCCAACGGATCAGCATTCGGGCCGCATCGATCTCATTCTTCGGCAAACGCGGAAGCCCGTGGCTCATAGACCAATCAATCCGCGCACCACCATAACGGCGTACTTCCCGCATCATTGTGGTTGGTCGCTGACCTGAGCGATACTGAGAACTGTTGTACGCACGTTGCCCACCAAGGTTCTGCGCAGCGAAGTCTTTAAACACGCTTGGATCTTCTTTGCCGGTTGACCGGAATGGCGATAGCTCAAGGAAGTCGGCAGCTACATTCCTGTTAATCACCCGCTCTGCCGCTGTCTTGACCCAAACATCTGCATCCACGCGTGGCACGTGCAGAACAGAAGTCTCGGTTGCGCGGGTAAGCCCACTATAAAGAACACCGCGATCGCCACGTAGACCGCCTAGCATATGAACAGAGTCAATGCCTGCCGGCGCCTGGCGCAAGGTCGCGCCCCACCCATATTCCAGCTGCAGCGCGCGCGGATCCGCGTGAACAACACGACCGTCTCGCCCCTGACCGGTCCCCTGCCCCTCAAGCCTTAAGCTGAGACGGATTTCAGATGCCGCTAGGACCTCAGCGCGCTGCCCGCCCTTGACCTGAACACCACGATCCGCGCCGGTAATATGCACCATGTCGCCAGCACCAAGCGCGATGGTTTCACCATCCTTTTGCACCACTTCAAGCCGAGCCACATCCGGCGTCTCGCGCAGCATCGTGGCATTCAGCTCTTCCAACATCGCATAGGACTGCGTAAGAATAATCTTGGAGTGAGAACTATCCTCGCGATAGGCCGCAAGCGCACCATCAAGGGCTGCATCAATCCCGTCATAACCAACCAGCCGGCCGCGCTCAGAAAGACGCTCTGACAACCCATGCGCTGCTCCGGCCTCATTCATATAGACCCGTTCCAGAAGATCACGGCTGACCGGATCAAAGCCACGACCACCTGCAAGCGTATAGGTTGCTGTGCCATTATCTATAAGATGCGCAAAGGCATTGGAGCGCTCATAAGATCCAATGGCACGCTCATCGCCAGACAACACAACATTTGCCCCTGACTGACTTGCGTGATCAAGCAACTTGGAAAGATCCTCAAACCGCATGCGATGCGCATCATCCACTATATAGAGAGCTGCATCTTGCGAGACCGCGCGATCGACTGAGGACAAAACCGTGTTTTCAGGAATGCCGGTCCCCATCTTACGATGACGCTCCTGCGCCTGGTCACGGCTCCGCGCATCCGGCAAAACCATCACCGACTTGAAGTCACTCGCCTCTGCTGATCGCATGAGCTGATCCGCCAACAGAGATTTCCCAACACCCGCGTCGCCGCGCAGGATCTGCAACCGATGGGTGCCACACCGGATGGCGTCAAAGGCACGGTGCTGCGCCCCGGTTAGAATGCCCGCGCTCTGAACAGAGCTGAATGCCTGACCCTCTGAGGTCAGCAATCGCGCATGCGCATCCGCAAAGATCTTCTCGCGACCCAGCTGCGCTTCGCTGGTCATAACACGCACCGGCACTTCGCTATCTTCCGGCCCCAAAACCACGGCCTCCTGCGACGCCAGCGCCTCCATCACCACGCGCCGGAAACTCATGCCGTCCGGAACATGGCTGGCCACATGCCCTGCCAGGTCTTGAACTGAGAAGGCCGGCAGATCACGCGCCAACGTTTCCAGCGCCTGCACCGGATCCCCAAGCATTTGGTGCCCCAGCTCGGTAACATCTTTCAAACCAGAAGCAGCTGACTTAATGAGCCCCTCATAGTGAGAGACCACTGCCGCAATGTGACCATCTTGATTGATATTGCCGTGACCGCGTTGACCCTCTGTGACCAAGGCATTCTGCTGCACCGCAACTTCCGAGAGTGCGCTTTTGAGCCGCTCCGGATCACCAACACCACGCGCGGACTTGCCAATCTGTTCGGCAAATCCGGCAACGCCGTTTTGGATTTCATCCTCGGGGAGCCACAGGTTCATCGATCCGCGATGGCGCGTCAAAGCCACGTAACCCAAATGGCTATCCATCATGCCAGACCCAAGCACCATCGCGTGTTCCACGGTGATACCCTGAGATTTATGAACCGTCACAGCATAGCCATGCGTCACACGATCAAGATCTGAGGCTTCGACAAAGACCGAAGCCTCAGATCCATCAGCACGAACCTGAACACCCGAGACATCCAAACCAACCACCGACACAAAGGTGCCTTTGGAAAGACCGGACCGCCCGACACCGCGCTGAACATAAAGACGCTCGCCAACAGCCAATTCCAGATTCAAGCCCGAATGTACCTGATAGGTCGCAACATCCCCAAGATGCCCGCCCCTAAGACCCGCCGAACGGATTGCTACGTTGAGATCCCGCACATCCGCATTCCGATGCGCCAAGGCCAAAACCTGACCCTCAAGCGCAGGATTGACCCCTGCCCCATCATCAGCCCCGTCACCGCGAGACCAATAAGCCTCACCCATGCCGGCAACCGCCTGACCAAGCTTGGCGACCTCATGCACAGATCCCTGCGCGTCATAATAGTTCAGGACCAATTCAGGATTGCGCCGCGCCAGCTGCACCGAAGCCTCCCGCTCAAGCGGGTTGCTTTGACGACGCACACTATCAATGGTCACACCGTCAAGCTGCAGGCGCATATCCGCATAAAGCCCGATCTCGCCCACCGGCTGCAGCTGACCCTCATCACCCACAAGCACCAACTTACCGCCACGCCGATCGACAGCTTCAAGCACAGCCCGCATTTGAGATGCACCAACCATCCCCGCCTCATCCATGATGAAGACAAACGGGCGCCGCCCATGATCCGAACTCGTGGCAAAGTAAGACTGCCATGCCGCCAACGTGCGCGCATCCAACCCATCGATTGCCATCTCGGCGGTCGCACGTCCAGACAAAGCACCACCCATCACCGGGATGCCAGCCTCGCGTAGCGCCTCAACCGCCTTGCTCATTGTGAAGGTTTTACCAGCCCCGGCAAAACCCGTCACAAGGCTCAGACGCCGATCACTCAGCATCTCGTCAAGCGCCGCCTGCTGCATTCCATCTAGCTCAGACACCTGCATTGAAGGCATAGGGATACCAAGACGAGACTCTTGCATTTCCCGCGCGCGCACCAAAACACCCGCCCGAATATTCTCACGCATGCCGCTCGCATAAACCGTGCCATCCACACTATCCGGAAGACGCTCAGCCCAGGGCAATGCACCAACCGCAATTGCATCCCCAGACGCCATCACCTGATCGACATATGCCTCACGCGCTTCTTTGGTCTCAAACACCAGACGCGAAGACACCTCCAGCCAGACATCCTCACGCGTAAACTCAGACTTTTGACCAGACACGATCTGCAACATCTGAGCTGGGTTCTCACGAAGATACTCAGCGTTCGCTGCCCGGATCTCCACGTTCCGCGCCATCAGCTCCGCACGCACCTCGGCAGCATATTCATTGCGCTGCTCTGGCCCCACCTTCCGCGTTGGCTCGATATCCAAACCACGATCCGCATAGCTGCGATGATCCACCCGATACTCAAAACCATGCATCTCAAGATGCGCATTGATCACCTCCGCCAGAGCCTCACGCTGCTCCACCAAAGCCTGACGACGATTGCCCAAACGGATCTTGTTGCCCCAGCCATCAGCATCAAGAGACCGCTCAGCATACATCAAATGCACATGCGGATTATTGCCCTTCTCGTGAATAACCCAGTTCGCTAGGTAACCGCGCGCCGTAATCTCACGCGCAACATAGTCACGTACCAGCTCCACATTCTGCTCAACGGAAAGATCCTTCGGCAATGCTATGATCTGCTCACGCGCAAACGTCGCAGTCGCGCGACGATTATGCTCCTGCTCCCGTGCCTCAATATCATTCCACAAACGCGCCGAACGCTCCGCTACACTCTCACCACGACCATCACCATACGCCTCAACAGCCCAGCCCGGCGCACCCTCTGGCAATGCGATCTCTGCATGCACGCAATCTTTCTTCGCCCGAAAGTCAGCAACATCGCCCGTCAGATCCCGATCCATCTTTGCGCCATGACGATAGGCTGCGGCAGCAACCGCGCTCTGCCCTTTCGCTGCAGAAATCACCTTTTGGCTCATATGATAAAAGTCACCTGACATCGCAAAAGCACGCTACACCCCATTGAATGCAAATTCAATATCTAAGTGCGCCGTTATTGACATCGAAAGGTCGATCCCTTAGTCTGCTATTACACCAGCCCGGAACCCAACCAACGTATCACCCTTTTCGAAACAGCTAGGAACTCTCAAAACACCAATAAAACAACGCTACATATCATCCGGGCGGACGCGGGAGCGTCGTATTGCCAGCGTCTGCGCAGGAAAAGTGAATGCGAGAAACAAAAAATCAAAAACGGGCTCGAAATCCCGTTCGACCGAAGGGAGAGGCAGGGAATTTGAACACCTCAAAGCACGCATTCACTTGTCCGGAACGCGCAGACTCAATTTCCGGCGCGAGCCTGCCCCTTAGATCTCGCCAAACATCCCGCCAGGGCATCGTTTGCGGATCTTTGTGCAAGGGTGGGAACTCCACGCCCCCCACCCTGCACAAACAGGGCTCCGCGCCCATAGGGCTTAAAAACAAGGATTGTTGGAAAGCCATTTATAAGAACAGGCTTTGCCTAGTTGCTGCAATGCTATTGCCAGTGCAATGCCTTGCTTTTGTATGGCAGATACATGTTTTGCCTATGCAAGAAATGCTAATGCAATGGCAATGCCATACAAATGTATGCTTTAGCAGTCTTTTGCCATTGCATACGCAGTGCAATGGCATACGATGACTTTGCAAAAGGAGTGCAATGCAATGGCTGGGCAAAAAGGCGCGTTTGAAAACGCTCTCGCAGAGATCGACAATACGAAGTCTAAAAGTGTTCGTGAAACTAAGCCAAAGCCAGCACCCAAGCCATCGACCAATGTGGAACAAAAGGAAGCTCCAAAAGCAGCACCGCGGAAGGCGGTTGCTTCATCTTCTGAGGACTCCGCATCTGGCAAGCGGCGCAAAAAGAAACGGGCGACAAAGACAGTCCCGTTCAGTCAGCGCGTAGATAATGACGTGGTTAATTATTTTTACGACATAGCCAATCAAGAAGATTGGACAATGAATTCTACCCTGCGCCGTGCCGCGAAAGCGCTGGCCGAAAGCAGGGGCGACAATTTAAGTATGAAGGTGAAAGATGAGCTGTAAAATTTGGGCCTGCGTAAACACAAAAGGCGGCACCGGCAAAACAACACTCACCGCAATTCTCGCAAGCGAAATTATCCGTCTGGGCGGCTCCGTCGCATTGGTGGATACGGATCCCAATCAGCCACTGGAGAATTGGCAGAACAAGTTTCCGAAGGAGTCCAGGCTCCCTGTTCTCTTAGATGATGATCCCGATGGCGCGACCCTTGCTGACACCATCGAGCGCGCAACCGAGCTCGCCGATTTTGTGCTGGTCGATACAGAAGGATCTGAGAACATGCGGATGGCACGCCTACCCCGCTTCGTGGATTTGATCTTATTGCCCATGCAATATTCTGAGCTCGACAGACAGGAAGTCGAGAAGGTCGAGGCTTATCTTCAAACCTTGGATGAAAGAATAGACGAACCTATTCCGCGCATCGTTGTTCCTACTCGGGTATCTGCTGCCATTCGCACCAAGACAGAAAAGCAGCTGCGATCTTCACTCACCCAAGCCGACATCCCTGTGCTTGATCCTCCCATATTGGACAAAGACGCATTCAAGCAAATGTTCACTCAAGGCAAGCTTCTGCAGGATCTCCCCTCCTCGTCTGGCATTAAGTCAGCACAGGAGAATGCGCGTGCGGCTTTCGAAGGTTTGGCAAAGACCTACTCAGCGCTCAAAGCGCAGCACAGAGAAGATCAAACCGTAGATGCTTGAGTTCGTAGTCGGTCTGGTTAAGCGCATCATAGCTGTTGCGGTCTTTTGGATTGCCTTGGCAAGTCTGAGCCATGCGCTGGACAATGCAGGCTGGGCATACGCCAACTATCTGTTGGTTGCCCTGCTTGCGCACATCACAATCATCTTAGCGGTACTGTGGATCTCCCAGCCGGAACACCTGCAAAGCCCTGTAAATGCCGTGACCTGTTTGACCGCATTGGTGCTCTTTGTTGTCTGGCCGGTTGTTAAGCTCGATGGTGGGATTGCTGTGACCTTTTTTGAGCGCCAGTACGGGGTTCTTGCGGGATCCGGTTTTGACCGTCTTCTCTTTGCAATCGTGAGTTTGACCGAAGATATCCTGCCGTGGTGTTTATTGGTGCTCTCCGCGTTGCTCATCATTGGAAACATCATTCGCGGCATTCTCTATGTGAGTGATCATCGCAAACAACATCCCAGATCAATCATGGTCAGTTTTGAAAACCGTCAGGGTTTGGGTGAGCGAAAGAAGCGGAAGCAAGGTAGCTCTGTTGAGCCGGATGATGTCCACGCTGATTCAAATGCCAATCCGTTGGATGTTTTCAAAAGCTGAGCCCTCTTCGTTCTATGCAAAGCAGGAAAGCGCGTACCTGGTAATCCCTCGGGGGTGGACCTGATCACGTCAGGGATCAGGGTGGGTACCGCCCACGATCCAACAGCCGCCAAGAAAACGCCGGGGCGCAGACCCCGGCCCTGGTTGGGATGTTTGCGCTAAGACGACAGCCGGTTAGCATACAAACTGGGGGTTCGACGGCTCTCGCGACAGCCAGAAAAACACGGCATGCTGAAGTACTGAGTTATGTAAGGTTGTCGAGAACTTATAGTTCGAATGGCGGTCCAGAGTTGCAAAATTCACCCGAAGCAATTAGCTTAGAAACACGATGCCATCGTATTGGAACTAACTTGCGAACAGAAAAAACCGTTAGTCGGCATGAGCTTGCTCGTAGAATTGCTCGCGAAGACCGAAGCTTGTCTGCGGTCGAAGCTGAGCGAATTGTAAATGCCATATTTGACGAGATTACTGCAGCATTGCGAAGCGGTGAACGCGTAGAGTTGAAAGGATTTGGAGCGTTTTCTGTAAGAAAACGTAGTGCGCGAGTTGGCCGCAACCCAAGAACCGGTGAACCTGTTTTCGTCGAAGAAAAACAAGTGCCTTTCTTCAAGACTGGTAAGCTGCTTCGAGATCGTATCAATGGAACGTCCCCTAGTGGAGACGACGATACGGATGATCCAGGCCCCGGCATAAAGACGGGTATAAAGAGATGAACGACTCTAAGGACCAAGATACCGCAGATGAGATCACACCCGGTATGGCTGCAAAGGATTCAGCAGCCACACCAAACTTGGCACCCGACATTTTAGCAGACCGCAAAAAAGCGGTTCTGGAGCAGAAACAGTACGTGACTGGCAGGGTCAGTGAGACATGCAGGTTTATTGGCTTTGGCCTAGTTGCCATTTACTACACGCTTACAGTTTCTGGTGAGCAGTACGCCAAAGAGCTTTTTGAAAGCTACACTTGGTACATCAGAGCATTCGGAGCCTTCGGAGCTCTGACTGTGTTTCTCGACTACATACAGTATATTGCTGGTGATCGGGCTGCGGCACGAGCTTTAACAAGAACCAACGATGGAAATAACTCCTATCGCTACAGCAAAAAGTGGCTTTCATACAAAGTTCGAGGCTGGAGCTACTTTGCAAAGCAATTGTTCTGTTTTCTGGGTTCCGCGAGCCTTGTTTATGTGATGGTGACCTCGCTTTTTTAGCCCGTATTTGTTCAGTAGATTAAAAATCGTTTCCCCACGAAGCAGTGATCAAAAGGCATTGTCTTAGGTGCGGAATAGTAGGCTACGCGAGCCATACTTTTTCAAAAGTTCATCGATAAACTTCTCTTGGTTGGCTCGGCAGACGCAAAGAAAGTAACGTCGTTCTATCATCTGTTCTATGATGTCTTCCAACGCGTAGATGAGCTTCCAAATAAAAAGAGAGCGCCCTAGTACACTCAGAATGATGGCAAGCGGGTTGAGGAGGCTCTTGCTGAGCCAGTTTGATACCAAATTACTCCGACGAAATCTTTATGGTGCTTCCTCCACCCCTTAGGTTTCGACAGTCTGGGCTATAGTAAATCTCATTGGAGTTAAAAACGGCCAGTACCCCAGGTCCAAACGGATTCTCAATTAGATCTTTAACTATTGCCTGTCCACCATACACTCGCTCCGTGCTTCCACCGCCATGTGGGTTCTGGCAATCAGGCGAATACCGAATCCACACCGAACCATTGTGTAGATTATTTCTCATGGCAACAACAACGCCTTCGCCACAACTCGCGATTGCCCATAGTCTGTGACCTTGACCATAGATTTTTTGGATTGAACCATCATTGCGCTTCCAATAAATCCCGGGAAAATCTTCATAAACTTGTCCTCCTCGACATTGTGCCGTTGTGGCCGCAGTCTGGGCGATTACAGAAGTGTACGGTGTCAAACATAAGACGAAAGCTGAAGCAAAGAAGGAATTCCATTTCATACATTGTTCTCCAAAGGCCGAGTCGCAAATCAATGCCAGTTATTATAGCGGTGAATTGAGCTTGAAGTAATTTGTCGTGTTTTTGGTAACGCCTGGCTAAATGGCCCTACTTTTTAATCGCTCTTAGGTTGCGAGGTTTTGGTTTTTCCTTAAACGTACACCCTTCCCGCCCGTCATACATCACAACCGGTTGCCTGCGTCGCCCACCTACTGGCCCCCAAATATACCACGCATGATCTTCGGTGCCGGTCTCGCCATTGCCTTCCCATGAGATCCGATCGGTTAGAGCGAGCTTTGCTCTGAACTTTGGATTGTCGCGGAATAGATGACTGCGGGTACTTCCAAAATCAAATTTGGCTGTGAGCAGCAAAGCGACCACGCCAGGACAACGCTGCAGTGCTTTGGCCGCAAACTTTGACGCTACAAAATTCCGATGCCCGTATGGCGGATTGGTGATGAGATCAAAATCGCCCATCTCCGTGATTGGAAAGTCATCACTGAGAAAATCAAAGTGGAAGGCATGCGGCTTTGAGTAGGTCGCGATGTCAGAGGCCAACACGGTGTTGGCACCAGAGGATAGGAATGGCTCCATCAATGCATGATTGCCTGCGGCAGGTTCCCAGATCTTGCCGCAACGCCAGAGGCCAAGCTTCTTGAGAGATCTGATCAGGGCATAGACGGCCCAAGGTTCGGTCTCATAAAGATCATTTTCCTTGAGCGCATAGTTTGACGCGGTGACGGTCATACCAGCTGATCAATCCATTTCTGATCCATAGTGTCGGGCTTAATGCCATCGGGGAGATCGATGCGCCGAACCATCATATAGCCGGCGAGATCAATTGTGGCTTTCTCAGCACCGAGCCTGCCGGCTTCGTCGCCATCAAGAACGACATAGGCGCGTTTGAACCCAGAGGTGACAATAAGATCGAGCTGTGTCTGACGCGCGTGAGATCCCATCAGCGCAACACAAGGAACTCCGAGCATGTGAAGTCGGATCGCTGACCAAAAGCCCTCTACGATCACAACGTAGTCGAGTTTGAGCGCCATGGCGCGATGCAGGTTGAAGAGTTCCAACCCCTTATTGAAGTTCTTGGGCAGCTTATAGCGGGGTTCTCCTTCCGGAGGGTATTCACTGGCGAAACGCCCACAATAGGCCACGAGCTCGCCATTCCTATTGTGAATTGGAATGGCAATGCGCCCGCGCAATGTCCCTCGTTTGGCCACACCCAGCCCAAAGACGCGTTCTGCTTCTTCGCAGATCCCACGGGATTTCAGGAAAGGGATATTGTGCGCTAGGTGCAATTGAAAGCTTAGTGGCTTATTCACTTCACTGACTTTCTTTTCTTTTTTGGTAGTTTCTGTGTGCACTTTTGAAGTGCCTCTGGGCTTTCGTAAGGAAGCTCGATTGCCGGTCACGTCAGACAAGGGAATGTCGCAGACGTCCATAATGATCTTGGAGATAATCCCGAGTTCGTGACCACTATCGCCGAGGTTTTCCTTGAGACGGACAAACTCAAATATATTCCCTCCTATCCCGCATCCAAAGCATTTAAACAGTCGCTTTTCAGGATGGATAAAACATGAAGGTGTCTTGTCTTCATGGAACGGACAACTGCATACGAGCTCGTCACCCGCTGGCTTTGCCTTAATCCCATAGTGCTTGAGGATAGCTGGAAAATCAGCGCGGGCCTGAACCTCGCTAAACTTTGGATACTTTGAGCGTGCCATGATCCAACTCAGCACCAAGACCGACGTTTGCCGCTGACATATCTACGAGCCAATCCTTCGCTGATTAGGATGTCGCCCAGATCTTGACCTTGTATCAGGATGCGCGCGAGGCCACGGCCGTATTTGTCTTTGCCTGGCAATACAATGAGATCGATGGCGCGAGCGTCGTTGACCAACTCCCGCGCTCGTTCGGTTGCGGCCTCACCAAGCGCTTTTTCAAAGCCGCACTTGGGCTTCCAGGTTTCTGGGGTGTCATAGCCAACGAGGCGATAGTTCTCACCCCTGTACTTAGCGGTATCTCCATCAACGAGATAGATCGATCTTGATGGTATGGTTTCCGCATGTGCGACTGGTACGGCAATGAATAAAGCACAAAGTGCTCGAAGGAGAGTTCGAAACATAAAGCTGTCCTTAGATTGACTTAGGCGGCCAGAGCCATCGGCTCTTGATAAGCGTTTGGCATTTGCACCACTTCGGGTTGATCGGCCAAACCGGCGACCATTGCACGTTTACCGCTCTGCGCTGAAAAGGTCATAATACCTGGCACGCGTGTTGCGGTTGCCCCCCAGATGAGGGTGAAGGAAATTCCAAGTCCGACCAAGACTTTGATCAGGCAGCTTTCCAGGGTGAGCAGATCTTCTTCCTTCAATGTGAGGAAAGATCCTGCACCGTTCACGATAAGATCGAGCAGGGTGTCGCGACCTTCAAACTCCACTTTCGCGAGCTTCAGGGCAGCGGAGAGGGCTGGAAAGTCATCTTTCGCGACAGAGCCAAAGAGCTGCAATTTGAAATCAGAATTCATATCCATTTTACGTCATCCGTTCTAAAATCAAGCCGTTAAAACAACGCGTTAATTGTACACGAAACCTCTGTTTTTCACAAGGAAATGAGGCGCTAATACACTGTTTTTTATAGATAATAGCGCCACACATCACAAAGATTTCTTTTCCTTTTTCCTTCATTACTGGCGCGCCTTCATCGACTTTCGATATCCGTCCGCTTGGGTTGCTAGTTGCGAACGCTCGGCTTCGTCCCAAAGCTCAATGAACCATTCTGCAAAAGAGATCTGGCGATATGGGGCATTGGTTGCGATCAAATCCAGCAGCGCCTCGTCCATGGAGGCGGGCGTGATTGAGTGGTGTTCAAACCAGCCGGTCGCCAACTCGGTGAGCGTGTCCAGCGTCCAGCTTTCGCGGTCGACATGCTCGGAGCAATACCATTCGTAGTATAGGAACGCGGCGACCTTGCTTTGGCTCAAGCTGGCAAACTCGTCACGGGCGACAAGGGTCCAGAGGTATCCGTCGTTCTTTTCGATCAGATATAGGGCATCGGCATAAATCCATACCCGGCGCGTTCCTCCCTTTAGCTCGAAGATATCGCGTTCAACGCCCATTTCTTCACAGGCCTGCGCAATCGTTACCGCGCGCCCTGTTTTGTAAAACTGGGCAAAGGTCATTGGAAGCTCACGGATTGATTGCGGCTTTGAAGCGGGCTGAGCCTTGTCCATCTCAAACTCTTTCTTCATAGCCGATAGCCCGATCACCGTTTGCGCATCGGCCCATCAGGAGCGGGCCTTTGTAGCCAATGAGATATGGCAAGTGAAACGTCTGATCTTTGTCGATCAATGTAGCCGGTGGTCGTGTGGCGACATCGACTTCAAAGCCAGTTAGGAATTGCTCAAGCTCGTCGGTGTGAACCGTTACCGGACCGCACTCGGTCTCCACTGTGAATGCAAACGCTACCATGGCCTATTCCTCCACGGAAAAGACGACGGCCTCGTCTTCGACTTCATAAGAGACGTTCTGCTACAGAAATTGCTTTACAGCATCAACAGGTAGCGTTGGGAACGTATCCCCAATGATGCCAAGTATCGTTGCTCGATCCTGTTCAAATGCGTAGCCATTGATGGCCCAAGCGATAACGCCAGGTGAATGCACAAATTGAGATGAGTTCAATCGATATGTTGTCATAAAGTCCTGCCTTTCGAGTTTTGAGGCGCGACGGTTCATCCCGTGCGCTTACCTTTTTCTCTCGGCAAACAGGGGGGAGAGGGTCACACTGAATCTTCCTCGCGCAACCGATCCTCACCCACACCCCTGAGAAGGCGGGATTTAGATGCCTGCTTTAGACAGAGTTTTGCCGAATATTCCGTTTGACGCTCGGGGGGCGGAACGCCCCCATTTGCAACATCGCCACAAGCTCAACATTTGATGAGGCTGAGTAGAACCAACCTTCCCGGAGGGCGAGCTTTGCTCGGGTTATGCGAAGCCGTGTTCGCTCGGGTTAATCATCCACCCGACCTTACTTTCAGAGCCACTTCTTTCTTGCTTTTGAGCTTCAGCTCGACTGGACGCCCGCCGCGTGTTTTCCAGCGCGGATTGTTTCGACCTCGGGAGAAATCATCCCAGCGCCGCAGCAGGTCCTGAGCGCAGACCCACACATCGGAGCGTGGGCCTGTGGTAAACCGCGGCCGCGTCATGGGATCGTGACCTTCGGCGGAAATAGGAGCCTGTAAATGACCATGGGACAAAGGGTTTGGATTGGCTCGGAAAGACAAGTCAAAGTCTATTGGCGCAGGGATTGTCAGGGTTTGAGTTCCGGTTCCAGCTTGGCGCATGGCGCTGAGGTGGGACTAGAGCCCGGTGACTGAACTTGTTCAGGCAGACGCCCAGAACTTCAGTATCGACACATTTAAAATCAGCACTCGGCACATCCAAACCACACGACTTCTCTTGATGGGTCAGGTTTTTCCGAAGTCCCATGAATTACACTCTATACTTGCGCCAAATACCCGCTAGGTTGTGCTCACCACACTCTCGCTATGCCCACCCGCGAAGCGGGTAGCCTGTGCGGCAGCACAATGTCCCAGTTATTGGGCTTTCGTAGAAACGCGAAGAATGCCTGATCACTGGGACTACTTACCACCACTGAGGTCGCAAGGTTAAAGAGGGCAGCTTCTGCTGCCCTCTTTGCCAGGGAGGAGGAGGGAGTGTTATTCGATGACGTTGTCGTCGTTCTGCTCGCGGTCCCGTTTGGGGAAGGCAACCATTTCGACAGTTGGGAACATGTTATGGCGTACGGTGATTGAGGTGATGTCGCCTTGGTCGTTGGTGTGAACGAACGCGACGCCGCATGTGTCCCAGTAGGAGCGTCCGTCTTTTTCGCCTGTCTTTACGTTGAGTTTGAGAGTTTGCTGAGCCATTTGGTGTCTCCAATCTGAGTGTTTCGATGAACATGCCCAAAAGCTCGGCCCAAGGAGTTGTCAGCCGAAAAATTGCTGCGCGAGGAATGAAGCGGAACACGATCAAAAGGAATATGCATACAAAATCCCGTTCGAGCGCCGCGAGAGGCAGGGAACTTGGATCCTATTCATCGTGTCTCCGCATAAGGGGAATTTTTCTGTTGAAGCAAACGCCCGCGCGTTTGCCGCCTCTCCGACGCCGCGCTTATGTTCATCAAGAAGAAACACGAGTTATGGAGACCAGTCGGCCCAGCTTCACAAACTGACTGTATTACGAACAAGACGGATGCTCCGTTGGAACAGATGTGATGATGACTGACGCAGCAATGACCAAGGTGGGATCACCGGAGCGTCCGGTAACATGATCACGCGGACGAGCGTTTCCTTCCCTGGGCAAGATCAGATTGCATTCGCCACATAGTTCGGCGCGCCTTTGAATGGTGAAGAAACAGCCAAAGCTGCCTGGAGCGTTTCCACGTCTTGTTGAGACCAAAATCCTTGCCTCTAGCTTCGCTCGAATGGGATTTTGGCCACTCTTTTGGTTTAATGTTTCGTGGAAACGCTTTAACCACCGAAGTGGGGGACACAGCGTGCAAGCGCGTAAGACGCAACTGACAAAATAAAAGGGTCGCCAGAAGGCGACCCAATTCAATCCCGAAGGGCGGCTCAAAAGAGCCGGATTACCGCGATCAACAAGGCGGTTTGACCCGCCAAGGCACCGAACATCCATTTGAGGATTTCGGATTTCGCGTCTGAAATCTCAACTTTGATATCTGCCTTTGTTGCAAAGCCAGATGCATCGGCGCTCGACATGGTTTGCACGATCGCATCCGCTTGTTTCTTGTCGAAACCCGCGTCTTGAAGAGTGTTGGATGCTTTCAGTGTATCGATCTGCATAGCTTGAGCCATTTTGCTAACTCCTGATCTTTACATAAGTGAATTGAGCTGATTTTTCCGGCCAAGACCGCAGCATGCGGTCGCCGTCTGAGGGCCGTGCAGAGTCAAGGATCGGCGCAGCCGACGTGCGAGCCTGCCGATTTCCGCCAGGTGAAAGCCTTGACCAGTATGAGTCAATGACGGGACTGTTTGCCTGCGTCTCGTTCGGCCCATGAATCTGCTCAGCGGATTCATGGTAATCAGCCGAACACCACCTGCATCGTTTGTTCCTGATGTACCGAGTCTGTATTTCCGGCCGCGCAAGTCGGCCTGGTGCGCGCCTCACAGGCGCGTGGCCTGCAGCCGTGCTGGGGGCGTCCCGGCCCCCGGCTCGCTTCAGGTCGCACACCGTCGGCTTCTCGTTTCGGGAAAGGCCCACTCTGCCGAGTGGGCCTCCCTGAAAATTGAGCAAGAGCGCTCTAGTCTCTTGGGCGGTCAATTCGCATGACTTTTATGCCTTCGTCCTCGGCCTTTTGACCAAGGTTTAAAGCGATGCCTGTTTTGCCAAAGATGGCAACACCGCCTAGCGGGTTTGGTGTGTCGAGCATTTGGTCAATCGCTTTAAAGCCTGCGGCTTTGCCAAAGGCGCGCCAATTAGGCACGAAAGTGACTTGAGCAACCTTACGCGAGCGCGCCCATGCTGCTGCGATTGCATCCACTCCGATTTTGTCCGCCTTGTGAAACAAGATCAGCTCGGAATTTTTGTTCTGACGAAAGCGCTCGCGGATTTTATCGAGTTATCCCCAGATTAGGGCCGTATCGGTCCATTCGCGTTCACCTGCCACGGCCAAAGGTATGCTTTCGATTTTGAAGGCTTTGGCGGCTTGGCGCTCGTGTGCTACTAGCCACCCTTTGGTCTCAAAAACGCCGCCAGTGAGTTGCGCCATGTTTGATGTACGCCCACCAGTGGGTGGGATAGCCGTCAGCCTTCTGACCAGTTGACCAGGAACGAAGGCCTTGGGACCTCGCATAGCAGTGGGACGCAATATATATCCCCCTGGGTTTCGTACAGTAATCCCACTAGGGCATCCCGCCTTTGTCATAGTAAGCACTGAGATCTCGATGGCGGTTTTCGCCGAAAGGCTTTGTGTAGACGCTGCGGTTCTTGGACATGACTTTCTCCTGAATGAAATTCACTCATCACAAAGTCCTCTTTCTCTATCACAATATATTGTGATCAGAAGCTAACTAACCACAACATACTTGCATTTGTTCCCGTTTTGATCTATATTCAAAATAGGAGATGAGACATGCAAAACACCGCCGAACACACCGCAAATACCAACGTATTACCGCCCACCGCAAAGCAAATGGCATACGCTCGTAAGATTGCTGGAGCGCGTAATCTGGTGTTGCCATGGGATGTTCGGCAGGATCGTCGGGCGCTTAGCTGTTGGATCGATCAGTCAAAGCAGCTCGCGGCTGTGCGTGATGATCGGCCAAGCTCCAAACAGGTTGCCTATGCGGAGAAAATTGCGCGCATCAAGCGACGCAATATTCCAGATGAGTGTTTTCTGAACCGCCAGTTGATGTCGCGCTGGATCGATTCAAACGGGTTTCGGTGATCAAATCTTGAGAAATTGCTTGCGGGAACCCATCGCCGAGATCTTCGAAAGGGCAAATTTGCTACGTCAAGCAGTGGACGCACACAATGCTGGGGACCATGAAACAGCTGCAAGTTATTTCAAGGAAGCGAACAGGGATGAAATCCGTGCTTGGACTGAATCTCTTTGGGGCGCCAACAGCGAACAATTTTTGAACCTGCGGCCAGAATTGAGAAGGCATCCTGTTTTAGCGAAAACTGAACGGGTCGTTAAAAGAATGCCAAATGCTGAAGAGCAAAGGCTCATTCTTAAACGCGACGGCTTTCATTGTCGCTTCTGTGGTATCCCCGTTATTCACAAACGCATTCGCGAAAAGGTTCGTCGTACTTATCCCGTCGCGGTGCCATGGGGCAAAACCAATGTTTCACAACATGCGGCGTTCCAAGCAATGTGGTTGCAATTCGACCACCTCATTCCACATTCCGCTGGCGGAACAAACAGCATCCATAATGTGATTATAACCTGCGCTCCCTGTAACTATGGTAAAAAAGATCACACAATCGAAGAGCTTGGTCTGAGAGATCCATTTAGTCGAGAGCCATCAAATTCCGACTGGATCGGGTTGGAAAATTTCTAGCATTTGCTGGTGATCCTTAACCGGAAAGATTGAGATGAATATTCGCAGCTAATTTTCCTAGGTCTAACCGGACCAGTGAGGTCGCTGAAAAAGTGCAACAACAGTCCAGACCGTATCCTGCGAACAAATCAATTGCGTTACGTTCCCATCTTCTTAAGCTGATTACACTTTAGAACCTCAATTACATTCAGGAATTTGCCAATGCTTAGAGCTATCATCTACAGTTTTTCCGCCATCGCACTTGCCGGGTGCATTAACAGTTCGACTACTGAAGCAGAACATTTTGAAAATAGCGTCACATCTGGTCAAGAATACGCCAAACCTAGCCGAGAACCAATCTTAGTAGACTACGCATCACAATTTCAAAGATGTGATCGCGAGAACATTTTCAATGGTCGGCAAATGAAAGGTAACAAACGTTGCCGGCATCCAAATCCTCGGCGCAGAGACCTTAACATGCTGGATGGGTTTTATCGTCTTGAAGGCACCGCCATAAGCTTCAAAGCGAAAATGTCAGTGGATGTTGATGGAGGCTATCCACCCTGTGCTGGTGTAAAAGGCGCCACCGATCAATGCCCTACGACTTATCGATATAAATCGCTCTCTCCGGGAGATGAAAACCTACCCAAATGGAGGCGCACATATGTGACGTCGGATCTCGTTCCCTATGTCGTAATTCCATACGATAGCTTGAAATCAGGTAGGCCAAATGATCGTGAGTCACGTGAATTTCGAGACAATACTGGCGTCCAGATTGGAGATGTTGGGGTCGTTGTCTTCGAAGACAAAGTGATCCCGGTCCTAGTTGCGGATGGCGGGCCACATAATAAGATCGGCGAGGGTTCTTTAGCGCTTTTCGACGCGCTTGGTCATACACGTTGTGCTGAGCGGGTTGCCAATGACCCTAAGTTCTGCGCGAAGGTTAAAAACTATAGTTTGGGCAAAACCGTCGAGTATATCCTATTTCCAAACTCCTCGATAAATGGGCTGACGCCATCAAATACCAATCAATTGGTAAGAAAAAAGGCAATTCAGCTTTATAATGATCTATTTCAGTAAGGTTAAGCCTGCCGCAAAATTGTCGCGCACAAAGAAACAGAAATAACAACAATCGCTGTGCTGCCACATCCTTCGTTACGGCTCCCAACGTGGGCCGTTTCCGTCTTGCGCTTCATCAAGCAACACCTTGCCCAAGATCTCCACCGCCTTCACTGCTGGCAGAAACACCCCAGCGGATAGGCATCAATCTCGGTGATCCACCCCAGACGAACGCTTAGGTCGTGTTAGCAACTGCCCTTGATATCGCTCTCGTCCCAGAGCGGTCATTGGCTGGCACCTATCAATGCCGCAGCTGCAGCCCCCATTCCGGACATTCGCTGTGACGTATCGTTTAAGTGTAAAAACCGACTGTGTTTCGAAAGTTCTTTATTTCCGCAACGCCTCTTTCAAAGACGTTGCCCCCTTATCACATTCGCGCAAGTCGAGCTGGGAATAGATGTCCAGAAGGTGGCCCTTCATAAGGGCTTCGGCGGCGGAACCGTCATGGCTGCGCAATGCATCAACAAGGGCGTGGTGAGCGTTGCTTTCGCACAAGGCATTGCGCCGTTTCCAGTAGAGCGCGATAACCAGCGAGGAACGAGACACGAGCTGTTTTAGGAATTGCTCAATCGTTTGCTGATCCGCAATTCGGGCGATTTCCAGATGAAAGTCCCCCGAAAGCTTCAATGCCAGACCAGGCTGATCTCGATCAAGCGCCTCATGCTCTTCCTTAATGTGCCGTTCAAGCAGGGCAATATCATCAACTGTAGTGCGTTCGGCGGCGGACCGTGCTGTGCTGGGTTCCAACAGCGCGCGGGCCTGAAACACTTCATGGGCTTCTTTCAGCGAAGGCTTTGAAACGAACGCCCCGCGGTTTTTTTCAATTGTCAGCAGGCCTTCAAACGCCAGTGCTCGCAAAGCCTGCCTAACGATAGTCCGACTGACGCCAAAGACGTCGCTCACCTCATCTTCGCGCAGCTTAGCTCCGGGCTTGAGCCGATGCTCATGCACAGCGTTTGTCAGCTGTGCAGCAATGTCCTCTGCCGCGAGCTTCTCTTTGGTGATGTTTGACATTTCGGTTCCTCTGCCAAAACCCTGCTAACTTCACTGATCAAGCACAACATCTCAAACAATACGAACCCATATTGTATACAATTAATGCCTGTTTTTTATACACACGTGCTTGGCCGTGCTTGATTTCTAACCGCTCAGCGTAGCTCCTTCACAAGTTTAGCGGATTAATCTTTGTTGTAACAATCGGCCTAGGGCAGCGTTGCCACACTACCTTTTGGGGGCGGCATGAAGCAAAAGATCGATCTCGAACTGATCAGCCTGACGAAGCGCTATGGCACTACTGTCGCAGTTGACGCGATCAGCTACCATTTTGACGCGGGTACGTATGCTTGTCTATTGGGGCCGTCAGGGTGCGGGAAGTCTTCGACCCTGCGTATGATCGCCGGACATGAAACAGTGTCTGATGGGTCGATCACCCTCGGCGGTCGAGACATTTCCACCTTGACGCCAGCTAAACGTGGCACAGCCATGATGTTTCAGAACTACGCGCTGTTCCCGCACTTGAGTGTGCTCGACAATGTCGCCTTCAGCCTGACCATGAAAGGCGTCGACAAAAACACCCGTCATGCCCGTGCCAAAGAGCTACTGGAGCTCGTTGATATGACGGCCATGGCGGACCGTCTGCCTGCACAGCTTTCAGGCGGGCAACAACAGCGTGCGGCCTTGGCACGGGCGTTGATCACTGAGCCCGATGTCTTGCTGCTGGACGAACCTTTGTCAGCGCTCGACCCTTTCCTGCGTATTCGTATGCGCGCCGAGTTGAAAAAGCTGCAACGAGAACTGGGCATAACCTTTGTTCATGTGACCCATGGTCAGGATGAAGCCTTAGCGCTGGCCGATGAGATCGTTGTCATGAACGATGCCAAGATTGAGCAAGCTGGCAAAACGCGCGCGGTCTTCGATGCGCCTAAGACAGCATTCGTGGCCCGGTTCCTTGGGTCACATAACGTTATGGCGATGCCAGAGGGGATGGTCGCCGTGCGTTCGGACGCGTTGACGTTGACAACTGCGAAGGCAGCAAAACTGCCGGGCACAATCACAAACATCGAATACCAGGGCACGCATGTTGCCCTGACCGCTTCGGTTCCGGGCGACCAAGAGGTGACGGCACTGCTGTCTGACAAGGATTTCTTCGGCAATCCGAAGGAGTTGGGCGAGGCAATCGGCCTCGACTGGGAGGCTGAGGCGGCACATGCCTTGGCTGGATAACGAACCGTTCAACAGAGAGGACGAACCATGACGACAATCTCCAAAGTACGCTATTCGCGTCGCTCGCTGCTGAAGTCGGGTGGCGCGGCGGTGGCGGCCGCCGCGCTTCCGGCTCCAATGGTATGGGGACAAGAGACGAAGAATATCACCTTGCGCCAGTTTGGCACCGGGGTGTCGAACTTGAACGACGTGGCCCTGAAAGTCAAAGAGGATTTAGGCTTTGATCTGGAAATGACCGCGCTGGATACCGATAGCGTGACCCAGCGTGCGGCAACACAGCCCAACAGCTTTGACATCGCTGATATCGAATACTTCATCTGTAAAAAGGTCTGGGCCGCAGGCAACCTGCAGGCGATGGATACCTCCAAAATCGCCCAATACGATAACATTGCGGGCACGTTCCGCAGTGGTCTTTTGACTCCTGAAAGCACTATCGCCCAGGGGACCGCACCGCACACTGTCGGGTTCACTACAGGCGTCGACGGCACCGAGTTCGTGCAGGAAGAATCTGGTTGGATGACTTTGATCCCGACAATTTACAACGCCGACACCCTCGGCATCCGTCCCGATCTTATCGGTCGTCCGATCAACAATTGGTCCGAGTTGCTGAACCCAGAGTTCAAGGGCAAGGCGTCGATCCTCGATATCTCTTCCATCGGGATCATGGACATGGCGCTCGTCGTCGAATCTATGGGCGAATACACCTATCCCGACAAGGGCAACATGACCAAAGAGGAGATCGACCTGACGCTTGGTATCTTCACCGAGGCCAAGAAAAACGGCCAGTTCCGCGCGTTCTGGAAATCCTTCGATGAGAGCGTGAACCTGATGGCTTCGGGCGAAGTCGTCATCCAGTCTATGTGGTCGCCAGCCATTACCGCAGTACGCTCGCAAGGTATTCCATGCGTCTACCAGCCGCTGGAAGAAGGCTATCGTTCTTGGGGCGGCGGTCTTGGCCTGTCGGCATCCCTTTCCGGCATGGAGTTGGACGCGGCTTATGAATACATCAACTGGTACCTTTCTGGTTGGGTCGGCGGCTATCTGATGCGTCAGGGCTATTACTCTGCTGTGCCAAGCACCTCCAAAGAGTTCATGTCCGAAGACGAGTGGGGGTACTGGTACGAGGGCAAGGAGTCTCAGGGCGACATCGTCTCCCCAACTGGAGCGAAACTGGCCGGGCCCGGCGAAGTGCGCGACGGTGGATCCTTCCTCGACCGCATGGGCTCTGTTGTGTGCTGGAACTCCGTCATGGATGAGAACCAGTACATGGTCCGCAAGTGGAACGAATTCATCGCAGCTTAAGCGATGCACGCCGGAGGGCTTCGGTCCTCCGGCATACAGAAATTCTTCAAAAGACGGCAGGGGCAGATTTGCGAAACAATACAGTCATAGGCTGGCTCTTGGCTGCGCCATTGTCCTTGGTGCTGCTGATATTCCTTGTCGCTCCGATTTTGATGATCGTCGTGGTCAGCTTCTGGGGCGCGACAGAGTGGTCGATCTACCCTGCATTTCTATTCGATAACTACGAATTCCTGCTGACCTCGGATGTGACGTACCGGGTCTTCCTGAACACATTCAAGTACGCCCTGATTACGTGGGTCTTCACGCTATTGATCGGCTTTACGGTGGCCTATTACCTAGCCTTTCACATACGCAGCCTGACATGGCAAATTGCGCTTTTCCTGCTCTGCACGATTCCGTTTCTGACCTCGAACATTATCCGTATGATCTCTTGGATCCCGTTTCTGGGGCGCAACGGGATTGCCAATTCGACGCTGATCTCAATGGGTGTCATAGATGAACCACTGGAATGGCTGCTTTTCAGCGACTTCAGCGTCATCCTTGCTTTCGTGCATCTCTACACGCTGTTCATGGTCGTCCCGATCTTCAACACCATGATGCGGATCGACAAATCTCTGATTGAGGCGGCGGTAGACGCGGGGGCAACTGGTTGGCAAACGCTTTGGCATGTGATCATTCCGCTTACCAAACCAGGGATCATGATCGGAACAATCTTTGTCGTCGCACTTGTAATGGGCGATTTCATCACGGTGCGTTTCATGTCGGGTAGTCAATCCGCCAACATGGGGCGGCTGATCCAGAACGACATCGCCTTGCTGCAATATCCGTCTGCGTCAGCAACCGCGGTGATCCTGCTGGTCACTGTCCTTATCCTGATCGGAACGCTTCTGCGCTTCGTCGATATCCGCAAGGAGCTATGATAATGGAGCCGCGTCCTAAGTCTTTCTACGCACTGACAGCCTTCTTCGTGCTGTTCCTGATCTTTCTTTACGGCCCAACCGTGACGATTGGGATTCTGTCGTTCCAAGGCCCGGGCGGCGGTTTGACCTTCCCGATGCGTGGCGTTTCGCTGCATTGGTTCCGTGACCTGTTCGAACAACAAGCTGTGGGCGATATATGGGGATCATTCAGCCGCTCACTGGTGCTGGGACTAATGGTGATGGTGACGACTGTTGTGGTCTCGGTCATGGGCGGGCTGGCCTTTCGCAAGCGCTTTGTAGGGTCCACGGTCCTGTTCTACCTCATCATTACGTCGCTGGTGATCCCTTCAATCCTGATATCTCTGGGCGTTGGACTCATCTGGTCACAATCCGGCCTGCCAGTGCACTGGTCGAGCTCCGGTTTTGGCGCGCAGCTGACTTGGACATTGCCGTTCGGCTTGCTGATCATGTTCGCTGTATTTAATCGTTTTGACCGCTCTTACGAGGAAGCTGCACGTGATCTGGGGGCAAGTCCGTGGCAGGTCATCCGTCATGTAGTGCTGCCCATTATCGCGCCATCACTGATCGGAGTTGCTCTCTTCGGCTTCACGCTCAGCTACGACGAATTCGCCCGAACCTTGCTGACCTCCGGCAGCTACAACACGCTGCCGCTCGAGATTTTCGGCATGACGACTAACGTGACTACGCCGGTGTTGTTCGCCTTGGGCACGCTGACGACCTTGTTTTCCCTGCTTGTGATCGGTGTATTTCTGCTTGTCGTTTGGCTATTGAACCACCACCGCGCACGGCAAGGGTCCGATGCTGGCAAAGGCATGATCTAATGGCCGTGATCATCATAAACCCCAACAGCACGCGCTCAATGACTGATGCCATGCTAGCCCAAGCACGCAGGTCAGCCCCCAAGTTGGCGTTCGAGGGCTGGACCTCACATGAAGGCCCTCCTGCTATTCAAGGCGTCACCGACGGAGAAGCTGCGCGCGCGCCATTGCTAAAGTTGGTTCAGCAAGCGTCGGCGCAAGGCGCTGACGGCATCATTATTGGGTGCTTTGATGACACTGCGCTTGAGGATGCAGCAGACTTGGCAGATTGCCCAGTGATCGGCATTGGCCAGGCATCCTATCACTATGCGGCCCTCAGAAACTGGCGTTTCAGCGTCGTAACAACTCTTTCAGTCTCAAAGCCAATCATTCAGTCAAATATTGAGCGGTATGGGTTCGATCACGTTTTATCGAAGGTCCGCGCGTCGGAAATTCCGGTTCTGGAATTAGAAACGAACACCAAACGTGCCTGTAAGGTGGTTGCACAAGAAGCTCTGCTTGCGGAACAAGAAGACGACATATCCGCAATCATTCTTGGCTGTGCAGGCATGGTCGAAGTCGCAGATACGGTTAGAAGCAATCTGTCTACTACGGTTATTGATCCCGTCGAATGCGCGGCGCGATGCATGCTGTGGATGCGTCGGATAGATTAAGGCCCGAAGGCTCTTTTGAGATTTGTGCTACCGTCGAAATGGCAACGCGGGGTTGTCGTTCTGGGAGGGCATGGCGGATCGGAGGATCAGCCATGGGAACCACACCGAACCTACCAGCCATTCGCGCACTCCGTCCCGCTTGGAACAAGGGGCGGATCGTCGACAGGAACCGACCGTTGAAGCCAAAACATGTCTGGGCGATCCGGGTCCGACTTGAATTGGCCGAAAATCATCGCGACCTTGCACTATTCAACATGGCGATCGACAGCAAGCTGCGCGGTTGCGACCTTGTGAAGATGAAAGTCGTCGACGTCATGGCGTCTGCTCAGATCAAAGAACGGGCATCTGAACTACAAAGCAAGACCAAGAAACCCGTGCGGTTTGAAATATCCGAAGGCACATGCGCCTCTGTAGAAAAGTGGATGGAGGATGAACTCATGGTCGGCTCGGAGTACCTATGGCCGGGTCGGTTCCATGAACGTCTGCACATCTCGACACGCCAGTATGCCCGGATCGTCCGGGATTGGGTCACGTCGATCGGTCTGGAGGCCAGCGCGTACGGAACGCATTCGATGCGAAGGACCAAAGTCACACAGATCTACAAGAAGACTGGCAACCTAAGGGCGGTCCAGCTCCTACTTGGGCACACAAAAATGGACAGCACCGTCCGGTATCTCGGCGTTGAATTGGAAGATGCCCTTGCGATCGCAGAGGCCATTGAAATCTGACAACTTGGGCCGTCTTCGCGGACGGCCCATAGCTGTACGACACGTTCAGTGCGAAACTTAGTTTCGGAAGCAACCGGTAGTGGTTCTGAACGGCTGCTTTGCTGAATTGCCAGCGTTTGCCACGCACCTGCAGCGAATGTCGGCAACCCGCCCATAATACACAGTCCGCAATCGGCCCATACCTGCCATTGGCCGAAGGCCCGCATCACTGCAGCCCGGCCCTTCAGAGGAGACATTCGCTGCAAATGCAAATCTGACGCCACCGATGCAAAAAGTTGAGCACCAAAAAATCGTGATTGTCGCTAGAGGGCAGATGACTCCACGTTGCTTGCGGCTCGGAGCATTTATGCCAAGATCAAAAGGTCTAAATCACATCTGTTGGACCAACAAGCTCCGAAACCAAAACTGATCGCGGCGTTAACTGTATAGGTTCTCAATTATCGCAAATAGCTCTCGCGGAGTGCCCCCAACTTCTATGTTGCCCAAGCGAGGAGCGGCATAACCCTCGTACCATTTTTCGACTTCTCCTTCGTCAGTCTGTCGGCTCCCCTTCTCAAAAATGTCGCGGTAACGCCGCGGGGAGACACCATAGAAATGTTCGATCGAAACTGTGGCGGTATCAGGCGTGTCAGGCACGATGATATCCTGGAACAGACTTTCGGTTTTGCTCTTTGGGTAGGGCTCAATGAACACGATGCGTTCGATCCCTGACGCTACTAGATGCTTCGCACAGTTATGACATGGATATGTCGTCACAAAAATGGTGGATCCTTTGACCGACCTACCAAGACGTGCAGCGTCTGCAAGTGCATTCATTTCAGCATGAACCATGCGCCCGTACTCAGTGACTCCTGAAACAAGAGACTTCTTGATAGCCTTACGATGATCGGGATCGTTCAAGATCTCTTCAACTGTAAGATCTCCAGTTATTAGACCTTGTTTTTTCAGGATGCCCAGGAAGTCAAAAATCATGCGATTAATCTCATTCTTGTTAGCTTCGCCTCCAAGATCGATGTCGCGTCGCTTATTTTCCTCTTCGTCCCAGTAATTGCCTCCGCCGTACTTTGGGACCTCATTGCATCCAATAGAAATGAGATCACCCAACGAAGTGCAGATCGCCGCACCGACTTGTCTCGACAAATCAACTGACCTGAGCGATGCAGCCTTCGCCATGTAGCTGCCAAACTCGTCTGAAGTTGGAGCAACGTTATTTCTTCCGAAGAATGCCTTGATGAACCGTTGGCTAGAATGCTCAATTGAAGCTTCAGAGGTTCCATCGAAGAAAACATCTCCAAGATGGAATATTTTTGAAATCCGCTGACCTCGGTCTTCGGCTTTTTCGTTTTGATCGATGGCGATCAATTCATCCGCATGCTGCTCACATCTTTCATTGTCCCAACCATGTTGTTCAGTCCGAATTCTTCCGGTCAAAGACCGTTTTCGTTGTTCCAAGGGGGTGACAACAGAGACCTGCACAAAGCGCTTTCCGAACGCCTTTGTGAGAAGCTCAATCTCTTCGGGCAACTTAAGTTGATCAATGATGAATGCATGCTCATCAAGCGGTACAACGGCTTGCTCATCCAGTTTTGCCTCATCCGTTTCGCCGCCGGCTGCGGCCGCTGAACGTCTATAGTCGACAATTTGTCTGATAGCCTCTGATGCAAGAACGGCGTTGTTCCCGAATGCCTCTCTAACGGCATTACCTTTCCTGATCTTGTTGTGGAGCACGGATGTCGGGGTCTCCTCAAAGTCTGTACCCTTGGCAGCCAGCAGCCGATCCATCTCCTTGCTGAGAGAAATTGTGGTCGGGGTGTAGTCCATCTTTTTCAAAGTCGCGGCAAGGCTTTCGCTCGCTTCGTGAATCGGGCAACCGATGGGACCCACTAAACCAAAAACTAGCTCGACACGGCTTCGCATGAAGGAAACTTTCCATAGTTATCAACACAATATTTTGCCTATTCCTACCTTCCGTCAAGGCAAGTCTTGATCTGGACGGGCCAATGCATCACAGTGGGGTTGCTTGGTGGGGAGGCAAAGATGGACCGTGAAATGGATCAAAATGTGATGCAGAACAACCAACCACAGGCCCAAGCACAAGGTGATCAGACACGTGATTTGGAGCAAGAGCGCCAAGTCTACGAACGTATGCTTGAGCGACAATCCGAGGCGTCGCGTCAATACAGCGTGGGAAAATTCAGATCTGCTTGAGGTCGGTTCGGTAGCACCTCTTACCAAGCCGAAAAATGGGATGCTAATTCCCGTCGTGAACGGTCTAGTCCGGGCCCAAGACATCCACAAGAGCGGCAAAGACCGATCAGTTCTTAGTCCAAGATGGACTTGATCCAGTTCCATACTCGAACAAAAATGTTGGGAGTAGGATAGTGCTCTTTGAAGTATGCTTCTCGCCTTGACTGCTCTGCTGCTCTCCCAGCAAGCACCTTTTGTTCACTCCATTGGCCCGCCCATTCTACCTTCCCGTTGGTTATCAGGTAGTGGGATCTACAGTTCTGCTGCCAGTTTCCAACCGAGGGCCTCAAAGTTGGCCCAGACTCAGTATCTCGAACCAACCATTCTGTCGGCCCCAGCGGTGTCCTAACTTTTACACCGCACCCACACGCACAAAGATGTGCCGCGGTTTGGAATTCCTGTGAAATGTACAAGACCGAAGGCTCAAGTTTCTTGGGCATGTAGCCCACTCTTTCAAGTCTGAAGCGCTCAGTTTTCATCGGGCAGGACTTCCCCAACTGTTCCAAGATCGCTCAGATCAAACAACAAGTGCTCATAGGCCTTATCTTGAAAGTAAAACCCGCGAAGCTGCTTGTATCTTATGATCGCCAAAGCGGCGTTCAGAGCGTTCAATTCTGCTATCTGGATGTTGGTGCGATACAAGTCGTCAGGACCATCAGCGAGTTCAGCATAGCCCTTTACCAAGGTTTCTCCGCCCGTTTTAGAACCAAAGTAGGTGACTCTTGCCATTCCGTTCAGGGCTCCGCTTCTGCGCTTCAGTCCCATCCCTACATCAATGAATGGAATCCCCCGGCTGATCAAAGCATCGAAAATCTCTGAGCGCGACGACCCTTTGTCAACGCATACGAAAGCAAAAGTAACTCCATCAAGCAAGTCCGCGGTTTCTTCATCTATGAAGGTTTCATGCGATGAGAAGCTGTTTCTGAAGTTTTCGTATCTATCGCCATACACGTTTGCCTTCGGACGCCCAAGTTCACATTCATCGAGTCGCCCGGGCGATCTAAATGCGTTGTGCACGTGAAACACATCCGCGTCGAAAGCACGGATTTCTTTTACGGGTGTCTTCACCAAAAAGTCCAAAAGGTAGCCGCCCGTTCCGCCAAGCCCTACTACCGCAACAATCTCCTCGCTAAATTCTTCCGACAAGTCGGTGATTTCGGCGCGGCTAGTCAGCGTGTCATGAAACTTGAAGACAGACTCTGACCCGCAGTCTTCTTGAACTCGAAAAGTAAAGGGGTCAGCCCCTTTCATCGACATGGCTGGGCCGGAGATGATCGAAATATAAGTGTCGATTTTATCAAAAAAGTCCCGATATCTCCCAGTGTTCTTGGGTTTGTTAGAAAACCGCCTCTGAACAACTACGTCCTTCGCACCGGCACTGAGCGCAAGACTACACGGCCCACCGCCCAAGTTTCGGATAGGTGCGCCATCAAGGCCATAAGGCACTCCGCCAGCGAAGAAAACTTGGTGGTCGTCTTGAACAAATCTAAGCTTGTCGACTGCGACCAACTTCGCGACGATCGCGCCCCAGGCCAAGTCCAGGCGCTCATCGAGATAGGGTACATCACGCACGACGAGATAATTGCTATCGCAGCCGACTGCGTACCCCTTGCTAACAAGGCGGCCGATGTCGTCGTTATGATTGACCAGTTTCTGATACATTGAAGATCATGCCTTCTTTCACTTTGACCGAACCGCCTGGTGCAAGAACGCCGACTGGCTTGTTGCCGTTACCCTTGGTGAACTTCACCGAATAAGTGATCTCCGGGTGCTGCGAGTAGTCAGGAACCTCAAGAGCGACCAGCTCCGCATAGGTGATCTCCTGCTTCTTCGGCCAGTCGTGAGGGGTGCCTTCCACAATGATTGTGACTGTCTTCTGCTCTTTGCCGTTCTTCATGGTATGTGGCTCCTAGCCTTTGGGTGGATACGGATCATTGCCGTAAGAGTTTGCGTCTCGGATTCTGCCGTCGGGACGGTGGATGATGACTTCGCCACGCTCGCGCATGGCGGTAGAGCGGGCCGCGCTTGTCGCCTCGGTCTGGGTTGCATGAGTTGAACCAACTCTCGATGACCCTTCACGCCGGGTCGCCCAAGAGCCGTTGTGTGGCACCACATGAATTCGCTTAGACATCTTATCCTCTTTTTTCGACACACGATGTGTTACTTTTTTATGTCAGGCGAGAACGAGTCGTCAAACCTTTTTTCATCCCATGTCGTGTTATGTTTTATTTTTTGACATCTGGGCAAAAACAAGTACAATCATCGTTATGAAAACAAGGCGCTCCAAGGCGTCGAGCAGTGTCAAGGGTCCCACATGCAGGTCGGTTTCGAGTCCCCATCCGTCGGGGCCCTGTGCAACAGCGGAAGGGATCTCATCAAAGCTCTTGGTGATGAGGCGGCGGAGAATGTGAAAGATCTTTTGTACTTTCTGGATGCCGCTCCAACCTTAGCCGATCTAAGCACATCACCTCCGGTCCTTCGAAAGAAATTGGCTGAAAAGTCCCTGCCCTCATTCTCGGTCGGGCGATCCGGAAAGGGACAAGTTCTGTTCAAACCAAGAGGATTTAGGGTGGGTCAAAGTCTTCGAGACATAAAAAGCATCAACGTCATTTCTGTGGGAGGAACAGTATAATGACAGATCGATTTACTGAGTTTAGACCCGACTACGCGCCAAGGGTACCGGGTGACTACCTGCGCCGGTTCCTCAATGAGCGCGGCATCAAGATCGTAGACTTTGCCCGCCGGACCGGTCGGCCGACAAAAGCTATAAGTGAGATCATTTCCGGCAAGGTTTCGATTACACCAGAAACGGCAATTCAGTTTGAAAGAGTGCTTGGGGAAAGTGCCGGCTTTTGGCTCGCCCTAGAAGCAAAGCATCAATTGTCGCTTGCACGCTCAAAAGAAGAACAAGCTGCGTCATCGAAGAAGGCAATGTGTTGGGCCAAACGATTTCCAGTAACGCAGATGTTGAAGCTCGGTCTGCTAGACAAAAAACCTGATCCATCGGAACTTGTAGACCATATCCTCAGGGCTTTTGGCGTAAGCAGCATTTCCGCATGGGAGCAGCACTGGCAAAAGCGGCTCGACTTATCTCGTTTTAAACAACAAGATCATAACGGTATTGATCCTCTGGGAGTTGCAGTTTGGCTTAGGGCAGCTGAGATTAGGGCCGACGTCATCGAAACAGAGCCTTACTCTGAAGCGACATTTAGATCGACGCTTCCGCGCCTTAGGGATCTGTCAAAACAGCCTTGGCGCAAGATCTCGAATGAATTGATATCTCTTTGTGCGAAAGCTGGTGTGGCCGTTGCCATGGTCCCATCAGTTCCTCGCACTGGACTTCGTGGTGCCGCATATTGGGCGACCAAAGACAAAGCCGTAGTCGTTGTGAGTGATCGACTGGGATATGAAGCCAACGTATGGTTCGCGTTTTTTCATGAGTGCTGCCACATTCTTGAGCATAGCAAGAAATCTGTCTTCATCGATAAAGATAACAACGGCACCGCAGGAAGAGACCTTGAAGCGGAGGCGGATAGATTCTCCGCGGAGACAATCATTCCGGGATCGATAGTCTCGGATTTCAAAGCGATTTTTGGGTCAAAAGTTCCGAGATTCAGTTCAAAATCGCTCACGCAATTTGCAAGCCAGCATGATGTCGACCCGGGACTACTTCTTGTTAGGCTACAGCGCGAAGAGGTTATCAGCTACAAAACGCAGCTAACAAAAGTAAAGAGACGCATCACCTTCAGCGCTAACGGATGAATGTCTGTATTGACCTTAGCTACGGGTTTGTCTCGCAGAAGCAGCGAATGTCTGGTTCCCGCCGATTCTGTGGAAAAACAACGTGTTGCTGACGCAGAAAGCGCGGTGCTGAACATAGCGCGAGCGCCTTTTCTATCAGGCTTTGCGCGTTTGCTGCGGTGCGGGAAAGATCTTTGCCAGTTTGC
>NZ_JBBGAZ010000019.1:0-40129 GCF_037478305.1 Cognatishimia coralii
GACCGTATGCTAATAAAGGGTACAGTATGGCAATTAACGGTACAATATGAAAATTAAGGGTACATCGTGCCGCTGAAAACAAACGATAATTTTAAAGGCAATTCTGATTAATGAGGGTACAGTGACACCAGAGGTGGGCGTCATGTGGAAGACCACACTTCTGAATTGGCGGTCCGGAGCGCAATGGAGCGTCTCATCATCTGGAAAGATCTCAGTGCAGGTGCCAAGGTCTGTGTCATGGCCAGACAAAAATCAATCGACCCGCAGAGACGCGCTGAGTTCAAAGAAGTCGCGCGCGAGATCATCGGCAAAGATCGTGCCGCTAAGAAGTACGGCTACTCGCAAAACACGATTGGTGAGATTGAGCGAGCATTGAAGCAAGCGTTTCTCGACGGAGTGGCTGCGGGAGCAGGGATCGCTCCAGAGCCAATCAAATCCGGTTTGACTTGGGAACAGGTGCCGCCTCGTCCACGCGAGACGCTTGCTTCATTGTCCTTCGGTTTCAGCAGGCGACTTGGAACCACGACAATTCCACCGAGGGCGATCCATCGTTTTCTCAAAGATGGAAAGTACCGATGGAGCTTCGAAACGGGCGAAGGCGTGCCTGGGGATCGTTCCATCGCAGACGGATCCGCGCGTCCATTGATCGACCTCGGATTGCTTGCAGAAGACCCAAACTGCGCAAATCGCTTCGAGCTGACTTCTGCCGGCGTCGAGCTTTGCCAAGACTATTGGCGACGTTCCGATGCCGATGATCCAACACTGCCCAAGATCAGCTTGCGACCCATGTGACGTCATCTGCGTCGCCAACGAAGGCGTTCAGTGTCCGCGAGAATTCTCCGGCACTCTTGGAACGGTGTCTCTGGTCTCAAATAGCGAAGCTGTTGGGACCATCACATCAGGCCGGGGACTGCGGCCCATTTGGGGATGACCGGATTTAGGTCGAGACCTTCCTATCGCCTCGACGCGAGGAAAAGCCAGACCGCCGGAGCGGTCTGGCCGTTGGCTTAGGCGGCGTCTTTCGGGCCCCAAGGGATGATCGCCTGCAGGGACAGATCGTCCTGGTTCGCGGCCTTGCCGAGGTTGGCGTTGAAGCCGTGGTCGCGGATGGTCAGCGTGTAGTAGTCGGCGCCGGTCTCCTTGTTCTGCTTCTTCCAGATGCCGCCGCACTCAACCAGTTTGCCGCGCGGGGAGCGACCGAGGACGCGGTGCGTGGGGGCCATCGGGTTCGCGCTTTCGACGGGTTCGACCGTGATGTCGAGGTCGAAGGTCAGGGTCGAGATGGAGCCGACGCCCTTGGCGGTTTCGATGTCGGCGCTGGTGAATTTGATGCAGTTCGTGGTCATTGCTCTTCTCCTTGTTTGCGTTGCAATGATGGTCACCTTGCAGCTGGCCAAGGCCCGGCCACACCGAAGGCGGAGCGCAGCGGAGAGGGCAGGTGCCGGTCTTTTTGCCTCGCGAGGAATGGCCCGCAGGGTCAGGGGAAAAAGATCGGTGACAACCCTTGTGGGCGGGACGACAGCTGCGACCAGCATGTCATGCAACTCAGACAAAGGGAGAAGTGCGGTGGCCGCGAAGGAAACCCAGGTGAACAGCCGATGGAACTGCCGGGGGTGGTGTCTTTTCTGCCCTCTCACCCCGAGCCGCAGCCGGACGGGTTCGCGCGTTGCCGAGCCTTGCCCAACGTGGCGCGACCTCGCGCATCCATGGCGAACTGGTTGAGTGCGGTGCCATCTGGCAGCTGCGGCCAATGATGGCGGAACAGCGTGTCCGGCAAAGCGAGGCCCAACACCGGCTGAGGCGCGGTGGACGAAACCATTGAGGCGACCCGCCCGCCCCAGCGACCGTTACCGAATGGCCGAGATGAAGCGTTGCCACGACCATGCGACGGCTGGTCGGGCTGGCTCTGGAAGAGACGGCACGGCCAGCGGTACGTCGCAGGGAGAGGCAGCGTTTCAGCTCGGGGAGGGCGCGGTCCTGACCAACGGGCAGGAGGGGCCAATGTTCCCCTTGAATGCTTCAACTTAAAAATCAAAAATTACTTCAACGGCAGGGACATTGAGACAGGCGGAACACATTTTGATTGAGCTGAAAATTGAACTTATTGGCATCAAGCCACCCATCTGGCGCCGGATCTTCGTTCCGAATGACATCAGCTTGGACATCCTGCATTCCGTTCTCCAGGGCGCTATGCCTTGGCAAGACTATCATTTGCATGAGTTCGAGATTGGCGAAGACAGGTTCGAGGCCCGCGACGAAAGTGACGATAGCTGGGATCCAAACGATGGCCGGAAGGACGAGAAGAGGTTTACTCTTGGAAAGCTCGTCAAGAAAGGCAGTCAGTTCACATACACTTATGATTTCGGAGATGGGTGGCGGCATCTCGTCACCGTTGAAAAGATTAGCAAACCAACCGGAAGACCAGATCTGGACTTTCCCGCGTGTGTTGCCGGAGAGCGAGCCTGCCCGCCAGAGGACTGTGGAGGGCCCTACTCTTACGAAGAGTTTCTCGACGCGTTGACCGACAAACACCACCCGGAACATCGTGGTACAAAGCAATGGGCCGGCGCGTTCGAACCGGAAGTGTTCAGCGTGCAGCAAGCCAATGCTGCCGTCGGTGCGATGTTCGTTTGGGCGAAAGAGTGTCGCGGTCTAAAGTGACTCCTGAAGCTGGCTTGGCGCGCGATCCATATGGCGAACCTCGCAACCATTTTGAAGAACTGAGATCGAGGTACCGACGTGACTACAAGCTCGACCATCATGCAGCCGTTGGTGAAAGCATGGGTGGATCAATTCGAAGAAGCGGACCGGGCGGATGCTGCAATCCTCGCGTCACTCATCCGGCTTGTCCCGGGTGATGCTTTTCGCCGCGATTTGACGCGGGTCCTTGAAGACCGCCTGAGGATCGGTCCCAACCCCGTGGCGCTTTACAACGAAACAGAGCGTAAGAAATGGAAAGGGCAACCCAACCGTTTGTTTCCCGAGACGTCCCGCGCGAGTAAAATGCAAAAAGGGAAAAAGACTGTGCGCGCATATGGCCGCGTCGGACCGCCGCTGGTGCCTCGTCAGCGACAGGTCGCCGAAGAAATAGGCAGTGAAGGGGTTGTCGCCAACGTCCTGACCCAGTTGCACAAGCGCCATCGAAAGTCGATCCTTCTCAACCCTGGGGCCGACATCATTCGCGAGAAGCGCGCGCGCCGGTTCGTTCTGGTAACGGACTTCATCGGAAGCGGAGATCGCGTCATCAACTATCTCAATGCCGCATGGAGGCTGCGGACAGTGCGCAGCTGGTGGTCGAGGCGCAGTCATTCCGGCCTTTGTTTCGAAGTGGTGGCCTACGCAGGGACAGAAGCTGGGGTCCAACGCGTAAAGGATCACGCCTCATCGCCCACCGTCAGCTTGGTGACACGATGCCCAACAATTCAAACGGTCTTTCCCCGAGGAAAAGTCAGGCGGATGGAAGAGCTGTGTCGTCGCTATGCGCCACCGGGGTCCAAACCCCTGGGCTATGGCGAAGTGGGGGCGCTTTTGGCGTTTGATCACGGCATGCCGAACAATGCACCTTCGATGTTCTGGAAGGATGCACGAAGATGGTCGGCGTTGGTACCGGAGCGAGCATCCAGTACAGCTGGTTCCCCCTACCAAGAAACGCACACTCCGGAGAAAGAAAGAGCGCGTATCGAAGCGTCTGCCAAGGCGTCGGACACCGGGGCAATTCTGCGCCCGACGAGCTTGGAAACGATCATCCTGTCTGCACTGCGCCGATCCCCCCGTCATTCCGAAGCGATATCGGGTCGTCTCGGCATGAACATCGATGATGTGTGCGAAATCCTTGACCGCTTGAAAGGTTGGGGTTGGATAAACGCGTCTCATCAATTGACCGAACGAGGGCGGATGGTTGCGTCACGACTGATCCGCCAGGACCGCAAGAGCCCACTTCCCCAAGGCGACGACACGATGTACTTTCCGAATGAGTTGAGAGCGCCACGCGATGTCTAGTGGTTGCCGGGGTAACGACCGGCACCGTTGGTGTCACGTCCTGCCCGCAGGAGGTGATGCCTGGGCCGTCGATTGCGATGAGCTCACGGTCAAGCTTTCGCTTGATGCTCAACTTGATCGAACCGCACGACCTTGCGGTCGCCGCAGCGGTAGGCTGACTTGCGATCCGATCAAGCTCACCCTGAAGGGTGGATAGTAGATGCGAACGTGGAGCTCTCAACGCTACTTCGCCGAGGGCCTTGCGGCGGGTGTGGATGAAACCATCCTCAAAAATGCAGTTGCGACAGCTGAACACACATTGCGGCAGGCAAATCCAGGCCCGCCGATCCTGACCCTTGGTCATCTGGGGCATTTGGCGGGCGTCGATGTCGGCATTTTGAAAGCATATGTCTCAAGGCAGGATGCGGACCCTTATCGGGAGTTCTCGATCCGCAAACGCCCGATCGCGGGCCAACCTCCGCGTTATCGGACAATCGCCGTGCCGGAGCCGTCCTTGCTGAGAGTCCAAACCTGGATCGCGTCCGAAGTCCTGCGTCATGCACCATGCCATTCGGCGAGCACGGCTTTTGCACCTGGGTCTCGGTTGGCCCAGGCCGCGGCGCGCCACTGTCGCGCAGTTTGGATGGTCAAGATAGATCTGCGGAACTTTTTCGAATCGGTGACCGAAATCGACGCGCATCGGGTGTTTTTGGAGCGGGGCTACCAGCCGCTCGTCGCGTTTGAGCTTGCGCGCTTGTGCACCCGTCTCCGCGACAAACATCGCAACGATACAGCTGTCTTGCCCCAGCGACGCACTCCCAAATTTCGGCACTCGTCCTTGACATCGCTTTATCCAAGAGACCTGCTTGGCGTTTTGCCGCAAGGCGCACCAACCAGTCCAATGTTGGCCAATCTCGCAGTGCGCGACCTAGATGAAAGACTGACTGCTATCGCGAAGACCTACGGCGTCCGATACTCGCGCTATGCAGACGATCTCACCTTTTCAACGACACGAAAGTCGTTTGGAAGATCCCGCGCACATGATCTGGTAGGGCGAGTGTATGAGACCCTGGCTGCTCGAGGACTGGCGCCGAACCAATCCAAGACGACGATTGTTCCTCCGGGAGCACGGAAAGTCGTGCTCGGCCTTTTGGTGGACGGAGACACGCCGAAGCTGACACGCGATTTCCGCTCGCGGCTTCGAAAGCACCTGTATCACATAAGCGCTCCCGATCAGGGGCCGGTCCAACATGCAGCGCGGCGCGGATTCGCCTCCGTTGAAGGCCTACGTCAACATCTCTTGGGCCTGATCGCGTTCGCCGGTCAGATCGATCCAATCTATGCGGCGAAATGTCGGGCGATTTTAGACTCGTCAGATTGGTCGCAGACAAGGAGGTAAATTTAATCCGTTCGATGGGCATCTTCTACCTGCGGATTCTCATCAATTTGGAGGAGCTTCTGGGCTCAAATCACCGCTGGAGAACCTAGAAAGTCCTTCCAGCTTGAGATCGCACTGATTTTGAACTCGTTTATCCTGTTTCCTATGAATTAAGTGTCGGCTTTCTACGTTGCTCCAGTATCTCTGAAATCCTAGTCACTTCATCAAACTCTTCGGGCCGGCTATGTCACCGCGCGTTTGGCCAAATAAGTGCAGATCGCACAGGCTACACTGACGACCAGCTCGGCCTCTGGCGTATTAACCTGCTGTCCTTCCAGCCCGTGACGAGCATTGTTGGACGCATAGCCCCACAGTTTCTCGGCTGCGGTATCAAGAGGTTTTGGAAGGTCCAATCGCTTTACTAGCTGACCGAATGTTGCTTTGGGATCACCGGCCAGATCCCGCGCGGTCGCTTCCATCGCGGCGCAGGCATGCTGGATTGCCCCAGTCACATCCGGCTCCGGCCGCCGTGAAATATCACGCAGTGCTTCATGGATCTCGCGTGCGGCGGCACTGCGCCCGGTTTGTTCCAGGATTTCGACGGCCTCTTGTGTCGCGCCGGTAAATGCTTCGGAGCCGCGATAGACAATCTGGCCGTCGTTCATATGCCAGCCGATGCCATTTTCGACAAAAAACTGGTTCAGCCGGTCATCAAACCTTCTTGCATTGTCGTTGAACCCTTGCGCGAGTGTCGCATGGAACGCTTCGGCGATGTCATAGACCTTGTACCAGGGACAGTCGGCAACAAGCCCGACGACCTCTTCCCAGATGTTGGGGTGCTCCGACCAGTTGTTCCGGTCAGGCGGAACGAGCAACACCTGACAGATGATCCGGCGCATGGCGGACGGACTCATGCCGATGTCCTGCCCAATCAGCGGGATCGCATAGCGCAGGTTTTCGGGCGCGTCCTCGTGAACGGTTATCTCCGCGGCTGCGCTGCGGTAGCCGTGCCGGTTCGAAAAACTCTCTGCCATTCTGTCAATCCCCTACGCTATCGGCACTGTGTGCAAATGGGCTTCAATCGCCTTGATCGCATCCGCGGTCAGCGGCAGGTTTCCCTTTTCGGCCTGCCAGTGCTCATGGAAGCGCGCGACAGTCTCGCGTGCGGTTCCCAGAACCAGCTTCTCGGATAGACCGGCGTTTGCAGCCAGGTGCGACAGCTCGTCCTGCGAGAACCCGGAGAACTTCTTGGTGCGGCTAAAGGTGAGCGCCGCCTTGTCGTCGTCTATGTAGGCAATGGTCGAAACAAAATCGTAACACGGCGCGAGCGCTGCCTGCCTACGATCCGGATAGATCAGCGACCAGTTCTTGAGGTGCATGTCGGCATTGCCGATCAGCACATTGAAAGTCAGCCGCCGGATAAACTCGGCGATGTCGGCCTCTCCGCATTCAGCGGCCAGTACCTGTGCGATGTTGCGCTGGCTTGCCTTCTCGTACTTGTCCTTGGGATAAACGCGAAAGACCTGCGCGAAGTCTTCAATGTGAACAGCGCTGCCATCACTTAGACGGTCAAATCTTTCGACCGCCAGCGCCTGACCTCTGACCTTATCCATGCCCTCGGGCAGGTTGCCGATGTCGGCAACATCGATCAGCCTTATCGGCGGAACATCCATGCCGCAGAGACGCGCGAGCGTCATTATCGAGAATTCATTCTCGGGGACAGCATCGAAGCCTTGGGCTGGCAACTTGACGATCCAGGAGCCGCCGACCCCCTTGGCCGGAATCGCAAGACCGCCTTGTTTGTCTCCCAAAGCCGAGAACTTCAACTGAACGCCTGCCAGCGAGAACCTCAGCGCCTGATCTCGATGATCATCGTGATGATCTTCACCATCATCAGCGTCGGGGGGCCACGCCTCGCCATCGGCGGGCCGAACAGTGACCGCACCGGGAAGGTCCTCGCCGAGAACCCAGAGCAGGAAAAATTCACGGACGGGCTTCACGCCCGCGCGCTCGGCGAGATAGTCTCGCATGTGACCTTCGGGCAGAAGATTGGAGAAGAAGGGCAGCAGGTGCATGTTCTGCGTACCGAAATCAGTGGTCAGTTCCCCAAGCTCATTCTTGAAACCGAGGCTCAGAACCGGCCTGCCCGCATCGGCGACATAGCCTTCAGAGAAAGCAAAGAGCGAGGTATCACTGCTGACCCGCGTCAACGTACCTATCGGCTCTCCGTAGAGCAGGACTTCAAGGACACTGACATCAGCCATGATCGTCACCATCCAGACGATAGGCCGGACGCGGTAAGGATGGTGCAGATACACCCGCCCCATGGGCGAGTGCGTTGCGCAGCATGCGCAACTGGCTCTGCGCCTGCTCGACCGCTTCCAAGTTGCGCGGATCGCTCAGAAACTCCTGCATGGCAGCAGACGCTTCTTGCAACTGAACAAGATCATCGGCTGAAAGCTTGAAGTGCATCAATTCGCGCGCCCGGCGCTGCAACTCCTGAACGACAATCTCAGAGAGCGTTTCACTGGGAAGCGCTGCTATCTGGTCATCAAGGCGCTGCAATAGGTTCGTCGCCTTACGCGCGCTCTGAACGTCAAGGTGACCATCATCATCACCGCGAATGATCGCCCGAACGGCAGGCAGCTTCTTGCGCGGGACTAGAGTCAATTCCAGATCAAGTACACGTGCAAGCTCGACCAGGCTGGACAGACGCAGATCGACCGCCCCGTTCTCGATCTTGGAGATGTGGCTCTGTGGAACCCCAGCCTTCGCACTGAGCGCGCGCTGAGAGAGCCCCTTGCGCTCCCGCGCGACTTTGAGCGACTCTGCTATGTGCTCTGTTGCGTAACCCATGATCTATCTTGCTGCTTCGTTTTCCACCCATGATATGCAAACACATATCACTCACTGAAGCAGACTTCAAGATTGATGTAGATTTCTACATCAAGAGATGCGCGTGATATGCTTTTATGCATCAAACGCCAGAGAAGTCACTTGCCGAAAAAAGATCCGCTGGAAACTCGGGAGCTTCGAGGATCGACAATCAGATGCTCTTAACAGCAGCCATGGAGCCGACGGCGTGCTCCGTGTGCAGCTTCTAAATGTACTTCCGATAGTCACTGCTGACCCTTTGCCCCGAGGGAACGTATTTCAACACGTCACCAACCTTACGGGCTGCTCGGATCGGAATCGGCAAGCGTTGGTTCATCTGGGTCGAGTTCCAGTTCACCTTCGTGAGGCTGAAAACTTCCTTCGCAATCTGTTCGATCGTGCTCTCGCTTTGCGGGTGTGGACAGAGCAACAGGGGGTTCGGGACATAGAGGCCAGGATAGGTCCCATAGTAGGGAATGCTGCCGTTGGTATAGAGCAGCCCATTGCCGTCCAGTTCAACGAAGGTGCCGCGGAGGACAGGGAAGTCGCCGTCGCGCAGCACCTTGACTGAATAGCTCTCATGAATCCAAACGAGATCGCGCAGTTCCACACCTGCCTCGTCGAGCGCCTTGCTAACACCCTCGGCCTCGTCCTCGCGAAAGCGCGACGTCTTCATGACGATCACGCGTGCCGGCATCGTTCTATGAACTGACTTGTAGGCGGCCAAGGCGCTCTCGGTAAGCTTGTGAGCCTCATCGATAGTGAGGAACGGGTGGCGACCCCGCGACTCTGACTGCGCAGGACCGCCTCTAAGAATGAACCCTCTGCCCCGCTCGTCGAACATTTGCGCAGCACTGGTCCATATTTCGTCGGTTTCGGCATCCTTGAAAAAGCTGATGCCAATGTAACAGGCGGTGAACTCGCCTTCTTCCGGCAATCTGCGCCAGGGCACCTTGCCGCTGCCCTTATAGTAGAGCGTCGTCATAAGGTTCCATGCGAGGTCAGCTCGGTCTTGGGTTTGGCGGTCAGAGTTCTCCTTGATTTTGCGAGGGATCTTGGCATCGGGGTTGATGACATCCTCCCAAACAATCTGAATTGAGAATCTGAGGTCCATCGCTCTGGCCTTGAGCAAGCCACGGAAGTTCGGAGAGGTTTCTCTGCCAGCTTTCGCGTCGGCCGCTTCGTCCTCTATAACTTCGTCATCGCGCGCCCGCTCGTTTCTGCAGACCCGTTCGATCAACTTGACAGGGAGAGAAACCATGACCACGTCCGGCCGTTCATGATGCGCCTCCAGCTTTTCCAGTTGCGCCATAACTGCGTCGACGGCCATCTCCACAGCACGCGCATCGCTCGGTTCCTTGGCAATCTTCTCGATCTGACCTTTGGTCAGTACTCCATCTTCGGCAGCCACCATTTCAAACCGGCACCGATAGGGGTTCTGGTTTCTCAACCCGGGGAAATCCGGGTGCAGGTTCGGGTGCTTTTCGGTCTTACCCTCGAACCCATCTTCGATCGCATTCAGAAACTCGCCTGATTTTTCGACGGTCAGAGCGCTGCCAACAACGCCGACTTTGATGGTGTCCCCGAGGTTCGTTTGCAGCGGACCCGCCTGTAGCAACCCCAATCGTGGATCAGGATGATGGTGCTGGTCGCCAAACTCCAGTTCCGGCTCCGGGAAGATCTTTGTCTTGAAGTCGCTCATAGGTCGAAGCTGCCTTGGTCATTCGAGCCGGACGGCTTCCTCGACCTCTGCGCCTTCGCGCCCCACACATCCTCGGGTACGCTTTTTGGCAGTTCGATGGAAGGCGGGTCGCCAAACTTGATGACGCGATCCGTCTTGGTGTCGGGCACCAGCAATTCGCCGGCATCTTCAAATTCCATACCCGACAGCAATCGATGCCACATGATCACCTGGCCTCGAACTGTACTGTTTGTGTCGAGGCGCTTCTTCCCGGACAACAAGGCATCCGGATAGTTGAGCGCTCGTTCTCCATCCGAAGTGAAGTAATAGGATGGATTGACGATCAGATACCACTGATCCGCCAAGCGCTCGAACCGGGGGTGGAATGAATGGTGCCGTACATAGTCGATGGGCCCCTCCCCCTTTGACTTCTGATAGACGCTGACAACGTCGGCCTGTGTCTTTTGCTTCGCGCCAAGATAGCGGAACTTGCGCGCGACGACTCCAGGTGTTGGTAAGAAGTAGAACTGCTTTTTCTTTCGGTCCCACCCGAGCAAATCCCGAAAGTCATGCGCCAGAGTATGTCGCAACAGCCCGGAAAATTTGTATTGCTGATCCACGGCGTCGTGTTGTGCCAGAAAGTCGGTTTCGATCCTTTCGACCTGATCCCGTTCGACCAAGTCACGGACGGGTGTGGTTAGCGGATCGCAGAATGTCCAAAGCGACGTTTCATCGATCATCCAATCGTACCGCTGGCCTTCCCGGACCTTATTCATCCGGGCGAGCGCCTTCTGGGTGGAGAGCTGAGTCTGTGCGACGTAGATTTCCTCAGGAAGCTGCAATGGCACCATGTTGATGATCGCGGCCTCCCCTCCTCCAAGTGGCGGGACGTAGTAACCGTGTCCTTGCTTGGCGACCGTCAGGGCCGCGAGGCGGTCCTTCGCGCGACTGTCCAAGACGTCACGCTCCTTGTCGAACTGCAATGTGCGTTCGGCCTCGCCAACGAGGTTTTCGAGCGACTTCCAGAAGAACGTGTCATCTGATTGCCTGTAGAGAACTAGGATCACGGGTAGGTTGGAGCCACGCCAGTAGTCGAAATCTGAAGCGCGGACACGATAGGTGAAACCGGCGTCCGTCTCGCCCACATAGCTGCCACGCTCAGTAGCCTTGACCTGAACGGCAATCATCTTCGCTGTCGGCTGATCATCGTCCATCACCTCAGCGATGCCGTCTATCCCTGCTTCCAGCCGTGAACGCCCATCGAATTGGAACCCAATTCGCAAGAATTGAAGATTAGCCGCCTTCTCCCCGATTTCGCCAATTCGCTGACTGGCAGTAATCTTCTTGTTCACGCCAATAACCCGTACCTTCCATATGACAGAGATAGCACTTCAATCAGCGTTTCGTAAGGCCTAGGGTACTACATGTAGGCCATGATGGATTGAATGATCGAAGGTGAACGGGCTAGGCGACCCTCGGATTGACCGGTCAACACGTCTATCAAGCTTTCCCGACCAGATGTCACCACGACTGACGTTGCTGCCGACGATGATGCCCCGAGGTAGCATCCGCAAGAGCAAAGTCGGGATGATCTCTGTGCCAAGGATTCCAGTTCGTCAGCCGACGCCGATTTGAAGCGGCTCCTCCACAACCCCCGCATCCACCAGCTGCTCCCGATCGGGAAGATTGCGAAGGCTCTCCAACCCGAAGGCAACGAGGAACTGTTCGGTGGTGACGAAGGTATACGGCGCCCCGCGTCGGGGCGACCGCGGCCCGGTCCCGATCAGCCCGCGCGCATGCAGCCGACCGATCAGGTCACGGTTGATCTCCTTGCCGAAGATGTCTTTCAACCCGTCGCGCGTGATCGGCTGGTGATAGGCGATGGCGGCCAGGACGGCGGTGTCGAACTCGCTCAGGTCGAGCAACTGATCGCTGACATCCGCCGCTGCGCGGATCGCGGGGGCGTAGATAGCCCGCGTCCGGAATATCCAGCCGCCAGCGACCGGCGCAACTTCAAAAGCCCGCCCTTCCAGATCGGCGGCAAGGTCCTCGACCAGCAGATCGACCGAGGCATCCTGCCCCACCACGCGGGCGAGATCTTCGCGCGGCACAGGGGAGGCAGAGGCGAAGAGAACTGCTTCGATCCGGCGCATCCATTCCCGCCAGCGCAGCTCCGGCGGTAGGTCCGTCAACGCGCGATCAAGCTCCGGTTCCGATCTGTCCTTTGCCATCGCTACACCCCGTAGAGCCGGAACGTGTCGCGCCCGGTCAGCTCGCGCACCGCGCTTAGGTCGACCAGTCGGTCGCAGAGCCGGCGGGCGGCGCGATCCGGCAAAGGCAGGGATGAAGGGGCCACGGCATCGCGGCTTAGAAACATCTCGACCGCCTCGCCCGCTCCCTTGGCCCGCAGCTTGGGTGCGACCGCTTTCAAATGCGCCGCCCGACGCGCGAGGTCGGCGGCCTGCCGAACGGCCTCGATCACCGACGAGATGAGTGCGCGATGACAGGCGAGACGCAGGTCGCCGCCTTGCTTGCGCAGATCGACGCGTTTCAGGCCTGCGGCCAGCAGCGGCACGAGATGATCCCAGCCAAGCGCCTGGGCGAGGGCGGCATCCGCGAGGATCAACGCCTTGGTCTCCATACGGGGCGCATCAATCAGCACCGCCTCGAGCACCATCGCGGCCCGGGTCACCGGTGCGCCTCTCCCCGCACCAAGACACGCGGCAACCTGGCGGGGGTCGAGGCTCGGCAAGGCTCGGCCCAGAGCCTTGACCGACACCGGCCGCTCCGCCACGCGCTTCCAGGCCAGATAAGTTTCACCGGCCGGTCCTGGCAGATCGCCGGGGCGCAGCAAATGCACGGCATCGCGCAGCTCCGCCTCCCGCTCCGGCCGCCCAGAAAACGCGACACACGCCTCCGCCGCGCGCAGCGCGAGCCTGTCCCGCAACAAGGCGTGGGGCACCTCTCCACGTCCCAACACAAGATGCAGGTGGTTCAGCGCTGCGCCCGACAAAAACGCAACATCTTCAAGGGTTTCAGGACGAACTGAGATGACCCAAGCGGGCATCCGGGGTAGGGTGTCGAGGTCGCTGATGTGATCCGGTCGGGCAAATGTCATGCCTAAAGCCTACATCAGCGCGGCGCTTATCGCCAGTCAATAGCGCACAAACCGCCCCGCCTTACTGTTCGTTATTATGTCCAATAAGTTTGCATTATCGGACACGATAAGATATGCTGGGAAGCAGTTCAATTTCATCGCTGGATTCACTGAAAAATGGCCGCAGAGGACGAGAAGTCGACATCATCAAACGCTGGTACGTTTAGTATCGCTCAGGACGACGAGAGAGATCAAGAAAAAAGCGACGGTATCTCCCTACCCGCCCACGTCGCGAGCTCAGGCAGCCTCGATCGCTTGGTAGACACTGCCCGCGGCTATGCCCGTGCCGCAGCTTCGGAAAACACACTGAAAGCTTATGCGAAGGACTGGGCAAATTTCGCGCGCTGGTGCCGGATGAAGGGCGCGGAGCCTCTGCCCCCGTCGCCCGAAATGATCGGGCTCTACCTTGCGGACCTGGCGTCCGGAGCGGGCCCCTCCCCTGCCCTATCGGTCAGTACCATCGACCGCCGCCTGTCGGGCCTCGCCTGGAACTATGTGCAGCGCGGCTTTGCCCTCGATCGCAAGAACCGGCACATCGCCACGGTGTTTGCAGGGATCAAACGCAAACACGCCCGACCGCCAGTGCAGAAGGAAGCGATCCTGGCCGAGGACATCCTCGCGATGGTCGCCACCCTGCCTTTCGACCTGCGCGGTCTGCGAGACCGGGCCATCTTGCTCCTCGGCTATGCAGGTGGTCTGCGCCGCTCGGAAATCGTCAGTCTTGATGTGCACAAGGACGACACGCCGGACTCGGGCGGTTGGATCGAGATCTTCGACAAAGGGGCCCTGCTCACCCTCAATGCCAAGACTGGCTGGCGTGAGGTCGAGATTGGCCGCGGCTCCAAGGATCAGACTTGCCCGGTGCACGCGCTCGAGCAATGGCTGCACTTCGCCAAGATCGACTTCGGCCCAATTTTCACCGGCACCTCGCGCGATGGCAAGCGGGCATCTGAAACCAGGTTGAACGACAAGCATGTCGCGCGCCTGATCAAGCGCACGGTTCTGGACGCCGGCATCCGGTCGGACCTGCCTGAGAAAGACCGCCTGGCGCTGTTCTCCGGCCATTCGTTGCGCGCCGGTCTCGCCAGCTCCGCCGAAGTCGACGAGCGCTACGTCCAGAAGCAGCTTGGCCACGCCTCGGCCGAGATGACCCGCCGCTATCAGCGGCGCCGCGACAGGTTCCGGGTAAACCTGACCAAAGCCGCCGGTCTCTGAGCCCCTGCCCTATCACGCCGCCTGCCCACTGAGCCTGCCGTAGAAGCTGCGCTCGAGATGCAGCTCCCCTGCCCCGGCTTTCTCGACCATGCCCCGCAGATAGCCGCCCGGCGAGGCAACCTCGCCCGCACTGTGCTTCTCGAAGACGAGGGCAAACGCGGCCGTGGCCACCTGGGTGCCCATTCGGTCCTGCGCCACGTTCCAGGCATGCTCAGAGATCCCGATCATCGGCCTGAGTTGACCGGCAACCCGGTGCAGATCGCCCCAATCCTTCAGGAATCCACCCAAATTCCGCGCCCAGGACGCGAACTCGGGACAAGCCTGCATGATTGTCGGCAGATCGAGCGCTGTGCGCTTCTTGCGCACCTCGGCAACCCAGTCTTCCAGCTCCCTGTCAACCCGCTCTTCCGGTGGCGCATTGGGCACCACACCCGCCGCTTCCTCTTTTTCAGAGGAATTACTAGTTACAGGATCAAGTTGGTTTGTAATTAGTATATGAGGTTCAGAAATGACCTCCCTGGGGTTCATTTCTTGAGTCTTCTCCATGACTTGGGTATCGTTATTACCGGTGCTTTCCACAGGTTTCACCGCGCCAGTCGCTTTGAGATAGGCCGCCTCAACCCGTTCCTGGAGTTCCTTGAACCATGTGAGCAAGCGCACCAACTGTTCAGAGGCTTCGTGTCGGTGCGGTAGCCGGTCGAGAAGCTCCTCGAAAAGCCCCGTGAATTGCCTCCAGGGCCCACGCAGAGCGCTGCTGAGAGCTGCCTCGATCCGGGCTCGGATCATCCGGCGCGCCACAGTGATCTGGCGCTTCAGGCGCTGGCAGAGTTCGCGCTCGGCCTGCAACTCGGTATGAAGTCCCTCGAACTCCTCGACACGGGCGGAAAGCGGTGAAAGATCGAAGCCATAGGCCTCGACGATACGCCCCTCAGCGTCCCTGCGGCCCCACCGCTTGCCATTGGGGCTGTCTTGGAAGGAGATCACGCCGATCTCAGCAAGACGCCGCGCGTGGCGCTTGAGGGCCGATAGGGAAAAGCCCGTTTGCTCCATCAGATAAGCGTTCGACGCCCAGACGATCGGACGCTGCCCCTCCTCCCAATCCTGGGCCTGCGTGAAGGCCCCGAGCGTGTCGAGGAGCATCATGTCGCCGGCTTTCAGGCCGATATGTGCCCCCACGCGCTTGAGTGCCACGAAGGCCCGTGTTTTGGGTATTGCTACCCGTTCACCGGCTTGGGCAAGTTGCTCAGCAACCCCAAGACCCGGTGTCGGCTTGCGCCAACCTGTATGTTTCATGCCTGTTTCTCACCTCCGGTTAGTTGGAGGCAAAAGAAAGCCGTTCGCTCAGGAGCGTTCGTCGTTGACAGTGAATCCTGCGAGACTTATCTTGAAGGCGACCAAACCATTAAGATCAGCTCTCAGGCCACACCGCTTGGGGGCTTTTCTTTTGCCTTTATTTCGATTGTCGTTCCTTTTTGCTCCTTGCCTCGTCGTTCTGGAGAATATGTCGCTGACATTGTCGTCAGTCGGTTTCCTTCCCCGAACCTTCGGCGCTCAAGTAGTCGGCGACTAAATCTCCGAGCTTCTCGAGACGCTCTTGGTCTATCGGCACACCTGCAACCTTGATGGATAGGTTTCCATCGACTGAAGTCGCCGAAAGATTTCGGTTGCCCACCTTGCGTTTGACCGTGAGCTTTCTGGGCTTTGCCTTCGGTTTGAGCTTGGGTTTGTTCACCCTCTCCAAGCTCGCTAAGGCTCCCTGCAAATCACGAAAGCTCATGTCGTAGACATTCTTGAACGCGTTCAAGATTTGATCCTGCGCAGCGAAGACAGACCTCGCTCGTGAGACTAGGCTCTCATGCACGCCAATTTTCTTTGCGAAGGCCACAGCTGTCAGCTTGTCTGCCCCAGAAGCCAACGTTTCATACATTTCACCAATCGAAACCAAACGCTCAAATGGGCTAAGATTCTCGCGCTCCTCATTCTCGCGGAACCGCAGAAACAACATCTCAAACTTGCTGTTCTCGGCGTTTCGCGCTTCCGGCGAAGCGAGGATTGCACGAAGAGGTAAACCCAACTCCGACGCGGCCGCCAGTCGGCGGCGTCCTGTAAGCATGACAAATGGAACACCAGTGACGTTCGACGGCTCCAACGGATCCGGCTCCCAATCCGGATCCTCGGGCCACACCAGAATGGGTGTGTCCTGCCCGTTCGAGGCAATGCTGTTTACCAGAGACCTGAATGCTTCCTGGGACATCCAGTCTTGACGGCGGTCTGTCCCCATCGGATCTGATATCTGGCCTGGCGACAGGCTTATTTCGTGGCGGCCGTTTAAGATATCCGAACAAAGCTCAGCTCTGCTTCGCTCCACAGCGGCTTGCGATTGCGCAAGCGCCCCTGATTTCCAAGCACTGCCGGCCCCCTTGAAAGGAGTAGAAACAGCGTCGCCCGTTTCTGCCCGGCCTTCGGGACCGGGCGTGCGCTCCTTGGATGTGTCGGGACTAGTAGCCTTGCTGACCAGCGACCTTGGAATACTGCGTTTCATGCTTCACCCTCGCCGTCATCTTCATAGAACTCGTCCATCCATGTATTGGCATAACCGCGTTCGAAGCCCGGCCAGAGTCGCGATACTATGGCGTCGTTAACCGCATCGGCATTCGTGATGAACCGGTTGATCCCCTTGCGTTTTCCCGGCGTGTCCGGCTCATATTCGTATACGGATTGATAAACGTCTGACGCATTCGAGATTGCGTCGGAACGCAGATAAAACACCGGCAGAATTTCCGTGGGGCAGTGTTCCAGCAGGTTTCCGATGTGGTTTAGATCCTGCGCATTGGATCGTTGGACGATCGTCGGCAACAGCATGTTGGCACCAGTTCCTATTTCGATCCGTTCATGGGCCAGAATATGCTGAAGCATCCCCAGCAGGCCGGTCACAAAGGTCGACAGCGTTGCGATGTCAAACCCCTTCATGGTTTGCGGGATGACCAGCGAAGTCGACGCAATCACGTTATTCAGCTGGAAAAGTGTCAACGCAGGCTGATAGTCGATGATGATGACATCGAGGGTCTCGGTCAGCGCAGCGTTCAGTCGCTGCTGATCGACCTTGCCCTCGACTACCAATTCGTTGGGCAGCGTTTTTGGCGGGTGGCCCGCTTTCCAGCGATCAAGGGCATCGCGCAGGTAGCGATAGAAGCTCTTTCCGGCGGGGGCCTCTCGCACAAGGCGCGCAATCTGGATCTCTCCCTCAGACGTTTCGCCATGTGCCGGCAGCAGACGCAGCCCCGGCCAGGAGGTCTTTAGAAAGAAGCTGTCGAGCGTCTGCGCATCGTGATCAGTGTATGGCGCATCTTCCGACTGGAAGAGGCCGGCAAAGTCCACCATGGAGGCGGTGTTTTCGTCGGGCATCTGGGGAAGACCTTCACCCCCGACAAAGTAGAGCGTTATCGTGCTTTGCGGGTCTGCATCCATGACACCAACGCGCATGCCGTAATGCAAGCTGAGATACTGCGCAAAATGCGCGGCGCTCAGGCTCTTAGCCGTGCCCCCTTTCTGGCTGGCAAACGAGATGACGGGTAAGGGGGCGTCGGGTTTGCGCCAGGCTAGGTAGTCGTAGGGCCGCTTTGCCGAGGCCGCCAGAAGGGCCCGCATGTGCATCAATTCGGAAAGCGTGAAAACACGCTCTCTTCCAACATATTCGCCCGCGGGAAAGTCGTCGCTCGAATTGGCGAACTTGGTTAGATACTGAATACTGACGTTCATAAACCTTGCGCACTGGCGCATTGACCACGTGCGCTTGATGCGCTGACGCAAGGTGAGTTCCTTGTTCACTGCCACCATCGTGCGCTCAAGCCCACGTGACAGGTCCGTCAAAAACTGTTCTAGACTACCGCTCATTCCTAAGCCCTGACTTCGGTTGGGTCCGAGTTCGACTCGATTCTGCTTCCATGGTAGCACGGTTTTGGAGGAAAGATAAAGATACCACGCGCCTATGAGTTTCAGGCGCTTATTTAGAAGCTCCACCACCCCTAAAACTCCAATCTTGAACGCGTTCAAGATTGGAGTCTTGATGGGCCGGTCGGTGGAGAACCGACCGGCCTTAGCCGTCACGCGGCGTCTTTCGGACCCCAGGGGATGACGGCCTGCAGGGACAGATCGTCCTGGTTCGCGGCCTTGCCGAGGTTGGCGTTGAAGCTGTGATCGCGGATGGTCAGCGTGTAGTAGTCGGCGCCGGTCTCCTTGTTCTGCTTCTTCCAGATGCCGCCGCACTCGACCAGCTTGCCGCGCGGGGAGCGACCGAGGACGCGGTGCGTGGGGGCCATCGGGTTCGTGCTCGCGACGGGTTCGACCGTGATGTCGAGGTCGAAGGTCAGGGTCGAGATGGAGCCGACGCCCTTGGCGGTTTCGATGTCGGCGCTGGTGAATTTGATGCAGTTCGTGGTCATTGCTCTTCTCCTTGTTTGCGTTGCAATGATGGTCACCTTGCAGCTGGCCAAGGCCCGGCCACACCGAAGGCGAAGCGCAGCGGAGAGGGGCAGGCGCCGGTCTTTTTGCTCCGCGAGGAATGGCCCGCCGGGGCAGGGGAAAAAGATCGGCGACAACCTTTGTGGACGGGACGACAGCTGCGACCAGCATGTCATGCAACTCAGACAAAGGGAGAAGTGCGGTGGCCGCGAAGGAAACTGGGTGAACAGACGAGAGAGATGCCGCAAGGAGTAGGGATTGTCTTCTCGCCCATCCAAACTTCAAGACTCTTCGAAGACCAAAGCCGTCAGATCACAAATCGATGGCAACGGCAGGGCGTTCGCCCATCTTTCCGTGGCATCAAAGGAGCGTTTGCGTCCGCATTCGGAGATGCAGGCGTCCAGATACCATCGAGTTGCTAGACACTCATCCGCTCTGGTGCCCGACACATGGCCAGACCTGGCTCTGAGATGCTTCGCGTGTCGCTGTTATCCTCAGACCAATGGAAGTGTCCTGAGCCAGAGATCAAAACGAGGTCATAGCGCGCTCAACAACTCGATTGCATGTGCCAGTGGTAACGCTCGAATGTCCTTCGCGACGGGGACCTCATGCTCACCGGCATAGACCAGGAGCTTTCGGTTGGCTCCAATGTCCTCGGCCCCTGTGTGAAATCCTCTCGAAACCTTCGGTGCAGTCGTTCGTTTGATCTCAACAGCCCAGATGTCGCCGCTTGGCAAACGCAAAACCAAGTCGAGTTCAGCACCGGCCGAAGTGCGATAGAAGAAAGGTTCGGTGCCTAAAGGGGCGGCAGCAAGAAGCGCCTCGATACAGAACCCCTCCCAACTGCCGCCAACGACCGGGTGCCCGAGCAAGCCTTCTGTCGTGCCGATGCTCAACAGCGCATGCACGATCCCGCTGTCTCTCACATACACCTTTGGCGATTTCACCAGACGCTTGCCGACATTCTCGTGCCAAGGCTGCAGGCGTCTCACCAGCATGAGATCGACGAGCAGATCGAGGTAGCGCCCAACGGTCTGGCCCGACACGCCCAACCCCTCGGCAAGGGCCGCGGCGTTCAGAAGGCCGCCCTGGACATGCGCAAGCATCGTCCAGAACCGCCGCAAGGTCGCTGCCGGAATCCGAGGTCCGAGGGCAGGGATGTCTCGTTCCAGATAGGTGCGCAGGAAATCCAGACGCCAGTCCATACTTGCCCGATCGCTCGCGGCCTGAAAGCTATCGGGAAAGCCGCCGCGCAGCCAGAGCAAGTTTAACTGATCCGCCCCCACCTCGTCAGGCTGCAAGGGGGGCATTTCAACATATCGAACACGACCGGCGAGGGATTCCGCCGTTTGGTGCAAGAGGATATTGGAAGCCGATCCCAATAGCAGGAACTGTCCCGTCCGAAACCCGGCCCGCCGACGCTGATCGATCTGGCCGCGCAAAGTTTTGAAGAGGTCAGGCATCTGCTGCACCTCGTCGAGGATGACGAGTTTGCCCGCCTGTTCGTCCAGATAGAGATCTGGTTCAGTCAGGATTTGCCTGTCCGCCTCACGCTCAAGGTCGAGATAGACAGATGGGCGCTCTGATGCGATGTCGAGTGCAAGTGTTGTCTTTCCGACCTGTCGGGGGCCGAGAAGGACCACAGCCGCTTGGCTCTCCAAGGAAGACTGAACGAATTGTTGGGTCTTGCGTTTGTACATACCTTGCAATTACTCCACGATACGGAAGATTTGCAAGGTTAATCTTACCTACGGCCATAGCTAGTTGCTCAAGCCGAAGTATCTTACTACCCCAGCAAAACAGCCGTGGCCAAGGAGCATCGACGCAAAATGAGGGCATTCAAATCCGTATCCAAGGGCCTGAAAGAGGCGCTGGCCTTCGCAGATGGCGATGTGGAAGGCGCGAAGGTGCATGAAGTTTCCGTGGCGGAGGTCGATGTCGCCGAAGTCCGGCAACGGACGGGCCTGTCCCAGGCCGAGTTTGCGAAGAGCATTGGCGTCGCGAAAGGTACGCTCCTGAACTGGGAACACGGGCGCCGGCACCCGACAGGCCCAGCACAGGTTCTGCTGGCATTGATCGCCAAGAAGCCTTCCGTCGTACAGGACCTCTTGCGCGGGGCGTGAACCGGGGCCTAAGCCCCGATCCTCTTGATGCGGATTCCGAGCTTGCGGGCCTTGTCGACGATGTTCTCGGTGATGCCCGAACCGGGCGTGGCAATCAGACCCTGTGGCATGGTTTCGAGCATCTTGTCGTTGCGCTTGAAGGGGGCAGCCTTGCCGTGGCTCTTCCAGTCGGGCTTGAAGACCACCTGGGTGATCCCACGGGTATCTGCCCAGCGGGCCGCGATCATCTCGGCACCTTTGGGCGTACCGCCGTGCAGCAGCACCATGTCGGGATATTTCGCATGGGTGGCATCGAGGACGGACCAGATCAGATCGTAGGCGTGATAATCCCCGCCCGAGAAAGCGATCCGCGTGCCTTCGGGGCAGTGCACCTCGGTCTCTTTGCGGCGCTTGGCCGAGAGATAGGCCCGGCTGTCCACCACGGCGGAGGTCAGGCCGCGATGCGAGACGCGTGAACCGGTGCGGGGCAGCCAAGGCGAACCGGTGGCGGCCGAGAAGTGGTCCACGGCCAGATCGCGCATCTGTTCGAAGGCGTCACGATGGTCCCAGAGCTTGAGCCCGATCATCTGGAGGCGCTCGAGCTCGACCGAGGCGACCTCGGAGCCGTCCTGGATGGCGAGACTTTCCCGGACCTCGAATTCGTTGTCATCGAGCAGCTTCTGGATGTGGGCAAGCCGGCGATGGAAGATCGAGGTCAGGGACCAGAGCATCTCTTCGAGATTGTCTTCCAGCTGGCTGCCCGTGAGGAGGCCAATGGTGGTGTCAAAGAGGGTCGCCATGGCGAGCTCGACCTCGTCGGGCTGGGGCAGGGGGCGATGATCGGTCTCGCCGGGCCCGGGCGTTGCGCCGTGAAGTGCGAGGTGGTCGAGGATGGCGGAGGTCACGCCGGTTTCCTCGGGGATGTCTGTCTGATGGGGCATTGTCTGGTTCCTCTGTTTGATCTGACCCGATTTGGATGGGGCGATATCAGGACCGGCGGCGACCGGGCCGCATCCGTCAGGATCGGAGCGCAGCGGAGAATGCGCCCAGGGCCGGAAAATTGCTCCCGCGAGGAATGAGTCGAAGGCTCAGGGGAATTTTCTGGTGCGGGGCGCATTGCTGCCCGGGCGAGGGGCACTCAGCCCCGACCCGCCGGTCCATCGCTCCCCTTATCCAAACGAGATCAGATCGAACCCGCGGAACCTGTGCCCTGTCGGACATCACCGGGGAGACTGGCGCTCACCCGTCCTCGATCTCCAGACCTTGTGTTTTCATGGCCTCGAGCAGGGAGCGGCGCAGCGCATCCTTGCCAAGAGCCCGCAGATCGTCGTTGAAATCGCCCATGTTTGACACGAGATCACCACAGGTAATTCCGAGCGAGTCCAGTTGGTTACGCAATTTCATGGATGCATTGCGTCCAGCTTCGTCATTGTCCCGCGCGATCCAGATGCGCTGAATCCCCGGCGATGGAATGAAGAGGCCGAGATGGGTGGCGGTGAGACAGGAGGCGAGGTCGAACTCCGGGAGAGCCGTTCCGATTGAGAGGGTGTTTTCGAGCCCTTCGCCGACGATGAGATCCGAGCGACCCGCGCCGGCCCAGAAGCGGATGGCATGGCCGTGCAGCTGCCCAAGGATCCGTTTGGGTCTCTCGATCGTGGCCAACCCGTCGGTAGACGGGTCGAGATAGACCCGCGCGCATCCGGTGATCTGGCCCCGTTTGTCGGTGATCTTTGCGAGCAGGGCAGGGGCCCTTCGCGGCTGATCGGGATCGTCCTCGCCCTGCCGCAGGAAGACTCGAGGGTGATAGCGCAGGGCAGGTCCAAGCCGTGTGATGCCGCGCCCCTGCAGATAGGTGGCGGCCGGGGTGCCAAGCACCGGCTTGCCAGCGGCAAAGAGCTTCCGCGCCCGCGCGATGCGTTTGGCGGAGGCTGCATCAGGGCGCTCAGCCCTTTGGGTGTCTCGAGGTGCGGCAGGGCAGGGGGCCTCGCCGAGAAAGGATTGGGCCTCCCTCAGCGTCTCCTTGAGCGTGACCGACCCAAGCCGTTCCTGCAGCAGGTCGATGAGATCGCCATATTCACCCGTCGCGAAATCTTGCCAGGATCCGGCCTTGCGCTCACCTTGAGCTTGCAGACGGATGGCGAGGCTTTGGCCCTTTGCACCGGACGTGTCGCCGACCTGCCAATAATTGCCCTGCTTACGACCCTCGGGGAAATACTGGCGGCAGAAACTCTCGGCACGGTCTGCCAGAGCGGCCGAGAGGTCTGCGATGCTGCGCCGCGCGCTCATGCGGCGACATCCGCTGCGCTGGCACCCACCGGGTGCTCAGCCAGAACCCGCGCCAGCACGTCAGTGCCATCCACTGGGATGAACACCCGAGTCTTCCACTGGATCACCTCGGCAAAACAACCCATCGCTTTCAGACGGGGCAGGGCCGCGCCCGACGCGCCGATCAGCTCAAGTCTCGGCTGTCCCATGACCAACGACCGGCGCAACTGGTAGCCGCCGAGGAGGTTCAGGGTCGTCCTGGCTTCCATCACCGCGCTGAGCACTTCCTGCGGCGACATCTCGATCTGACAATCGAGACCAAGGCGTGAATAGACATTCAGGAGCTGCTCCTGACTGACGAGACGGCCGATAGCGCGCTCCCCGTCCTCGGCCTGCAGGCGGTAAATGCGCATGTTGTCGGCAGGAAGCCGGTCCCAGATCGGCAGGAGGAGGCCGCAGATCAGCGTGATCTTCGATGTGGTGAACTGCGGCACCGCGTCGACCTCAGCCTGCCAGAGCTGTTCGAACATCGCATCGTCTATCTCTTCCCAGTGCGATTTCGAGAACTCGGTGAGGGCGAGGATCTCGGTCGCCATGGGCCGTAGCAGTTTCACCCGCAGGATCGGTACGCCATCCTCATCCATGAAGGCCGGCGCCTTCACCATCAGGGCCGCGCGTTTGGAGGTCTTGTTCCAATAGAGCGTCGCGCCTTTGTTATCAGCGCAGATGGCTTTCACGCGGGACAGGGTGAGCGGATCGTTTCGATCCGTACGCTCAACGGTCAGGGCGGTGGCCGTCGCCCCCGTCGCCTCATGTTCGAAGATCACCTTGCGGTCGACGATCTCGAATTTTTCGGCGCGCAGGGTCTCTAGCCCGACGTCCAGCGTGCCAGCCTGCCGTGCGTCCTCGATGATGGCCGAAAGTAACCCGCCGAAAGCCTCGAAGATCGCGTCCTGCATGTCGATCCGCAGTGCCAGACAGCGGTTCAGGAACTGCTGGATAGGCGGCAGATTCTCTTTCATCGTGCCATCCGCCTCATCGAGTGTCAGCCCGGTCATCTCCTGGAACCTGGCATATGAGCAGGCGTCGATCTTGCCCGCCCGCAGCTTGTAGAAGAACTGTCGCAGCGCCGCGCGTGCGTAGGGGCTCTCAAGATTGTCCTCGGCGCGGAACATGTTCTGGCCGCCGGTTTCGCGTTGCCCCTTGGTGATGGCACCGAGCGTGTCGAGGCGGCGGGCGATGGTGGAGAGAAACCGCTTCTCACCTTTCACATTGGTCGCGACGGGGCGAAAGAGCGGCGGCTGCGCCTGATTGGTGCGATTGGTGCGCCCCAGCCCCTGGATCGCATTGTCCGCCTTCCAGCCGGGCTCCAGAAGGTAATGCACCCGCAGGCGCTGGTTCTTGGCCTCCAGATCGGCATGATAGCTGCGCCCGGTGCCCCCGGCATCGGAGAAGATCAGGATGCGCTTAGCATCGTCCATGAAGGCCTGCGTCTCGCCGAGGTTGGAGGAGGCGGCGCGGTTCTCGACCTTGAGCCGCCCTTCGCGCGTTTTCACGATGCGCCGCTTGCGCCCCGTGACCTCGGCCACCGCGTCCCCGCCGAAATGCCAGAGGATCTGGTCGAGCGCGCCCTGCACCGGGGCAAGGGCACCGAGATGCTCGACAAGCTCGTCCCGCCGCCGCTCCGCCTCGCGGCAAATGATGTGATTGCCATCGCCATCGACGGCCGGGCGCGAGCGCAGATCCCCGCTCTCGTCGGTGTAAGGCTCGAAGAGCCGCGTCGGGAAGGAATGCATCAGGTAGTCCATGATGTTCTCGCGCGGCGTAAAATCGACCTGCAGATCATCCCACTCCGAAGGCGGGATCTCTTCGAGACGCCGTTCCATCACCGCCTCGCTGGTCGACACCACCTGGATCACCGCCGAATGTCCCGCCGCCAGGTCCGCCTCGATGGCGCGGATCAGCGAGGGGCATTTCATGGCGGTGATGAGGTGGTTGAAGAAGCGCTGCTTGTTGCTCTCAAACGCCGAGCGTGCGGCGGATTTGGCCTGAGGGTTCAAGGTGCCTGTCTCAGACGAAATGCCAGAGGCTTGTAGGGCAGCCTCAAGGTTGGTGTGGATGATCTGGTAGGCATCAGCGTAGCTGTCGTAGATCGCGACCTGGGCGGGCGTCAGCTCATGGACCAGCATCTCGTATTCGACCCCGGCATAGGAGAGGGACCGCGCGAGATAGAGCCCAAGCGCCTTCAGGTCGCGGGAAATCATCTCCATGGCGGCGATGCCCCCGGCCTCCATCGCGGCGACAAATTCTGCCCGCGTCACGAAGGGGAAATCTCCCGTGCCCCAGAGACCGAGGCGCGAAGCATAGGCAAGATTGCCAACGACCGTCGCCCCGGTGGCCGAGACATAGAGTACGCGGGCGTCGGGCACGGCGTTTTGCAGCGCGAGGCCCGCAAGGCCTTGTTGAGAGGCCTTTTTGTCGCCGCGGTCGGACTTTTCGCCGGCGGCATTGGCCATGGCGTGGCTTTCATCAAAAGCGATGACCCCGTCGAACCCCTCGCCGAGCCAGGAGGTCACTTGCTCGAGGCGGGCAGCCTTGCCCTCACGTTCAGCCGAGCGCAGCGTGGCGTAGGTAACGAAGAGGATGCCCTCGGGCAGGCGTATGTCGCTGCCTTGGCGGAATTTTGAGAGCGGCACGATATCGCTTTCACGCCCGCCGAGCGCCATCCAGTCGCGTCGCGCATCCTCGATGAGCTTGTCGCTCTTCGAGACCCAGACCGAGCGGCGACGCCCCTGCAGCCAGTTGTCGAGAATGATACCCGCGACCTGTCGCCCTTTACCGCATCCAGTGCCATCACCGAGGAACCAGCCCTTGCGCAGGCGGAAGGCGCCTTCGTCACCCTCAGCCGCTGCAATCAGTTGGCCTTCGATCTCGCCACGCTTGAACAAGCCTTTGAGATGCGTCTCGTGTGCATTGCCCGCGTAGATCACGCTTTCGAGCTGCGGCGCAGAGAGGAGACCGTCTCGAACGAGGGTCTTCGGCAGAACGGGGCGGTAGCTCGGCACGGGCGGCGGCACCGAGGCCATGGCGGCGGATTGCACAAGTGCTGTCGGATGCTCCGCCGCGCCGTCGATCCGGATCGCCTGCAGGTCATAGACCTCGTAGACCGTGTCCTGCAACGTGCCATAGGGTTCGCTCCAGGCTTTTGGCAAGTAGTCGAGCGGGGCCGTCTCGATGTCGTCGAACGGATGCTTCGCGCGTTCCTCGGCGAGCGCACGGGTTTCTTTGCGTGCTGCGTTGCGCAGGGCGTGGAGGTTGGTGCGGGTCGGCTGAGACGGGACCGAAAGGGCCGATGTGGTGGGGCAGGGCGGGGGGCTGCGGCGTTCCGGGCAATGGGCGAGTACTACGGAGAGAAGATCACTCGTGGTCGCGCAGATCGGATGATAGGCGGCGTCAATATCAGCCGGTGCGGTCTCTTCAGCACCAGCCGCGCGCTTATCGATTACCGTCAACCGCGTGTCGATCGTGGTGCCATGCCGTGCGAAGACCTTGCCGTCGATGGGGGCCGAAAACACGACATCGGCGCTCTGGCCGATCCGCTGAAACGTCGACTGGAAGGATTTCAAAGAGGGACGGAAGCTTTCGCCGGTGATGACGACAAGCCGCCCACCAGGCGCGAGGCGTGCCAGGGCGGAAAGCACATGCTGACTGGTCGCTTGCCTAAACCGGCCCTCGACATGGTTGGCAGCGGAAAACGGCGGGTTCATCACCACGACCGAGGGCGTGATCGAGCGATCAAGACGATCGTCGATCGAGGCAGCATCGTGGTCAGATACGGCGGCATCGGGGAACAACTGCCCCAGTAGGGCGCGGCGCGTGTCGGCAAGTTCATTCAGCGCCAACCGTGCACCAGCGATCTTTGCAAAGATGGCCAGCATGCCCGTGCCCGTCGACGGCTCGAGCATCAGGTCGTCGTCCCGAAACCCGGCGGCCTGCGCGACGATGGCCGCGAGGGGCAAAGGCGTGGAAAACTGTTGCAGACGGATACTGTCTTCGGAGCGGCGCGTGTGAGACGGGGCCAGAGCTGCGAGACGCTCGATCATGGTGAGGAAGGCCTGCGGCGACAGTGCCTGACGCTGCATCAGCGCGCCGTAGCGCGAGAGTATAAGGATTTGGGCGACCTCGGCCGCCTCATAGGCGTCTTTCCAGACCCAGGCACCACTTGTGTCACTGGCACCGCAAGCATCTTCCATCGCGGCGCGAAGTGCGGCGGCGTCGATGGACCTGCCTGCCTCGAAAACGGGGACGAGGATTTTCGCAGCCTGCATCAGGTTTTGGGCGAAGCGCGGGGCATCCGGCAGGGCAGGGGCTTCGGGCTCGGTTGCAAGTTGGACGGAATGGGGGTGAGCGTTCATCGGCAATCTCCGGGGTTGAGGGTTGGCCCCGAGCCCCGCGTGCACTCTCTCACCCGGGAGGGGTCACCCCTCCCGCCCTGTCTCTCACTCTTTCATGGCCTCGAAAACTGAAGTCTTGGCAGCGAAAACTTATCCACAAAATCTGGGGATGACGCTGTGGGCGTTGTCGCGCAAACCCATGCCAGGCTGCTGGGACACGGCCGTGCCTGCATTTTGGGCACCTCCAGCGAAACGGACCCGACACACAGCAAGCTCGGGGACCGAATGGCCAACCAGGAGAAATCGCAAGAGCTCAGAATGGGGATCTGCAAATAAAAAGGCGACATCCGGGAGGAGGTGGATGCCGCCGATTATTCCGGATCGGCTCAGGGAGGAGGAGAGAACCGATCACAAGAGCGAACATAGGAGCAATGCTGCAGTCGCACAATGGGCGGGCTATGACTTTTCTGCAATGCAGCAATGCATGTCCGCGATCGGGTGCTGCCCATAGTTCCGGTGTGTGGCGGCGAGTTATTCTATGGATATGCGGTCAATGCACCGGTCGCGGGTGGCGCATGGGGATCGGACCGAGGAACGGCATTCCGCGCCTCCGGCAAACAATGCGTCTCATAGGCGCCAACAAACCCCCAGCAAGCGTCGATCTCCTCGCCACCCTGTTCGACGATGTAACCATAGACACGCCCACCAAGGTAAGAATCGTAGTCGGCGGTCTCACCACGTAAGATGTCTACAGCCTGTTCGCGCAGGGCCTTGGTCACGCGTTTTACACCGAATTCCTTTCGGACCGCTTCGAGCGTCACGTAGACGTAACCGACCTGCCCAGAATCCCACGGGCAGTGGAACCCGACGGTGTTCATCGCGAGACCGGAATGGTCATAGAGAAACACAGGCAGAATGATTGCCTTCCGCTCGGCGCGGTCCCGCAGACGATCCATCGAGAGATCGCTCTGATCCGAGACGCCCGCAAGATCGCGCAGGAACGCCTCAGGGCTGTCGTACTGATGGCTGTCACCCAGCCGATAGCGGCGGTGCCAGCAGATCAGCGTACCGAGGTTGCACCACTCTCGTGGGTCCTCAGCGTCGGGGTCGTGGTAGATCTTGATCGTGTGGCCCTGGTGGACCTCCTCGTAGACGGGATCTTGCATGTCCATGTCCTTTCTCGAAACGCAATCGACCCGCCAAGCCGGTTGTGGCGCAGGCGGGTCGATCTGGATGGGATCAGATGGTTGGTGAGTTTGCCGCCCGGCGGATCAGGCGGCGGCGCGATTCTGGCGATGCTGGACGTGCTCGACAGAGACCTTGAGAAGCCAATCCTCAAAGCCAAGAATGGTCTGGTGACCCGCAACCGCCTGGACCCAGGCCGCACGCGGATCGCTGCCGATCTGCGTCGGGTCGTTGTCGATCCGGCCATTGGCCATCCACGGTTCGGGTTGTATGCGTCCGAGCCAGTCAGCCAGTGACGGGATACGCCCCTGGCAGTCTTCGCGCACATGCTGCTCGCCGATCCAGCGGATCGGAACGACCCGGCCCGCGCTGTTGATCAGGCTGCGACCGAACACCCGCTCGGCATCATAGATCCCGACCGTATGATGTTTTTGGGCTCTGTGAACAAAGAGACCTAGGTGCTCTTTAGATGAGTCAAACCAGTCATGCACATGTTGGTAATCATCTGGAACACCGCCAAATCTACGGGCCGAGCTTTCGGCGTGGTGGAGAGGATGTGCCATGTCAGAGCCCCTCATGTTCTGTGGTGTCGGTCTCGATGAAGCGGTTCGAGTGGCTGACATCGATCTTGTCCGTCTCGAGCGCCCAGGTCAATTCGCCATAGCCGCCCTCGTTGTTTTCGAAGCCAGGGCTCAGCGCATAGGCAAAGTCCCAGCCGAAATCTTCGACCCGTCGCCGCAGCTCTTCTGTCAGGGTAATCGTGTCAGGCGTCACGACGACCTCCTCGACATTGCCGGAATCGCCATAGCCTTCATATTGCACGTCGAGGCCGGTCACGCCGAGGCCGCGCAGTTCGGTGAGAAGGGCTGCGCGGGTCTCGACCCGCTGTTCGGCTGCCCGTCTCTGGGCTTCGAGCATCTGCGCGTAGAAATCATTTGCTTGTGTCATATCTTCGGTCCTTTGGAATTGAGGGAGGGTGAGGGCGACCGTCTTGCAGGCCGCGCCCCGGAGGTTTCCTTTGGGGGGCTTCAGGCCGCAGCGTCGCCGCGTTTCTCGGTCGTGCGATCAACCAAGTTGAAATAGAGGTTCTCGGTCGCGCGCTTGAATCCCGGCGGTTTGCGCGGGGCGAGACAGCGCACCGAGGCGCTGCAGCTCTTGCCATGCTCCATCGCGAACTGCGTCACTTGGTTGATCAGGTCATCCATGCCCGCGGCCTGGATACGCTTTTCGGGGTAGCTCGCCATCATCTGGAACTGGGTGACAACGAAGGCGCCGTCACGATGCGCGGGATAGAGGGTAATCTGGTAGTCAAGTGTCTTGGCCATCTCTGGTCTCCTTCGGCGGGCAGAACGCGGGCGTCGCGCCCCTTGGAACCCGTCAGCACGAAAGGACCGCCCTTTATGCAAGGGCGGTCCGGGGTTGGCTTTCGGGGCGGCGCGGCCTCAGTATTCCGAGGGGAGGAGCAGGGTCAGAACCCGGCGGGTCTGCGCGGGATCGGAGGGCTCAGACGAGCCATATCGGTAGTCGACGTCATAGAGGTCGATCTTGAACCAGACCGTGGTGCCGTCGAAATCAATAACGCCCATTTCGTGCCAGCCATGGGGATCACTGTCAGCGTTGAACGCGTCAAACGAAGCGACGCGGCGGGTGAGAGCATGCTGGGTGTCCGGCCCAAGCGCTGCAACGCCGGGTGTCATGACAAACTGGCCCTTTGGTGCATCCGCGACGGGGTGTGTCCCGAGGATGGAGCGGCGAAAGGCATCATTTTGAGCGGCGATCAGTGCGGCTTCCGTGACGGGATCGATTTCGAGTGTGGTGGTCATGAGAAGTCTCCGTGACGAGCCAGCCGATCCGACACCGGCTGCGTGAAACCCGTCAGCGGGAAAAGGCCGCCCTCTGCGCGAGGACGGCCCATGGGTCAGTCAAGGTTCAGATCGGTGCCGGTGCCTCAGGCGGCATCACCGCTGAGAAAGGCGGGCAAGGCGTCCGGTTCGTCGTCCGAGGCTGAAATGGTCTCCTCACCGGACTCGTCTTCGCCCAAAGCGGTTTCCGCCGCATCAATGGGGAGATCGAGGCCACCATCCGACGCACCGGCGAACAGCATCCCATCGGGCAACCAGCGGGTCGTTTTGACAACCACCGCGGCGGCAAACCCTTCGGTTTCACTCGCGGTTTCCGCGAAAGCCCGCTCCATCGCGGCCGCGAGATCGCCCTTGCGCTCGCGATTGCGATCCTCGGCATACTCCTCGCCGATCAGCTTGCGCGCCGTCGTCACTGCATGCCCCTTGTTGACCCGACCCCAGTAGTTTTGCGCGGTCGGGCGCCAACAGGCCGCCACATCGACATCAAGCCGCACACCGATCTCCTCGATGATCGGCGAGAGGCGATTGTCGGAGGAGAGCTGCGGCTTGACTGCCAGACCCGTCGCCCAGGCGAAGAGCGCCTGCTTGTCGGCAAGAGGCAGCGCCGACATCACCCGGAAGTCCTCGGGCTTCTCCAGTTTCATCCAGTCGGTCACTAGGTCCTGTTCCAGCGCCTCGAGCATTTTCTGGGCGACAGTATCCGCATGCAGCACCTCGCGGTCTTGCGCCTGGAAGGGACGGATCGAGATGTCGAGCGCCTCGTTGTTGTAGGACCGCCCCAGAGCTTGCTCGCAGAGCGCATAGAGCATCGCATCGAACGCCACTTCGAAATCCGCCGCCAGATGCGCCCGCAGGATGTGCTGACGCGTCGCGCGCAGATCGTCGGCAAGGCTCGCCGAAATCCCATCCGCCTTGCGCAAAGTCGCGGCCGGATCGGAGGTCGGCACCGGCGACGATGAGGTCGGCGGCGTCACATGCGGCCGGGCAGGGGAGTGGGCATCACCCGTATCAGCTCGGGCCTCGTCCGGCTCGGGTGCGGTGGGAATATCCTCGGGCCGCACCAGCCCCTTCTCGACCCGCAGCGCCCCGTCATGGCCGATGGTCAGAACCACGCCCGCAATGGCGCGATCTGCATCCGCGTAAGGCTGCCGCTCACGCTGCAGGGCCTCGATTTCGCGCAGGCGCGGTTCGATTGCGTAGTATTCTTCGGTCTCGGCGTCGGTCCAATCCTCACCGTCATTCTGCGCCGCCAGTTCTTCCTCGCGCGCAATCAGACGTTCCTCTTCTGCCAGCAGCTCGGGATCGGGTTCGATGTCCTGCGGATAGACCCGCCCGAAGCTGCGAAACGAGCCGTAGTCCACCGAGAGATGCACCTCGACCCATTTCCACTGCGCCGCGAAAGGTTTGGCCGCAGCCTGCAGCTTCTCGATGGCGAGGCGCTCGAGGAGCTCGGGGTTTTCCATATGGGCGCTGGCACGATCGTCGAAGAGATCACGCAGCAGAACCCCACCTGCCGCCTCATAGGCTTGGATGCCGACAAAGCGCCCCAAGGCCGAGTTCGCCGAATGCGCGGTCTCGGTCAGCTGGCGTTTGATGCTCTGCGGATGGATGTGATAGCCGCCCTTCACAGCGTTCCAGACCGCCAGTTGGCGATCGTGGTCATCCGTCAGCGTGAAGGCCATGACGCATTCGAGGGTCAGGTCGCCCGCGCGAAACTGCTCGATGATCTCGGGCGCGACACGGGCGAGTTTGAGCCGGCGGCGCACCAGGTCGACGGAGACACCGAATTTCAGCGCGATTTCGTCCTCGCTGCGACCCTCGCCGATCATCTTGTCGAAAGCTTCGAACTGGTCGGCCGGATGCATGGCTGCGCGCTGAAGGTTTTCTGTGGCGGAAGTGAGGATGGCGTTGCGCTCGTCCTCGACGAGGCAGGGCACCGGGTGATCGGCGGAGATCAAGCCGTCTTCGGCAAGCTGCTTCAGCGCCTTGAGGCGACGACCGCCGGCATCAACGGCAAAGCGTGACTCAGACAGCGCATGAACCACCAGGTTCTGCTTGATGCCGGTCTCGCGGATGCTGGAGAGAAGCTCGGCGTCGTCACTGGCGCTCGCGGCGACTTTGCGGACGTTGAGGGGGCTGGTCTCCAGCTGGTCGAGCGGAATCATCCGGATGTCGGCGGCGGCGTCAGGCGTTGCCGATCCAGCGGCTTCGGTCTTCTTCAAGTTGGTGGGTTTCGGGCGGGTTGCGGTCTTGGCCATGGGTTCGGTCCTCGTTGCGCCGGACCCGGAAGAGGCTCTCTCTATCCTTTCAAGCCCGGCACCCGGGCTTCCCTTTCTCTGGCTTTCACTGTGCGTTGACGTGTGTGTGCTGGTTTGATCAGCGAATGCCACATCAGTGAAGCTGAACAACTAAAGACAATCCCGCCTCAGACCCAACATCCCGCATCAGAGAGCTGGAAAAATATTGAAACAATACGAAGCGGTCCATGCAACCGATTGAGATAACGCTCTTGCATGGCCGGGCAGTGACTTAATTTGAGCACGGTCAAACTCCAGACGAACCGCTATTCTACACGATTTTTCCCCAAAATATCATCCGCTTGGCACTAGGTCACCGATTATTACAAACGAACAACCGTTTTTTTCTTGACTCTTTATCGCTGCCCGATTTTTATGACGTCGTCGTCGATGGCCAATCCACTGACGGTCCGCGGTTGGAGGAAATCGCGGCTTCCCAGGGAGGGGTAATGCTAGAAGTTGAGAACATTCAGGTGGTGTACGACAACGCGATCGAGGCGTTGCGAAACACATCTTTCCAGGTTGAGCCGGGCAGTATCACGGCGCTATTGGGCTCGAACGGAGCTGGCAAGAGCACTGTCCTCAAATCCATTTCGGGTACGCTTTACCCCGAGAACGGTCGCGTCAGGAGCGGCATTATCCGCTTCGACGGCCAGGAACTCGCGCAGCTGATGCCGGACGTGATCGTGCGCCTCGGAATTGCGCAGGTGCCAGAGGGGCGGCGGCTGTTCATAGAGCTGACCGTCGAGGAAAATCTGCTGATCGGCGGCTATACGCGGAGCCGCGGTGAATGCACTGAAACCCTCGAGGAAATCTACGAACTCTTCCCGCGCCTGCGTGAAAAACGCGGCGCTGTTGCAGGATACCTCTCTGGTGGCGAACAACAGATGGTTGCGATCGGCCGGGCGCTTATGGCGCGTCCGAAGCTGCTGATGTTGGATGAGCCGTCGCTCGGGATTGCACCGGTCATTGTGCGTGACATTTACAAGGCGATTGTCGAATTGAACCGTTCCCGCGGGATGACGATTCTGCTGGTTGAGCAGGACGCGGCGCTGGCGATCAAGACCGCCGGATATGCCTACGTTATGGAGAACGGTCGCGTCGTGTTGGACGGTTCGGGAGAGGACCTGTCGAAGAACGAAGATATCCGGGAATTCTACCTGGGCCTCGGTGCGCGCGGCGACCGAAAATCCATGCGCGATGTCAAACACTACAAACGACGGAAGCGGTGGCTGTCATGAGCGCTTTTTTGGAAGTGGAGGCGCTGGCCAAGAATTTTGGCGGCGTACAGGCGGTTAAGGATGTTAGCTTCTGTGTCGAGAAGGGCAGCATCTGCAGTGTGATCGGCCCGAACGGAGCGGGCAAAACGACCGTGTTCAACATGATCAGCGGTCTGCTGCGGCCGAATTCCGGGCATGTCCGCCTGGAGGGCCAGGCGCTGACCGGCGTGCCCGCGCATCGGATGGCGCGGATGGGGTTGGGGCGCACGTTCCAGAACCTTGCCGTTTTCGGGCATGCCAGCGTGGTCGACAATATTCTGATCGGCATGCATTCCAAGCTGCGCAGCGGCCCGTTCTCGGCCGCGATCTATTGGGGCCGGACACGGCGTGAAGAGGTCGCGGCGCGGGAGCATGTCGAGAAGATCATTGATTTTCTCGAGATTCAGGGTGTGCGCGATCTGCCGGTCGGAACCCTCTCTTATGGTGTGCAGAAGCGCGTCGAATTGGCGCGGGCGCTGGCCAGCGAACCGAAGCTTCTTCTGCTCGATGAAATGGTGTCAGGCATGAATCAGGAAGAAACCGAGGACATCGCCCGCTTCATCCTGGACATCCGAGAGGAGCTTGGGACGACCGTTGTCATGGTCGAGCACGACCTCGGGATCGTAACCGATATTTCGGACAAACTCGTTGTGCTCGATTTCGGCCGCAAGATCGCCGATGGCCAACCCCACGACGTGATCTCGGATCCCACGGTTATCGCAGCCTATATGGGCGCAGAGCAGGGAGCAGCGGCATGAGCGATCTGGTTGAAAATCTCCTTTCGGGTGAGAACACGCTGCCGCAACTTCTTCTGCACTGGGCGCATGAACAGCCCCACGCGCTGGCCTTTCGCGAAAAAGATCTGGGTATCTGGCGCAGGATCACCTGGGGCACATATCTCGAGAACGTTCGATACTTCGCATCCGGCCTTGAAGAGCTTGGATTCCGCTCGGGCGACCGTCTGGCGATCGCGGGCGAAGGTATTCCGGAATGGATGTATGCGGATATCGCCGCGCAGTCTCTTGGCGGGACGTGTGTTGGGCTTTACCCCACCAGCCCGTGGCAGGAGCTGTCTTATATCCTGCGCCATTCCCGGGCCCGCGTCGTGGTTTGTGCGGACCAGGAGCAGACCGACAAGGTTCTGGACGCGATGGAGCACGACGGCCTTCCAGACCTTGACTGGATCGTCTGTGTCGATCCCAAGGGGATGCGCCACTACAACCATGCGAAGATTGTGTTTTTTAAAGACGTGCTTGAGCGCGGGCATGGGGCGGACTCGGTCAGGTTTGAGCGCAATATCAAGGCGCTCAGCCCGGACCAGCCGGCCATTGTCGTCTATACCTCGGGCACGACCGGCGCGCCGAAAGGCGCACTCCTGACGCACCGAAACCTTCTGATCGCTTCGCAAAGCGTTCTGTCGGCTCATGGCTATGACGGGCGCACCCATGAAACGGTTTGCTACCTGCCGCTTTGTCACGTGGCCGAACGCTCGTTTTCCACGGTCATGCATCTTTGCTGCGGATCGGTGGTGAACTTCGCGGAGTCTGTCGACACTGTATCGGCGGACCTTCGGGAAATCGCTCCGACCATTTTTCTCGGGGTTCCGCGCATCTGGGAAAAACTTCAGCAAACCATTCTGATCAAGCTCCGCGAAAGCTATGCGATCAATCAGTGGATCGTCGACCGCACTATCGCCTATGCGATGCGGAATGCTCGGAAGGAAATCGTTCCGGGTGAGCGCCCCGGTGCAATCGACCGGGCCGCTTTGTGGCTGCTGCGGAAGGTTGTTTTCCGGAATCTCAGGCGATTTGCCGGTTTGCATCGCTGCCGGGCCTGCTTTTGCGGAGCAGCGGCGGTCTCGCCCGAAGTTCTGCTGTTCTTCCGCGCGATGGGCCTGCCGATTTTCCAACTCTACGGGATGACCGAGACAGCCGCCGTCGCCATCCAGCAAATACCCGGAAAAGAAAGCTTTGGCGGTGTCGGTGTGCCTATCCCGTCGATGCAGGTCAAATTGGGGCCGGACGGCGAGTTGATGATGCGCGGCCCGAGTATTTTTGCCGGGTATCTGGATGCGCCAGAGGCCACCGAGAACGCATTCGCCGATGGCTGGCTGACGTCAGGCGACATCGCATCTGTGGATGACGGAGAATATCGGATCGTCGACCGAAAGAAGGATCTCATTGTTACGTCGGGCGGCAAGAACATCGCTCCGTCTGAGTTGGAACACGCTCTGAAGGAAAGCCCCTATGTCCGGGAGGCCATCGTTCTGGGCGACGGGCGCAACTTTGTCTCGGCCCTGCTTCAGATCGATCACGACGTGGTCGCGAAATGGGCGCAGGAACAGCAGCTGTCCTTCACCACGTTCCGCAGCCTGACCGCTTTGCCCGAAGTGCTCAAGCTGATCGATGGAGCGGTCAACGAAGCCAACGCGCGTTTCGCGCGCGTCGCACAGGTGCGGAAATTTGTCCTGCTGGAAAAAGAACTGGACCACGACGATGGCGAACTGACCGCGACGATGAAAGTGCGCCGAAAGGCCATCGCAGAAAAATACGCGGCTCAAATCGCTGAAATCTATGGAGAAAGAGCATGAACTACTTGATCGCTCTGATCGCGGCCGGTTTGGCGACCGGGGCCATATACGGCCTTGTCGCAATCGGCTTTGCCATCATCTACAAGGCAACAGGCATTATCAATTTCGCCCAGGGCGAGATGGTGATGCTGAATGCCTACCTCGGCCTGTCCATCGCGACCTTTTCAGGAGTGGGATTCTGGGCGCTGGTGCCGCTTGTGATCCTGGCGTCTATCCTCGTCGGTCTTGCAGTCGAGTTTCTGTTGGTTCGCCCAATGCTGGGTGAGCCGGCTATTTCCATTGTCATGATGACGGTCGGGCTGGCCGTCTGCCTGCGGTCCCTGGTCATCCTAATCTGGGGCGCCGAGCCGCAGGTTCTTCCAGTTCACCCCGCAGAGGATGTCGTTCAAATTTTGGGCGCCCGGCTCTATTCGACGCAGATACTTGCAATTGTGTGCCTCGCGTTGGTCGTGGTCGGCTTCTTCGTGTTCTACCGGCATACACGTGCCGGTCTTGCCATGCGGGCATCGTCCAGCAATGAGACGGTCGCGCTGCTTATGGGGATCGATGTGCGCCGGATATATGCGCTGGCCTGGGGGCTGGCGTCGGTCACCGGCGGGCTGGCCGGGCTTCTGGTTGCAACCATCTACGAACTGGGGCCGGATATGTTCGCATTCGGTCTGCGCTCGTTCCCTGCGGTGATCCTGGGCGGCCTCGACAGCGCCATCGGCGCGGCCGTCGGAGGCGCGATCATCGGTGTTCTGGAAAACCTCGGCGAAGGTTACATCGGCCGCGGGTTGAAAGAGATCGTCGGTTTCGTGGTGATCCTGATGGTTCTCATGGTGCGCCCCTACGGCATGTTCGGCACCCGTGACGTGGAGCGGGTCTGATGCGCGCAGGTATCTTCAAGGAAACTTATCCCGAACTGGTTCGTCTGACTGACTCAATGCCGGTCAAGGTCTGGTCGATCCTTCTGGTCCTGGGCGCATCGCTGCTGCCTGCTCTTGTCGGCTCCTATGCGCTGAGCTTTGGGACTACGATCGTAATTACCTCGATCGGAGTTGTCGGTCTCAACTTGCTGACAGGCACCTGTGGGCTGATTTCGCTTGGCCATGCCGGCTTTATGGCGGTTGGCGCCTACGGGGCGGGGATCATGGCGTTGGACTATGGCTGGTCCGCGATCCCAGCGATTCTGGTTGGCGGCTTTGCCGCGTCGCTGTCCTCCTTGCTGGTGGGGGTGCCGTCGCTGCGGCTCAAAGGTCTGTATCTGGCTATCACCACATTGGCCTTCACGGTCATTGTGACCCATTTGATCCTGAATATGCCCCAGCTGACGCGCGGTTCCGCCGGCCTCTTCATGCCGGTCGCGGACCTGATGGGTATCGAGATGAAATCGACGGGCGCGTTTTACCTCTTTGCCCTGGCGCTGGCCGTACTGGCCGTTCTCGGAGTGCTTAACCTGATGCGGTCGCGCGTCGGACGCGCGTTTCTGGCGATCCGCGAACAGGACATCGCCGCCGAGATGATGGGCATTCATTTAGCCCGGTTCAAGCTTCTCGCCTTTGCGATTTCGGCTTTCTACACGGGTATCGCCGGGGCGCTGTTCGCCTATCAGGTCCGCTATATCAACGTCGACAGCTTCGGCCTGCTTCTGAGCATCGAGGCTCTCGGCATCATCATCGTGGGCGGCCTGGGATCTGTCGCGGGCGCGGTTATCGGCACTGTCTTCATGACGTTGCTGCCCGAAGGCATCCGAATACTCTTCGATCTTCTTGGGGCTGGCCTTCAGGAGATCTTCTCGACCCGAGCACTTGAGCTGCGGGGCCTGATCTATGGCGCCGTAATTATCCTCGTTCTGAGATTTCAGCCCGAGGGACTGATCGGGATCTGGCGGGAGGTCCGCCGGATCTGGACGAACTGGCCGTTTCGGTACTGAGCCCGGCCAGACAAACACGGAGGAGACGACAATGAAAAGAATGATTGCGGTTGCCGCAGCGGTGCAGGCCCTGATGGGTCCGGCTTACGCCGAAGCGCCGGGAGTATCCGACCATGAAATACGGATTGGGGAAATCCTTCCCCTGACCGGCCCGGCGAGTTTTGCCGGAAAGGCGCACTACCTCGGCACCAAGATCGCTCTGGCACAGGCCAATGACGAAGGCGGGGTCGGCGGGCGCACGGTCGTGGCGCTGACCGAGGATGACGGTTACGTCCCGGCGCGGACCTTTCAGTCCGCCCAGAAGCTGCTGAGCGTGGACGGGATCTTCGCCATGACCGGCACCTCCGGCACCAGCCACATGCTGGCCATGCTGCCGTTGCTCGAAGAACAGGACGTGCTAACGGTTGTGTCGATCAACCCCGCGGAATCGCTGTACAATCCCGTGCGCGAGAACATCTTCGTTGTCGGCACCAGCTATGGCAACGCGATCCACCGCATCATGCGCCTCGCCGTCGAGGAGCGGGGTCTGAAGGACGGAAAATTCGCGATTATCTATCAGGAAGATGACTACGGCGCGAACGTCAAGGCCGGGTATGACCGTGCGGTCGAAGAGTTCGGACTGAACAGCGTTGCCGAGATTCCCTACAAGCGCGGCCAGAAAGATTTTGCAGCCGAGATGTTGCGGGTCGCGAATGAAGGCGTCGATTTCCTGATCTCGGGCGGCATCATCTCCGAGAATGTCGCAGTCTTTAAAGAAGCGCGCAAACTGGGGCTCGACGATCTGGGCATCGGCACTGTCTGGACGGCGCATTTACCGATCGTCCAGAAGCTGGCCGGTGAGGCGGCCAACGGCTATCTGACTGCAGATTACGCGGCGACGCTTTCGGAAGAGGCGGCCCAACCGTTCATGGAGTTGGCCCGGAAATACCTTGACGAGAGCGAGGTTGCTGAGATCAATCGTTACTCCATGACGTCCTACGCCGGCGCGACGGTCCTGGTTCAGGCCATGCGGGAATGTTCCGACGATCTGACAAGGGCTTGTGTCAAAACCGCATTGGAAAGCGGTAAGGCCTTTGAGGTGGGCAGCGCGCTTGGTGCTGTGACCTTTGCGCCTGATCGTCATTTCTCGGATTCTCCGGTGCGCGTGTTGCGCAGCGATCCGGAGGGTGCAGGTTTCGTGCCGTTGACGAATTTCTAGCCGATATGTGGGGCGGCCGGATACTGGCCGCCCCGCGCGCAAAGCTTGTGCTACCCCGCATATATGGCTTATTCGCTGACCGGAACATGTGGAGACCCCCCGGGGAAGGCTGCAATACGATGGTCAGAACTGTTGGCTCGGACGGAGCCAAAACGATGCAAGCCATCCGCAAGGCCGGAGTGAAGCGGATTTACAAGCATGGTTTCGAGGCGATGAAGCTGCGGAGCCTTGCGGAGGATGTGGGGATCCAGGCGGGTTCACTTTACAATTACATCCGCAACAAGGAGGAATTTCTGTTTCTCCTGCTGAAGGAAGTTC
>NZ_JBBGAZ010000020.1:0-38471 GCF_037478305.1 Cognatishimia coralii
CTCGTAAAACAAAGCCGCCTGCGCTTCTTGTCTCGGTCCCATCATCACTCAATCCCCCGTTCAATATGGAAATTGAATCAGTGACTTCGGCCTCGATCAAGGGTGAGTTTTTCAACAGAATACGCCCGTTGGAGCTCCCCCTACCTCTTATCACAGGTAACGATAGGAGCCCAATGCTGCCGTCTTACTGGAACCAGAAATGGGAGATGGGGATTGTAATCTCGGTGAAGGAAACGACGTGAAAAAGTGCGAAGCTCAACCTTTTCGCTTTAATAGCTTACTCCGACAGTTGGTTGTCCGAACCTGGAACACCAACTTGTGATCTCGATATATCCATCCGTACTAATTTATCCCAAATGAGCTTATTGTCTTGATGAGTATTTGCTCCACAATACAACTAGATCACTAGATTTTTCCCCGAAAAATCAGAGAGAAAATCCCCCTGCAAAACGCATCCTTTGCAGGGGGTACTCAACAAAAAACGTTGCATCAGATTGCTCGTTTTCGAGAAGCTCTGGCGTAATCCGACAGTGACTCTTCAGTTTACGAGCCTAAGTCTCGGCACGTGTACTTCTTTTTCTTCTACCGGCATGAGAGTTTCAACCAACCTTGCGAACTTCGTTATGTGCTCAAGGTCGAGGGTGCTCCACATTTTTGGCTCTCGGCAGATTGCTTCCACGGCCCCGACAACTCTGCCGTTCGCGTATATTGGAACGCCAATATAGGCTCTAAGGCCTTCTGCTTTCATCATGGGGCATTGTGGCAAGCTATCGTCGACCGTCAGACCTTCAAGGATGAGGGGTTCCTGGCGGCTTATGACGGTTGCGCAGCACGACGTAGGAAGAATTGGCGTTTCAAATTTTTCTGCCGTTGGTGACGCGTCTGTATCTACGATGTGAGAGACATATCCATCCTTCAGATCCGTTCTACTCACCGCCGCAAAATCGGCATGTAGGGTCGATCTGATCATTTTAAGAATAGAAACTTCGCCACTCATTTATTCGTTCCCTTATCGCTCGACACAATTGGGTTAGCAGAATTCAAAAAAGCGCTCGAACACACCTTGAACCTACTTGGCATTCTATGTCTCATGAAGCAACGAGTTGGGCACGAAGCGCAAGCCTTTTTTCAAACCAACTTTGCCAGTATTTAATTTGCCGATCGTTCACATCGAGCTGGAGCGCCATGCACAGAGCAGTAAACCCAAACCACGTTGATGCTGAGGCGTGGGCGCTTTGCGACGCAATGGTTCAGGGAACAAAGCAATCAGTTCTGAATGGCAATTACGACGAATATTCAGAGTATTTTCACATCCCCTTTACGATGCAGACACAACTGGGCGATGTCGTCGTTGAAAGCGATGAACAACATCGGGAAGTTTTCGCACGTGTCATGTGGCAATACCGAAAGCAAAACGTGACTGACGCTCAGCGAAGCCTACTGGCCGCGCATATCTTCAGAAACCAGGAAATAGTCTGCGTTCATGAATCGATGCTCTACTCAGAGTCCAAACTCGTTCAGAGCTCGATTAAGGTGCTTTCCACACTTAGAAAATTTTGCGATAGCTGGCTCATTGTCGATAGCCGATACTCTGTCGGAGACTGTATTAACTTAAACCGCGCGCTCTATGGTCCTGGGTACAGCGAAGTCCAGTCCACTATGCAAGACTCTTGTAGCTTGGTTCAGATCCGATGAACCTGTCCTTCTTATTTTAGCCACACGATCCCAAAGAAATAGTTACCAGTCTTGCAAGGTTGGGAACGAAAAGCTCTTTTGTAAGTCCGCAACGAAAGACGTAATCCGGACGGATGTTCATGGTTTTAGTCCCCTGTCTTCATCCTCAGCTGTTTGTTGTGGGAGCGCAAGAAAACAGTGTTGATGAAAGGGTGGGTGCAGCGAATGGCAGATTGGAGCCCTTTCTTCCGAACGCTGCGCCGGTCAAGAGTGTCCGCTTTCAGTTTTCCAAAGGCCTTTAGCTTTCAGTCGGAGCTCTGCGCGGCCTGAGTCTCTTTGGTCTCCGCTGACTCACCGAGCGGTTCGCCGGGGGATACTTGTTCGAAAGAACGTGTGCTCTTCGCACTGGGGTCGCGGCACCAGGTCGTTAAATTGGATGTCGGTTCTGGGCGGATTGGGCCAGCGCCTTAGGCCACGTCCCATTCCGGGCACCACGGCCCGTTGACCAGGCGGAACCCTTTGTCCAGCATCCTTATGTCGCGTATGTCGTCTTCGCTAAGAACGATTTCTTGGGATGCAAAGTTCTCTGCGATGCGCCCCTGATTGCCAGAGGACGGGATCACCATGAATCCCTCTGCCATCAGGAACGCAAGCGCGATCTGCGCCGCAGTGGCTCCGTGCGCGCTTCCAATCCGACACAGAGTTTCGTCGTCGTTCACAGCGCCACGACCCAGCGGTGAGTAGGCCGTCAAAGGAATGCCTGCCTTTTTGCAGTGCTCGACGATTGGTCGGTTTTGCATATGAGGATGAATTTCGACCTGGTTGGTCGCGATCACGCGATCACCGAGGAGTTCAGACGCCCGATCAATGTAGAGCTTAGTGAAATTAGAAACGCCGAGACGCGCAGTCAGGCCGGCGTCAAACACCTCTGCGAACTGCGCCATATAGTCCTCGATGTCGTATTCGTCGCCGATGGAGGGATAGTGCAGAAGCAAAAGATCAACCTTGTCGACCCGAAGCTTATCCAACGAGGCACGGACATGGGGCATAATCTGCCCTGGGCCAAAGCTCTCAGGGGCAACCTTGGTAGTCAGGAAGACACCGTCCCGCGACAAACCGCTTTCTGCGATGGCAGCGCCTACGAATTCTTCGTTATTGTAGCCTTCTGCGGTGTCTATGTGCCGATACCCGATATCCAACGCGCAGCGCACGCTGTCATAAGCCACTTGCCCGTTGCGGTTCCATGTTCCGAACCCAATCTTTGGAATGCCGTTCACTGTCTGTTTCGCGCTCATGGCTTACACCCTTCTGTCGGAATTCTTTTGCTGCACTTGGAGGTTTAGAACCTGTCACCAATAGTGGTGGACGTGTGGTGCGATTTGCGTCTTGTACATGACTCGGATCGCATCCATCGCGTCTGTCGACAGCGGAGCGAGGGTGCTTGCCGCCGCATTGGCTCGGGCTTGCGCCGCGGTCTTGCCACCAGGAATGACGACCGTCACAGCCTCCTCCATCAAGATCCAACGCAGCGCGAACTGTGCCATGGTCGCATCGCCTGGAACGAGGTCACGGATTTGCTCCACCGTTTCAAGGGCAAGCTCGTAGGGGACGCCTGCAAAGGTTTCCCCTTTGTCGAAGGCCTCACCGTATCGGTTGAACGCGCGATGATCATCGCTGGCGAACTGCGTATCGACGGACATTTTGCCCGTCAGCAGACCCGAGGCCAGAGGTACGCGCACAATAACCGCGACACCGCGGTGCTTTGCCTCGCGAAAGAACAGCCCATTCGGGCGTTGCCGGAACATGTTGTAGATGATCTGAACCGAGCTCACCCCGGGATACTCCAGAGCTTTCAAGCCTTCCTCGACCTTCTCGACCGAAACCCCGTATCCCTTGATTTTTCCGTCCTGAACCATGCCCTCCATGACGTCGAAAACATCAGGCTGGTAGAAGACGTCCGTCGGCGGGCAATGAAGCTGCACCAGATCAAGGCAATCCGTTTGCAGGTTTTCACGGGATCGGTCAACGAATTCAGTCAGGTTGTCCTTGTTGTAGCCATCGGCCGTGTGCGGGGATAGGCGCCGCCCTGCTTTCGTTGCCACGAAGGGAGGGGCCTCGTCACGTTCGCCCAGTACGTCCGCAATGATCCGCTCTGACCGGCCATCGCCATAGACGTCCGCCGTGTCGATAAATGTCATACCAGCATCAAGCGCCGCGTGCAGGGCCTGTCGTGCATCCGTGGTGGACACCTCACCCCAACTGCCGCCAATCGCCCAAGCGCCGAAGCCGATTTCGGAAACGTCGCGGCCCGTTTGACCAAACTGTCTCGTTTTCATTGCCTTACTCCTTCAGCTTAGGGCCCCATTTGATGTTCGGTCGATGCGATGCGCCGCGAAGAACGGTGAGATGCAAGGAGGAACACCAGTTATCCACAGCAGCCGTCCCCATCGACCGCGGGGCCTCAATACACTTGAAGTTCGCCCGCAGGAATTGGTAACTGCTGAGCACTGCTCAAAGTTGAGATGAAGCGAGTTCATGGTGGCTGGCCCTAACCAAACAAATTTCTCTGATCTGAAACTCTTTCTGACGATTGCGCGCCGACATAGTTTTACCTCGGCTGCAATCGAATGTGGCATCACGCCTTCAGCCGCAAGCCATGCCATACGGCGCTTGGAAGAGAAACTGGGCGTCGAGCTTTTGAACCGTACCAGCCGCTCGGTCATGCCGACCGACTTAGGAGCCGAGTTGGCCAGGAGTTTGGCGGGTGGTTTTGACAAGATTGACGAGGCGCTCAATTCGATTGGCGCACCTGGCGCTGCGCGATTTGGCGAGCTGAGGATTAACACTTTCGCCGATGCCGCCCATCTTTTGCTGTCACCAGCGTTGCCGGAATTTGCAAAACGGTTCCCTGATATCCGACTGACAGTGGCCGTTGAAGAGCGTCCCATCGACATTGTGGCCGAGGGTTATGACGCCGGTGTCCGCTATGGTCATCACGTGCCCGAAGACATGGTCGCTGTTGCCCTGACCGGCCCACATCGATGGGTGGTTGTCGCTGCACCACACTATCTAGAAACCCACGGACCGCCGCAAAGGCCCGAGGATTTGCAAGACCATGTCTGTATCCAACTGCAACTTGGCGATAGCTCCAGCTATGCTTGGGAGTTGCATGACGGAGATGGCGACCGCGCTTGGCAGGTGCCGGGCAATATCACCATCAAGGACACGGCGACGACGATCTCAGCAGCGAAAGCGGGGGTTGGCCTCGCGTATTTGCTAGAAGCTCGGATCAAAGACGAGTTGGCGGATGGGAGCCTCAAGATCGTTTTGGACAGTTACGCCTCATCGGGTGAGCCGCTCCATATCTACTACGGGAGCCGCCGTCACAACCATCCCGGCCTTCGCGCATTGACCAACATTGTGCGCCAGCAGAATGGGCTGGGGTCAATCTAGGTCACACAGTTCCTTTCAAAACGATCGTCAGGAAACCAAAAGCAGGCAAACTGTGTAAAACCAAACCGCCTCGCCCGCCTTTGCAGACATTTGCGTGATCGCAGCGAATGTTCATTTTGTTCGCATCTCTGACGTCGGTGCTAAGTGCAGCGAAAGTCTGCGTTCCGCCCTTTTAATTATCCGCAAGCGTTGCAGCTGTTATCCTCTGACACGTTGACGCGCAATTATCTCGCATTCTTCTAAGCGAGGGTGATGCTGAGCTGAGTGATGAACCGAAAACCCCCTTAGCTCTACATCGTTTAGTAGTTTTGGGTTGTTGACCGAGAATATAAACACCGGCCCTTCATCGTCCTCACCGCGAAAAATTGCACGATGGAACCACACGTGTTTTAGATTTAGTTCCGATAACGTTTGTTTCACACTTCCAGCTATAATTGCCTTTGGCCTCAACGTTGCGGTCCTCATTCTTGGATTAGACTAATAAACATAGGTGGAAACATGCCTCAGAGCCGCGTGGGTGGGGGCAAGAAAAGCGACTCTGAGGCACTTTCTTGATGTGCACGACATTCTCGTGCGAATTAAATTGTGTCAAAATTTTGCCCTGATGATCGCCGATTTGGAAACAGACGCCGGGAAAGCTAAAAATCGTTTCAATTTGGCGCTTCTGGCTTCTCGTGTCGGAAAGACACAGCGGATAACACAATCCTTCTTTCCCCAATTAGCGCCTTCTATCCATGCGGAAAATTGAGCTATTTAATCTGCACTAGGTATGGTCACGGCACACGTGATTAGTGGAGAATTGGGCTGAACCATTTTCGCGTAGGTTCATGTTGGGGTTAGCTTACTATGCAGGATGTTGTTTCAGACGAGCTTAAACGGCAGTTTCAGTCTGATGCGATTTCAGCGGTTTCCGAATGCCTAGGGATTGATGTGAGCATCCATGACATTGCAGAGCGAGGAATAATTCGCTCACACTTGGATGGATGGGAAACTTTCTACTTTGAAGGTGTGGAGCTTCTGATGATTGGGCCAATAGAAATGAAATTCCAATCAAGGAACGGTAGATTGAACGCCTCTGCCGCACGCGAATTCAAAAAGGCATATAGCGTCAAATCTGGTACGGTAAGGTCCATTGAACTAGCCAAGATCGCTTAAAGCTATTCCCGAGAATCAGCGAACTCTCTGTTCTGGCAGTTGGTGCGATACACCGGGGATTAAGCCGCCAATTCTTGTGGAAGCTTGCAGATTTCCTCACCTCCGAGGAGAGAAGTAATAAACTGACCATCTTCGCGGGATTTGATCGAATAGCCGTATCCACGTAGCCGGTGTTTCCACTCACGATCAGACAAAGAATGGCGTTGTTCGCGTTCTACGATCTCTAGGATGTTCGCTGGTTTTCTTTCCATCGATACTGTTTCCTTCTTGGATTCAATCAAACTTTGAAGGAGTTGTAGTTTCCGCAAATGGCAAAACTTCAGTCCGAAGGTGGCGATTTTAGGGCAGGAAAATTTAGGCAATTTGGTGAGTGCACCTAGAGTTTGAACTCTAATTAATGCCTGCGAATTGCACTTACCTTTGTAAGCTGCCGACTTTCGAAAGCGACGCTCGAATAGCCATTTGAGAAACCACTCCGTTGCCAACGCCTACCCAAAACTGCGCCTCCCTTAATTCGCCGCTGGTTGAGTCTTGTTGTCGTGGAATTAGACCAGTGAAAGTAGCAGTGTTTTCCTAAGTCAATTTACTACGAGCTTAACCCTAGTCTTCAGAGCCGCCATGCCAGGTTGAAAAGAGCAATAGCGCGACAATCGCTGCCATTCCGATAATAATTAGGAAGCCTGACATAAGTAATGTGTTACTCTCGCATTGAACTTACTTTTGTAAGAGCTAGTTCGGGATTTGACTATTGCTACAGCCTAGGAATAGTCAGTGAATGTCGCTGCATCCCCTCTATTCAGAGCCAGCGACCTTCATTTCTCTCAACCCTAAATTTTGAGTCGACCGTAAGTCTGTTCAGACTTCTCTTTTTGAATAGGGATGACTGATGGGGCCATTGAACCGTTCAAGCACGGCGCGGTCTATCCCGGCAGTTGATCGCTTCAGTTCTGAGGTCTGGTCTTTTCACGCCACGATTTTTGGGAAGAGGGGCAACTACGACAATGCCCGAACGTGATGCACTTCGTTTGGTGGCCACGAGCCAGATCGCCTTGACTAAGCTCCCGGTGTTTTCTGATCCCATCGTCCAACTTGCTCTATGGCATTCAAGATTCGAGCGTGAGCCGAGCCTTCGGTGGACGCGAGATCTAATCCAATTTGTTGTGTAGGATTCGTAACCTGAAAACACTAAGCCAACGCCTGCACAAAGCCTCGACGGTGTCCGGTCTACTCGTCGTTTAGGGCCGATTGCTCGGTACCAAATCAAAATCTTGTGGACCAATTTCGAGATCGAAGTTTTCTGAGAAATGGTGGGCCTGCTGTCGAACCACATCCCCCAGCCTCTTTCCACTTGGACGAGGTAAGTCGTTGACGGATTCCACACAGGCCAAAGCAAGCTCTTTACTCCGTCTGATGAGGGGCGATGTCAGCGCCCGATATCCGAGCGCTTTGCAGAAGGCGTCAAGGTCATCGGCGGCAATATCCTCACCAATCCGAGCAGACCCTAGTCTGAAGGCCATCTCGTGGGTCACATTATCCAGCAAAACCGGATCAATATCATAGGCCGGCGCTAGATCAGGTTTGGCTCCCCGAAAAAGGAATGCATGGTTTTTTGCGTGATTGTCAGAATTTCCCAGCAGCATATTCACGAGCGTTAGTTCAAAAAACGCCTGTCTTGATGCACCGGGGGTAGCGGTCTGGCCCAAAAGCTGGCCGATGGCTGTGGCATTGAATTGACGACCTTCAACACCATTGCGTTCATATTTCAGCTGATGACCCAGCCCGAGCGCCTGACAAAAGTCTTCTTGATGCAAACGCCGAATATCTTGGCCATTTGCTTCTCGATCAAATCTCGTGACCAATAGTCCGCGTAGATCGCCCTCTCCCACTATTTGAGTATGCGCCACAGGATGCCCCTGAACGCGCGCCATAATTGCCATGGCCAAATGCTCGCGCACCACAGATGTCATCGCGGCGGCTCGAGGAACCTTGAGAATATGAGTGGTTGGCGCCCCGCTGCCCGCACGCGGGAGGCCGAGACGCCCATCTGCCATTCGCGTTAGCGCGATTTTCCCCTGCACACCCGCGAGCGGAGACGGATCTTTGACGTTTTCATCAGGCAATCGCCTATGATCACGCAAGCTCTGCATAAGACGCGCGAACTCGCTTTTGTCCGCGACAGGTAGTGGATCTAGACCGTAGTCCTGCCGAGCATCATCGTCTGGTACAACTGGGCTTCCTTCCAGAACGTCATAGTCCTCTGATAATACCCCAGGGCGTTTTCCCGGGGCATCGCCTCTCGGGACGCAACTGATGGCACCAGGACAGTCTGTCCCCAAATGATACAACAACCCGACGATATCACTCGCCGCGATCCCATGGCGCGCCATTACCTGATCACGCATTTCGTTTTCAAACAAAAGATTGGAAAAGAACCCACGGCTTTCGACATCACCATAGGGTGCTTCGCGGACAGGAAGCGAGACAGAGATAGGATGCAGAAGTTCCGCATGTGTATACTGAAACGCAAGGTTTCCGTCAGCGCCAGAACTCAACCTCCCTATCGGGGGCTGAACCGCTTCCAAATAAACATCGAGCTCTTTCATAGCCTAGGCCCCTGCCCGATCCACCGAATCTGGCGTTTCAAACGTAAGCGTCACGCCGAGATCGTTGCAGAGCTGAAGAACCAAACCGAGATGCGCAGTTTCCTTACCTTTTTCGATACTGCGGATTGTGGGTTTGGAGATACCCGTCTGGAGAGACAGTACCTCCTGCGTGATCTTCATCGCCTTGCGCCGCTTGCGAAGAGCTTCGCCGAGTGTGGCTGCGTTTGATACTAGAGTTTTCGGCATGCCCTGCTCCAATAGGAAAAGATCGTTTGCTTTATTGCGTAATATAGGGACACATGGGGAAAAGGCAACGATCGCTTTCTTTTGGTTGCCAAGAGGTATTCGGAAACAAAAAGGAAAAGAGCGTTTCCATTAGCCTAAGGTCCAAAACGGGTGACGTTTGCTCACTCTAACTCACCAAAAGCTCAACTTGCCATAACTCAGAAACTATCTCATCTGCCCTCGGTCGATTTTTTCTAAAAAAGACTGCCTATAACGTCTTACGCTCGATGAAAAAGGTGACCATTTTGCCCGCCTGCCTTTCGAGAATTATACCGTTGCCATCTTGGTCCCGAAAGTCTCACGCGTCTTCAAATAGTCAGGGAGTTAATAGATGGACCGTTTCGGTGCCGTATTCTCCGACAAGCCACACGTTCATCAAGACGACCAAACTACGATTACCGCTTGGGCGCACTACTAAACAAATCCTCAACAGAACGTTTAACGGATGATCCTGCATTGCTGCGCCAACAGATCAAATCCCCAGAGCGAGATCGTTTCTGAAATTCGCGGCTCATGCTCAAACTGGCTAAGCAGTTGTTTTAATTTAATTAATATGACAATTGCCAATTGGCAATTTTCTAGAGACCCTCGGATCTGTCCAAAACGAACTTATCGAGCAAAATCCGCAGATCCTCGGCCGGGGTGTCCTTGGAGATTTCCAACACGATCTGGCGACTGCTGTCTTTGCGCTTGATCTGATGGTCCGAACCCGGAGCCGTATAAGTGTGGCCCGCAGCCGGTTTGAGCTTGCGTTTGCTTGGTTGCCCCTGCCCTGCCCGCTTGAGGTCCTCGACCACTTTGGCGGCATCGGACCAAGGTTCACCGGCGGAGAGTCCGGTGGCCATGCGCATGTCGCAAAGCCAGACAGCGCGTGCAATCACCGCTTCACGCGTTTTGGGATGTGCGAGCACCGGCTTGAGCGCGCGGGCATGTAGCTCTTTCAGATCGTTGGGCGACGGGAAGGCATCGACGATCTCTGCAGGCAGCTTGGCGAGGAAAAGGTAGCGCGACAGCCAGCCCTCAGAGACCTGCAGACGCTGCGCCATAGTTTTCTGTTTGCCGCCGTAATAAAGCTTCACCGCCGCTGCGTAATCCGTCGCACGTTCAAAATCCGAGATATCAGCGCGGTCGCGGTTCTCGACGTCGGCCAAGCGAAAGGCCTCTTCGTCGGTCATGTCCCGCACTTCGATCAGATATTTGTACTGCGGGAAACTGTTCGCGCGCAGCCAGGAAATCGCGAAGTGACGACGGGCGCCACAGATAACCTCGAATTCGATCCCTTCGGAACCTTCGACGCGCCGCACGATCGCAGGGAATTCCTGACGGCCCTGCTGTTGGATGCCCTCGATCAGATCGGCGCAGTTTTCCTCGTTGAGTAGCTCGTAAATGCGGTTGTGACGCTCCCACATTTTGCAGCGCGCGGGGTCTACCCATTGCAGGGTTTTCTCATCGATCTCTCCGCTTAGCTTGTCGCCAATGACATTGCCGCGTTTCAGGAACCGCCCTGCCCCGCGGTCCTTTTTGGCAGTGCGTGGCTCGTCGCCAATTCCGCTGAGTACCGCGTCAAAAATCTCGTCGTGCTTCTTGGTCATAGCAGCCCCTCCCGGGCAAGCGCATCCCGTTGGCTGGGCCAGGTTTTGCGCATCAAAATTTCCACCTCTCGACCAATCGCGTCCAGATAGGCACGGCAGCGTTTGTGGGTCTCGGTGCGGGCGGAGGCGCCGGTCATTTCATAGACCGTCTGCAGGTTCGCCGTCGCGTTGTCGATTTCGGCCGAGTCCTTCAGAACCGATTGCAACATGTCGCCCGCAAAGACTGCATCCATCATCCGCTTGATCGCCACATGGGCCGATTTGCCGTCGTTCATCTTGGTAGCGATCATTTTAACGAACTTATAGTCATGCGCGCCGCCCACCTTCTCCAGCTCATTCAGGGTCGAGGTCATCATTTTCAGAAAGTGCACAGTGGAGCCGAAGTCCACGTTGTTTGGGGGCGTGGGCACGAGGATCGCATCCGCCGCGCGTAGCACCGAGAGCGAGATCATGCCAAGCGCTGGGGGTGGGTCTAGCAGGATGATGTCAAAGTGATCGCGGATCGACTCGATACCTTCGCGCAGACGATCGAGCACAAAGCCGCTTTCCCGCGCCATGCGACCCGCAAGTTCGTATTCCGCGTCATAGAGCCCGAGGTTCGCTGCAATCAGCGCGATACCGGGCCAGTAGGTGCCACGGAGCGCATAGCGCAGATCCTGTGGGCCACCGTGGCGGAAGAACGGGTAGAGCGTCTCTTCGTCCTCGTCGATATCAACATCCGGGTTCAGGCCGAAGACCGAAGTTGTTGACGCCTGGCTATCGCAATCGATCACACAAACGCGGTAGCCTTGCAGCGCGAGATACTGGGACAGGTGGGTGACCAAGGTAGATTTGCCGACGCCGCCTTTGAAGTTCTGAATCGCTAGAACCAGCGCTTCATCCTCTGGCGCGCGGTGGGGCAGGGTGCCAAAGACCTGACGCATGTTGTTGATGTCATGCAGGCTATAGCCCTTGCGGCGACCGGTCTTTCCGTCCTTTTCCGGGGTCGGGAGGCGGCCATCATTCTCGGCCTCTCGGATTAGCGTATCGGAACGGCCCACCATCTGTGCGGCAGTGCGAACATTGAACTGCAGATCCAGCGATTTCGCGGTGCCCGGCGCAAAGACCCGGTCGCGCAGACGTTCGATCACGGTCGTTGCACGTGTGGACAAAAGATCCAGCTCTTCTAAGCTGACTGTGGGGAGAATCGGATCAGACATGGTGCCTCTGAACTTTTGATTTTTTCTGTTGTTTCGCCAAAAAAGCAAAACTGCTCGACTTACCGAGATTTTTTCAAAAGAGGGGGCTTGAGGCAAGCCTAAAGGACGATTCGTTCACCAAATAAGGCAGGGGAGGCGATTTTCGCTAAAACAAATCCCCAAAAATAAAGAACCAAATGGGTTCAGATTCTAGTGTTCTAATGTTCTGGACTCTTAAATCTTTGATAAAAAACAGTTTTCAATGCTATGCCTTACATATTGGGCGTGAAAGCTTACGGATTGGGATGTCAAAGCTTACAGATTGGGTGGGTCAGCCTTACGTTTTGGATGTCTGGATTCTGGCGCTTAAAAAACCCTTTATTTTGATTCGTTTCGCCCGATCCGTTGCGTTTTCTTTTTCACCGAACGGTGCGTTAAAGCTTACAAAATGGGTGCACGTCAGGCTAAGTGGGGGAAATTATTGACGAGGAACGTTTGATTTCTTACATTTGAAAACAACCAAAAGTAAGATTACCGCGTAAGCGACACATGGCCGAGCAGCTTCAGAAACCATACAGCAGCATGGACGCAAAACCAAATGCGGACTCGCTGATCAAACCCGGAGAACTGGTGGACCTGGTTGAGGTCACGCCGCTGACGTTGAACGACCGGCGGATCTATAATCTTTTGCTGGAACACGCTTGGGACGAGATCGACAAGCCGGTGGTGCACCACGTCTCTAAGGCCGCGTTGCGGGGGACGCATAATTCCAACGACCGGATCGGTGAGTCTGTGGAACGGCTGATGCGGGCGATCGTGAAAGTCTCGGTGATCAAGGATGGCGAACCGGCGATTGAGCGGGTGCAGCTATTGGGCGGCAATATCGAGCTCGAGCAATCGGACGGGCTTTTGTATTTCGAGATCCCGCGGGCCTTGCGCAAGATCATTCGCAACTCGACGGTGTTTGCGCGGCTGCAAAAAGAAGTGATGTTTGCGCTGAGCTCGAAATATGCGCTGACGCTGTATGAGATGGTGCAAAAACGCGGGAACCTGCGGTTTAAGTCTTCGGAACGGTTTACGCTGGAAGAGCTGCGCGGGGTGTTGGGCGTGCCGAAGGGCAAGCTGACGACCTGGTCAAACCTGCAGCTGCGGGCGTTGGCGCCGGCGGTGGATGAAGTGAATGCGCTGTCTGACTACACGGTGACGATCAAGCCCTACAAGGAGGGTAGGCGGGTGGCCGGTGTCACGATGGAATGGATGCGCAAGGACGCGGTCGGGCGGTCTGCGGCGGATCGTGAGCTTGAGTATTCCAAGGTTGGGCGCAAGGCGCGAATGGAGGGTCGGGTCGAGCAGGTGGCGGCAGCGCCAGCATTGAAACCGCGTCCGGCGTGGCTTGAGAGGGCAGGGGAGGCGCTCAGGACGGAAACCTATGAGACCGCGCGGCTGCGGTATCCCGGGTATGACGTCTATTTCGTCGAGGGGGAGTGGCGGCGTTGGTCGGCTGGGAAGGAAGCGCCCAATGATCCGAACAAGGCGTTCCTTGCGTTTTTCAAGCGGTTTGCCGAGCGCAATCCGATTTAGGTATTTTAAAGCCCCGCTGCCATCGTAAGGTTCACCCTAAAGCGATCTCTGCGCCTCTGGTATCTGCGCGTCATCTCGGCCGATGTATGCCCAAGCTGCTTTTGCACGTATCGCTCATTGACTTCGGCTGAGGAGGCGAGACCTGCGCGCAGGCTGTGGCCTGAGAAGAGCGCGAGACGGTCCTGTTCCGGGAGATCACTCCGAATGCCGGATTTCAAGACAGTCTGCTTTATGAGCCGCGCAACATGCTTGTCAGACAGGCGACTTTCTAAGGCACGCTTCCCATCTCGCGAGGTGCGCACGAACAGCGGCCCAAAATCGATCTTAGCAAAATGAGTCCATTGCTCAAGCGCGTGCACAGGGCAGGTCTGATCAGAGGACCCTCGGCCGATTTCCACCTCGCGCCAGCCTGTCTTTGTATTGAGTGTCAGCAAGATGCCACCTTTTTGAACGTCGATCCATCCACGGGAGTCGATGGTGTCATCCTTGCCTGCATCTAGGCCCACGATCTCTGAGCGCCTAAGGCCACCTGCGTAGCCAAGAAGCAGGATCGCTCGATCTCTGAGACCTCGGAGATCAAATGGCAATGTGGCGACCATGGCGCGGATGTCGTCAGGGAGGATGGGGTCTTTCTGAACTGGAGGTCTTGCGTGTTTGCGTTTGATGCCAGCGAGTATGGTGGCGATATGGCGGTTGTTACGATCCAAACTGTGGCCACGTTGTGTGTAATACCAGCTTAGGCCTGAAAGCCGCCGGGTGATTGTGGAGACGGACAAGGTCTGCGCAAGGTCTGTGATGTAGAGCCCGATGATTTCCGGCGAGGGGGACAGGGGGTCTGAGCCGCTGTGATCATAGAGGCCCTTGCGATTGCACCAAGTCTCAAAGTGCTTCCAGTCAGAGGCATAGGCTTTGTTGGTGTTCTCAGACGTTGCCGCCGCCGCATAGTCCCGCGCGGTATCCACCAAACGATCGAGCGATCCCGAGCCAGCGATATGTGAGGGCAGAGAGATCTCAGCGCTGTCTGAGCGCTTGTTTTCAGTGCTTTTCGACATGAATTCTGGGGCTATCTCATTATGTCCGATAATACAACATTATTGGACATAATTACATATAGCAAGTAGCGGCGCTTTGTGGTGTTAAAGGTAGTATTAACCGCCGCATGTCGTTAGGCTGCATTCCATGAAACTGTCTCAGAATGATCCCACTTCTAACTCTGTCTCTATCCGCCCCTTGCCAAAGTGGGTGGGCGTAAAGGCGCATCACACGATTGAAGAGGCTGGGTTTTTTGCTGGGGCGGCCCTTATGCATTTGGATCAGGTGCTGTTGGATGCAGAGCTTCCAGCAGATTTGTTGCGAGATCGGTTGGCGATGGAGGCAAGCCTCAACTGTTTGACGGTAGCAGGACGAACTTATGGGTTGGGCGATCTTCGGGATGAGGTGCATTTTCTGAGAGATGGCGATGCGCCGGGGCCGGCGGGTCTCATCGCGATGTCTTGGCGGCGGGCGGTTGAGAGACCGGTCTCCGTAGCCTCTCTCAAACGAGCTTTGCCGCATATCGAGACGGATCTGATTGCAGAGAGTATGGATGCGGGGCGTGGGACTCCCTTGGATCGGGCTGTTGGGACGTTGAGGTTTGCTTTGAGTTCCCTTCCCAAAGATGAAGCGGCTGCGCTGATTTTGGCGGATGCTGTGCTTTGTCTGTCTCTGGCCTGGAAGAGGCTCGTGCCGCTTTTGGGTGTGTCCCTTACAAGACGGGATTTGCGCGGGGATCCGGATGCCTTGCAGATAGCCTGTCAAAAGGCGTTGGTCTCAGCAGTCCGCGCACATTCGGACAGGGCAGCCGATCTGGCGCGACGCGTTGAGCGTTTAAACTCTATCGCTGTGAAGCTTCGAGCTAAAGGGTCTGAGGAGGCGGTTGCTCTGATCACATCCCGGGATGCTGTGACGCCGGCGCATTTGGCGAGTTTGAGATCCTCGCGATCTGCGCGGCGGTTTTGTGATCGGTTGATTGAGCTTGGTGTTATCCGCGAACTCTCGGGGCGGGATACGTTTCGTCTTTATGGGGTTTGAGAATGACAGGGACGCCCTTGATCGATAGAGAGCTTGAAGACCTGCCGCCAGAATTGCGCTGGCAGGAATGGCTGAGGCGCGTTGAGGCGGTGCTCTTTGCGTCAAAGGATCCGGTTGAAGTGGATGCTTTGCAGCGGGTTGTAGGGCAGGGGGTTTCGGTCGAGATTCTGATGAGTGACCTTAAGGCGCAACTGAAGGATCGCCCCTATGATGTGGCCCGCATTGGCGATGGGTGGCAGTTGCGCACCAAAGCGAGCTATGGGGAGGTCATTCGAGTAGCGGCGAATGTCGAAGATGAACTCTCAGGTCTCAAAGAGTTCGATGTGGCAGTACTTGCGGCCATTGCCTATCACCAGCCGATCACGCGAGATGGGCTTAGGGATATATTCGGCAAAGACATTGCGCGGGAGTTGATTGGGCGACTTTCGTCTCGGGATCTGATTGCTGCGGGACCTAGGAGTCCAAGACGTGGGGCGCCTTATACTTACGTCACAACGGACCTATTCCTCACAGCCTTTGGGCTTGAGAGTCTCGCGGATCTGCCAGATCGAGAAGCCATGCAGGATGCTGGAATATTAGGGTAGGGCGCAGATTGCTTACCTTAGGGAAACAGCTTTGCGGACTTGTGAGTTCTGTTTCCTACGCCGCAGCAATTGTCGTTGTGCCCTAATTAAAGAGAATAGAGGCTAATTTTTCCCTGACTTTTCAATGGCTGCTTGTACCTCTATTTGTGGCATTGTACCTTTAATTAGGATACTGTACCCTAATTTAGGATACAAGATTATCTGTGGATAACTTTCGGCGATTTGTGATGAAGACGCGCTGTGAAATCTGAAGCCGTTGCGAAACATCGTGCTGCTATTCTGCGGCCGCTTCTTGAGCTTGAAAAAAAGGGCGACCCAATTGGTCGTGCCATTGGCGACGCGGCATGGGAGTTGGGTCTTTCCAAAAGCTATACTTGGAAGCTTTACCGTCGTCTCAAAGAGAACGATGCTCGATCCGTTGCGCTGCAACCGGGTCGGCGCGGGCCTAAACCTGGAAAAGGGCGTCTTGCTCCGGATGTGGAGCGCATCATCAGCACCACCCTTAGCCGCTACTATCTGGTTCGAGAACGTTCAAGTTTTTTGCGCATTTGGCGTGAGATACGCTCAGAGTGTGATGCAAAGGGCTTCCAGCCTCCGACCCGTCGAACAGTTAAGCGGCGGCTAGATGCGATGGACCAGCGTAAGGTCATCTCAAAGCGACATGGCGCGGACGTAGCTGGACAATTGTTCGCAGCGCGTCCTGGCAAACTCGACGTTCCCGACCCACTCGACGTCGTGCAAATCGATCATACCAAGGCCGATGTATTTTTGGTCGATCACATCGATCGACAGCCTCTTGCGCGGCCGAACCTGACGATGGCGATCGATGTCACCACGCGTGTGGTGTTGGGCGTATACGTGAGTTTCGATGCACCGTCCGTTCTGTCGGTTGCGCTTTGTCTCGACCATTGCGTGCGCCGAAAGACAGTGCATGTGCCCGGCACCCTTGAAGAGCTTACCTGGCCTACGGCTGGTATTCCGAAGGCTGTTCATGTGGACAATGCCCAGGAGTTCCGCAGCAGAGCGTTCAAGTCCGCGTGCGAGGATTGGGGCATTGATGTTTCCTATCGTCCCAAGGGCGGCAAGCATTACGGAGGTCACATTGAGCGCTTGATCGGTACAACTATGGGTTCGGTTCACGTATTGCCTGGAACCACGCACTCGTCACCCAAAGACAAGGGTGACTATAACAGCGAACAAAACGCGACTTTGACGCTTGCTGAGTTTGAAGACTGGCTTCATCTTGAAATCTGTCGGTATCACAACACCCCGCATCGGGCTCTTGGCCGGACACCTCTTGCTGCCTGGAGCGATTTGGGTGGCGATACAGCAGGGCGGCAAGTTGTCGATGTGGACGCGTTTCGATCGAGCTTCATGCCTTTTGAATGGCGCAAGCTTGGCCGCACAGGGATCACGCTTTTTGAAGTGCGCTACTGGAATGATGCGTTTGCGTCCTTGATCGGGCGGGGCAAAGAGAAGGCGCAAGTCAGATTTGATCCGCGGAACCTATCGAAGATTTGGGTGCAGGTAGACGATGGTCGCATGATCGAAGCGCGCTACCGAAATCTCAGTCATCCCGAAATCTCTCTTTGGGAAAGTCGCCGCGCCCGCAAAGAATGGAAAGAAAAGCACGGTGGGCGGATCCACGAAAAGGCGCTGTTTGATATGGTAGACGCGCAAAGGCGTCTGGCCGAGGCAGCGCGCCAGAAAACCAAGGCAGCCAGGCTGGGTAAAGAGCGGGATGCGCGCCTGTCAAAGGCCCCAAAGCAGCGCGACCCTTCTCGTGAAATGTTCGCGATTGATACCGGCAACCCTGATCTTCCAACCTATCCCATAGATGAATTTCATGACCCAAAACGAAAGAATTGACCGCATTCGCAGCGACCATTGGATCGCTTTTGATCGTGCAACGATTGTCCTCAATCGATTGACATCATTGATGGAAACACCGCGACAAAGTCGCATGCCAGGTTTGATGGTCTATGGGAGCTCTGGCATCGGGAAGACGATGATCGCCAAACGTATGGCGAGCAAGTATCCCACTCAATACAAGAGTGATCTCGGGATCACCAAGACACCTGTATTGCTGCTTCAGGCACCACCCGCGCCGGATGAGAGAAGGTTCTACCAACACTTACTATCTACGATTGGCGCGCCCATGTGGGGGCGTCGCACAGTCTCGGAACTGGAGGTTCGGGCGCTGAACCATCTCAGAGACATGGACCTGAAAATGCTCATGATTGACGAGGTGCACAATCTGCTTGCCGGCAGTTACAGGGAGCAACGTCGGTTCCTCAACATGCTACGGTTCCTCGCAAATGAGCTTAGCGTATCGCTCGTGGTCTTTGGCGTTAACGAAGCGCTTGATGCCGTCCGTGGCGATGACCAGCTTGCGCGCCGGTTGGATGAACATTTTTTGCCGCTTTGGGAAGACGATGTAGAGTTCTCACGTCTGATCCAAACACTGATCGCGGCCATGGCGCTGGAAAAACCTTCGGGCCTGACCGTTGCTTCGCTCCGAACCATCCTGAAGGTGACCGGCGGGGTCACGTCCCGCGTCTTTATCATGATTAAGTCTCTGGCCATCGATGCGATTCATTCTGGGGAAGAGAGGATTACGGATGAGGCTGTCGCGACATGGCGGCCGACCTGGAACAAACATGCGTGGACGGTTCCGCTTGAGACGGCCGTTGAGGCCGAGTGACCATCAAGCTTCTGCCCCGCCGACCACCACCCCTATGCGATGAACTGCTTTCGAGCTGGCTTACCCGGCTGGCACAAGCCAATCACTGTTCAACCGAAGAACTGTGCGGCTATCTTGGCTTGCAAAGGGGCAGGGTGCCCGACCGCTCGAGCGACCTTGAGCAAGTTTGTGTAGACCGATTGTGCGCGGCTGTTGGAAGAAAACGTACCGAGATTGCGGCGATGACATTGCCAAATTTGAGCGCCCGCTCATTGAACTATCTGGCAACACATGACTTTCAGACCTGCACATATTGCCAAGAGCAAACGCCGGATCTGGTATTGCGCCACTGGCGGTTTGCTTGGTCGACAAACTGTGAAAGTTGCGGTCGGTCTCTGGTATCGACATGTCCGCATGCTGGTATCTCAAAGCGTATGAAAGCGCGTGCGGTTCAGGGGGCTAAAAGATTGGCGTCAGCTGTAGTCTCTGGCGACCAACAAAGCCTGCATCAGTTCAGACAAACGTCAGACCTTCTGCGATTGTGGAAATTGGCGGATGCAGATGCGCTGATCTCTGAGAACCAAGCCCAAAGAACAATTGTTCTCGCTGCGATTGAACTCGGATCAAAGCACCCGTTGCTTCGCACTGCCTATCGGGTGGCGCGAAACAACCGGGCAGCGCGGAGTCTGTTGCGTACGTTTCCGCGACAGAGTGAGGCTTTGGAGAATCTCCAGAGCTGGGCCCGACTTCATGAATATCGATATGCAGACCAGGGAGCCATAGGCCGCCGAGCTAGAACACGAGGGCTCGGAACAACTGGACTTGTGCCATCCGAGAGAGCGCTTCATGCGGCACGACGCGCAATTGAAGAACTCGGCTCCAACACTGATCGACATGCACTTCTGCTCCGCGCGCAAGAGATTTGGCAGACGGAACCACTCATCCGAAGGTCGCCGAAACCTGTGGACATATCCTAAATAGAGGCACAGAAATCGCCAAAATAGGCCAGAAGCGGTAATTTCTCTTTTATTAGGGTACTACGACAGCCACATTTCCCGCAGCGTTTGCGCAATGATTTCCTCGACGGCCTGGCTGATCCTTGTGCGTCTGGCACCGCTCGTTCTTGGCAGAAGGGAAGACACTCGGCGTTCGTCACGGTATCGGCTCAAGTGGTTGTAGATCTGGCGCGCCGACAGGCGCAATTCGGACGCCGCGCGCGCGACCGCGTCTCGCATTGGTTCCGTGCCATCTAGAATGCGGTCCAGCTCTCGCGCAATGCGCGTGGCCTTGCTCCAGGCCTCGTCAGAGGGTTCCTGTCCGTTCAGCGTCATAAGCCGGTCGTCTCAGAGTGTCTCAACATCATTTTCCGCCCTAATTCTCTCGCTTATTGAAATGCGAGATAAAAATTGAAATCGCAACGTAATATTCTACGTCTATTTCCGCCTCATCCTGCTGAAATCGTTTAAGAACCTTTTGATGAAACGACAATGCAATTGCGACAAAGAGGATCTCTGGTTTCTGCCTGGGCCACTCGAGGAAGAACCGGATGATTTGCTTCCCGGGCCACGGGCAGAACCGCCCGACACTGCTGTCATCGCAGACTGGGCAAAGGCAGAAAGCGTTCACGCTGCTCGACTGGCACGGGTCGCTGGACGTCTGGGTGCTCTGGATGACCGGCTGCTGCGTGGCCCGGAAGGTTGGCGGCATAGGCTCGCGTTGATCGAGGCGGCGGACCTCAGCTGGTTCGCAGGGGATCGGGTGAGTTCTGATCGTCTGGCGCTCTGGGTATCGATGCGGTTGTCAGGCGCACAGGATGACCCAAATGCCCTGGCAAGAGTTGGATGGGCTGTTCGGCGCCTGACAGGCGGCCCCGGACCAAAGGGCGATTTGGCCGCCTTCCTGGATCGCCGTGATCCCGAGAACATTGAGGACAGTGCCGAGCGTCTCAAAGATCGCGCGGGCGGATGGCTGAAGGTATTGGCAGCTGCGGCCGATCTTCATCCAATCACGCGGGCTTGCATGGGGTATCACCTCTGGAGCCTCGCGGGCCTCGGACAATACGGAGACCAGATCGAAGCCGCCGTCACCGCGTCCAGGATCGCGGCAAGCGATGGCACCGGCGCCATCTTCGCACCGCTCGCTATGGGCGGGGCAGGGGGGCTGCGTGCCTCGGGCTTGCCGCCCGAACGTTTGGCCCGCTGGCTGGATGGGATGAGCAGCGCGATTTTATCGGCGATGCGAGTACTTGACGATACTGAAAGGTGGGCGGCGCGGGCGGAGTCCGACATGGCGCATTTGTCGGGTCGCACGCCGGTCGCCTTGCGTAAAGCTTTCTCTCAGTGGCCATTGGTCTCTGCACCAATGGCTGAATCCGTGACCGGAGCCAGTCGCGCCGCCATTCAACGCAATCTGGCGTGGATGGAAGAAAGCGGTTTGATCCGCGAGGTGACAGGGCAGGGGCGCTTCAGGATATGGACTCTCGAAAACTGAAAGTCGATTCCCGGGTGTGCTGGTTAATTTCAATGTGCCAGCATGACAGAGATTGTCATGCCGCGATGTTGCTACAAATGCAAACCGGATACGAGGCTGTCAAATGGACTTTCTCAAAAGCTGCCAATCTGTTGCGCGTCGCTGACATGGCGACCTCGCGGTATGACGGAATCCGCTTGCAGGACGTGACGGACGAGTTCGGTTGCTTTATTGCGCACCTTCGAGAAGGAGATTCGATTGTGCACTGCAGCAGGATGTCTTCCTTGTTCTTCACATAGTAACAGAGGGCAGGCTTGGAAACATCGAGCAGGTCGGCCAATTTGCCAATTGACGTTTCCGAATACCTCTTGGTGGTGAACTCGTGCGCGGCCGTATCCAGCAACACCCAGCGCTTCAGCTTCTGCTGATGCTCGGCATCCTTGGCCTTGCGGGCGAATTGATCAGGTTGCGGCTGCGTCCTCCTTAATCATGTCGGCGGATTTTTCACCGATCATGATACAGGTGGCATTGGTGTTGCCGTTGATGATCTCGGGCATGATTGAGGCATCGGCGACACGCACATTGGCCAGTCCCTTGACCTTGAGCCGCGCATCGACCACGGCCATGTCGTCGCGGCCCATCTTGCAGGTGCCGACCGGGTGATACGCATGGTTGACCTCGGCGCGCAGGTAGTCGTCGATCTCGGCATCGGTATTGAGATAACGCTTTGGGTAAAGCGGCTTGGCGATCATATCCTTCAGCGGTGAGCCGTGCAGGATGTCCTGCGTCACCTTGAAGGCATTGCGCATGTCCTTCAGGTCATCGGCGTGATCCAGCAGGTTCAGGTCGATATTGGGCTCGGACCCCGGGTTGGCGTTCTTGAGCGTCAAACGCCCCCGGCTGCGCGGGTGACCGATATTGACAATCATGGTAAAGCCCCACTTGATCATCGACATGTAGTCATGGGCATGGTTGCGATAGGGCAACGGCACCATGTGAAGTTGGAAATCCGGGTTGTTCTTACCCGGCTCGGACCGCAGGAAGCCACCCGCCGCTGTGGGCGGATTGGCGAGCCAACCTTTGCGCCTGGTGAAATACTGGTAGAAGGCACCAAGGTTCTTGAGCGTGCCCAGTGGGCCAAGGGAAATTCCGGTGCGTTTCTTAGATTTGAACACGAACATCACGTCCGGGTGGTCATGCAGGTTTTCGCCCACGCCGGGCAATTCATGCTGCACCTTGATGCCATGTTTCTCCAACTCGGCCCGGGGTCCGATGCCCGAGAGCATCAGGACTTGCGGCGAGCCGAAGGCCCCGCCGCTGACGATGACCTCCTTGTTCACCCCGACCCGCTTGGTTTCGCCGCCCTGGTCGTATTCGACGGCCACCGCGCGCCCGTCTTCCATGACGATCCGGCGCACCGTGGCCTTAACCTGGATATCCAAGTTCTTGCGGTCCGTGATCGGGTCGAGATAGCAGAACTTGACCGAGGCGCGTTCGCCGTTCTTGGTGGTGAACTGGTAGATGCCCAGCCCTTCGCGATTGGCGCCGTTAAAATCCGGGGTCTTGGGGTATTCCAGCTTCTCGCCCGAGGAGAGGAAGGCGTTGTAGAAATCAAACGAGGCATCGCCGTTGCTGACATGCAAGGGACCGCTGTCGCCGTGATAGTCATCCGCACCGCGTTCGTTGTTTTCGGCCTTTCGGAAATAGGGCAGCACCTCGTCATAGCTCCAGCCTTCGTTGCCGAGTTCGGACCAGCGGTCATAGTCACCGGATTCGCCACGGATATAGACCATGCCGTTCATGCCGGACGAACCGCCCAGCATCTTGCCGCGCGGGTTATAAAGCGCACGGTTGTTAAGATTTTTCTGCGGCGTGGTGTTGAAGCGCCAGTTCAGCTTGTTGATTTTGTAGTTCTGGATCAGCCCGGCGAACATGCCGGGAATCGAAACGAATTTCGAGTTACCCGGACCCCCTGCCTCGAGAAGCGTGACGGTAGTGTTCGGATCCTCGGATAGCCGCGCGGCAACCACTCCTCCCGAAGATCCTCCACCAATGACTACATAATCTGCCATTGTTACTCTCCCTGTTACCATTTTTTGTGTCTGTGTCAGACGATTTTCTTCATGACCGCCAAGAGCGTGTCGGTGAGCCTGCTGTAGGGCGGATTCAGAAGGTTGGCCGAGTTCAGCCGCGCCTGCCGGAAGACCGGCTTGTGGGCGCTGAAACTGTCAAACCCAGCCTTGCCGGTATGGGTGCCCATGCCGCTGGCCCCAATGCCGCCGAAGGGCAACTTTTCCTGGAACACGTGGAACAGGGTTTCGTTGACGCACATCCCCCCGGCCCAGGTGTTTTGCAGCATGTGTTTTTCACGGGCGCGGTCATGGCCAAACCAATAGAGCGCCAACGGACGGTCATGGCTGTTGATATAGCCCGTGACCTCATCCAGGCTGTCATAGGTCTTGATCGACAGAACCGGGCCGAACACTTCCTCCTGCATCACTGCCATGTCGTCGCTGGGGTTGATCACTATATTCAGCGGCAGAATCCGGTTGTTGGTATTGCCCTCGCCACCATCGGGGTTGACCGTCACCACCTTTGCCCCCTTGTCACGGGCATCGGTGACCAGATTGCGCAGCCGGTCGTAATGGCGGTCCGAAACGATCGTGGTGTAGTCTACGTTGCCATCGAGGTTGGGAAAGAACTTGGTAAAGCCCTTCTTCATATCCCCGACGAACCCATCAAGCTTTTCGGTGGGCACAAAGACGTAGTCCACTCCGATACAGGTCTGGCCACAGTTCAGCACCTTGCCGCGCAGGATCGAGCTGACCGCCTTGGCCGGATTATAGGAATGGTCGATGATCGCGGGGCTCTTGCCCCCCAGTTCCAGCGTGACAGGCGTCAGGTTGGGTGCCGCGGCCTGGGCGATCTTGCGCCCCACGGCGGTGGACCCCGTAAAGATCAGGTGGTCAAAAGGCAGTTCGGCAAAGGCATTGCCCAGCTCGGCCCCGCCGGTGACGACGGCCAACAGGTCCTCGTCAAAATTGTCGGAAACGAGATTGCCCAGAAGTTCGGTTGTATGTACCGTGACCTCGCTGGGCTTGATCATCATACGGTTGCCTGCGGCCAGCGCATGCACCGCCGGAAGAAGCGCGATGGCATAGGGATAGTTCCAGGGAGCGATATTGCCGATCACTCCTAGGGGCTGCGGCACCACCTTGCATGTGGCCGGCAGCGAATGCAGGCTTGTGCCCACCCGGCGCGGGCGCATCCATTTGCGCAGGTGACGGCGGGCATGTTTGGCGCCCTGGATGACAAGGAACAAATCGCTCAGCGTGGTTTCGCGCACCGAGCGGTTGCCGAAATCCTTGTCGATGACATTACAAATGTCGTGCTTGTGTTTCTCGGTCAGTTTCAGCAGCTTTTCGACATTGCCGCACCGTTCTTCGTAGGACGGGTAGGGGTTGGCATTGGAGGCGGCTTTCTGGCAGGTGAAAAGCGCCTTGAGATCGTCGATGGAGGTGTCAGGGACGATAGGCGTGGCATAGGAATTCATGGTTAGTCCTTTGTATCAATTTCGAGGAAGCGGCGCAGCATATCGCAGGCCATTGTCTGTTCTTCGGTCTTGAACATCCTGCTCTCCTATCGCGCCAGCACCGCACCAAGCTTCACAGCACCAACCCCATCGAGCGCCTGAACAAGGAAGTGAAACGGCGCGCAGATGTCGTCGGCATCTTCCCCAACGAGGCATCCATCACCCGCCTAATCGGCGCCGTGCTGTTCGAGCAAAACGACGAATGGCAGACCGCCAGCCGTTATATGATGGTCGAGGCATTCGCACAGATCGACAACGAGGAGACAGACCCAATTCTCAGCATCAAAGCCGCCTGATCATGACCTCGGGCCACCCGACAAATTACACCACGTGCGCGGACACTAACTCCTACTCGTTGCCGCTGTCGGGAGCGGGACCTGTCAGAAATCTGCGATGTGTAGCCGACTGAATTTGTTCGGTGTTGCCTGTTCGGCATTCCTGAAGCGCAAGCACACATGATTACCGACAGGCAGCAATTCCTGTGAGATTTCCTTCGCGAACAACGAGTCTCGCCCGAAAAAGCTGTCACTCTGATTCTCGGTTTTTTACAGGTTTTATGAACCCCCATTCGAGCGTTTCTTCCAAGGTGCTGTAATAGATAAGGAAATTTGATGTTGACAGCGCAGGCTTATTATTACTTACTGGTCAGTAAATAAAGGTATGAAAATGCAACATGCAAATGTCATTTTGGAGATGCGGGGATCGGCGGCCTGGTTGCGCCTGAACAGACCCACCGAATTGAACGCTCTTTCGCGGGACATGGTCTTGGAGCTTGGGGAGGCGCTTGAGCGCATTCGTCGTGACGAAAAGCTGCGCGTTGTGGTGCTGACCGGCAGCGGCCGGGCGTTCTGTGCGGGCGCTGATCTCAAGGCGGTGCAAGCTGGTCTGTCACAGGAGCGGTCCGACGACGGCGACTTCCTTGATGCCGTAGCGGAGGTTTTTCAGATTCTCCGCGATTTTCCCAAACCCGTCATTGGTGGCCTGAACGGCGTGACCGTCGCCGGCGGTCTGGAACTGGCCATGTGCTGCGACGTACTGATCACCGCAGAAAGCGCGAAGATCGGTGATGCGCATGCCAATTTTGGGGTCTTTCCGGGGGCCGGTGGCGCTGCTGTCCTGCCCTCTCGGATTGGCCTGCCGAACGCTAAATATCTGCTGTTTTCCGGCCGAAGTCTGCCGGCGCGCGATTGGTTGCGCATGGGGCTTGTGCAGGAAGTTGTTGCCGATGATGCGCTTGAGGCTCGTCTGGACACGTTCGCAAGTGATCTGGCTGACAAAAGCCCGCTCGTCCTGTCGCGCATGAAAGCGGTCGCCAACGCGTCAGTAGATATGTCGCAAGCCGAAGCTCTGGTCTGGGAATTGTCGGTCCTGCGCGACCACCTGACATCAAACGACGCTGCCGAAGGGCTGGCGGCGTTTTCGGAGAAACGCAAACCGGTCTTTGCCGGAAACTGATGAGGACCAAGATGGACAAGGTTTACATAACCGGCGTGGCGATGACGCGCATGGGACGCCTGGACGGGGCGACTGTGAAGTCGCTGTCCCGCGAGGCCGTCACCGGGGCCCTGGCTGATGCCGGGATTTCCGCCGGTGCGGTCGAAGCCGCCTATTTCTCGAACGCCACCCAGCGGCATCTGGAAGGCCAGTTGATGATCCCGGGCCAGATCGCCCTGCGCGATATGGGGATCGAGGGCATTCCGGTTGTGAACGTCGAAAACGCCTGTGCCAGCGGATCAACCGCCCTGAACCTGGCGGCGCAGTTTCTGAAGGCAGGCGAAGGAGACGTGGCGTTGGCCGTCGGGGCCGAGAAGATGTGGACTGGTGACAAGGCCAAGATGTTCAGCTTTTTCGACTCGGGCTGGGAACTGGCGACTGCCGAGGAGAATGAAAAACAACTGCTGGCGCTGGGACATGGGATCGATCTGCCGGAAGGCAGCGAGTCCGAAAAACCCTATTCCGTTTTCATGGCCGTCTACGCCGCCTTTGCCCGCGCGCATATGCGCCTCTTTGGGACGACACAGGCGCAATTCGCGGCCATCGCGGCCAAGAACCACATGCATTCGGTGGAAAACGACAAGGCGCAGTTCCGCGATCCCTACACTGTTGGCGACGTGCTGGGCGCGCCGCCGATCACCTATCCGCTGACCCTGCCGATGTGCGCCCCGATGAGCGATGGCGGTGCTGCGGCGGTGCTGATGACCGAAGCGGGCATGAAGCGCCACGGCATTTCCCGAGACCGCGCCATCGAGTTGCGTGCCAGCGTGATCCAGACCGGTTCGGACCGGGATGGCGACGACTTTGAAAACCATCTGACCGCTAAGGCGGCCCGGCGCGCCTATGAGAAGGCCGGGCTTGGGCCCGAGGACGTCTCGGTCGCCGAGGTGCATGACGCCACTGCTGTGGGCGAGCTGATCCAGATCGAAAACCTTGGTCTTTTTCCCTTTGGTGAGGGCGCGGCAGCCTCCGAACGTGGCGAGACCACGATTGGCGGGCGTGTGCCGGTCAACCCGTCGGGTGGGCTGGAGTGCAAGGGCCACCCGATCGGCGCCACCGGTCTGGGGCAGGTCTATGAGCTTGTCAGCCAGCTGCGCGGCGAATGCGGCACGCGCCAGGTCGAAGGGGCAAAGGTGGCAATTGCAGAGAACGGTGGTGGGCTGATCGGGATCGAAGAGGCCGTGGCCTCGGTCCTGATTCTGGCACGATAGGAGAGCGAGATGTTCAAGACCGAAGAACAGACAATGGCCTGCGACATGCTGCGTCGCTTCCTCGATGACCAGATCGAACCGGAATACCTGAAGGTCAAGGATGCGCCGTTTGAAAAAGAGGTGATCCAGGGGTTCCTCACGCAACTGTCCGAATTCGGCCTGACCTCGGCCCCCCATCCCGAAGAGGCGGGTGGCATGGGGCTCGATTGGTCCACGCACCTGATGCTATTCGAAGAGGTCGGCGTCACGGCGATGGACATTGCGTTGCCGATCCTAATCAACGTGGTGGGCGCCGACCTTTTGCTTCGCCTTGGAACCGATGAACAACGCGCGCGCTATATCCCACAGCTTCTGGCGGGTGAGACATCCGTGGCCATCGGCATCTCTGAGCCGGGTGTCGGCTCGGACGTGGCGGCGGTCAAGACACGCGCCCGCAAGGATGGCGGCGATTGGGTGATTTCGGGCGAAAAGACCTGGATTTCGAACGGGCGTTTCGCCGATTTCCTGATCTGCACCTGCAACACCGGCGAGGGGTTGACGCATATCCTGGTCGACCGCAAGGAACACGGGTTCGAAACCCGCGACATCCCCAAGATCGGCCTCAATGCACAGTCGACCTCGCAGGTCTTCCTCGATGAGGTGCGGGTGCCCGTTGAGAACACCATCGGCGCCGAAGGGCGCGGGTTGCAGCAGACGCTGGTCGTGTTCGAACGCGCGCGGGTGCATATGGCGATGTGGGGCATCGCGCTGGCGCGCCGGGCGCTTGAGGAATCGATCCGTTACGCGCAAGAGCGCAACCAGCATGGCAAGCAGATCGCCGGGCATCAGATGATTGCCGACAAGATCGCCACCATGGCAACCGAGATCGACGCCGCGCGCCTGCTGACCCATCGTGCCGCCGGCATGATCGACCGCGATGAACGCTGCGACACGGAATGCGCCATGGCCAAGTGGTACGGCACCGAGATCGCGGTGAACGCCACGCGGCAGGCGGTGCAGATCCATGGCGGCAACGGCGTGACCCGCGAGTTCATCGTCGAACGCCTGGCCCGCGAAGCCATCATCGGGCCGATCCCGGACGGGACCACAGAGATTCAGAAACTGCTGATCGCCCGGTCCCTGACCGGTGTGGCGGCGTTCAAATAGGGGCCCAGGTCATGAAGATAGAAGGCAAGACCATTATCGTGACCGGCGGGGCCTCGGGACTTGGTGCTGCGACGGCAGAATACCTGCACGGGCTGGGTGCACAGGTGGCCATGTTCGACCGCGACATGGAACAGGGCACCGCGCTGGCCGACCGTTTGGGCGCGGACCGGGCCATGTTCCGGCAGGTGGATGTGACCAGCGACGAGCACGTGTCCGAGGCCATCTCGGCTGTGGTCGACCGCTTTGGCGCGCTGCATGTCGCCATCAACTGTGCCGGTGTGGTCAGCCCGATGAAGGTGGTCGACCGCGAGGGCGCACCTGCGTCTCTCGATGCCTTTCGCCGCACGGTCGAGATCAACCTTGTGGGCACGTTCAACGTGATGAGCCAGGCCGCCGCGCGGATGCTGGAAAACCCGCCCGAAGACGGGGAAGAGCGTGGCGTGATCGTCAACATCTCGTCCGGGGCGGCCTATGAAGGCCAGATCGGGCAGACTGCCTATGCCTCGTCCAAGGCCGGTGTGATAGGGCTCAACCTGCCTGCCGCGCGCGAGCTGGGGCCGAAAGGCATCCGTATCAACGCCATCGCGCCGGGACTGTTTGGCACACCGATGGTGATGAGCCTCGGAGATGAGGTCGTCGCCTCGCTCGAAGAAAGCGTCGAGGCCCCCAAGCGGGTGGGCCGGATGGAAGAATTCGCCCATGCCTGCGCTTTTCTGATCGAAAACAGCTACATGAACGGCGCGACCCTGCGTCTGGATGCCGCCACGCGGCTGCGGGCGAGGTGACGAGATGCTGACACGCAACGGTCCCCTCAAAGGTGTTCGGGTCATCGAAATGGCCGGGATCGGGCCTGCGCCCTTTGCGGCCATGCATCTGGCCGACATGGGCGCCGAAGTGGTGCGGATCACGCGCCCCGGTCAGGCTTTCCCCTTGCCGATCGATGAGAAACACAACCTGTTCAATCGCTCGCGGCGCAGTCTGGTGCTCGATCTGCGGCAGGCAAATGATGCTGAAAAGCTCTGGGGGCTGATCGAGCGGGCCGAGATTCTGATCGAGGGCTTCCGCCCCGGCAAGATGGAGAAACTCGGATTCGCTCCAGAGGCGGTTCTGGCACGCAATCCGGCGCTGGTCTATGGCCGCATGACCGGATGGGGACAGACCGGGCCGCTGGCACAGGCTGCCGGGCATGATCTGAACTATGCCGCGATCACGGGCGCGGTTCATGGGCTGGGCGAGGCCGACCGGCCCCCGCCCGCGCCAATGAACCTGATTGCCGATCAGGGTGGTGGCGCGATGATGCTGAATGTCGGCATCCTCGCGGCCCTGACCCATGCGCGCGCAACCGGCGAGGGTCAGGTGGTCGACGCGGCCATGTGCGATGGGGTCAACCTCTTGATGACCATGCAACACGGGCTGGCGGCCGGTGGGGCCTGGAGCGGCGAGCGCGCTGGCGATTTCATCAATGGCGGGGTGGCGTGGTATCGTTGTTACGAAACCGCCGACGGAAAGTTCATATCCATCGGCTGTGTCGAGCCACAGTTCTTTACCGAATTCCTGCGCCTGACCGGGCTGAGCGATGATCCGCGTTTTGCCGACCAATATGCGCCCGAGGCGCAGCCGGCCATGCGCGAGGCCCTGACCGAACTGTTCCTGACCCGGACACAGGCCGAATGGTGCGAGGTGCTGGAAGGCAGCGATGCCTGCTTTGCGCCGGTGGTGCCACTGGCCGAAGCTGCCACACACCAGCACAACCGGGCACGCGAGAGCTTTGTCACCGTGGACGGCATCGAAATGCCCGCCCCGGCCCCCCGATTCTCACAAACCCCGCCAGACATTCCGACAACCGGTGACGCCGGTTTCGTCGAAATGAACGAAATCCTAGAGCATTGGAGGGCCGCCATATGACCGGTCTGAGTTTCGCCGACGCCATACAGCTTTTGCTGGTCGGCCTGTCACAGGGCTGTCTCTACAGCCTGATCGCCATCGGCCTGGTGCTGGTCTACAAGGCTACCGAGCAGGTGAACTTCGCCCAGGGCGAGTTCATGATGCTGGGGGCCTTTGTAGGCTATCAGTTCATCGTGCTTTGGGGGTTGCCTTATTGGCTGGGGGCCTTGCTGACGCTCGTGTTCATGGGCGGGTTCGGTTACGGGGTCGACGCGCTTGTTGTGCGGCGGCTCACCGGGCAGCCGGTGTTCACCGTTTTTATCCTGACGCTGGCGCTGGGAATTGCACTGCGCGCCGTGGCCGGGATTGTATGGGGCTTTGGCAACTATTCGCTGCCTGCCCCGGTTGAGGGCAATCTGACGCTTGGGTCGGTCATCATTGGCTGGTCCAGCGTTCTGGCGATCCTGGTAACCGCCATCGTGGCCAGCGGGCTTTACGCCTTCTTCCGCTATGCCCGCCAAGGCGTGGCGATGCAGGCCTTGTCCCTGAACCAATTGGCGGCCTTTTACATGGGCATCCCCGTCAAGCGCCTGACCTCGTCCATCTGGGCCATGTCCGCAATCTTCGGCGCCATCGCCGGCCTGCTCCTGGGCCCGGTCACGCTGGTCTCGACGCAGATGGGATTTGTCGGCTTCAAAGCCTTTGCCGGCGCCATTGTCGGCGGGTTCGGATCGATCCCCGGCGCCGTTCTGGGCTGTTTGCTGATCGGCGTGACCGAGCCGTTCTTCGACATCATGTTCCCGACGTTCAAGGGCATCGGCGCCTATCTGATCATGTTCGTCGTGCTGCTGATCCGGCCCGAAGGGCTGCTGGCACAAATCTACGCAAAGAAGGTATAGGCTCATGCGCGTTCTTTTCCGCAAATCCTACAAGCAGGACATCCGCCTGTTTCGCGACCGCACACAGGCTTTCTGGTATCTGCTGTTCTTGTGTATCGCGCTTGCCGCCCCGCTGTTCCTTGACGGCTACTTTCTGGACGAATTGTCGTTTGTCTACATCTATGCCATCGCCGGCCTGGGTCTGATGATCCTCACCGGATTCTCGGGACAAGTGAGTTTCGGGCAGGCCGCCTTTGTTGCCATCGGCGCCTATGCTCATACCATCCTGCTCAGCCGCTACGGCGTGCCGTGGATCCTGTCGCTGCCCCTGGCGGCGCTGATCACTGGTTTGGTCGGGCTGGCCATCGGGCGCATCTGCGGGCGCATGCATGGCTTGTATCTCGCCATCGCTACGCTTTCGATTGCTATCGTGACCGAACGGCTGATCGGCGGCGGCGGCGATTTTACCGGCGGACATCGTGGCCTGCCGGTTCCGGGCATCGACATCTTCGGCATCGCCATCGACCAGAGCTGGAAGACCTACCTGTTAAATCTCGCCCTGTTTGTCGGCGCCATTCTGATGACGCGCAACCTGTTGCGCACACGGTCTGGCCGCGCCCTGATCGCGATCCGCGACAGCGAAGTTTCGGCCCGTTCGCTGGGCACGAATGTGGCCTTCTACAAAGCCTATGCCTTCTTCCTGTCGGCGGTGTTCGCCGGTCTGGCTGGTGGGCTTCTGGCGCATGCGTTCTACTACATTACACCGGAAACTTTCGGCATGGGTGAGAGCATTCGCCTGCTTCTTATGATCGTTGTCGGTGGGATCGGCACCATCCACGGGGCCATCTTCGGCGCGTTCTTCATCGTGCTGCTGCCCACCGTCCTGAGTTGGGTCAAGGTGCTGCTTCCCGGGGCCATAGCCACATCCGGCGGGTTCGACAGCCTCGCCTTCGGGATGATCCTTCTTGGCTTCATCCTGTTCGAACCTGATGGGCTCTATGGCCGCTGGGTCAAAATCCATCACTATTTCAACGTCTTCCCGATGTACAAGCGCCGCAGCTTCCAACGTCAGAAGACCTTCCTCAAGACGGAGCGTCTGAAATGAGCTGGCTTGAAGTCGAAAACGTGTCGCTGGCATTCGGTGGGCTGAAAGCCGTCGATAACCTGAGCTTCTCGGTGGAACCGGGCAAGGTATTCACCATCATCGGTCCCAATGGTGCCGGCAAGAGCACGGTGTTCAACCTGATCTGCCGCATCTATGACCCGCTGGAAGGCGATATCCGCTTTGGTGGCGAAAGCCTGCTGGGGGCCAGGCCCCACGAAGTGATCAACCACGGCATCGCCCGCACCTTCCAGAACATCGAATTGTTCGAGCATGCCTCACTTCTGGACAACCTGTTGATCGGCCGGTTCCGGCATGGGCGGTTCTCGCCGCTGAGCGAGCTGTTCTTCCTGCCCGGCCAATTACGCCAGGAACTGGAGCACCGCCGCAAGGCGGAAGAGGTTATCGAGTTTCTCGATCTCGAAGGCTACCGTCACGCCCGCGTCGCCGACCTGCCTTACGGCGTGCGCAAGAAAACCGAGATGGCGCGCGCGCTGGTCGCCAGCCCCGAGATCCTGTTGCTGGATGAGCCCTCCAGCGGGCTGACCACCGAGGAAACCGACGACACCGCCTTTGTGATCGAAGACATCCGCGAGGATCTGGGCATCACCGTGGTGATGATCGAGCACGACATGAAGCTGGTGAACAAGGTCTCGGACAAGGTTCTGGCAATCAACGAAGGCCGCTTCCTGGCCACCGGCAGCGCCTCGGAGGTGCAGGACGACCCGGATGTGCAGGCAGCCTATCTAGGGGGGGAAGCGGCATGAGCGAAGTTCTGAAAGTCCGCAATGTCGAAACCATGTATGGCCGCGTCATGGCGATCCGCGGTGTCAGCCTTTCGGTGCGCGAAGGCACCGTGGTCACGGTCATGGGATCGAACGGCGCTGGCAAGACCACTATCCTGAAAACCATCTCGGGGGCGCTCGACCCGTTCAAAGGTGAGATCACATTCAAGGGTAAGGCCATTACCGGCCTGGATCCGGATGTGATTGCCCGCACCGGTGTGGCCCATAGCCCCGAAGGACGCGAAGTGTTTGCGCTTTTGTCGGTGAAAGACAACCTGATGATGGGTGCCTATTGCCGCAAGGACCGCGACGAGGTGGCGCGCGATTTCGAAAAGGTGCTGGGCTGGTTCCCGGTCCTGCGCGAATTTCTCGACAAGCAGGCGATCTACCTGTCGGGCGGGCAACAGCAGATGGTGGCCCTTGGACGCGCCTTCATGGCACGGCCCAGCCTGATGCTGCTGGATGAGCCGTCGCTGGGTCTCTCGCCCCGGCTGATTTCCGAGATTTTCGCAATCATCAAGCGGATCAATGTCGAGGAAGGCATGACGATGCTGCTGGTGGAACAGAACGCCAGCGTCGCGCTTCCGGCCGCCGATTTCGGCTATGTGCTGGAAACCGGGCGGATCGTCATGGAAGGCGAACGCGACGTGCTGATGAACAGCGCCGATATCCGCGAATTTTACCTTGGCATCAAGGCCGACAGCGCGCGGGGCGACCGCCGCTGGAAAGCAAGGAAGACATGGCGATGAACGACATCTCTACACAAAACTGGACCCCGCCCGTCTTTGAAATCGACGGCTGCGACACACTGCCCAAGCTGTTTCGGCAGAACTGCCGGAAATTCGGGTCTGCGATCGCGATCCGCGAAAGGGATTTCGGCATCTGGGAAGAATACACCTGGACCGACTACTATCACCGGTCCCGGCAGGCAGGTTGTGCGCTGATGGCCTTGGGGGTCGATGCCGGCGACGTCGTGGCGATCATCAGCGAAGACAACAAGGAATGGGTGTTTTCCGATCTCGGCATCCAGTGCATCGGCGCGGTCACCCACGGGCTCTACCCGACCTTGCAGGAAAAACAGGTCGCCTATCAGCTCAACGACAGCGGCGCCAAGGTGTTGTTCGTCGAGGACGAGGAACAGCTCGACAAATACCTGCTGGTACAGGACGAGCTGCCGGGGATTGAAAAGGTCGTTGTCTACGACATGGAAGGCCTGCGCCGCTTTGAGCATGACAAGGTCATGGGATGGGAGGCATTCCTTGAACTCGCCAATGACAGCGACGCAAGCATTCAGGCCGCGTTCGAGTCGCGCTTGGACGCCGGCAAAGGCGAGGACATCGCCACGCTGATCTATACCTCGGGCACTACCGGCGCGCCCAAGGGCGCGATGATCTCGCACCGGTTCTTTCTGGCGCAGGCCGACAACCACCCGGAAATGCCGCTGGGCCCGGGTGACGAGATCCTGACCTTCCTGCCGCTGTGCCACGCCGCCGAGCGCATCATCTCGGTCGCGACCCCGATCCGGCATGGCATCACCATCAACATTGCCGAGAGCGGCGAGACCTTTAACGCCGACATTCAGGAGGTGGCCCCGACTTTTATCTTCGCGGTGCCACGGGTGTGGGAGAAGTTCTATTCCCGCATCAGTTTCATCATGAATGACGCCACCGCCTTTGGCCGCTTTGCCTATACTCAGGCGCTGAAAGTGGCCGAACGCCGCGCCGCGGTGTTGGCGGAGGGCAAAAAGGCGCCGCTGAGCCTGAGCCTTTTGCACAAGGCGCTCGATTTCTTGGTGTTGCGCAATATCCGCGTCGAACTGGGTCTGGCGCGGGCGCATACGATCGTCTCGGGTGCAGCGCCAATCTCGGCGCGGCTGCTCAGTTGGTTCAACGCACTCGGCGTCTCTGTGCAGGAAGCCTATGGACAGACCGAGACTGGCATTGTCACTGCCACGGTTCCAGGCCAATCGCCCATCGGGTCGATCGGGCGGGCCATGCGCGGCGTCGAAGCCAAACTGGCCGAGGATGGCGAGATCCTGATACGCGCGCGGTCAAACTTCTCTGGCTACCTGAGCCAGCCGGAAAAGACCGCCGAGACCATGGTGGATGGCTGGGTGCATACCGGCGATGTCGGCAAGATGGATGACAATTGCGATCTGACCATTCTGGACCGCAAGAAGGACATCATCATCACCGCCGGCGGCAAAAACATCACGCCCTCGCAGCTGGAAAACGAGCTGAAATTCTCGCCCTACATCTCGGACGCTGTGATCATTGGCGACAAGCGCAAGTACCTGACCGTGCTGATCATGATCGACCAGGAAACGGTCGAGAAATACGCGCAGGACAAGCGCATCCCGTTCTCGAACTACAAATCGCTCTGCGAAAGCGAGCCGATCATCGAGTTGATTGGCAACGAGGTGGACCGTGCGAATTCCGGATTTTCGCCGGTGGAACAAGTGAAGAAGTTCCGCTTGATCGACGTGCTTCTGACGGCTGAGGACGAGGAACTCACTCCGACGATGAAACTCAAACGCAACGAGGTCGAGCGCAAATACAAAGACCTCATCGACACCATGTACTGAACCTTGAAAGGGAGGAAATCATGAAGAAGTTTGCAATCGCGCTGGCATTTTCCGCGCTGGCCGCCGGGGCGGCGATCGCCGATCCGCAAGGCGTGACCGACGACAAGATCACGCTTGGCGCCTATACCGATCTCAGCGGTCCGCTGGCTGTCTGGGGTGTGCCCGAAGCCAACGGTCTGCGCATGCGCGTGGACGAGATCAATGCCACCGGCGGTATCCATGGCCGCCAGCTTGAGATCGTGATCGAGGACATGCAATATCAGGTGCCGCGCGCCATTCAGGCCGCCAACAAGCTGTTGCGCCGCGACAAGGTCTTTACCATGGTCGGCGCGCTTGGCACGCCGATGAACCTGGCCGTGATGCCGCAGCAGCTGGATGCTGGTGTGCCCAACATGTACCCGATCTCGGCAGCCGCCGAGATGGCCGAGCCACTCCACCCGATGAAATACGCCTTTTTCCGCTCCTATACGGAACAGTTCCGCGCGGGCGTGGCCTATTTCCACGCAAACGGCGGGTTTGAGACGCCCTGCGTCGCGCAGATCGCCAATGAAGCGGGCGAGTCGATGACGCTGGGTGTTGAGCAGCAATTGCACGAGATCGGCATGGAGATCGCCGCCAAGACCGAGCATTCGGCCACCGAGACAGACATGGTCTCGTCGGTAACCACGCTGAAGAATGCCGGCTGCGATATCGTGTTCCTGTCAACCGGCGTGGGCGACACGATCCGTATCGTTGCCACTGCCAAGAAGCTGGGTTTTGAGCCCACTTTCGTGGCCAGCATGGTGCCTTACATGGACGCCGTGGCCCAGGCGGCCGATGGCGCGATGGAAGGGCTGCATTTGGTGTCGCCTTTCGTCTATGCCGAAGCTGGCAGCGCCGATGGAGAAGCCAAGCGCATCCTCGAAAGCTATGCCGAGATCTACGGCGAGAAAATGGCGCCGCAGGCCCAGCTTGGCTATATCTTCATCGATCTGATCGCAACCGCGCTCGAAGCGGCCGGTCCGGAGTTGACCACCGAAGGGTTCCTTGCCGCGACCGAAGCGATCAATGGTTATGTCGATCCGATCGGCGGCCAGACCGTCAGCTTCGGCCCCGAAGATCACCAGGGGGTGGAAACGCTGATCCTGGCCAAGGTTGAAAACGGCGCCTGGACAGTTGCAGCCCGGGGCCTCGACTACTAAACTTGGTAAGATGCCGGGCGGGAAGAATTCTCGCCCGGCGCACAATTTCAAGCGAGGGTCATGTGCCTGCAATCCAGTGGCATAGAAAGACAAAAGACGTCGAAGAGCAGCAGGAACTGAAGCGCCGTGCCGTGTTGGACGTTGCGGCGAGACTGTTTTCGACAGTCGGTTACAAGAAAACCTCGCTCGATGATATCGCCGCCGAACTCGATCTGACCAAGCCTGCACTCTATTACTACGCCCGCAACAAGGAAGACATCCTGATGCAGTGCTCATTGGTGTCGCTGGAAGGGGTCAAGCTTTGCTTTGACGCGGCCCAGGTATCAACTGGCAACGGCCTTGACAGGTTGCGCGTGTTTTTTCGTTCTTACGCCGCATTGGTTGTGAGTGATTTCGGTTCCTCATTGATGCGCGAGGCGCGCCGCAACCTCACGGGCAGAAACCAGGACAAACTGCGCCAGACCCTGCGCGATGGTCAGGATTTCCTTGAAGAGATCATCAAGGCCGGCATTGAAGACAAATCGATCCGCCAAAGTTCAACAAAAAGACTGGCGCAGGTGCTGTTCTCGGCCTTCAACCAGATGCCGGAGTGGTACAACCCTGACGGTTCGGAACCTCCTGAGGTTATTGCCAACCAGATCCTTGAACTTGTCAGCGATGGAATACGAGCCTAGCGCACCCAATGCTGTGTTTTTGCGCTCAATTTCGGCATACAACCAGACCAGTCACAGTCGGGATTTCGGAATGCCGGTTGATTGGGGGGCAATTCATTCGGTGAAATCTGACGAAGATCGTTGCCCTGCCCACATATGCACAGGAGTATCCGCTACCGGCCATTTGATTATGCCGAGGAATGCAAGACGTTTGATGCTTGGTTCAATAGGGATAGGATTTCCGGTCGTTCCGCTTCACGAGGGATGGCGTTCAGGTTTCGCGGCGATTTCCGGCAGTACCGAACGACCACATATCCCTGTCATGGAACGCGGTCTCAATTCGCCCGAACGTAGCTTCCCGGTGCCGGCTCGATGGATTTGTACTTTCCGCGGTTGACGGGCTTTCGAGGCTTGACGGTCTTGCCGTCTTTGGCCTCGAGCCAGTCCGCCCAGTAGGGCCACCACGACCCCGGCATTTCCGTGGCCTTGGTCAGAAAATTCGCTGGTTGTCACTGTACCCTCATTAATCAGAATTGCCTTTAAAATTATCGTTTGTTTTCAGCGGCACGATGTACCCTTAATTTTCATATTGTACCGTTAATTGCCATACTGTACCCTTTATTAGCATACGGTC
>NZ_JBBGAZ010000021.1:0-29438 GCF_037478305.1 Cognatishimia coralii
ACGCTTTGAAGTCACCGAATTGCTTGGTGATCGCTGCGGTCAGAGTGGTTTTACCGTGGTCAACGTGGCCGATGGTGCCGATGTTGCAGTGCGGTTTGGAACGTTCAAACTTTTCCTTTGCCATAATGGCCTCCTTAATGGGGTGTCGGGCTGAAGCCCGACCTACGGGTTGTGGGTAGGGCGGGCTTCAGCCCGCCGCCCCGGTTATGCGTATTTCGCTTGGATCTCTTCAGAGATGTTGTTTGGCACTGGATCGTAGTGGTCAAACTGCATGGTAAACTGCGCGCGGCCCGAAGACATGGAACGCAGAGTGTTGATGTAGCCAAACATGTTTGCCAGTGGAACGAATGCGTCAATCGCAACAGCGTTGCCGCGTGGTTCCTGACCAGACACCTGACCACGACGGGACGTCAGGTCACCGATGATGCCGCCGGTATACTCTTCAGGAGTGATAACCTCGACCTTCATCATTGGTTCCAGCAGTTTCGCACCAGCAAGACGCATGCCTTCACGCATACACATACGGGATGCGATCTCAAACGCCAGAACGCTGGAGTCAACGTCGTGGAACTTACCGTCGATCAGAGCAACCTTGAAGTCGATCACTGGGAAGCCAGCCAGAGGGCCGCTGTCCATGACAGACTGGATGCCTTTTTCAACACCTGGGATGTATTCCTTAGGAACCGCACCACCAACGATACGGGATTCAAAGGAGTAACCCTCACCTGGCTCGGTTGGGGTGATGATGAGTTTAACTTCACCATACTGACCGGAACCACCAGACTGTTTCTTGTGGGTGTATGTGTGCTCGACTTCGTGGCCGATGGTCTCACGGTAGGCCACCTGTGGCGCACCAATGTTCGCTTCGACTTTGAATTCGCGCTTCAGACGGTCCACAAGGATGTCAAGGTGCAATTCGCCCATGCCTTTCATGATGGTCTGACCGGATTCCAGGTCAGTTTCCACGCGGAAGGATGGATCTTCGGCTGCCAGACGCTGCAGACCCTGAGACATTTTCTCTTGGTCAGCTTTGGTCTTAGGCTCAACCGCGATCTCGATCACCGGATCTGGGAAGGTCATGGTTTCCAGAACCACAGGATCGTTAACAGCGCAGAGCGTGTCACCGGTTGTGGTGTCTTTCAGACCGGCCAGCGCGATGATGTCACCAGCGAATGCTTCGGTGATTTCTTCACGGTTGTTGGAGTGCATCATCATCATACGACCGATGCGCTCTTTCTTGCCTTTGGTGGAGTTCAGCAAGGTGTCGCCCTTCTCAAGCGTACCAGAGTAGATACGTGTGAAGGTCAGAGAGCCAACGAATGGGTCGTTCATGATTTTGAACGCCAGGCCAGAGAACGCCATCTCGTCGTCCGCGCGGCGGGCGATGTCACGGGTTTCAGTTTCGTCGCCTGGTTTGAAGCCCATGTAATCAACAACGTCCAGTGGGGACGGCAGATAGTCGATCACAGCGTTGAGCAGCGGCTGAACACCTTTGTTTTTGAACGCAGAGCCGCCCAGAACTGGAACGAAGTCCAGCGCCAGAGTACCCTTACGCAGAAGCTCGCGCAGCTTTTCAACGGATGGCTCTTCGCCTTCCAGATAAGCTTCCATCGCTTCTTCGTCCTGCTCAACGGCAGTTTCGATCATCTTTTCGCGCCACTCATTCGCCATGTCCTGAAGCTCAGGGCGGATGTCGCGCTTGTCCCAAGATGCGCCAAGGTCTTCGCCCTCGTAGACCCATTCTTGCATGGTCACGAGGTCAACAAGACCTTCCAGCTCGGTCTCTGCGCCAATAGGAATACCTACTGGAACAGCACGCGCGCCGGTGCGGTCTTCGATCATGTTAACGCAGTTAAAGAAGTCCGCGCCGATCTTGTCCATTTTGTTCACGAAAACGATCCGTGGAACAGAATAGCGATCCGCCTGACGCCAAACGGTTTCAGTCTGAGGCTCAACACCTGCGTTTGCGTCAAGAACACAAACCGCGCCATCGAGAACCGCGAGGGAACGTTCAACTTCGATGGTGAAGTCAACGTGGCCTGGGGTGTCGATGATGTTCAGACGGTGCTTAGGAGTGTCTGCGGTTTTACCATCTTCGGTGCGTTCCCAGAATGTGGTCGTCGCAGCGGAGGTGATGGTGATCCCGCGTTCTTGTTCCTGCTCCATCCAGTCCATGGTGGCCGCACCGTCGTGCACCTCACCAATGTTGTGAGACTTACCGGTGTAGTACAGGATGCGCTCGGAACAGGTGGTTTTACCCGCATCGATGTGCGCCATGATACCGAAGTTACGGTAGTGGTTCAGCGTATATTCGCGTGCCATTTGTCAATGAGCCTTTCGAATTACCAGCGGTAATGGCTGAAGGCTTTGTTCGCCTCGGCCATCTTGTGAGTGTCTTCCCGCTTTTTGACAGCGGAACCACGAGAGTTCACAGCATCCAGAAGCTCACCTGCGAGGCGCTCTTCCATGGTGTTCTCGTTGCGGCCGCGGGAGGCGGTGATCAGCCAACGGATGGCCAGCGCTTCGCGGCGCTCAGGGCGCACTTCAACCGGAACCTGGTAAGTTGCACCACCAACACGGCGGGAGCGAACTTCGACGGACGGCTTAATGTTGTCGAGTGCTTCGTGGAAGACTTCGACAGGAGCGCGCTTAACTTTGTTCTCAACGCGATCCAGCGCGTTGTAGACGATTTTCTCTGCGACGGATTTTTTACCGTCGATCATGAGGTTGTTCATGAATTTGGAAAGTACGCGGTCGCCATATTTGGCGTCAGGCAATACTTCGCGTTTTTCAGCAGCGTGACGACGAGACATCTATAAATATCCTTCTTACTTAGGACGCTTCGCGCCGTACTTGGAACGACGTTGCTTACGGTCTTTGACGCCTTGGGTATCCAGAACACCACGCAGGATGTGGTAACGCACACCTGGAAGGTCTTTTACACGGCCGCCGCGGATCAGAACCACAGAGTGTTCCTGAAGGTTGTGGCTTTCACCTGGAATGTAGGAGATCACTTCGTAGCCGTTGGTCAGGCGGACCTTCGCAACTTTCCGCATCGCGGAGTTCGGCTTTTTAGGAGTGGTGGTGTAAACGCGTGTGCAAACGCCGCGTTTCTGTGGGCATTGCTCCAGGTGCTGGGACTTGGAGCGCTTGATTTTAGGCTGGCGCGGTTTGCGGATCAGCTGTTGAATCGTTGGCATAGGGTCTCTTTTCCCGTTTCTCAACTTGTGCCCGGGTCACCCCGAGCGGTTACATTTCTGACCCGTCCTGCCCCTCACCTGATCCACATCCCTGCAGACCAAAGCAAAAAAGCCGCAAACGTTCCCATTCCGAGGTGAACGTCGCGGTGGGGTAACAGAGGGTCAGAGTGATAAAAGTGCTCTGACCTTGAGCCACTACAGATATGATTTCGGCATAGCGGACAGACTCCACGTGCCGGATAGGCGCGCGTATAGGGGGAGTCGGGCGTTGTGTCAACAGCAGGCGGGCTGGCTGTAAAATGGCCGTGCCCAGTTGGGAACGGCCTCTTGTCTATGGCACTTAGGCCGCAAGATCAAACAACAGGAACTCTGCGTCGTCGCCTTGTGCGAATGTCAGCGCTCCGCCCCCTTCAATCGCCAGACCGTCGCCTTTGGTCAGTTGGATTCCGTTGACCGTCAGGCTGCCTTTGATCACCTGCACCCATCCTTTGCGGATCGGGTTTTGATCATAGTCGATGCGCTGCTCGCCGCTCAGGGTCGCCGCATAGACACTTGCATCCGCTTGCGTCACCATTGACCCGTCGCGCCCGTCTGCTGACAGAAAGAGTTTCAGCTTGCCGTCTTTGTCCTCGGTCGTGAGGTCTCGCGTGTCATATGCGGGCTCGGTATTGGCCACCGACGGCATCAACCAGATCTGGTGAAACTGCATGTCCTCCGTGTCAGAAGGATTGAACTCCGAGTGGGTCACACCCCGTCCAGCGCTCATATATTGAATACCGCCTTCGCCGACGACAGACCCATTGCCCATGCTATCCCGGTGCTCCAAAGCACCCTTGGTCACATACGAAAAGATCTCGGCGTTCTTGTGGGGGTGATTGGGAAAGCCCCTACCCCCGGCGACTTTGTCATCATTGATCACGCGCAGGTTTCCAAACCCCATGAAGTCAGGGTCATAATAGTTGCCAAAGCTAAAGCTGTGTGCCGATTGCAACCAACCAAAGTTGGCCATACCGCGATCCGCGGCAGGGCGGAGGGTCAATTGCAGGTCTGATTTCGTCATTGCGTCTTTCATCTCAGTCTCCAATCAAAAGTAGTGACGTAGGCCCCTATTGGGCGCGTCTTTGATAGAGAAAATGGCGCTGTGACCTTGCGAACTCAATGCCTATTAAATTACAGAAATTGTGCAAATTTGAACAATGTGAAAGTTCACGCACTATCAACTTTCTTGATTGCGAAAACAAAGCCTCACTGCCATGATTCAAGGTGAAAAACCACGTAAAGATAGGGCCCAGTATGAAAAGCCAAGACATGCAAGTCATCGGACTATGCAGGTTTTCCTATCCCGCTTACGGCGGTTTTCAGGTGGGCCATGAAACGCTGGAAGAGCGCCGCGCCTACCTCTATGCACCCGAAAGAATTGAAGAGAGGTTCCGATCCTTTGAGGCTCTAACGCTGCCGGGCATCAAGGCGCAGACAGACCCGAATTTCCAGTTCCTCATCGCCATTGGCATGTGCATGCCAGATGAATACCAAGAGCGTCTGTTTGCCTTGGTCGAAGACATTCCTCAGGCAATCATCGTGCCCTGGCCGTCCGAACGGCACAGGCCCGCAATGCAGCGCATTATCAACACGCATCGGATTGAAACAGACCTGCCAACAATTCAGTTTCGCCAGGATGATGATGATGCGGTTGCGGTAAACTTCGTGGAACGTCTCAGAGAGGCCGTTGATGATTGCGCCCCGCTCATTGCCAAGAACGAAATGATGACGGTCGATTTTAACCGAGGGTTCTCGGCGCGGGCTTCATCTGCTGGCCTGGAAATCACACCATCGGTTTTGCAATATTACGGCGTTGCCCTTGCATTGGTGGTGCAGCCCTCGGTCCGCAAATCCATCATGAATTTCTCGCACACCAAGATGAACCACGCGATGCCGTCGGTCACCTTCACGGATCAGGAAATGTACATTCGCGGGCACGGAGCGTTCAACGATTCACGGCAAAAGTCGAATGTCACGCGACTGGATTTTCAACCGATGTCCGAGGAAGACGAGGCTTTGATCAAAGACCTCTTCGCCATCGACAACGCCCGCGTTCGCGAGATCTATTCCGACGGCTGAGGCTTTCGACGCGCGACGCTTTCTCGATACAGCGTGAAAAGCCCCGTTGCCACGACGATGGCCGCGCCCAGCAAAGTCACCCCGTCCGGCCAATCGCCAAACACAAGGAACCCGATGATCAAGGCCGCGATCAGACCTGAATAGCGGAACGGTGCGATAAACGTGATCTCGCCCACGCGCATGGCCATAACAGAGCACAGATAAGCCAAAGCAACCACAATCGCGGCGGCGCCGAGATAGGCGAAATCCGAGGACGTCATCGCGACCCAGGGCTCTGATAGGCTGGCCAATCCTGCGGCGAGGCCCACTGCCGCCGAAGATATAGCCGCGCCCATGATCGAGGGCATCGCCTTGGACATGCGCCGCGAGGCGAGGTCTCGAATTGTGACCAAGGCCACAGCGATCAACGCAAAGATCGACTGCTCGGTGAAGCCATCCGGTCCGGGTCGCACGATCAACATGACACCACAGAAGCCGATCAGAATGGCCAGCACGCGCCGCCAGCCCAAGGGTTCTCGGAACACGAGCGCCGCGCCCAGTGCCACGGACAGAGGCAGCACCTGCAGAACGGCCGTGACATTCGCAAGTTCCATGCGCAACAAGGCCGAGATAAAGAAATACGCGGCGCCGACTTCCATCACCGCGCGCAGCAATGCCAGAGCCCAATCGCGCACCGGTGCCTGAACCCGTAGGATCCCCATGCGCCACGCCAGCAGAAGCAAGAAGAGCGTCGCCGGAATCCCCCGCAAAAACACCATTTGAAACAATGGGATATGCCCGCCGATCACCTTGATAATCGCGTCGTTGACCGTGAAACCGATCATCGCTCCAACCATCAAAAGGCTGCCTTTGGCGTTATCATGCATTGGGATTGTCCTGACGTTCAACGAGGCGACCCTAAGTCGGAAAATCCGAACTGGAAACCCCAAAGAAAAACCCCGGCGCATCGCTGCGCCGGGGCCTCTCAATTCATTTACAGAGCGTCTTACTCTTCGCGGCTCTCTGGCACGTCAACGAAACCGCTGTCGAAGATATCTTCGGCAGAGAAGTCGCCATCGCTCGGAGCTGCCAGAGCCACAGCGGCTTCGGCCTCTTCGCGGCGTGCTTCGATGACCACATTGTCACGCTCTTGCGCGATCTTGCGGACTTTCTGCGTCGCACCACCGGTACCGGCTGGGATCAGACGACCCACGATGACGTTTTCTTTTAGGCCAACCAGCTTGTCTTTCTTACCTTGGACAGAGGCCTCGGTGAGAACACGGGTGGTTTCCTGGAAGGACGCCGCCGAGATGAACGAACGTGTCTGCAAGGAGGCTTTGGTGATACCCAGCAGGATCGGTTCGCCCTGAGCTGGACGTTTGCCACGAGAGAGAGCTTTCTCGTTAGCCGCGTCAAACTCTTGCTTATCGACATGCTCGCCTTTCAGCAGCGTGGTTTCACCAGAGTCCAGGATCTCCCACTTCTGCAGCATCTGACGCACGATGACTTCGATGTGCTTGTCGTTAATTTTCACACCTTGCAGGCGGTAAACGTCTTGCACTTCGTCGATCATATAGTCCGCCAGCGCTTCGACACCCATGATGGACAGGATGTCATGCGGCGCAGGGTTGCCGTCCATGATGTAGTCGCCTTTTTGGACAAAGTCGCCTTCCTGAACAGGAATGTGCTTGCCCTTTGGCACCATGTATTCGACGGTTTCCAATGCGTCATCTGCTGGTTCGATCGAGATGCGGCGCTTGTTCTTATAGTCGCGGCCAAAGCGCACGTAACCATCGATTTCTGCGATGATTGCGTGGTCTTTCGGACGACGCGCTTCAAAGAGTTCCGCAACCCGTGGCAGACCACCGGTAATGTCTTTGGTCTTCGCACCTTCGCGTGGGATACGCGCGATAACGTCACCGGCTTTCACGTCCTGACCGTCTTCGGCGGAAAGGATTGCGTCCACAGACATTGGGTAGGTCACTGGGTTCCCGGCTGCGTTGCGCACTGGCTCGCCATCTGCGTCGACCAGAATGATCTCTGGCTTCAGCTCGTTGCCTTTTGGCGCGGAACGCCAGTCAGACACGATTTTCTGGGTCATACCGGTCGCTTCGTCGGTCACGTCACGGACGGCAATGCCCGATACGAGGTCGACGAACTTCGCCTTACCGTCTTTCTCAGCCAGAATTGGCAGAGTGAACGGATCCCATTCAAACAGCTTCTCACCACGGCCGATTTTGCCACCGTCTTTGACGAAGAGCTTAGAGCCATAGCCCAGTTTGTGGGTCACACGAACCTCGCCCGCCTCATCGACGATCTCGAGCTTCATGTTGCGGCCCATCACCAAGGTCTCACCCTGCGCGTTTTCAAGAATATTGGCATTCTCGAAACGGATGGTGCCCTCTTGGGACGCTTCCTGGAAGGACTGCTGGCCACCCTGCGCAACACCACCAATGTGGAAGGTCCGCATGGTCAGCTGAGTACCAGGTTCACCGATGGACTGCGCCGCGATGATGCCGACGGCCTCACCAGTGTTCACGATGGTACCGCGTGCAAGGTCACGACCGTAACATTGCGCACAGACGCCTTCTTCGGCCTCACAAGTCAGCGGCGAGCGAATGCGTGCAGAGGCAACACCCGCTTCGTCGATCTCATCAGCCATGAGTTCGTCGATCAGCTGGCCTTTGGCAACGATCACCTCGTCGGTACCCGGACGCAGAATGTCATCTGCAGCCACACGGCCAAGAATTCGCTCTGCCAGGGTCGCGACGACTTCGCCGTCGTTAACCGCTGCTTCGGCGGTGATCGCGTTCTCGGTGCCACAGTCGTTCATGCGAACGATACAGTCCTGCGCAACGTCAACCAGACGACGGGTCAGGTAACCAGAGTTCGCAGTCTTCAGCGCCGTATCCGACAGACCCTTACGGGCACCGTGGGTCGAGTTGAAGTACTCAAGAACGGTCAGACCTTCTTTAAAGTTCGAGATGATCGGGGTCTCGATGATGTCGCCGTTCGGCTTCGCCATCAGGCCGCGCATCCCGCCCAGCTGTTTCATCTGAGTGACCGAGCCACGCGCACCGGAGTGGGCCATCATGTAAACAGAGTTTGGCTCTGCCTCGGCACCATTCTCTTCGGTTTTCGCCGCGGAGATCGCGCCCATCATGGCGTCGGTGACTTTGTCGTTACACTTGGACCAAGCATCGACAACTTTGTTGTACTTTTCGCCCTGAGTGATCAGACCGTCCATGTACTGTTGTTCAAAGTCTTTCACCTGATCACGGGTGTCATCAACGATGCCCCATTTGTCATCAGGGATAACCATGTCGTCTTTACCAAACGAGATGCCCGCCTTGAACGCTTCTTTAAAGCCCATGGACATGATCTGGTCACAGAAGATAACCGACTCTTTCTGACCGCAGTAACGGTAGACGGTGTCGATAACTTTCTGAACGTCACGCTTACGCAGCAGGTTGTTCACCAGCTCAAACGGCGCTTTCGCGTTTTGAGGCAACAGAGCACCCAGCTTGACGCGACCAGGGGTCGTTTCAAAGCGCTTCATGACCTCAAGACCGTTCTCGTCGATCTGTGGGATACGGGCCTGGATCTTGGCGTGCAGATGCACTTCGCCGGAATCCAACGCGTGCTCGACTTCTTCGATGGAGGAGAAGACCATGCCTTCGCCCTTCATCCCGTCGCGCGCGATGGAGACGTAATAGAGACCCAAGATCATATCCTGAGATGGAACGATGATCGGTGCACCGTTTGCAGGCGACAGAACGTTGTTCGTCGACATCATCAGAACACGGGCTTCCAGCTGGGCCTCAAGGCTCAGTGGAACGTGAACCGCCATCTGGTCACCGTCAAAGTCCGCGTTAAACGCAGAACACACGAGCGGGTGCAGCTGGATCGCTTTACCTTCGATCAGAACAGGTTCGAACGCCTGAATGCCAAGACGGTGCAGCGTAGGCGCACGGTTCAGCATGACCGGGTGTTCACGGATGACCTCATCGAGGATATCCCAAACTTCTGGGCGTTCTTTTTCAACCAGCTTTTTCGCCTGTTTCACGGTGCTGGACAGACCTTTGGCCTCCAGACGTGAATAGATGAACGGCTTGAATAGCTCGAGCGCCATCTTCTTCGGCAAACCACACTGATGCAGCTTGAGTTCCGGACCCGTCACAATAACCGAACGACCAGAGAAGTCGACGCGCTTACCCAAAAGGTTCTGACGGAAACGACCCTGCTTACCTTTCAGCATATCGGAAAGGGATTTCAGAGGACGTTTGTTGGCGCCCGTGATCACACGACCACGACGACCGTTGTCAAACAGAGCGTCCACAGATTCCTGCAGCATCCGCTTTTCGTTACGCACGATGATATCAGGCGCGCGCAGTTCGATCAGACGCTTCAGACGGTTGTTCCGGTTGATAACACGACGATACAGGTCGTTCAGATCAGACGTCGCGAAACGGCCGCCATCCAGAGGCACCAGCGGGCGCAGTTCTGGTGGGATCACTGGGATCACGGTCAGAACCATCCACTCTGGACGGTTGCCGGATTCCAGGAAGGATTCGACAACTTTCAGACGCTTGATGATCTTCTTCGGTTTCAGTTCACCGGTCGCCTCGGCCAGCTCGGCACGCAGGTGCTCTGCCTCGGACTCAAGGTCGATCTGAGACAGCATCTCACGGATCGCTTCGGCACCGATGTTGGCGGTGAAGGCGTCCATGCCGAAGGTGTCTTGCGCGTCCATATACTCGTCTTCGGTGAGCATCTGGCCGTAGGTCAGGTCGGTCAGACCTGGCTCGGTGACAACATAGTTTTCAAAATACAGAACACGTTCCAGATCACGCAGAGTCATGTCCAGCATCAAGCCGATGCGGGATGGCAGCGATTTCAGGAACCAGATGTGTGCGACCGGTGCGGCCAGCTCGATGTGGCCCATACGCTCGCGGCGTACTTTTTGCAGGGTAACTTCAACACCACATTTCTCGCAGACAACGCCGCGATACTTCATGCGCTTATATTTACCGCAGAGACATTCGTAATCTTTGATCGGGCCAAAGATACGCGCACAGAACAGGCCGTCGCGCTCTGGCTTGAAAGTCCGATAGTTGATGGTCTCTGGCTTTTTGATTTCGCCGTAAGACCAAGACAGGATCCGTTCCGGAGACGCCAGAGAGACTTTGATTTCATCAAAAATCTTCTGTGGAGCCAATGGGTTAAACGGGTTGTTCGTCAGTTCCTGGTTCATTTGTTTACCTCAAATTAGAGCGGAAGCATTGGGAAGGGGAATAAGAGCGCGAGGCCCTTATTCCTCCACCTCCGCGTCCAGGAGTTCCATATTCAGGCCGAGGCCACGGACTTCTTTGACCAGAACGTTAAACGATTCTGGGATGCCCGCTTCGAAGTTATCCTCGCCCTTGACGATGCTTTCATAGACCTTGGTCCGGCCCGCGACGTCATCCGACTTAACGGTGAGCATTTCCTGCAGGGTGTAGGCTGCGCCGTAAGCTTCCAGAGCCCAGACTTCCATTTCCCCGAAACGCTGACCACCGAATTGCGCTTTACCGCCCAGAGGCTGCTGGGTGACCAGCGAGTATGGGCCTGTAGAACGTGCGTGGATTTTGTCGTCCACCAGGTGGTGCAGTTTCAGCAGGTATTTCACGCCAACGGTGACCGGACGGCTGAACTGTTCACCGGTACGGCCGTCAAACAGGATCGACTGACCGGACTGATCAAAGCCCGCACGCACCAGAGCGTCGTTCACGTCGCCCTCTTTCGCACCGTCAAAGACCGGAGTCGCGATCGGAACACCACGGGTTACATTGCCCGCTGCTTCGATCAACGCAGTCTCGTCCATGTTCGCGATACCTTCGTCATAGACGTTGTCGCCATAGGCGTCATGCATCGCTTCGCGAACCGGTGTCAGATCGCCGGACCGACGATATTCACTCAGAGCCTCGTCCACCTTGATGCCCAGACCGCGTGCGGCCCAGCCCATGTGGGTTTCAAGGATCTGACCGACGTTCATCCGCGACGGAACACCCAGAGGGTTCAGACAGAAGTCAACCGGCGTACCATCCGCGAGGAACGGCATGTCTTCCATAGGCACAACCTTGGAAATAACACCTTTGTTCCCGTGACGACCCGCCATCTTATCGCCCGGCTGCAGCTTACGCTTCACAGCGATAAAGACTTTGACCATCTTCATCACACCCGGAGGCAGATCGTCGCCACGGCGGACTTTTTCGACCTTATCCTCAAAGCGTGCATCCAGCGCCCGTTTCTGCGCTTCGTATTGCTCATGCAGAGCCTCTACGATCTGCGCATCATCCTCGTCTTCCAGAGCCAGCTGCCACCATTGACCGCGGGTCAGCATCTCAAGCAGCTCGTCATCAATCACGGACTTCGGCTTGACGCCTTTCGGGCCTTTGACAGCCACTTTGCCCATGATCATGTCTTTCAGACGCGCATAGATGTTGCGGTCCAGGATCGCGAGTTCGTCGTCACGGTCACGTGCCAGTGCTTCGACTTCTTCACGCTCGATCTGCAGCGCGCGTTCGTCTTTTTCCACACCGTGGCGGTTAAAGACGCGCACTTCTACAACGGTGCCAAAGTCGCCTGGTTTCACACGCAGAGAGGTGTCGCGTACGTCGGACGCTTTCTCACCAAAGATCGCGCGGAGGAGTTTTTCCTCTGGCGTCATTGGGCTTTCACCTTTTGGCGTGATCTTACCGACCAGAATGTCGCCTGGCTCTACGTCCGCGCCGATGTAAACGATGCCCGCCTCGTCGAGGTTACGCAGCGCTTCTTCACCGACGTTTGGAATGTCGCGGGTGATTTCTTCTGGGCCAAGCTTGGTGTCACGGGCGGCGACTTCAAATTCTTCGATATGCACCGAAGTAAAGACGTCGTCACGTGCGATACGCTCAGAGATCAGGATGGAGTCTTCGTAGTTGTAGCCGTTCCAAGGCATAAAGGCGACGACCACGTTTTTACCCAGCGCCAGTTCCCCCATATCGGTGGACGGGCCATCGGCAATCACTTCGCCTTTGCCAACCGTGTCACCCACTTTCACCAGCGGACGCTGGTTGATGCAGGTGTTTTGGTTAGACCGCTGAAACTTGCGCAGACGATAGATGTCAACGCCAGCATCGCCGAGCTCAAGGTCTTCGGTCGCGCGAATAACGATACGCTGTGCATCAACTTGGTCGATGATACCACCACGTTTCGCTTGGATCGCAGCGCCAGAGTCGATCGCCACTTTTTCCTCGATACCGGTGCCGACCAGAGGCGCCTCAGCGCGCAGCAGTGGAACCGCCTGACGTTGCATGTTCGAGCCCATAAGCGCCCGGTTCGCGTCGTCGTTTTCAAGGAATGGGATCAGGGACGCAGCCACAGAGACCAACTGCTTTGGCGACACGTCGATCAGATCGACGGCGCCAACAGGGGCCATGGTGTAGTCACCGGACTGACGGGTGTTGACCATCTCGTTGATGAACTTGCCGTCCGCATCCAATGTCGCGTTCGCCTGCGCCACGGTGTGACGCATCTCTTCGGTCGCGGACATGTAGTTCACCTCATCGGTGACCTGACCGTCGACAACCTTACGATATGGAGTCTCGATGAAGCCGTATTTGTTCACGCGGGCAAAAGTTGCCAGCGAGTTGATCAGACCAATATTTGGACCTTCTGGCGTTTCAATCGGACACATCCGACCATAGTGGGTCGGGTGAACGTCGCGAACCTCAAAGCCTGCGCGTTCACGGGTCAGACCGCCTGGGCCAAGCGCCGAGAGACGACGTTTGTGCGTCACCTCAGACAGCGGGTTGGTTTGGTCCATGAACTGAGACAGCTGAGAAGAGCCAAAGAATTCACGTACCGCAGCCGCTGCTGGTTTCGCGTTGATCAGATCCTGCGGCATCACAGTGTCGATTTCGACAGAGGACATACGCTCTTTGATCGCGCGCTCCATGCGCAGAAGCCCCACGCGGTACTGGTTCTCCATCAGCTCGCCAACGGAACGCACACGACGGTTGCCGAGGTGGTCGATGTCGTCCACGTCGCCATGGCCGTCGCGCAGCTCGACCAGCGCTTTGATGCAGGACACGATGTCTTCTTTGCGCAGGGTGCGCATAGTGTCTTCGGCATCCAGCGCCAGACGCATGTTCATTTTCACACGGCCAACCGCGGAAAGATCATAGCGCTCGCTGTCAAAGAACAGCGTGTCAAACAGAGCAGACGCCGCTTCGACGGTGGGCGGCTCGCCCGGACGCATTACGCGGTAGATATCCATGAGCGCGGTTTCGCGGTTCATGTTCTTGTCCTGCGCCATGGTGTTGCGCATGTATGGACCCACGTTGACGTTGTCGATATCCAGCACTGGGATCGTGGTGATGCCCGCGTCGATCAGCTCTTTGACGGTACCGCCGATCAGATCGCCATCTTTGTCATATTCCAGCGTCAGCTCATCGCCCGCTTCGACATAGATCGCACCGGTCTCTTCGTTGATGATGTCCTTAGAGACATATTTGCCAACGATTTGATCATATGGCAGCAGCAGTTCAGTAACTGCGCCTTCGTCTATCAGTTTCTTAACCGCGCGAGGGGTGACTTTCTTACCAGCTTCGGCAATCACTTCGCCGGTGGCTGCGTCGACCAGATCATAGGCCGGACGGGTGCCGCGCACGCGATCAGGGAAGAACTTGGTTGCCCAACCTTTGTTCTTCTCCAGCTTGTACTCAACGGTGTCATAATAGGCATCCATGATGCCTTCCTGGTCCAGACCCAGCGCATACAGCAGGGTGGTAACAGGCAGCTTACGACGACGGTCGATGCGTGCGAAAACGATGTCTTTGGCGTCGAATTCGAAATCCAGCCAAGAGCCGCGATATGGGATAATGCGGCAGGCAAACAGCAGTTTACCGGACGAGTGGGTTTTGCCTTTGTCGTGGTCAAAGAACACGCCAGGAGAGCGGTGCATCTGAGACACGATCACGCGCTCGGTGCCGTTCACCACGAAGGTGCCGTTTGGCGTCATCAGAGGCATATCGCCCATGAAGACGTCTTGTTCTTTGATGTCTTTGACAGACTTCGCGCCAGTGTCTTCGTCAACTTCGAAGACGATCAGACGCAGAGTGACCTTCAGCGGTGCGCTGTAGGTCATATCACGAGTCATACATTCTTCGACGTCATACTTCGGCTTTTCCAGCTCGTAGTCGACGAACTCCAGAACGGATTGTTCGTTAAAGTCCTTGATCGGGAAAACCGATTGGAACACGCCTTTGATGCCTTCGCCGTCCAGCGGCAGCTCTGCGTCACCGGAACGCAGGAAGAGATCGTAGGAAGATTTCTGAACCTCGATGAGGTTTGGCATATCCAGAACTTCGCGGATTTTGCCGTAGTATTTACGCAAGCGTTTTTGGCCAAGGTAGGTTTGAGCCATGTGCGATGACACCTTTCATTTCTCAATGGGAGAGCATGCCGTCGGGCCCCGGCACCCCGCCCTTTCGAGACAGACGATTGGATCCATTCTCGGTGTGTGTCCCACCACGCACCACTCGATCCTTAGACCTCGTCTTAGAAAAACCCCTTACTCAAAAGGGTCTTTCTAAGACAGGTACGGCAGGGAACGGTTTTCCGCACCCTGCCACATCAAAACCGGGACTATCCCGGCAATGATTACTTGAGCTCGACTTCTGCGCCAGCTGCTTCCAGCTTCGCTTTGATGTCTTCTGCTTCTGCTTTGTCGACGCCTTCTTTGACAGCTTTGCCGCCTGCTTCGACCAGCTCTTTTGCTTCTTTGAGGCCCAGGCCGGTGATGCCGCGGACTTCTTTGATGACGTTGATTTTCTTGTCGCCTGCGGCTTTCAGAATTACGTCAAATTCAGTTTTTTCCTCAGCTGCTGCACCGCCTGCGTCGCCGCCTGCTGCGCCGGCTACCATAACAGCGCCACCGGCTGCTGGCTCGATGCCGTACTCGTCTTTGAGGATTGTTTTCAGTTCTTGTGCTTCCAGCAGGGTCAGACCTACGATGCTTTCAGCAAGTGCTTTCAGATCAGCCATTTTAGCTTCTTTCCGTTTTCAAGTTTGTGTTCCAACGTGCGTGCCTAAGCCGCTACGCGGTTCTCAATAAGTTGCTTACGCAGCCTCTGCCTTTTCCTCGATGGTAGACAGAATAGATGCGATGTTGCTTGCAGGTGCGCCAATTGCGCCAGCGATATTGGAAGCAGGTGCGCCGATGCAGCCCACGATGGAAGCAATAAGCTCCTCGCGAGAAGGCATCTTGGACACGGCTTCAACGCCAGCACGATCCAGAGCATTCTCACCCATTGCACCGCCGAGGATCTCGAATTTCGAGTTCTCTTTGGCGAAGTCCTCTGCAACCTTAGCGGCCGCAACAGGGTCTTCGGAATAGGTCAGAACAGTCATACCCGTCAGGTATTCACCCATGCTTTCGCAAGGCTTTCCTTCAAGGGCGATTTTGGCGAGCCTGTTTTTGGCAACACGAACAGCAGCCTCAGATTCACGTGCTTTCGCGCGCAGAGACTGCATGTCAGCAACTGTGAGACCCTCGTAGTGGGCAACCACAACGACGCCAGAGCTTTCAAAGATCTGGCCGAGTTCCTCGACCACCTTCTCTTTTTGTGCTCTATCCACAGTTTCACTCCAAATTTGGAAGGCTTCACGCCCTCCGGCTCATATTTGCCGAGCATCAGCCCAGCGTTCAGGTCCACTACGGGGCTGAGCCAAAACCGCCCGAGGTCAAGCCCTCGGTCAATCTGGTCTTTCCCGTCTCAGGCAAGATATTAAGAGGGAAGCCCTCACTCACCGTCTTGGACGAAACACAAAACAGCGCACGACGAATCGTACGCTGGCTTGTGAGGGTTTCATTTAGGATGGATTAAGGCACAGAACAAGAGGTAAGCTGCCTTGATCGTCAGCTTTTTTGGCCTGTCTCCGCGTCTGCTTCCGTTTAGCTTAACACAGGTTAACGATTGGGCGTTAACCTTTCTTTCTAAGAACATTGGAAGTGTCGTTTCCAAACCGCACCTGGACTGTATGCCAAACTCAAAATTTCACACTGCATAAATAGAAAAAGGCGCCCAAATGAGCGCCTTTCCCATACTTGCATTCAACCTGAGCTTACTCAGCTGCAGCGTTGTCCACGTTGATGGTCACGCCCGGGCCCATGGTCGAGCTCAGTGCAACCTTCTTAACGTAAGCACCTTTTGCGCCAGCAGGCTTGGCTTTCAGAACTGCGCCCATGAAGGCACGTACGTTCTCGACCAGCTTGCCTTCGTCGAAGGAGGCTTTGCCGACGCCTGCATGCACAACACCGGCTTTTTCGACTTTGAACTGAACTTCGCCGCCCTTGGCGTTTTCGACCGCAGCCTTAACGTCCATAGTCACCGTGCCAACCTTAGGGTTTGGCATCAGGTTGCGCGGACCCAGAACTTTACCCAGACGGCCAACGATTGGCATCATGTCAGGGGTCGCGATGCAGCGATCAAAGTCGATGGTGCCGCCCTGGATGGTTTCCATCAGGTCTTCTGCGCCAACGATGTCTGCGCCTGCAGCCTGAGCTTCTTCAGCTTTTGGGCCACGTGCGAAAACTGCAACGCGTACGGATTTGCCGGTGCCGTTTGGCAGGCCAACAACGCCGCGAACCATTTGGTCTGCGTGACGTGGGTCAACACCGAGTTGAACAGCGATTTCGACGGTTTCGTCGAACTTCGCAGAAGCGTTGCCTTTGACCAGTGCCACTGCTTCTTCAACAGAGACGTCGGACTTGCCAGCAAATGCTTCGCGTGCTGCGCGGGTACGTTTACCGAGTTTCGCCATTACTTCACCTCGATGCCCATGGATTTCGCGGAACCCATGATGATTTGCATTGCTGCTTCGACGTCGTTTGCGGAGAGGTCTTTCATCTTCGCTTCGGCGATCTCACGGACCTGCTTTACAGATACGGATGCAACGGTTTCACGACCTGGGTTTTCAGCACCACGAGGACGGTTGCGCTTGCCAACTGGCTTCAGGCCAGCGGCTTTTTTCAGGTAGTAAGACGCAGGTGGCGTCTTGATGTCCATGGTGAAGGACTTGTCCTGATAATAGGTGATCACGGTTGGGCAAGGCGCGCCTTGTTCCATCTCCTGTGTCTTCGCGTTGAACGCTTTACAGAATTCCATGATGTTGATGCCGCGCTGACCCAGAGCAGGGCCGACGGGCGGGGATGGGTTGGCTTGACCTGCAGGGATCTGCAGCTTCATTGTACCAGCCAGCTTCTTCGCCATCTGATCGTTTCCTTTCAACGTGGGTGAAACGCGTTCCACCCGGGATATGTTGCGTGGTCCGAGATCAGGATCGCGATCCCTCCTTCTCCCACGAGATAAGACACCCCGAGCGGGACTCGGGGCGATGGGCGGCGTTTAAATGGGAATCGAAGGGTTGGCAAGGGGGCTTGGACCCTTCTGATCAAGCTAGATCACCCGTCAGGACGCGCGTCTCAGGGCCCCGACGGGATCAAGTCCAAGATGGGCGTCTGTTTGCTCAAGGACGATCCGCCCAAACTCGGGATCATTTACCTTGCTCCAGACCCCGGTGCTGGGTTTGGCGTCATAGTGATATGTGCCCCCGCTTTGTCCCAGTTCTGGATCAAGCAACAGCGTCAGTCCAGCCGCAGCCGACGCCTGTGGTGTGCTGGCTCCTGACATCAGTGGAACGAGCAACGGCAAAACGGCACGCCAGACAAGACGCACCACCGCAGGAGCCGAACGAACCAACCCCGTGCCGGGCATCAATCCGGGATCCAGCGTCACAAAGCGGGTGGCGGGCACGCATCGCGCCATTTCAGGGACCACAGCCATCGCCAAAAGTTTGCTTGTGGCATAGCGATCAAACCCGGCCTGTCGCTGGGTCTGGGCATCCGTCTCACCCTGTGCCAGCGCCGCAATCGAGCTGAACCGCCCGCCGCGAAATCCGAACCGCGCCGCATCTTTGTCCTCTGGGTTATGCGTGCCGCTACCGATCCCCAGAACACAGCCACCCTGCATGTAGGGAAGCAGCCCACGCATCAAAAGATTTGGCCCCAAGTGATTGACCGCGAGGGTCAGCTCGTCTCCGTCTTTGGAAAAGCTGGTATCGCCCACATTCTGCAGGCCTGCATTATTGATGAGCCCATAAAGCGGCCGATCCCAAGTGCTCACGAACCGTGTAATAGATGTTCGCGAAGCCATATCCAACTTGGCTACTTGCACCCGTCCCCTCAGGTCTGACGCCACACGCCGCCCCGCCTCAAGATCGCGCACGCCAAGAATAAGCTCGACGTCGTCTAGCTTCGAAAGCGCCTCTGCAAAGGCCAAACCCAGCCCTCTGGTCGCGCCGGTCACCAAAATCGTCTTCATGGCCCTCATCCTTTTGCTATTGCCATTTCAGTTCCTGATGACAATATATGAAGGATCCTTCACATTTTTCATTCGCATTTGGTGACCCTATGAATGTCCAAGCAAAAATCCCAAGAAAACAGCCGGTTCAATCCAGATCCAAAGCCACCTGTGCGGCGGTAACCGAGGCCACTATTCAGGTTTTAATGCGCGATGGTGCCGAGGCTTTGACGACCACGCGCGTGGCTGAACGCGCAGGGGTCTCAGTTGGATCGCTCTATCAATATTTCCCAAACAAGGCGGCATTGATCGAAGCGGTCCGGCAACAGTATTTCGCGATCCTCTCAAACACAGTTCAAACCGCGCTTGGATCGGCCGCGCATTTGCCGACCGAGCAAAAGCTGGCCCAGGCAATCGAAGCTCTGGTTAAAAGCAAGCGCGAGAACCTTGACCTGAACCAAGCCATGGCGCATGCGCAATATGGCCGCCAAAGCGCAGATTTTCCCAGCGAGATTGTCGCTCATTTTTCTCAGGTCGTTGTCAAACTCTACGAGCCAGACCGCGCCCAGGCCCTGACCGCGGATGACATGTCGCAAATCGAATGCACGGTCGCAGCCATTGAGGGTGCGCTGTCATACGCGGTGAAAACAAAGCCAAGCTGGTTGGCAGAGACTTGGTTCACCAACAAGCTTATTGATATCGCGGCTACTGGCCTGCCACGGTAACCAAGCGGGTTTCAAAAATCACCAAGGCCCGTGGAAATCGCCTTCTTTGTCCAAGCGACGGAACCCGTGGGCACCAAAAAAGTCCCGTTGACCCTGGATCATATCCGCCGTGCCGCGTGCCTGACGCACTTCGTCATACCACGACACCGCCGAGGATAGAGCTGGGACGGGCAAGCCAATCGTGACAGCCTGCGCGACAACGCGGCGTAAAGCTCCGATGTGGGTTTCCAGAAGGCTCGCAAACTCATCAGCCAAGATGAGGCGTCCATGTGGCAGGTCAGACCGGAAGGCCTGAGAAATGTCGTCCAACAATGCCGAGCGAATGATGCACCCCGCCCGCCAGATTTCCGCGATACGGGCATAGTCGAGATCCCAAGAGAACTCCTCAGACGCCGCTTTCAGGATCCGGAAGCCCTGCGCATAGGCAAGAATGCGTCCCACCATCAGAGCGGATTCCAAATCGCCTTCATCGAAAATCGCCGTCGTCGTGTCTGGCGCGGCCAAGACTTTGGACGCCGCCTGACGCACAACACGCTCAGACGACAAAACTCGCGCGCCGACCGCTGCTTCGATCACAGAAGCCGATTGCCCCATGCGGATCGCTTCGATCACAGTCCAGCGCCCCGTGCCCTTTTGCCCGGCCTGATCCACGATCAGGTCAATCATCGGCTTGCCCGTCTCCGGATCCACGCCATCCAGAACCTTACCGGTGATCTCGATCAGATAACTCTGCAACGTGCCTTCATTCCAGCAATGAAACAGCGGCGCGATCTCGGATGGCTTGCGCCCCTCGCCGTCCCGCAGCAGGCCATAGACCTCAGCAATCATCTGCATATCGGCATATTCGATGCCGTTGTGGACAGTCTTCACAAAATGCCCAGCGCCATCGGGACCGAGGTGCGCAACACATGGGTCGCCCTCGAATTTCGCGGCAATCGCCTCGAGCACTGGACGAAGAGGCTCCCATGATGCTTTCGACCCGCCGACCATCATAGACGGCCCATGCCGCGCGCCTTCTTCACCGCCGCTGACACCGACACCAAGGTATTGAAAGCCCGCGGCCTCAACACGTTCCGTCCGCCGCATGGTGTCGCGGAAATCGCTGTTGCCGCCATCGATGATCGTGTCACCGGGGGTAAGATGGGGCAGCAACGCGTCAATCGACGCCTCGACCGGGCCACCTGCGGGCACCAACAAAACGATAGCACGCGGCGTGGGCATTGCGGCCACCAAAGCTTCGACGCTTTCCGTTTTGGTCAACCGAGGCGCGAGATCGCCCGCGCCTGAGATCAGATCATCAATGGTAGAGGGGTCAAGATTATAGAGCGCAATGTCGTGGCCATTCTCGGCAATATTAAGCGCCAAGGCGCTGCCCATTGTGCCGACGCCAATCAAACCCATAGACGCTGTAGTCATGCTGATCCCCTCAATTCTGGTGCACATACCTCACCCGGAACGAAGTCGGACCGCAAGGGGACAATTTCAAGACCTAGAGCGTGATCCGATGGGCATAGAGCCGATCATAATGCGGTTTCATCCGCCGATGCACGCGCTGCACGCGGTCAGGTGCATCGGCGACCTCTACATATTTCCGCACCTGAGGGGTCAGCCCCGTCGACTTAGCAAGGTTGTGGTGAAAGGACCCGCCATCCCACCAGCTATGCTCGGAGGGGTCTCCGCCTGCTTCCCATGTCAAGGCCTCGGGTATGAACGGGATGCCGACGCTGTCGCAGAAGGCTTCGACCATGCCATCTGGGTTCTCTAGCAGGTCGTCGCTGTCAATCACGGGCGGAGGGGTTCCGTTCAAAGCCCATAGCAAATCAAACAGAGCGCGTTGCTCGGGGAATCCGACCTCTGCCTCATCAAAATCAGGCCATTTGTTGTACATCGATGAAATCGTCTTGGCCGGATCGCGTATGAGGAAGGCATGCGTGAAGTTGCCCAGGAACTCAGGATCCCACATGTGGTTGATGTAATGCGGGAAGTCTTTCAGGAACACCGGCCCCTTCTCTGCCCGCGTCTGTATGTCCTCCCACACGCTTTCAAGCGTCAAACCCGGCGTGACCTTTTCCCCCAGAGCAAAACGCGGCCACATTGGGTCTTCGCCCTGATACCAGGCCTCACCGAACGGTTCGTGCAGGCAATCCAGATCTCCTCGCTGCCGCATCATCCATTCAAAGGCCGTAGAGGTGGAGCGGGGAATTGCCCAAAGCGCGACGATCTTATGCATGGAAGCTCTCCAGTAGTGTGCCGTGATTGCCTTCGGGCGCGATGCCCAGATCTCGGAAGATCGCCCAATAGAGCGCGGTGTCATGGCCGATCACGGGCTTGCCGAGCCGCTCTTCGAGCATCGGCGTCAATTGCAGCGGCCGCTCGGGCACGCCGTCCGGCCCAGACCGGAAATTGCACATGCCGTTGATCAGATAAGCGTCAGCGTTCGGAGCCTGCTCGGCCACATAGTCGAAACTCTTGGCGGCTAGGTCACCGTCAAAAATCCAACGTTTCGCGTTCACCGCCTCTTGGCTGTCAAACCACCCTTGGTCATGGAAGTTGCCCGCCCAAAGCACGTCAAAGCCTGCTTGCTTCAGAAAACCGACGGTGCCTTGCCACCAAGCGGGCCAATGATAAGCAGCGTTCAAAGCAACTTTCTCGACGTTCATCGCCCGCAGGGCTTCAACCATTGCGTAGCCGGCCATGTTGAATTTCAGCCCGTAGCGGTCAGACAGATCTGCGCAGTGCTGCCGAATGCCTTCCACACCCAACCCGCTGGCGTGAACCCAATTGGACCCCACCTGCCCCGCCACATTGACTCCATTGCGCGCCATGCAGTGGACGAAGTCCTCTAGCATCCCAAAGTTGCGTTTTCGCTGATCAAGCCCGTGCTGATAGTTTGGATCGTGGAGCATCCACCCATGCACTCCAACGGACCGCGGCGCGATGCGCAGGAAATCCGATGGGGCCGCATCAAAATCAAACGGAGGACAGGTAAAGCCGACCTGATGCGGGAACAATTGCTGCTCCGGCGTCCAGTCCTGTGGCATTATCATTTGGTCGCTCATGAGCCCTCCCCTGCTCTTGGCTTTGACCACAAGCCTAAAGAGGGATTCCCACCGGTCAACTCCGGCGCGACCATATCCGGTGTCGCTTTCAGACCAAAAGAAAAGCCGCGTCGGTTGCCCGCGCGGCTTTTATGAACTGTGATGTGGCTGGATTAGCCCTGTTTGGACACCTGCAGGAATTCCAGCTCAACCGGTGTCTCACGACCAAAGATGGACACAGTCACCTTGAGGCGCTGGTTGTCCTCATCCACCTCTTCAACCATGCCGTCAAAGCCTTCAAACGGGCCATCGTTGACCTTGACCTTCTCGCCCACTTCAAAAGAGATCATCAGCTTCGGCGCTTCTTCACCCTCAGCAACACGGCCCAGGATCGCTTGAACCTCGGCATCGCGCATTGGCATTGGACGGCCTTGTGGACCAAGGAAGCCCGTGACGCGGTTGATCGAGCTGATGAGGTGATAACCCTGATCGCTCATTTCCATGCGCACAAGGACATAGCCCGGCATGAAACGACGTTCGGTCGGGACTTTCTTGCCGCGACGGACTTCGATCACTTCTTCGGTTGGAACCAGCACTTCTTCGATCTGATCCTCAAGCCCCTGCTCTTCTGCAGACTGGCGGATCTGTTCGGCGATCTTCTTCTCAAAGTTCGAGAGGACGCTTACGGAATACCAACGCTTTGCCATATGACCGTTCTTTCTCGTGTTTGCTGCGGCGCCTGCCGCGACTTGCCCAAGGCGGGATTGCCGCCTCCCAGATAAAAAACGGGCGCGGAGCTTGATTCGCTACGCGCCACATTCAATTAGCTTTGGACTTAAATCGACCCTTAGGGAAATTCAAGCGCTTTGTCAGGCTTTGGCCTTAGCCAAACATGGTGAGGATCGTCTCAAGCCCCATGCGGATCAGGATATCAACCACAGAGAAAAACGCAGCAAACAAGGCCGCCATGATGAACACCATCACCGTGGTCAGCAGCACTTCGCGACGGGTCGGCCAAACAATCTTGGAGACTTCGGCGCGGGTTTGCTGGATGAACTGAAGCGGGTTCGTGCGGGCCATGGGTTTTCTTCTCTGGTTAGATCAGGTGGTGACATACGCCGCACCGGCGACGAATTCAAGGGGCCTCACTCTCTGTTGTGACGCAGCGCTAATCGTTAACTGTTTGACACGATGACAGGCTGCACTCGCGTTAACCTGTGTTAACAAGCAGCATGGCTCTTAGACTACAACTCCTCTTCTCCTTCCTGATGCTCGTGGCCTCGCCGTACTTTGTTAAGGCCGATACCATAAGTGTCACAGCCCCGCCTGAAGCGGTCAGCTTCATAGATGGCGACAACCTCAAACTCTTTGGGGAAAATATGCGTCTGATTGATATCGATGCAGCTGAGCGTGGACAGACCTGCAACGCTGCTTCCGGTGGAACATGGGATTGCGCCAATACAGCGACAGAGACTCTCAAAGCACTGGTGCGTGGGCGCACCGTTTTTTGCCAATACAGCAGAAAAGACCGCTATGGGCGTCCCTTGGCGAAATGTTGGGTTGATGGAGTCAATATCGCCGAGGCTCTGGTCGATGCAGGCGTTGTGTGGGCTTACCGCGACAAGGGGCCATATGTCCCCAATGCAAAGGCTGCCAAGAAAAAAGGTATAGGCATTTGGCAAGCCGACACGCAAACACCGTGGGACTGGCGCGCCGAAAAACGCAGCGCATCCGGATCATAGACGCAATTTTTGGAGAAATGGCAGGGGCACCAGGGCTCGAACCCGGGACCTACGGTTTTGGAGACCGTCGCTCTACCAACTGAGCTATACCCCTACGGTGACGCTGGAATTACGCAAGACTCGCGAAAACTGCAAGAGGGAAAGACTCTTACTTGCGCATTTCTGCGGGATTCGAAGCAAGACTAGGCCAATTTACGGTATCCCATTGTACACAGATCAGTGAAACTTATGAAACAAAAGCGAAAAAACGGCACTCATAAAATGGTGAACGATTTTTTTTGCAGGGATCGGATCGCGGAAACTTCACATGGCACTCTCAAAAAACCACAGCCTGTACGCGACATATCCCTTTGTATATTGATCCGCACCTTCGATGTGCAGAAATGCGCAGCACCCTGTACGAATGCTGCTCTTTTCAACTCATATCAGCGTGAGTCAGCGTGTGCCATTTCGTGATTTCAAACTCAGCAATCCGATCCCTAGCTTGAACTCGTCAGCAAGACACTGGCACCCAACCAGACGGTCACTCCCCGTCCTACAACCCGAAAGGAATACATTATGAAACGTGTACTTACAGCTTCCGTCGTCGCCCTGATCGCAGCAACTGGTGCAGCATCCGCAATGACCAACGCAACAGGCGCAAACGTGGCTCTGATCCAGAAATTCGCACCTGAAGCAGATCTGTCCACACTGTCTGACGCAACCATCGTACACCTGCTGAACACCATCAACGACGATGGCGATGATAGCTTTGTTCAGACCCAGTCCCACGTTCGTTCGATCCTGAAGAACGGCTAATTCGTTCTCAACACCTTAATACTCTGACGGCTACTCCCCGTCTAACGAAACCGAAAGGAAAATATCATGAAACGTATTCTCACAGCTTCCGTCGTCGCTCTGATCGCAGCAACTGGTGCAGCATCCGCAATGACAAACGCGACAGGCGCAAATGAAGCCCTGATCCAAAAGTTCGCTCCCGAAGCTGACCTGTCCACCGTGTCTGATGCAACCATCGTTCACCTACTGAACACCATCAACGATGATGGCGATGACAGCTTTGTTCAGACCCAAGCACACGTGCGCTCGATCCTGAAAAACGGCTAAGGCAACACGTCCCTCTCCCTGCGACCGCAGTTTGGTCGCGGGGAGCAATGGGGCTTAAGCGCCCCAACTTCAGTGTGACTCGCCGCTAGGCTGCCGATTTGGGCGGCCTTTTTTGCGGCTACTCGCCTCAGGCCTCACCATATCCTTTTGGGATCACTGGAACCGGAAGCGTTTTTGCGCGCGCTTTCAGCGAGCGTCCAATTACAACACGGCTAATCTCTGTGGTGCCATCCACGATCCGCAGCATCTGGGAAAGTCGAGAAAGCCGATCCATGCCGTAAGGCTTAAGCAAACCCATGCCACCCAGAACTTGCGTACAGGTATTTGCGGCCTTAACCGCCGCGTCAGGCACAAATCGCTTGGCATGTGCGGCCATCAGTGGGCCTTGATCTGTACCCAATGCGTTAGCTGCCGCTTTGTACAAAAGACGAGAGGCCTCTAGATCTGTCGCCACTTCTCCGAGCATCCATTGAATGCCATCCAGATCCAGATTGGTGCCTTTGAACATTTTGCGGTTGTGACTATAAGCCAGAGCGGTGTCCAAAGCGGCCTGCATCAAACCGCAACACCCAGATGCAATCGAAACCCGAGCAATGTCGATCGCCATGAGTGACCCCTGCAGGCCCTGTCCCACCGGCAGGATGATGTTCTTTGCGCTCACCACTACGTTGTCCAAATACATCTCGGACATCGGCAGGAAATTATAAGATGGCGTCTCATAGCGAGGCCCAAAACTCAGACCCGGTGTATCTTTCGGAATAGCGATCATGGCCATATCCTTGTGACCCGGAGCGTCCGAGGTTTTGACCACTGTAAAATAGATATCCGCCTCACCCGCCAACGACACCCAGGCTTTCGCGCCGTTTATCGTCCATGTGCCGTCGGCATTGATCACAGCGCGGCTGTACATGTTGGAGGCGTCTGATCCGGATTGCGGCTCGGTAAGAGCAAAGTTGGCGAGCTTGCGCCCAGAGGTCAATTCGCGTGCCCACTCCGCTTTGAAAGCTTCCGTGCCAAAACCACACCCGGCGTAGGTGCAGATATTGTGCATCGACAAAGCGAACGCATAAGCACCATCGCCGCGCCCCAGTTCTTCGTAAACCTGGATGCCATCGCCGAGGCTGAGCCCCTGCCCCCCAAACTCCTCTGGCGCATAAAGCCCGGTCAGCCCAAGCGCCGCCGCCTTGTCAGAACTCGCGCGGGGCCAGACACCAGACGCATTCCAGGCGTCCACATTCGGCATGATCTCTTCCTCGCAATGTGTGCGAGCGGCTTTCAAAATACTGGTTATTGATACAGACACGGTACCCTCCAAACTCAATTGTCAGACAATTAAATGTCGGACAATTGAACCCTCTGCAATCACTGGATTTTGTGACGTTGGGGCACAAATCTGAGCGTGCATTTCATCCCGTGCATGCAGAAATAATTTTGGAAAGCGATGGTCTCCTGCCATGATCCACAATCAAAGAGCATGGGAGGGCAAAATGACAACGCATATGGATCTATCATCAAGCTGGGGCATCAATAACGATTATGCGCCGCTCAAACATGTTCTGCTAGGACGGCCCGAGTTTTACAAATGGGTTGAGGCCGGGCCGCTGATCGGACGCACACTGGCGAATGCAGACAAAACCGGCGCCAAATTCGATCTGCAACTTGCGATGGCGCAGCACGCGGAAATGGTTTCGATCTATGAAGAAAACGGCGTCAATTGCCATTATCTGCAAAGCGACGAGGCCCTGCACCGCAATTTCTTTGCCCGCGATAGCTCTGCCATGAGCCCATGGGGCGCTTTGATCTGCCATATGCAACTGAAGTGCCGCCGCGCAGATTATGTCACCGCGATTCAATTCTATCAGGACCACAATATCCCAATCTGGAAGTACGCCACCGCGGGGCATTTTGAAGGCGGAGATTTCAATATCATCGAACCCGGTCGCATTCTGATTGGCTATTGCGGCGAACGCTCGGAAAAAGAGGGATCCGAGCAGGTGGCAGAGTTTGTGCGGGCTGAGGGCTGGGAGGCCGTGGTTGCCCCGATCAGCCGAGAATTCGTGCATATGGACGGGCTGATCGTACCATTGGCAGAAAAGCTGGCGGTCGCCTGTATCGACGCAATGGAGCCTTGGCTTGTCGAGATCGTCAAAGGTTGGGGGATCGAGATCGTGGATGTCTCTTACCGCGAGGCCAAGAACCTCGGGGTGAATTTGGTGGCTCTGGGCAGTGAAAAAGTGCTGTCGATGGCGGGCGCGACGGATCTGAACGCAAAAATGCGAGCGCTGGGTTTTGAGGTCTATGATCCGGATATGTCGATGTTCACGCTGGGTGGCGGTGGTGTGCATTGCTTGTCGCAGGCACTGTGTCGGGAGGATGCTTGAGGAGAATTTCACCTTCTGAGCGACGTGCCAGCGTCGAAAATGGAACCGAAAACTTCTCTTCAGATAAACTTCGCCACACTAAATCGTGAGTTGAAAAAGAAAAACACCGTGGCTTAGGTCGGCAGCTCCCGTCGACAACCCCAGATTGCAAAAATTCCACCTGATCCAAGGCCAATCTTTCCCCGTAACCCCGTCAGATGCTCACGAGGGCATTCTGAAATGATATACATGGAGAGACCAAAATGATCCGCGCAGCAACTTTTGCACTGGCAACCCTAGTCGCAGTCCCAGCCTTCGCTGGCAGCCAAAAAGATATCGTCGACACCGCCGCTGGCACTGACGGCTTCAGCACTCTGGTCGCAGCGGTCCAAGCCGCTGGCCTTGTCGACACGCTTAAAGGCGACGGTCCTTTCACCGTATTCGCTCCGACCGATGAAGCGTTTGCGGCCCTGCCAGCGGGCACCGTCGAAAGCCTGCTGCTGCCTGAAAACAAAGAGCAGTTGATCTCGATCCTCACCTATCACGTGGTCCCAGGCAAAGTCATGTCCACCGATCTGGTCGACGATATGACTGCAGCAACTGTTCAGGGCGGAGACATCATGATCGACCTTGATAACGGCGTCATGATCAACGATGCGTCCGTCGCAGCAGCGGATATCGTGACGAGCAATGGCGTGATCCACGTTATCGACAAAGTGATCTTGCCTGCGGGCTAAGAGATCGTCTGCTAAGACACTTAGTCTGATCCCTAAGGGATCGATGGCCGGCCCCAAGCAGGGTCGGCCAATTTTCGTTGACTTAGGTAAATGCCACTTGCTGGCCGTGTCGAAACCCGCATCTTTCACCAATTCTAACGATATTTCGCTCGAAACAGCGACTTGATCTACCTCAAGGACCTGGCGCGCGAACAGCTCTAGTTTCTTCTTCAGCCACTCAACTGGTGAAAGGAGACCACCGCATGTACAAGAACATTCTCTTACCTGTTCTCTTCGACGAAGAGCATGACACAGAAGCCTCTTTCCGCGCGGCCAAAACACTGGCGGATGACGACGCGAAAGTGACCGTGATGCATGTGCTCGAAGCCATTCCAGTCTATGCAACATCGCATGTGCTTGCCGAAGCCTTGATCACGGCGCGCGAGGAAGTTGAAGGGCGTCTTGAGGAAACGGCGAACAAATTACCCGGATCTCAGCGGGTTCTTACCTCGGGAAACGCCGCGCACGAAATCCTCGAATATGCGAAAAACCACGACGTGGACTGTATCATTCTCGCGTCGCACAGACCGGGCTTTGGCGATTATTTCATCGGCTCGACGGCTGCGAGGGTGGTTCGGCACTCGCCTTCGGCTGTGCACGTCATCCGTTGAAAATGTGACCCGATAAGACCGCATATCGAGCGGCCGGCTTGAGCGATTTCTTTAAAAGAAATCGGTGTCAGATCCTTTCAAAGGATCTGCACACACAAAAAAGGCCGCCCCAAAGGACGGCCTTTCTGTAAGTCTTGCTTAGGGTGGGGTTTTACCCCACCGAACCCAAATTACTCAGTGATCTTGGAAACAACACCGGAACCAACGGTGCGGCCACCTTCGCGGATCGCGAAGCGCAGACCTGCTTCCATCGCGATAGGCGCGATCAGCTCAACGTCGAACTTCAGGTTGTCGCCTGGCATAACCATTTCTGTGCCGGAAGGCAGGTTCACGGTGCCGGTGACGTCAGTAGTCCGGAAGTAGAACTGTGGACGGTAGTTCGCGAAGAATGGGGTGTGAC
>NZ_JBBGAZ010000022.1:0-27725 GCF_037478305.1 Cognatishimia coralii
ATCTGGAAGCGCCAAAGCTGTGTCAGCCACTGACGCAGCGCCCTGTGGATATATTGCAATTAAGGGTACAGAATCTGCCGAAAACGCTTCCAATCCGCAGAATCTGATTAATTAGGGTACAGTGACAATCTCTATGACGAGCCGATCTTGCTGGTGGCGCGCGCCGGACATCCAGCGCTGGATCTGCCGGTGACCGACGCTCTGCTACGCTATCCCCTCATCCTGCCCAACCCTGGCGCGATCATCCGGCAGAGCGTGGATCAATACCTTGCCGCGATGGGGTTATCCGATCTCACACCGGTGTTCGAGACGGTGGCCCTGCCGGCGGCGCAAACGCTTCTCGAAGGTTCTGAGATGCTCTGGTTCATCTCGCGCGGCGTCGTGGCGCGGGAAATTGCGCGCGGCAGCCTTGCTGCGCTCGATCTAAAGTCGGATTACATGGCCGGGGCGGTTGGTCTGACACGCAAGTTCACGTTCGACGAAGACAGCCATGCCGATCTGCTGGCGCGGCTTTTACACCGGCGGGTTGAAGAGGTTTGCGCCCGTCGTTGAGCCAGTCAGACGGCTTCTAGCGCAATAGCAATACCCTGTCCTACACCGATACACATGGTGGATAGCGATTTTTCACCAGGCTTGAGGTCAAGCATCGCGGTGCCAGTAATCCGCGCACCCGACATGCCCAGCGGATGACCCAACGCGATTGCCCCGCCATTGGGGTTCACACGCACGTCATCATCAGCAATCCCAAGATTACGCAACGTGGCGAGGCTCTGCGAGGCGAAAGCTTCGTTAAGCTCAATCACTGCGAACTCCTCTTGGCGCAGGCCAAGACGCGCCAGAAGCTTTCTCGAGGCCGGAGCCGGGCCGAAGCCCATGATGCGCGGCGCCACGCCGGCGGTCGCCCCGCCGAGCACTCTGGCGATCGGCTTAAGCCCATGCTTTTCGGCAGCTTCTTTCGTCGAAAGGATCAAAGCGGCAGACCCGTCATTCACGCCAGAGGCGTTGCCCGCTGTCACAGTGCCATCGGCTTTCACGAAGGGCCGAAGCTTTTTCAGGTTTTCGTATGTAGTCGTGGAACGTGGATGCTCGTCGGTGTCGATGACCAGAGGATCACCTTTGCGCTGCGGGATCGTAACCGGCACGATCTCCTGGGCCAAACGGCCATTGACTTGGGCTTTGGCCGCTTTCTGCTGCGAGCGCAAGGCGAAGGCATCCTGATCGGGGCGCGGGATGCCAAAATCTTCGGCCACATTCTCTGCCGTCTCGGGCATGCTGTCGACGCCATATTGTTCCTTCATCAGCTTGTTAACGAAACGCCAGCCGATAGTGGTGTCGTGGACCTCATTGGCCCGCGAGAAGGCGGAGGTGGCCTTGGGCATCACGAATGGCGCGCGCGACATGCTCTCTACCCCTCCGGCGACAAGCAGCTCGGCCTCGCCGGATTTGATCGCCCGAGCTGCAGTGATGACCGCATCCATACCCGAGCCGCAAAGTCGGTTCATCGTCGTACCCGGCACTGTCTCGGGATAGCCTGCGAGAAGCAGCGCCATGCGGGCGACGTTGCGGTTGTCTTCGCCAGCCTGATTGGCGCAGCCGAAGATCACCTCGTCGATCGCGGCAAGGTCGAGGCCCGGATTGCGCGCGGCAATGGCCCGAAGCGGAATCGCTGCAAGGTCGTCAGCGCGGACGGAGGAAAGCGCACCGCCAAAGCGGCCGATTGGTGTGCGGATGTAGTCGCATATGTATACGTCAGTCATGAGATTCCCTCGGGAACATTGAGTTCGGCAACTTCGCCAACAATGTGCAACGTCGCGCCAGTCACCGCCTGCAAGGCGTCCAAAGTGATGCCCGGCAGTTTTTCACGAAGCACGAATTTGCTATCTTCGATGTCAATCACGGCCAGAGAGGTGTAGACGCGGGTCACGCACCCGACGCCTGTCAGCGGGAAAGTACAGGCCTCGACCAGTTTCGGGCCGCCATCCTTGGTTACATGGTCAGTTACAACCGCCACACGCTTGGCCCCATGCACAAGGTCCATTGCTCCACCCACGGCCGGCACGCCTTTGGTGCCTACGCGCCAGTTCGCCAGATCGCCGTTCTGGGCGACCTGATACGCGCCAAGAACGGCCAGATCGAGGTGGCCACCGCGCACCATCGAAAAGCTGTCGGCATGATGGAAAAAGGATGCACCGGGCTTCAATGTAATCGCCTTTTTGCCCGCATTAATAAGATCCCAGTCTTCCTGTCCCTCCGCAGGGGCTTTTCCGAATCCCAGCACGCCGTTCTCGGTATGATAGGTTACATCGCGGCCATCGGGCTGGAACTTGGCGATCATCTCGGGAAATCCGATACCGAGGTTCACATAGGAACCATCTTCGATATCCTGAGCGGCACGCCAAGCGATCTGCGCGTTCGTCAGTTTGTCTTCCATTAAATTGAAACCGGACATCAGTAGACCACCCCCCTACGCACGAGTACTTCTTCTTGTTGAGGCGCGGGAACCTCGACAATCTTGTCGACGAAGATTCCGGGGGTAACTACCGCCTCAGGATCGATGGAGCCGGGTGCGCGGAGGTTGGAGACCTGCGCAATCGTGCGATCGGCAGCCATCGCCATCAACGGATTGAAGTTCCGGCCAGCCAAACGATAGGTAAGGTTGCCGGTCTCGTCACCATCATGGCCTTTGATCAGGGCGAAGTCGGCCTTCAACCACAACTCTTGCACGTACATCTTGCCGTCGAACGTCTCTGTCGGCTTGCCTTCGGCAAGCTCGGTACCAAAAGAAGTTGGCGTATAAAAAGCGGGAATGCCTGCTCCGCGCGCGCGAATGCGTTCGGCCAATGTACCCTGCGGGATCAACTCGAGCTCGATTTCGCTTGCCAGGTATTTTTCGTTGAATGCCTCGGCGTTGGAGCTGCGCGGGAAAGAGCAGATCATCTTCCTGACCATCCCCGCTTTGATCATCGCGGCGATTCCGATCGCGCCGTTTCCCGCGTTATTGTTTATCACGGTAAGATTCTTGGGGCTGCCGGTGGCACGAAAGCGGTCGATTAAAGCGTGGATCAGTTCGATCGGGGCTCCGGAGCCTCCAAAGCCACCGATCATAACCTGTACGCCATCGGGGATATCCGCAACCGCGTCAGCGAGGCTGGGCGATGTTTTGTTCATCAGGATCCTCCTTACATTCACTTCGAAATATCCCTAGATTACCGCCGTAGCGAGTAAAATGTTCATATATTGATCTTTTTTCAACATGTGTATATCAACGTTCGCATGTTGAACAATCCCACCGACTACATCGCCTCGCTCGCCAAGGGGCTGAAAGTGATCGAAGCCTTCGGACCCACATCCCCGCGTCTTTCGATATCCGAAGCTGCCGTCGCCAGTGGCTTGGATCGCGCTGCTACGCGACGCGTACTGTTGACGCTCCACCGCGAAGGTTACGCCGACTATGACGGTAAGTTTTTTACTCTTACCCCGCGCATCCTACGGCTCGGAGTGGCCGCACTTGCTTCCCTACCGCTCTCGCAGATTGTCCAACCTTGGCTTGACCAACTCTCCGAGCAAATTGGTCAAAGCTGTTCCGTGGCACTGCTCGATGAGACCGAGATCGTGTATATCGCGCGCGCGGCGCAGAAACGTGTGATGTCCATCGGGCTCATGCCTGGGTCACGACTCCCCGCCCATTGCACCTCGATGGGAAGGGTTCTGTTGGCTGCGCTGCCTCGCGAAGAGGCTGACCTGCTTGTCAGACGCTCGGACCTTACCCCGCGGACCAAGTTCTCAATACTCGACCCAGTTCAGACCTTGTGCCGGATCGATGCTGCGAGAGAGGACGGATATGCGTTTGTGGACCAGGAAGTGGAAACGGGTTTACGGTCAATCGCTGTTCCGCTGAATGATCGCAAGGGTTTGACCGTCGCTGCTCTCAATATCGGTTTGTCGTCTGCCGGCTGGACACCGAAGCAGACGATTGAAACATACTTGCCGCACTTGCTTGGCGTCCAATCGGCCCTCGGGCGGGTTCTCTGATTGACATTATTTAGAAGTCTAAGTTATTAGGGCCTCAAGCCGGGAGGATACCTTAGATGGAAAATCTGAAACTAGACGCGAAGCTCTCTCTTCAAGAACCAGCCCATCTCTACTACGGCGGCGCATGGGTGCCGCCACTAGAGGGAAAGTACGAAGACACTTTCAACCCAGGAACCGGCGAGCGGATCGGGTCGGTTGCGACGGCAAGTCGCGCCGATGTCGATGCGGCGGTTGCGGCAGCGAAAGAAGGGTTCGAGGTATGGCGGGATGTTGTGCCGCTGGAACGCGCACGTATCCTGAAGGAAATCGCAAATCTCTTGCGAAAGCATGGCGATGAACTGGCGATGATGGACGCTGCAAACTGTGGCAACCCCTATACTGAAATGCGCGGCGACGCCGCGATTGCGGCAGCGCAGATGGAGTTTTTCGCCGGTCTTGTGACCGAAATGAAGGGCGATACGATCCCTATGGGACCAGAGCGCATCAACATGACCCTACGCCAGCCGATGGGCGTGGTTGCACGGATTCTTGCCTTTAATCACCCGTTCATGTTCTGCGGCGGAAAGATGGCAGCGCCTCTGGCCGCAGGCAATGCCGTCATCATCAAGCCGCCGGTTCAGGCTCCATTGTCTTCGCTGCGGCTGGCGGAGCTCATCGATGGCCTGCTGCCTAAAGGCACGTTCAATGTTCTGCCGGGCGGCGTCGAGGCAGGAGCTGGGCTGGCCGAACATCCCGACGTCGCCAAGGTCACACTCATCGGCTCCGTACCCGCGGGCCGGGCGGTGATGCGCAGCGCGAGCGACACCGTCAAACCAGTGCTGCTCGAACTCGGCGGCAAGAACGCGCTGATCGCCTATCCGGACAGCGATCCGAAGAAGATCGCCGATGCGATCGTCGGCGGCATGAATTTCGGCTGGTGCGGGCAATCTTGCGGATCGACGAGCCGCGCTTTCTTGCATGTAGACATCCACGATGCGGTCATCTCGCATCTCAAAGCGGCTGTCGAACGGTACAAGCCAGGCATTCCGACAGAGCCGGAGACCACGATGGGGGCGATCGTCAGCCGGACACAGTTCGATCGGATCATGGACTTCATCGAATCCGCCATGAGCGAAGGCGCGCGTGCCGTAACCGGCGGCCATGCGGTGACCGAAGGTGCGCTGGCACAGGGAAGCTTCATCGCGCCGACGATTTTTGCGGATGTAACGCCGCAGATGCGTATCGCTCGCGAAGAGATTTTCGGGCCAGTTCTGGCGGTCCGCAAATGGTCGGACGAAGATTCCATGCTGAACGAGGTCAACGCACTTGAGCTGGGGCTGACCTGCGCAATTTGGACTCGGGACTTGGTGACGGCTCATCGCACTTCTGCTCGTGTCGAGGCCGGGTTTGTTTGGGTTAACGAAGTTGGCCGGCATTTCCTTGGTGCCCCGTTCGGTGGGGTCAAACAATCGGGTATCGGGCGCGAAGAAGGTATTGGCGAGCTGATTTCCTTCACCCATGAAAAGAATGTGCATATCAATCTGTCGGGTCAGTGACCCGGTGCGTAGGTAATGTGCGAACGGGGTCTGGGATCCAAAAGCTTTTTCTTTATTGATTGCTTTGGCCGGGATGAGACCATCCCTTCCTGCCCCTTCTGCAAACCGACAAGGATCTGAAAAATAATGAGCAATGTTGCGAACGTCCCCGATATCATCCTCGAACCTATGGTTCGGAGCGCCATTGTGGAGGACCTGGGTGCAGCAGGCGACGTGACAACCCGTTCCGTTCTGCCTGAAGGCACGCGCTACAAGGCGCAAATGCGTGCACGGCAGGACGCGGTTGTTTCTGGGATGCAGGTGGCCTCTCTGGCGTTTCGGCTGATTGATCCCGATCTTATTGTCGAGACTGTTGTCGCGGATGGTACGGCCTGCAAAACGGGCGATACCTTGATGCGTATAGAGGGATCGGCGGCGTCGATCCTTGCCGCAGAGCGTGTTGCCCTGAACTTTGCCGGGCGGTTGTCCGGGACGGCAACTTTGACAGCGTCCTATGTGCAGGAACTTGCGGGTGCCAAGACACGTATCACCTGTACGCGCAAAACCACACCGGGGCTGAAGCTTGTCGAGAAACTCGCGATTTTGCATGGCGGCGGCCACAATCACCGGTTTTCCCTGTCCGATGCAATCCTGATCAAGGACAACCATATCGCAGCGGCTGGTGGCATCAAACAGGTGCTGGAAGCCGTTCAGCGAAATGTGGGTCACATGGTCGTGGTTGAGATCGAGATCGACGGTTTGCATCAGTTGGACGAGGTGCTTCAGACCGGGGGCGCAGATGTCATCATGTTTGACAATATGGCGACCGAAGACATGGCCGAAGCCGTAAAGCGCATTGACGGGCGGGCGAAGACAGAAGCCAGCGGGAATGTGACCCTTGGCCGTTTGCGCGAAATCGCATCGGCAAATGTGGATTATATTTCCTCTGGTGCTTTGACCCATTCGGCGGGAACCGTCGATTTCGGTTTGGATTTCTGATCCTCTGAACCACTCCAGACTGTCAGTGCTGAACAATTCCCGTCCTTTCGGCGGACAACGAAATCTTATTTGGTGCGCCTTTCCAAATGGGGTTGCCGCACCAACACATCGTAAAGAGAGGTCTGAAGATATGAGTGAAGGAATTCCATTGCCGGTTGAGCGCCCAGTATCGTCGGATAGTTTGGGAGTTTGGGGTAGCGATGTATTTGCGGATATGTTGCGAGGTTTGGGGGTGAAGTATGTTGCGCTGAACCCTGGGTCGAGCTTTCGGGGTTTGCATGACAGCCTTGTGAACCACCTTGGTAATGAAGATCCGCAGATGCTGTTGTGTCTGCACGAAGAGCATGCGGTTGCGATTGCACATGGCTATGCGAAGGTGACGGGGGAGCCATTGGCGGTGATTCTGCACAGCAACGTGGGTCTGATGCATGGGACGATGGCGATCTTCAACGCATGGTGTGATCGGGTTCCTGTGCTGATCTATGGTGCGACGGGGCCGGTTGATGCGGCGCTGCGGCGTCCTTGGATTGACTGGCTGCATACCTGCCGTGACCAGGCGTCGATGATCCGGAATTATGTGAAATGGGACGATCAGCCTGGCTCGATGGAGGCGGCGCTGGAATCGATGTTGCGTGCGGATGTGATCGCGCGGAGCGAGCCGAAAGGGCCGACCTATGTGAACTTTGATGTGTCGATCCAGGAAAAGCAGCACGCGCAGGCCCCGGCGCTGCCGGATTTTGCGCGTTACCAGCCGCCTTTGCCTGCGGCTCCTTCGGCCGAAGGCGTGGCACGTGCGGCGGACCTGCTGAAGAACGCCAAGGCGCCTGTGGTGCTGGCGGGGCGGGTGTCGCGCGATCCGGCGGATTGGGCGCGGCGTGTGGCCTTTGTCGAGGGGCTGGGGGCGAAGGTTCTGACGGATATCCGGATCGGGGCGTCTTTCCCGACGGATCACCCGCGGCATCGGGGTAAACCAGCCTTCTTCATCGACGACGCGGCGGGCGCGGTGCTGCGCGAGGCCGATGTGATCCTGAGTCTGGACTGGCTGGATGTCGCGGGTACGCTGAAACTGGCGGGCGAAGTGACGGCGCAGGTGATCCAGGCGTCGCTGGATTATCAGCTGCACAATGGCTGGGGGATGGAGCATCAGGCGCTGCCTGCGCTGGATCTGCACCTGGCCTGTGGCCCGGATGTTGCGATGCATGCGATTGCCGATGCCCTGGGTGTAGGGGCGGGCGAGATGCCCGGTGATTTGCCGGTCAAACCCGCGCTGAACGCCCCCGATGCAGATGTTGAGCTTGATATCATGACGCTGGCCGGGGCGCTTGGCGAAGGTTTGGAAGGTGTCTGTGCCAGCTTTGTGCGTTTGCCGTTGGGTTGGGCGGGCGAGGCGTGGCACTTCCGTCATCCGCTGGACTTCCTGGGTTCGGATGGCGGCGCGGGGATCGGCTCGGGTCCTGGGATGCTGATCGGGGCGGCGCTGGCGCTGAAAGACAGCGACCGGCTGCCTGTTGCGGTTCTTGGGGACGGCGACTTCATGATGGCGGCCTCGGCATTTTGGACGGCGGCGCATTATGGCACTCCGTTCCTGGCGGTGGTGTCGAACAACCGCTCGTTCTACAATGACGAGGTGCACCAGGAACGCGTGGCCGTGGCCCGCAACCGCCCGGTCGAGAACAAGTGGATCGGCCAGCGCATCGGCGATCCCGACATCGACATCGCCGGCGTGGCGCGTGCGCAGGGCTGCGAAGGAATCGGCCCGGTCTTTACCGCGGGCGAGCTGGTCGAGGCGATCAAACAGGGCGTCGAGATGGTGCGCGCGGGCAAGAGCGTAGTGATCGATGCACGTGTCCAGCCGGGGTATAACCCCAACATGGTCGCTGGCCTGACGCGGAGCGACTGATGATGACCCCGAAGATCTATATTGCGCAGGATCCTGTGTTGGAAGAGGTGTTGGACACCGCAACGGATCGGCTGCGGGCCGAAGGCTGGGAGGTCGTTCGCGGCCCCCAGATCACCCCGGGTGTTCCGCTGCGGCTGACGGAAGAGCAACGGCAGGCGCTGCTGTCGGACGTTGATATCATCGTGGCCAGCTCGCGGTCGCGGCTGAGCGAGGCGGATCTGGATGCCTCGCCACGGCTGCGGGCGCTGGTCTTTCCGACGATCGGGGTGGATGCGGTCGATCTGGAGGCCTGTGCCGCGCGTGGTCTGATCGTGGCCAATGGTGCAACGCCCGAGAACTTTCTGGCGATGTCAGAGGCGACAGTGATGCTGATGCTGGTGCTGCTGTACCGGCTGCATGAATCCGAACGCCTGCTACGCGAAAATGCGGGCCGGCCGCAGCAGATGTATGCGCGGATGGTGCGGGGCCGGACGATCGGCCTGATCGGGTCTGGCCGGATTGGGGCCGGGGTGATCGAGCGACTGCTGGCGTTCGAGCCGGCGCAGATCCTGGTGCACGATCCGTTCCTGACACCGGATACCGCGCCTACGGGCGTACGGTTGGTGGAGCGCGACGCGCTGCTGACCACGTGTGATGTGGTGAGCCTGCATGTGCCGTTGAACGCGCAGACACGGGGCATGATTGGCGAGGCTGAACTGCGCATGATGAAGCCGGATGCGGTTCTGATCAACACCTCGCGCGGGGGTCTCATTGACGAGGATGCGCTGGTGCGGGTGATGACCGCAGGGCACCTGGCTGGTGCGGGGCTGGACGTGACGGAAACCGAACCGCTGCCCGCCGACCACCCGCTGCGCGGCCTCGACCGGGTGATCCTCACCCCGCATATCCTGGGCCACACCATTGATCTCTACACGGTCATGCCCGACGTCCTCGTCAAAAACGCAACACGCATCATGAAAGGTGATCTGCCGATATATGTCAGGAACCCCGATGTGGTGGAACGCTGGCGACAAAAGTTGAACGATCTAAACTGACCAGACCCTCCGCGCGAACGGTGTGCATAGCCGAACTGCAGAGCCTATGTTCCTTGCACCTATTGAATGGCCGTGAACCGTGCCGGGTTTGCCGTAGGCGTTACACAACGGTTGCCCGGCGCTGTGCGGTACAGTGGTGCAAGGCAGGTGTCGGCGCATGATGGTCGCGTACTGGAAAGCAACCGGTGCACGATCCCGAAACAGGGGCAAAACCACCCCGTAAGAAAGTCCATACTCGGGCCCAACGATAGGCACCCCGGCTTCTATGTCTTGACTTTGCACCAAGGCTCGGCACCTATGTTGCGCGCGCCACGCTAGGGTTGTGTCGCCGCTAAAGGCGTGCGGCAGAACTCTGGAGTTCTTAGCTATCAAGTCCGGGCGGGCGCGCTGTTTGGATAAAAACCATGTGTGGAGACAGGCGGTGAGCGACCTGATGAAAGAAAAGCAATCAAGCCACGTACCTGTCCAACCCGACGAGCGCATGGCCCGGCTGGTACGACTGGCGGCCCGCGGGTTCAACCGGGCGCTTCAACTTCGACTGCAAACGGAAAATGTTACGTTCGGTCAGTGGATTTTCCTGCGCATCCTCTGGCAGGAAGACGGGTTGTCGCAACGCGAACTGAGCGACCGGGCGCATCTCACCGAACCCACCGCCCACACCGCGCTCATCAGGATGGAAGAATTGGGTTTCATAGAGCGACGCAACGTCGAGGGCAACAAGCGGCGCCAGCACGCGTTTCTCACGAAAAGGGGTTGGGCGCTGCGCGATGTTCTCGAACCGCTGGCGCTCGAAGTGAACGATGCGGCAATGGCGGGTCTTTCCGAGAAGGCTCAGGAAGACTTGCGAAACTCCCTTTCCGTGATGATCCGGAACCTCGAGAGTGACGAACACGATGCGGCCGCGAGAGGGGTTCGTGTTCCCCCGACCAAGGGCAACACAACAAACTGAATCGCAAGCCACCCGTGCCGAATGTCCGGCGCGGCCCATTTGAAGGCGGTTGTGGATAGAACTTGCCGCTCGGGGCGGGGATATGAGGCCTGCCGTTCCGGGGCTCCACGGTTTGATAATGCGTCACGACAAAGCACCAACGCCGGATATTCAGCTTCGGAATGTTCCGCGTCAGGAACTATGACCTGAGTGACGTTCGCTGAACAATAGTCTCGACTTCAATTAGGGTTGACGGGTGCGAGTGGATAGACTATTGCCATTAAAGATAGATATCTAATATTAGATATCTACTGAAATCAGGGAGGAAGACATGAAATTTCCAATCAAAGCCGTTGCCGCATCGATCGGCGTCGCGGTCCTTTCGAGCGCTGCTTCCGCAGAAAGCGTTAATGTGACCCTTTCAGGCGGCAGTCCCTCGGGGCTTTGGTCGCTTCTGGGCGCTGGTATTGACCGTGCCGTCAAGGCGGATGACCCGAGCGGCGTGGTGACTTATCAGGCCACCGGTGGTGGCTTTGCGAACATCGGCCTTCTGGGCCGTGAACGGACCGACCTGGGGATGGCACATGATGCCGAGATCAAGCTGGCCCTCGCAGGGGACGAACCGTTTGACGCGCCGATCGAGAACCTTCAAGCCATCGGCTACATGTACAACTGGGCGCCGATGCACTTCTTCATCAAGAAGTCTCTTGCCGAAGAATATGGCATCGACAGCATTGACGACCTCGCGACGTCCGGCGCGGCGATCCGTGTTGCGAACAACAATGCCGGGAACATCGTCGCCAACATCACGACCTTCATGCTCGAAGAGGCGGGCTACGACGAAGCCACGATCGAGTCCAATGGCGGCGTGCTTGTCCGCGGTGGTTCGTCACAGCAAGCAGATCTGATTGCAGACGGCCGCACCGATATGGTGATCAACGGCATTTTCATCGGACATTCGTCGTTCCGTAAAGTTGACGAGGGCAATGACGTCGTGTTGCTCAGCGTTCCCGAAAACATCATCGCTGCGACCAACGAGCGTTTCGGAACCGGCACGTTCACAATTCCAGCCGACAGCTACAAGAACCAGACCGAAGATGTCGTCACGCTCGCACTGGGTGCGATGGTAATCACTTCCGATGTACTGCCGGAAGAAACTGGCTACATGCTCGCAAAGAGCATCGCGTCCAATATCGACGAGATCCGCGGCGTGCATAAGGCGATGCAGGCGCTCACACCGGAACTTCTGACGTCGCAGACCACGCTGCCGTTCCATCCTGGTGCGGAGCGTGCCTACAAGGAACTGGGTCTGCTCAAGTAAGGTCGATCCCGCGATCCGGCCGGCGCGCGCTGCAACGACACGCGCCGGCCCACTCATGGACTGCACAGAGCAATGCCCCGCGGTGGCTACGTGAGATGTCACGTCATGTCATCGCGCGGCCCATACATCGCGGTTCTTTCTCTTCTCTGCCTTATACGGGGTCTACATGAATTTTCCTTCGCTTACAGAAACCGGTCGTCGTAGAAATTTAGGCTCGCCGATGAGAACCATCGTCATGGTTCTGGCGGCGGCATTCGCGGTTTGGGTAATCCACTCGAACCTCTTCATCATCTCCGATCCGCTCATTCAGGGCATTCTGTTCGTATCGGGCATTTTCACGATTCTCTTCCTCGCGATCGGCGCGACCTCGCGCGCGCCGGACAGCATTCCGATCTATGATTGGGTTCTCTCTGCGCTGAGCCTGGCCACAGGGGTGTATTTCTACGTGACCTCGGGAGCGATTGCGGACCGGATCAGTCTACTCGACGAATTCACAACCGATCAGTTTTTCTTTGGCTCAGCCTTGTTGTTTCTGACCATCGAAGCGACCCGCCGGACCACCGGCCTAGGCCTGACCGGCGTTGTCGCCCTCTTCCTGATTTATAATCTGTTTGGCTCTCTTCTGCCGCCGCCATTCGGGCATCGCGTCAGCGAGTTCAGCTATCTCTTGGATATTCTGGTTTTCACCACCGATGGACTTTTTGGCGTGCCGCTTCAGGTCGTTGCCAGCTATGTTTTCCTGTTCGTGATGTTTGGAACATTCCTGGCCAAGGCCGGGGGAGGGGACTTCTTTTTCAACCTTGCAGCGCTTGTGACCGGCAATGCGCGCGGCGGCCCCGCCAAAATCGCGATCATTTCGTCGGGCCTGTACGGCACGATGTCCGGGAGCCCAACATCCGATGTTGTTGCAACGGGGTCGATCACGATCCCTGTCATGAAGCGACTCGGCTATCGGGCACGGTTCGCGGGGGCGGTGGAAGTCGCGGCGTCGTCTGGCGGAAGCGCGATGCCTCCGATCATGGGGTCAGCAGCCTTCATCATGGCCGAGTATTCCGGCATTTCCTACAACGCCATCGTGCTCGCCGCTCTGGTGCCGGCGCTTCTATACTACACGGGTGTCTTCGCTCAGGTTCACTTCCGGTCAGTCAAGCACAACCTTCGACCCTCTGCAGACGAAATACCTTCAGCAAAGGAAACATTCAGGACCGGATGGGTTTTCCTGCTGCCGATCATCGGCATCATCGTCGCCCTCATTCTGGGGTATTCCCCGACCTTCACAGCCGGTGTCGGAGTTCTGGTAACCATCCTGTCCGCGATGATGCTGAAAGACACACGGCTGTCACTGTGGCAGTTGGTGGAAGGGCTGGGGGCGACTACGCTCCAGATTCTGCCAGTCGCCGGCGCTTGTGCCGCGGCCGGTCTTGTGATTGGCGGCTTGTCGATGACCGGCCTTGGAATGAAATCCGCGAACGTCATTTTGACTGTCAGCAACATGCAACCACTGCTGACACTCGTTATCGCCGCGGTCGTCACGATTGTTCTCGGTCTCGGGATGCCAACGCCCAGTGCGTATATCCTGGCAGCCGTGCTGGTCGGACCGGCGCTGGCAAAGCTCGGTTTCCCGACGTTGCCGAGCCAGATGTTTCTGCTCTACTACGCGATTCTCTCGGCACTGACGCCACCGATTGCTGTGGCTGCAATCGCGGCCTCAGCGATTGCCGACGAAGACCCCTTCAAGATCGCGTTCTCTGCAGTCCGGCTAGCCGTCGTCGGCTTCCTGCTGCCCTTCGCCTTCGTGTGGAACCCGGGTATCCTCCTAGAACTTGGCCCCCTGGCAAACACCTTGGCCGTCGTGGGTGCGTTTGCCGGAGCCCTCGCGGTCGCAGCCTCTCTGGAAGGCTTGGTCAAGACGCAACTCACTGCAATCGAAAGGGGCGTACTTCCCATCGCTGCGATTGGCGCCGTAAGCCCATATTTGGCGGTATCCGCGATCTGTATTTTGGTGATTGTCGCAATGCTAATCCGGCAGATCGCTTTCACGACAGAAAGCGCCCACGTCGACAGTGCCTAGCTGTGGCGCCTCAGCAGGTTGCCCCTATTGAAGTGCAGTCTGGTCATCGAGGGATTCAACCCAGAGGCGGCATTTGGTCTGGGCCAATTTTTAAGGTTGGTCCGGGCCGGTCGGCCTATGACACCGAACACAGGCGGCCACTTCCGTAGGTGGGAACTGATCATTTCGCAACCGGCGCAAAGTATGTCGAGGTTCAGAAAATGAATGAAACACGGGGGCCGGAAGAACTTGGGCCAAAACAGCTTAGTATTGGCGCCGACGCGATCTCCGAGCTGTCGGTTTCAATCAGAGCGCCCCTTGTACAGGCCGCGGTCGTCGCGAAGGCGATCAACGATTTCGTTCCCGATCACCTAGATTGCTGCCGACCTGACAGGCCAGTGTCGGTGCAGAACCAGACTAGCTCTGAGGAGTTCACCTTTTTGCTTACCCTGCGTGGGGAAGAAATATCCGAGTCGCTCCGAGACGAAATAGCCGCATTGGCCCGTGACCTCGAAGAGAGACTGAGCTTTGCTTTGGTGGCGGAAGGACACCAGGTGTCGGCCAACGATACGGACCCGAAACCGCCAGCCGCGCCGCGCTACTGGAAGGCCTGGGTCGCCAGCATGTTGGGTGTCTATCCCCTGCTGATCCTTATCTACTACGCGCTGCAACCGCTCACGCAAAACCTTCCAGGTCCGGTGTCTTTGTTCCTTGTTGCGCTGGTGCTCACCGGGGTGAACGGTGTCTACGTTGCGCCGTTTCTGGGCAAGAGATTGCGTCCATGGCTCACACGGTGAAGCGAGATGGTGCGCTTGCCGGGACTCATGCACAGGCTGGCCGCCATGACACCTCAGTGACGGGCCCGGCAAGCCGCTGTCGGGGAGGTTCCGGACCACAATTGCGCGAAAGTATCTCGGTTTTGCGATCTCGTCAGCTTGATCTAGTTCAGAACCCGCTATTTCGGACAACAAGTTAGGTCGATACCTACAACGCGGGCAAAAAAAGTGGCAGGCTACGTTGACAGATAAAACTTAGAGAGCTAAGAATAATTGAGAGGTCGAAAACCACTCATCCACTGAAAGAGTCGGATGCCATTGGAGGAGCCCAGATGCTTACACCCGAAGAGAATGAACTGCTTACACGCGTAACGGGGGATGCCCCGATGGCGCGACTTATGCGTCAGCATTGGACGCCTGTATGCCTGATCGAAGAGGTTGAAGAGTCGGACGGCAAACCGCTTCGAGTCGAAGTTCTCGGCGAAAGCTATGTCGCGTTCCGGGATACCAAGGGTCGTCTGGGAATGCTGGATGAGCTTTGCCCCCACAGAAAGGCCTCTCTGGTCTATGGCCGTAACGAGGAATGTGGGCTGCGCTGCCTCTATCACGGCTGGAAGATGGATGTTGAAGGCAATGTCGTCGCAATGTCTTCAGAGCCGGAAGGCAGTCCATTGATGGACAAGGTCAAACATCGTTCCTACCCCGTGCGGGAGTGGGGCGGCTTCGTCTGGGCTTGGCTCGGCGAGAAAGATGATATGCCCGAGTTCCAGCCGCCGGCCTTTGCGCCAACCGAAGACACCCCAGTTTCGATCCTGAAGATTCGCGTGCCCGCCAACTGGGCGCAGATTCACGAGGGCCAGATCGATAGCGCGCATTCATCATCGCTCCATTCCTCGAATATGGTTCCGGCACGGGTCGAGGGCGCCGCGGCGGACGACAAATCATGGTACCGCCCATCGACAGACAAATCTCCGCGTATGCAGACTGAAACCACGAGCTACGGTTTCCATTACGCGGCGATCCGTAAGCCGATCAAAAACGCTCAGACGCACAACTATCTCCGGATCACCGAATTTATCGCGCCCTATTATTCGCTGATTCCGCCGAACAACAACTACCGGGTCGCCAGCGTCATCGTGCCGATCAATGACGATGAGACAGCGTTTCACTTCATAGCCTTCGACGGACCGAACGTTCCCTCCACTGAAGAGTGGCGCAAGTTTGCCCATGCCGTACCGGGTGAGGACGTGGACCACAAATGGCGCTCTCTCCGGACGTTGGAGAACGACTTCAAGCAGGACCGAGAAAGGATGAAAGAGGGCCACTTTACCGGCGTGGACGGCATTCCGAACGAAGATATTGTGATGTGGGTTTCGATGGGTAGCCGCGTACAGCGTCACACGGACATTCTTGGGGCCTCCGACCTGGCGATTGTCGAGTTCCGCCGCCTCATGGCCGATGCGGCAAAGAAAGTCGCCGAAGGTGGCCAGGCAATCGGCACCGAGTCGAAGATTCCGCAAAGGGTAATCGCCTCTCACGAGGGAGTGTATCCTAAGGACGTCGATTGGCGAACACTGGTGGACACGTCGAGCAAGACGGAAGCGGCGGAATAACTTGCGCACATGTTTCCTCCCTGAACCGTCCAAGGCCTCAAGGGGTTTTGGGCGGCTCTTTTTTCGTGGTGCCGTCGGACTTTCTTAGCTTCCCTCGACGGATTCTGCTCGGCGGGCGACAGGCGTTATGACGACAGCAATCAATATCGAAGACTTGCGGGCGCAGGCACGGCGTCGCCTGCCACGGGTGGTGTTCGATTATTTGGATGGGGGCGCGGAATCGGAGGTGACGCTGCGGCACAATCGCAGTTCCTTCACGAATATCGTTCTCACGCCGCGAATCCTCAAAGGGGGGAGCGTCGATCTCACCTTGGAGCTGTTCGGGGAAACATACTCGAAGCCGTTTTTCATAGGGCCGACAGGGCTGAACGGCCTCTACTGGCCCCAGGGAGATCTGCACCTCGCCGCTGCGGCCGAACGAGCCGGGGTCGGGTTCACGGTTTCGACCGCCTCGAACACGACGCTGGAAGAGATCGCGCGGAGGAGCAAGGGTCCCCTCTGGTTCCAGCTTTATCCGTGGGGGAAGGGCGCATTCGCTGATGCGCTGATCGACCGGGCACAGGCGGCCGGTTACTCGGCTCTGGTACTGACTGTCGATTCACTCGTGGGCGGCAAGCGCGAACGTGATCTGCGGCACGGCTTCGCCCACGAAATCCGCATTGGCCCTCGGACTGTTCTCGATGGGCTTCTGCATCCTGCTTGGCTGACCTCCGTATGGCTCGGGCCGCACCGTCCCAGACTTGAGAACCTCTTGGACTTTGTCGGAAACAGCGCGAGCGACAGAGAACTGGCCGAGTTTACCCGATCTCAGCGGAACCCGGAGTTTTCTTGGGGAGATGTTCGCCGCATTCGGGAGAAATGGAAAGGCCCGCTGCTGATCAAGGGTATCATGTGCCCAGAAGATGCGATTGACGCGCAACGCGCCGGTGTGGATGGAATCGTCGTCTCGAACCATGGTGGCCGTCAGCTTGATGGCGCTCCTGCCACCATCGACGTACTCGCAGATATCATCGCGGCTCTTGATCGGAAGTTTCCGGTTCTGCTGGACGGCGGCATTCGTCGCGGCAGTGACATCGTGAAAGCCCTCGCCTTGGGTGCGAAGGGCATTCTGCTGGGTCGCGCGCCGCTCTATGGCTTGGCGGCGCAAGGCGAGGCGGGCGTGTCACGGGCGCTTTCGATCCTTGAAGAGGAGATGACGAGGACCATGACCTTTGTGGGCGCAAGATCCGTGTCTGCGGTCTCTGATTTCAACGTCGAAATTCGACGGTAATAAATGGTTCCTCCGCCAGTAGCGCTTGCACGATCAACGTTTTGGATGACTGCGTAGTTCAAGGTCGGTTGACACACATAACTTAGCTATCTAAACAAATTCACAATCACGACCATATGGGAGGACCTCATGGAGAATATCAAGATGCGCGTCGAGAAACGGCGTGACTTGACCCCGAGCATCGCCGAATTCACCCTGGTGCCGGTTGGGGCCGATGTGCTCCCTAGTTTCGATCCTGGTGCTCACATCACCTTGGAAACTCCGTCCGGAGCGATGCGTCGCTATTCACTGATCAACGATGGCAGCGACCCAAAGGAATTTGTTGTCGCGATCAAAAGAGAACCGAATTCGCGTGGGGGCTCCGCGTCGATGCACGAACAGGCGACCGTCGGGTCCGAGTTGACAGTCGAATTCCCGGAAAACGATTTCCCGCTAACCGATGTTCAGAAGTACCTGCTCATCGCCGGCGGTATCGGGATCACGCCGATTCTGTCGATGGCACGGTATCTCGACAAGAAGGGCAAGATGCTCAGAATCATCTACGTCAGCCGCAGTCCGGAGGAATCGGCCTATCTGGATGAACTGATGAGAGATTTCGATGGCCGGATCATTGTGCACCATGACGGCGGCGCTCCGGATGCAGTCTACGATTTCTGGGACGATCTCGTCACGCCCCGTGCCACTCACGTCTTCTGTTGTGGTCCGAAACCGCTGATGGATGAAATCAAGGCCGTTTCCGGGCACTGGCCGGAGGGGCGAGTTCACTTCGAGGATTTCAAGCCCGTCGATGTGGTGCGCCAAGACGATGTCTCTTTCGAAGTGGAGCTGAAAAAAAGTAGCGAAACCGTCACGGTGCCCGAAGATCGTTCGATCTTGGAGGCATTGCGTGACGCCGGATTCGCAACGTCCAGCTCCTGTGAAAGTGGCACATGCGGCACCTGCAAGATCCGCCTCCTCGAAGGGGAAGCTGACCATCGCGACATGGTGCTTATGGAAGAGGAAAAAAGCGACCATATAATGATTTGTGTATCGCGCGCGCTATCGGGGAGGCTGGTTCTTGACCTCTGATCCCGTCCGCCTCGGAGTTGCGGGATTGGGGCGGGCTTTCATGCTGATGGTCCCCACCTTTGATGCCGACGCACGCGTCAAGCTCACGGCCGCGGCCGCGCCGAGGGCGGAAAGCCGGGCCGCATTCGAAGAGCAATACGGCGGTGTCGCCTATCCGACTGTCGAGGAACTATGCGCCGATCCATCTGTGGAAGCGATCTACATCGCCACCCCGCACCAAATGCATGTAGATCACGTTCTGGCCGCGGCGCGCGCTGGAAAGCACATTCTCGTGGAAAAGCCGCTCGCGATCTCGATGGAAGACGCCGAGACCATGGTCGCCGCCGCGAACGAGGCGGGGGTTCACCTGATCGTTGGGCCCAGCCACAGTTTCGATCCGCCGGTCGAGCTGGCCGCGCAGTTGATCGCGAGCGGCAAGTTCGGCCAGCTGAGAATGATCCAGGCCCTTAACTACACTGACTTCCTGTATCGTCCCCGACGCCCGGAGGAGCTGCGCACCGAAGAAGGAGGAGGGGTGCTGTTCAGCCAGGCCATCCACCAGATCGACGTGGTCCGACGGCTTGCGGGCGGCATGGGAGAGAAGATTTATGCCATGACCGGGGCATGGGATCCAAAGCGTCCAACAGAAGGCGCCTTTACGGCGCTGATGAACTTTGAGGGTGGATGCGTCGCCAATCTCACCTATTCGGGCTATGCCCATTTCGATAGCGACATTTGGATGAACGACGTCGGAGAGCTGGGGCAGCGAAAACTCGCCGGCGCCTATGGCGATGCAAGGCGGGCGCTGATGGACCTCGATCCCGATGACGAGGCGCGCCTCAAGACGACGCGCACATTCGGCAGCGGTAAGACGGTCGACGCAAAGCACAACGAGCATTTTGGCCCAGTCATCGCGCTTTGCGACCGTGCCGACCTAAAGCTGACTCCGGACGGAGTTGAAGTATTTGGTGACACCGAGCGTGGCTTCATCGAAGTGACATTCGGGCCCGCGCCACGTAGAACCGTGAACGATGCACTGGTAGCCGCTGTCCGCCAGAACAAGGCCCCCGTCCAGACGGGCGCGTGGGGTCTGGCAAGCCTGGAGGTTTGCCATGCGATCCTGCAGTCCGCCTCGACCGGCCAACCTGTCGACCTGCGGCAACAATGCAAAACAAATGAGGAGGAACAAACTGGATGAGCAATCTCAAACTATCCCTTGCCATGGGAAATTATGACCGGACGCGTGCCATTGTGGATGGAAGAGTGCAGATAGACGGTGTCGATCCCGTGCCCATGCTACTGTCCCCAGAGGAAATGTTCTTCCGGGCGTTCCGCCACGAAGCTTTCGATATCAGCGAAATTTCGTTGTCCTCCTATTCGATCTCGGTCGCCCGCGGAAATCCGCACTATGTCGCGATCCCGGTCTTTCTGAGCCGGGCGTTCCGTCACACTTCTGTCTACATTCGAACCGACAAAGGAATCGAAACGCCTCAGGATCTGAGGGGCAAGCGCATTGGGATCGCCGAATACCAGCTGTCCGCCAATGTCTGGGTGCGCGGCATTCTCGAAGAGGAATACGGTGTCAAACCCTCCGACATCATCTGGGTGCGCGGCGGTATGGATACGCCGGGCCGGCCCGAAAAGATCAAGGTTCAGTTACCCGGCGATATCCGCATGGAAGAGGCGCCGGTCGGCAGCACGTTGAATGGCATGCTCGAAGCCGGTGAGATCGACGGCTTCGTCGGCCCGCGTTGGCCGCGTTGTTTCGCCGAGCGGCATCCGCACGTAGGTCGGCTTTTTGCAGACAGCATCGCTACGGCCGAAGCCTATTTCGAAAAGACCCGGATCTTTCCGATCATGCATGTTCTTGGGGTGCGCCGCAGCCTCGCCGAGGAATACCCGTTCCTACCCGCCGCCCTGCTCAAGGCGTTCACGCAATCGAAGCTAATAGCAGAAGAGGCCCTGTCGGACACCTCTGCAACGAAAGTAACGATGCCCTTCGTCGAGGATAATCTCAACCGCGTGCATGCGCTAATGGGTGACGACCCCTGGAGCTATGGCGTCGGCGGCAACGCCCATGTCCTGAACAAGTTTTTGGATTACCACGCGAGTCAGGGACTGTCGCCGCGCCGGGTGGAGATCGAAGAACTGTTCCATCCCTCGACCCTAGAAGCCTACAGCCTTTAAGAGGAGCGCCACAATGGAAAAGTACGCACCCGGAGATATCGTCGAGGTCGAAACAACGAAGGGGCTGGCTTACGTACAGCTCACACATACCCACCCGAGCTATCCTCCCGTGGTCAAGTTCCTCCCGGGGTCTTACGAACACCGGCCCGACAATGTGACTGTATTGGCCGAAAAACCCGCACCGATAGCCATGGTCCCCCTAACGGGGGTATTGAATCGGTTAGGGTTGAAGCACGCGCTTGCCGGAAGGTCGGACATTCCGCATTCGGAAAGAAGCTTCCCGATTTTCCGGATGCCGATTCGCGACAAGCAAGGCAAGATCATCTATTGGTGGTTCTGGGACGGCCAAGGGTTGACCTATTCTACCGAGCTGATGGAGCAGCAGGAGACGCTGCCAATGCGCGAGGTTATGTCTTCAGGCCACTTCCTGGATCAGTTGCTGGCCCATGACGAGTAGCAGGAACAATCCGCGCCGACAGGCGCGATGACCGCGGGGTTCGGTGGCCTCTTGGCCGCGTTCGGAGCGTTCTGCTACGCCTTGAGTTCGGTTTCCATTGCCAAGAGCTCCCAATCGGTTCAGGGCCGCGGCAACGACGTTCTTATCTCTGTGCTGATGACCGCCGTTGTCTCCGGGGCGCTTTGGCTGCTCCTGGGTCCAACGATGCCGGAACTTGGACGCGGTGTACTCATTGGTGTGGCCTATTTCGTTGCAGCCGGGGTGCTTGGCAACGTTGTCGGCCGTCTTACGCTGTTTCGCTCCGTAGAGCTTGCCGGAGCCATCGAGACCGGTTTCATCCGACGCCTGATACCGGTGTTTGCGGCGCTGTTGGCGTTCTTTCTGCTGGGTGAGGTCATCACCACACCTGTGGTCATCGCCTTCTTTCTGGTTACCAGCGGCGTGGTGGTCATGATGTCACGCGCTTCTGTCAAATCGGCTTCTGACTTAGCGGTCGGAGAGCCCGCCCCTCTAGAGAGGAACAAGGGCCGCGCGATGGCCGTAGCGTCGGCCGCCGGATATGGTGGCTCTTTCGTCTCCCGAAAACTCGCGATGCAGACTTTGCCAGACCCTCTGGCCGGCGTGTTCATCGGTGCGATGACGGGTCTAATGTGGTTCGCGGTCTCCTGGGTGTTCCGGTTCAAATCGCGCAACGCGCTGTCCTGGCGAATTCAGCGGCCGAGCGGGTGGCAACTTCTGGCTGGCGGTTCGATGACCGTTGGACAAGTGGCGCTGTTCTTTTCGCTTATATTTACTGATGTGACCGTCGTCGCGATCATGTCATCGATCGAGATGTTCTTTGCCGCCTGGCTCGCAGGCCATATCTTCAAAACCGAACGGCGCCCAGGTCCCAGATTCTACCTGGCGTCTGCACTGGCCGCGACCGGTGTGACACTTCTCGCCCTTGCGCCAAGGTTTGGTTAGCGGGACTGGCAACACACGCTTGCGAGATTATCCAGAAGCTTGTCCATCGCAGCGAAAAGGCGACCCAACTCGTCGGGTTCAAATCCCGCCGAGGCGTGATCTGCCGCGAGACGCGCAGATTTCATTGCGCCATCGATCCTTCGAAGGCCTGTGTCAGTCAGGTCGACATGAACCACGCGCCGGTCGGACTGGCTGCGGTTACGCGTGATAAGATCTCGCTTTTCGAGCTCGTCCAGTACGCGTGTAGATGACGCCTTTTCGATGCCCAGCAACCCGGAAAGCTCGGATTGTTTTAGTTTGCCTTCCTCTCTCAGGCACCGGAGATGAATGTACTGCGCCATGCTGAGCCCGGTTTCGCGCAACTGCTCCTGCAGCAGCTTACCATAAAGATGATGCGCCAGGCGGAGCGACGCCCCAAGACCACGTTTCCTAGAAGGTGATTGCGGCACGATTTGCGCCCCCCTAATTTAGATGTCTTATTTCTTGACAATTCTAAAGCCACTCTTATAGTAAGGCAATCTTACTAACTTGAAGCAAGACTGGGCAACAGACGGAGGAGCTAAGATGCCAGAAAGATTGCTATGTGCGGTGTCGGACTTGAGCGACAAGACGGCAAAGATTTGCGAGGTCGACGGGGTCGAGATCGGGGTCATTCGGCACAAAGGAGACATCGTTGCATATAAGAACGTGTGTCCGCACCAAGGTGGCCCGGTATGCGAAGGCCTAAAGATGCCGCAGGTCTGCGTCGAACTCGACGACCAGCAGCGCGCGCTCCGGCAGACCTTCAACGAAGACGAACTGCATTTCGTTTGCCCGTGGCATGGCTGGGAATTCAAGATTGCGACGGGCGAAGCCGTTGGCGATCCAAAGTACAAAATGAAACGTTACAACGTGGTGGAAAGAGGAGGTGAGGTCTATGTCGAAGTTTGACCAGATAGCCGCTGAAGCTCCTGCTCTGGAGGCATCGGTCGATGCTGTCCTGAATGCACTGCGCAACCCCGAAAGCAGTGGCCTGCGCGCCGAGCAACTTCAGGCGCTGCTTTCACACGCTGTGACCGCATATGCGAAACTTCGCGAAACCAATGACGGCTTGCCCGCATTCCCACGAGACAACGATGTCTCGGCGACAGCTGTCGCCATCGCCGCGACCGGCATTCTCGATGCCGCCGATATGGCGGTGTTCGAGTTGGGCATGTGGCAGACGCTGAATCCGTAACACGAGGGGAGAGAGATAAAATGTCTTTGACGGGCAACACGATGAACTACAGCTCGGATAACGATCCGGCGATACAGGAATTTAACACCAGCAAGCTGCTGAAGAACGCACGTAAGCAAGCGGAAGACCGTAATTACAAAGACTTCTTCATTTGCGATGTGGACAGCCACCACTATGAGACTGAGGCCTTGCCGGAAATCCTGCAATACATGGACGACCCGGTGATGCGCCATCTTGGCTTGTCAGCCGGTAACGTTGGCCGCGCCGGCCTTATTCCGCAGGCGATCGGTTCGCAGGACATGGCTGGGCGCGTGACGCGCTATGCGGGTCGGAACAAGGAAATTGTCCCCGAAGAACCACACCGCGACATCACTTTGGCACGGCGCTGGATGGACGCGATGGGTACGGATATGGCGTGCCTTTTCCCAACCCCAATGCTGTTGTTGGCAACGCACCCCCAAGTCGAGGTCGAGGTGGCAATGGCCCGCGCCTATAACCGTTGGCTGAGCGAGCGCATTCTTGAAGAAGACAATCGCCTCGTATCCATGGTCTATCTGCCCATGAACGAGCCGCACGAAGCCGAGAAGATGATTGACGAGTTCGCCGAAAAGAAAGGCGTCGTTGGGTTCCTTTCGACTGGGTATCTCAAGCGGCCAGTGCATGACAGCGCAAACATGCGTATTTATGCCAAACTGGAAGAGCATGGAATGCCTCTTGGCTTCCACGCGGCTTATCACTGGGCCGACACCTCGTTGGCACAGCTGAACAAGTTTATCTCAGTTCACGCGCTTGGTTTCAGCTTCTGTAACATCATCCACATGACCAACTGGGTTATGAACGGCATGCCCGAGCGTTTTCCAAAGCTGAAAACCATGTGGATCGAAAGTGGTCTGGCTTGGGTTCCTTTCCTGATGCAACGGCTGGACAACGAGTACATGATGCGTACGTCCGATGCTCCGCTCTTGAAGAAAAAACCCAGCGATTACATGCGTGAGATGTACTACTCTACGCAGCCGATGGAGCTGGTGGACAACCGCGAAGCCTTGGAAGTCACCTTCAAGATGATAAACGCAGAATCGCAGTTGCTCTATTCGTCCGACTATCCGCATTGGGATATGGATCTTCCGAGCACGATCTATGACCTTCCGTTCTTGGACGAGAAGGCCAAGCGGAGCATTCTAGGTGGAAACGCGCAGAAACTGTTCAATCTTGACCCAGTTATGTCCGAGTGGAAACTGGAGGCAAACGCCAAAGGTTGACGCCGTTCTCGTCGTCCGTCTTCAACAGGACACGCATATACGGATCACTGCGAGGCTGCCCGGAGAACATCCGGGTGGCCTCTTTCATGCTTGAACGGCACGCAGTATGTCTGGCGGTTATCGCGACCTAGCTATCTCTTGAAGCGCGGCAAAAAACATAGACATCTAAGTAGTCAAATGATAGCATGTCTTAGCGTTCGATCAGTGAGGCGAAGATGAGCATCAAGAATATCCTTATTACGCATTCCGGGAGTGCTGGATTCCCGAGTGGCGTAGGTCATGCGACAAAAATTGCGGCCAAGCACGATGCATGGCTGACGGCGGTTTATGGCAGCACTTCTTCCTACTTCGAACATGTTCTCGGCCTGACCGAGGAACTTCTCGACAAGCTCGGAAATGTGCGAAATGAGAAAATCGAAGCTGCTCGAGCCTTTTTTGAGGAGCAAGCTTCTTCGGCAGGAGTGGCCGAACGGTCGCGTTTTGTTATGCCAAGCGAGATCGGAAAGTTAAGTTTGCCCGAAATCGCACGTAATTTTGATTTTGTGGTGACAGGCTACCAATCGAACCTTCCTACCGATGAATTTCGCGCTGTGAACCCAGATCTTATGGCACTACAAAGCGGCCGCCCAGTCCTTGTTGTACCCAATGGATACTCTACTGACAAACTCGGTTCACATGCTCTCGTCGCCTGGGACGGAAAGCGCTCGGCAGCCCGAGCGCTCAACGACGCAATGACGATCTTGGAGGAGAGACCGCGCAAGGTCACGATCTTGAGCGTTGGCGCGAGCCTGCCGAAAATGCCCGAAGGAACAGACATTGTCACCCACCTCCAACGCCATGGTGTTGACGTGGAACAGGTCGAGCGCCCCAAAGGCAAGAACGGCATAGCCGACGTTATTCAACGGACCGCTGCCGAGTTGGGGGCAAAGTTGATCGTGATGGGGGCTTACGAACACAGCAAATTCTCACAAGACCTGTTCGGTGGCGTTACCCACGAAGTCATCAGGAACAGCCAAGTGCCGGTGTTCATGTCCCACTGACCGCATCGTCGCGCCTTTCGGAGGGCGTCCTTTGCGTGGCTAGCAGTGTCGTCCCCCGCGCGGAGCCTTCTGTCCATGATCATGCAGGCTCGGCGAAGGATTGACGGATTCGGTCCATGAGCTGAATTTGCGGCGCGGAGAACACCGTCTTCTTGTCGTAGACCAGGAACAGCGGCATCGCAATTTCCAGCTCTGGTGTATGCACAAGGCGAAGCCCTGACACCTCTGGGTCCCTCGGCAATGCGCTCTTGAAGACGAAACCGGCCCCGACATCGGCGCGGATCGCATTTAAGATCGGCTCGGGATGCCCGAAGGCCAGTACGCTGTTGGTTCTCACGACCCCAGCGGCGCGCAGCACCTCATCGATGAGTTCTCGAGCCATTTGCCCCTTCGGCGGGGTGATCAGCGGCAATGTCCCTAGCTCATCGATGTAAGCGACATCGCCGACCAGTCGGCTCTCTATCGCGGCCACCAGATAAAGCGGCTCGCGCCAGAGCAATTCGATTTCCAACCGTGAGGTGTCGCGATTGTGATCAACCAAAGTGATACCGAAGTCGCAATCCCCAAGCAGAACTGATTCCGTGGCCAGGTAGGGGCTGGCCATCGACACCGAAATCCTGGCCGATGGGAATTCCTTTTTGAACGCAATTATAGTTTCAGACAACTTGTAGGTGCCGGCCACCATCGACGAGGCGATCCGCGTTCGGCCAATCAGACCTTTCTTGATGTCTGCGAGGTCAAGAAACATATCTGAGCTGCGCTGAATAGTTTCCTTCGCCCAGGCAAGAGTGCGACGCCCGGCATGTGTCAGTTCGATGTTGCGCCCGGCCTTGCGCACCAACTTGACACCAAGGCTCTTCTCAAGACTGCGCAGGTGGGCGGTTACTGCGGGTTGCGCAATATTCAAATACTCCGCCGCGCGGGTTACACTGTTGAATTTGGCGATCGTGCAAAAGACGTGCAGCTTGTGCAGCGTGAGATTGCGCGACCGAAGCAAGTCTTTCGACGGCGTGTCGTTCGGTTCTTCTGGCCGATCTTTGCGCAATTCCTGTTCTCCCGTGTCAGGCATCCGGTTTGATGGCTCGGAAGCATACCAAAACCACAATAAATCAGTCGGGCAAGTTCAGGAATCAACTCTATTGATTGAGTGCCCGGCATTAAATCATAACCATAGCCATATATATTGTCGACGTTTGCGTATTGGACCCGAGACCGCTCGGCATCGCACAATCGGAACATTCCTGATCCTTGCGCGGCTATCGCAGCGGCTCGAGTGATACAGTCGGCTAGAAGCCTGTCGTCCAGAAGAGTCGAAGGTTCATACCATTTGAAGGGAGGAGGAAAGTTTGAAGGAATTTGCGTTCGGTACGGAGCCGCCCGGGTCCGGTAGGATTTGCGTCGTCGGGGCCGGATTCATGGGATGTGTCATCGCGACACTCTATGCGCATCACGGCTATGATGCGGTGATCTGCGACAGCAATCAGACCATGCTTGACACTTACGTAGAGCGGGCCCGCCCGATCGCGGCAGGACTGGTCGAGGATTCGGATGCATCGGAGGCCATGCTAGCCGGAGTGACACTTGAGCCGGATCTTGCGAGCGCGATCGAAGGGGTCTTCCTCGTGCATGAAGCAGTGCAGGAATCCCTGGAAGTCAAACAGGCCCTGTTCGCGGAACTCGAAAGGATCTGTCCGGAAAACGTGGTGCTGGCGACCAATACCTCGTCCTTCCTAATCTCCGACATCGCCGCTCAAATGACACGCAAAGAGCGGATGATGGGCATTCACTATGTTACTCCGGGTCATATCGTTCCCGTAATCGAGTTGATCCATGCGGCCGATACGCCAGCGGAGTTGGTGGCATGGAGCCGCATGCTGGTGCAGAACATCGAACATGTCGGTGTCGCGATCCTCGAACGTCCAGGCTTTCTTGTGAACCGGATCCAGTTCGCCATGCTGACCGAGATCTATCGTCTGATGGACGAAGGCCTGGTGTCGCGTAGCCCTTAATTGTGAGATGAGAAATCCAACGAAATCAACGGCCTTGCTTTGCCCTTAAATATGATATTTTGCCTTTAAATCCGATATTTTTGCCCTTAAACCTGAGACAGGGTTCGCAG
>NZ_JBBGAZ010000023.1:0-25452 GCF_037478305.1 Cognatishimia coralii
TCACAGCCGTCGCACCATGGGCGTCCTCGGCGGTAACTTGGATTGTCACATCGCGGGTTTCGCCCACGGCCAAGTCTTGGAAGTCCGCGCCCGGATCGAAGGTCAGCGTTGTACCAGAGATGCTTGCACTGCCCTCGCTTGGGTTGCTGGTCACGGAAAACGTCAGGGTGGACCCGTCATCGTCGCTGTCGACATCCGCACCTAGGGCTGCGAGATCCACGTCAACCGTCACGCCGTCTTCATCAGCAGACGCAAGCGCTGCCGCAAGAGTTGGAGCGTCGTTGCCACCGGTTACGGTCACAGTCACGGTGTTCACAGCCGTCGCACCATGGGCGTCTTCAGCGGTGACTTGGATCGTCACATCGCGGGTCTCGCCCAGTGCGAGATTTTGGAAATCGGCACCCGGGTCGAAAGTCAGGGTCGTGCCGGAAATCGACGCGCTGCCTTCACTTGGCTGACCGGTCACGCTGTAAATGAGCGTTGCACCGTCGTCGTCACTGTCGACATCCGCGCCCAGAGCAGCGAGGTCTACATCAACCGTCGCGCCGTCTTCATCGGCAGAAGCGAGTGCTGCCGCTAGAGTTGGAGCGTCGTTGGCGCCAGTCACGGTCACCGTCACTGTGTTCACAGCCGTCGCACCATGGGCGTCCTCGGCGGTAACTTGGATCGTCACATCGCGGGTTTCGCCCACGGCCAAGTCTTGGAAGTCTGCGCCCGGATCGAAGGTCAGCGTTGTACCAGAGATGCTTGCACTGCCCTCGCTTGGGTTGCCGGTCACGGAATACGTCAGGGTGGAACCATCATCATCGCTGTCAACATCCGCACCTAGGGCTGCGAGATCCACATCAACCGTCGCTCCGTCTTCATCAGCAGACGCAAGCGCCGTCGCCAATGTTGGCGCGTCGTTGGCGCCAGTCACGGTCACCGTCACCGTGTTCACAGCCGTCGCACCATGGGCGTCTTCAGCGGTGACTTGGATCGTTACGTCTCGGGTCTCGCCCAGTGCGAGATCTTGGAAATCGGCACCCGGGTCGAAAGTCAGGGTTGTGCCAGAAATGCTCGCGCTTCCCTCACTCGGGGTGCTGGTCACGGAATACGTCAGGGTGGACCCGTCATCGTCGCTGTCCACGTCATCGCCCAAAGACGCCAGGTCAATGTCGACGGTCGCGCCGTCTTCCGCCGCGTACAGAGTTCCAGCAACCAAGAATGGAGCATCATTATCGCCAATGACTGAGATCGTCGCGGTTGCTTGAGACGTATCGCCGTCCAGATCAGAGACTTCGTAGATGAAGGTCACCTCTGCGACCTCGCCCTCTGCGAGAGACTCAAATTCATCATTTGGGTCAAAGGAGAACGTTCCGTCAGGCGCCAAGTCCAAGACACCTGCGACTGGGCCTTGGATCAAAGTTACTTGAGCCAGACCATTGGGTACGTCGTCATTATCAACCACCGAGCCAAATAAAACTGCGCCGTCGTCTTCGCTGAGTGTCACGGCGTCGTCTGAGGCCACAACATCCAGATCGATTGGGTCAAGGGAAACACCATCGACGACGACTTCCACCTGTTCGAAACTATGCACGTAAATGTTGAGCGAGCGGAAATAGAAGGGGCGACCATCGGGTGCACGATGCTCGAGGAAGTATGCCATCTCCGCTTGGAAATACTCGTTTTTATAGGTGTCGAGGCTGATGTCCAGAACCAGCGTATCAACGCCGTTCCCACCGAGCAGTTTTGCAAAGCAGAGGTGCTCGTCAATCTGAACGGTAACGCGGTCATCCCCGCTGCCGGTGTGAACGAAGGCGAAGCCCTGATCGCCAATCGTGACGTTGTCGTCGCCCGAACCAGTGAGAACCATCCCACCGCCATCGCCAATATCTACCTGATTGTTGCCGTTTCCTGCGTGGACAAAATCCCAGCCATCCCCGGTTTCAATCGTATCGTCACCGCTGCCGGTTTGAACGAAGGATCCACCGTCACCAGTGCTAATCTCGTTGTTTCCATTCCCTGCGAAGATCTTATCATAGCCTTCGCCGGTGGTGATTGTATCGTCACCAGATCCCGATTTTATGAACGACCCACCGTCGCCCGCATCAATCTCGTTGTTCCCGTCGCCTGCAAAGATAAAATCATACCCGTCTTCGCTGACGATCAGATCGTTTCCTCGACCGGTTTTGATAAAGCTTCCGCCGTCTCCGACATTGATATCGTTGTCGCCGTTGCCAGCGCTGATGCGATCAAAACCGTCACCTGCGGTGATCGTGTCATCGCCGCCATTGGTGGAAATACTGCTGCCACCAGCTCCAACGGAAATCTGATTGTCGCCGCCGCCAGCCTTGATCTTATCGTAACCATTGCCGGCTGTGATCGTGTCGTCGCCATTACCTGTTGTAATGCGGCTGCCACCGTCACCAACGTCAATATCGTTGTCGCCGCGCATGTCGCGTACTTTGTCAAAACCAGAATTTGCCATTAATCTTCATCCCCTTAAACGAGCCGCCCCTATTGGCTCGATGTGCACAATTGCGTCTCTTGACGCGTAAATTTCGAAAACGAGCGCGACGCCTTCCCAAACGTCAACGAAAGTTTAGAAGTAGGATAAGAGTCGCGATATCCGTCACTTGAGGGGTGGATATAGTTCAGGTGAACGAGTGCGATTTGGAAACAATAACGTATGCAGAGACCATGCAGTCTATATTGCTCATAGAAGACCACGAAGGCGCCCGGCATCGTTTAACCGAAGTGTTGAACCGGGCATTTGTATCGCCAGAGATCGTCGCGGCCTCTACTCTCAGTGCGGCCCGCCCAATTATCGCAAAGCGCGCGTTTGACCTGATTGTTTTGGATCTGAGCCTGCCTGACGGGTCCGGTGAAGATTTTCTTCTGGAGATTTTCGCCATACATCCCAAGGCCTATGTCGTTATCGCCAGTATTCACGACGAGGGAGTTCATTTAGCGGGAGCCCTGGCCAATGGTGCGCAGGGATATCTTCTTAAAGACCGAAGCATCGAGGAACTCACCGAGAATTTTATTGGTATACGAGACGGTCGTCCGGCTATCACGCCTTCGATCACGAGCAAGCTCATCGCGATGGTCAATGATCAACGGATCGTACCCGGTCAGGAACCTAAGGTCGCAGATGCCGATGACATCAGGGTCGATGTGCTGACCGAAAGGGAGACCGAAGTTCTAGTGCTTTTGTCACGTGGGTTTTCGCGTCCCGAGATCGCGGGCTTTCTTGAAATTTCCCGCCATACCGTCGCCACCCATATTGGCAAGATCTATGAAAAACTAGAGATTTCTAGCCGAAGCGAAGCTGCAATCTTTGCCGAACGCGCGGGCCTGGTTTAAGCCATCTACGGAGTTGGCTCAGCGGGCAAGGTGATCTTTATCGCGAACTCTGACCGTTCCTCTGACGGCATCACTATTTCAACAGTCCCCCCCATTTCGGACGCCCGTGATTTAATGTTTGTCAGCCCTCTCATCCCACTCAGCGAGGTATCCGGGCGCTTAGCAACGCCGTTCTGAAAACGCAGGACGATGTCATCGTCATCAGTGCTGCCTGTTGTGACCACCAGAGATCCAGGCACCGCATATTTCATCGCGTTGGACGTAAGCTCTTGAACAATCCGTTTTAGGTTCACGTATTCCCGTGACGACAGAACCCGATGCGCGGCATGCTCGTTCACGAATTGAATGTTGGGCAAGACCTCTGACATCTCTTCACACAGGACGGCCCAAGCGGTTTCGAATTTCGTTTCCTGTGCATCCTCAAGAACCGCCACCGTTTCTTTGAGAGCCTGCAGTGCTTCTTGTGCCTGTTCGGCTGATTTCTCGTTCGGGGCTTGGTAGATCATGGTGAGCAGCTTACCGCCCACGTCATCATGAAGATCACGCGTTATGCGGCGCCGTTCTTCGTCCAGTCGCTGGATTTCGCGATGATTTCCGTCTTGGATTGAGCGCACCAGCCGCAAAAAACTATCCGCGGCTTTCTTTTCCGCTCCGGAAAACAACTGCCGCCCATTGGCCTTCCCCACAAGCTTCATCGAACGCCCTTTTGTGACCATCGGCACCCGCAAAAACAGCCCATGGTTCTCGACCTTGGACTGTTCCAGTGGAATAGGATCGATCGAAGCGACCTCTTGCGCTTTGAAGATTTGTTGGAGGAAGCTCACAAAACGTCCGTCGATTTCGTCCTGATTGCGCACGGAGCTAAACCGCTCGAGCAACTCTGGAATATTGTCGCTCACTTGAATGACTTTGTCGCCAAACAGCCATTCGATCAGTCGATTCCGAATAGGAAAATACACCCAGCCTGCCACTAACAGCGCGAGCGGCAAAATCTGGAGTTGGTTCAGATTGAGCAAATAGGCCAAGGCCAGATCAACTGCGAGTACGAGGAAACCGGCAAAGACCCAGACCAAGACCCGCAGCCAGATCCAATGCACATCAAACAAACGATAGCGCAAGGTTCCCAGAGCGATGCCAAAGAAAATCAGCGCCAGCAAGACATTTGCCATGGCGGGGCCAAGGATCGGCGGCGTGTCGAATACAACCGGGATCGAATAGAGCACCAAAACTAGTGTCACCAACCCATAGATGGTCAGCGAGAACCAAATAACCGACGCCCGCTCAACTGGTCTACCGCGTGTATTGAACCACTGAACTGCGCTTGCGAAAACCGCAACGGGAGCGGGTAAAAGGTGGGCGATCTCGAAAGAATTCAACGGCAACTCTTGCCATTGAAACATGATGTTCAACTGCAACAAAATGCCGATACAGATCAGAATCTCGGCCACGGGCACGCGCGTAATCCGCCTGGGGAAATGCCAGATCACCGTCAGCAGCGCAAAAGAGAAACTAGCCCCACCCCAGGAGGCCAACGAAATGACCCCATGAAAAATAGTCGGAGCAATTGTGACCTCGCTCAACGCCAGAAACGCGCCACAGATCATATTGACCGAAAGCCCCAAGCCACTAATCGCAAGCATCGTCACCGCATAGCTTGGCGGTGCAAAAACCCAGATGCCGACAGCCACCATGATCACGACCAAGGCCAAGACCATCTTCAACAAAGTTTCAAAATCAATATCCGTCAACTTTGGGGATTGTATTGGGCTCACCGGATAAGCACGCCCGCTATCATCAATCAGTTCAAACGAGCCCTCGTTGAGCACTTCCCAGAACCGCTTTTTGTCGTCCAGCGTTTGGTTATAAATCGAGAAATTCGCGGTCTCGTGACGGCCCAGGATGGCCTCACGCCCTGTCAAATCAAGACGCGTGCCATCGGCTGTTTTTAAGGCCACAACCTGCGTGCCTGGCTTAAGCCCCGAAGCCTCGATAGGCCCATCTGGTACGGACTGCAAAAGGACGATTGAACCTGCGCCGACTTTGGCTTGAAACACGCCGCCAATGTAGGGGGACACTAGGAAGGTCTGGACCAACAACACCAAAGTCAGCAGCCAGGCAAACACCGAGGCGATCAAAAAGGCATAACCTCGGTTGTAGGCCATGAAGAACAACTCCTAACGTTCAGCGGAGTGTTTCACAAAGACCGTAGCCGCGGCAAGTCGCAGTTTTCGGAAGCCCGAAACGGTCCCCAAAGCGACTGAAATCTGCATCGCTCAGCGGGTCGAAAACGGCGCTACCTATGCAATTTCAGAACCCTGGTTTTCGCAGGCAATCCCTCAGTGCTACCAGAAATTGCGCTTTGTCGCGCCCGATTTCCTCCGTATAGAGATTCGGACACATACGGATTTGACGTCGTTTAGTCTGGAGCATTGGCAATGAGCAAATTGGGTAAAGCAGAGTTGGTCATGGCGCGCCGAAAGGCCTCTGGATTGCTCGGTTCTGTCTTTGTTTTCAGTGTCTTCGTGAACCTCCTCATGCTCACTGGCCCGCTGTTCATGCTGCAGGTTTATGACCGCGTTCTTGGCTCGCGATCCGAGGAAACCTTGGTTGCGCTTTTTGTTCTGGTGGCGGTGCTCTTTGGCCTGATGGGGATCTTGGATTACGCACGCGGTCGCGTTCTCGCACGATTTGGGGCCCGCTTTCAGACCTCTCTGGATGACCGGGTTTTTCGCGCAGTCCTTAAGCAGTCGCTGAACCCTAAGTTTCGCAATTCACCGGTCGCAGGCCTGCGTGATCTTGAGACAATTCAAGCGACGCTCACCTCTCCAGCGATGCTCGCTCTGTTTGACGTGCCCTGGACACCGCTGTTTGTCGCGGCGATTTTTGTCTTTCATCCGGTTCTTGGATGGATGGCGGTTGCGGGCGGTGGGCTTTTGATCGTGGTCACTCTGCTCAACAACTGGCTGACGCGCGCCAAAACCGCAGAGGCGCAATCGGCCTCACAACAAGCCCATAGTTTCGCCGATCAAGCTCGTCATTCCGCGGAATTAATTCGTGCTCAAGGCATGACAACAGCTGTGGCCAATCGCTGGCATGCCCTACGAGAAAACGGGTTGGACCAAACGATGGGCGCAAGTGATTGGACCGGGCTATTCTCTGCTATGACAAAGGCCTTTCGCATGTTTCTGCAGTCCACAATGTTGGCTGTTGGTGCCTGGCTGGTTTTGCAGGGCGAAATGACAGCCGGAGCGATGATCGCCGGATCCATCCTGTTGGGCCGAGCCTTGGCACCGATTGAACAAACCATAGGGCAGTGGCCAGTCGTCGTACGGTCTCTCGCCGGCTGGCGCGAGTTGGGCGGCCTTTTGCGCGCAACACCGCCGGAAGCACCCGCCGTCAGCCTGCCGCGACCTGCCGCGCGGGTTGCCGTGAAAAACCTTGGCGTTTTTGCCCCAGACACCAGTCAGCCCGTTCTGTCGGGCATCAACTTAGGCATCCCTGCGGGAAGCGTCGTCGGCATTATTGGCAAGAGCGGGTCCGGCAAGTCGACGCTTGCGAAAACCTTGATGGGGATTATCCAGCCGGCAAATGGCGAGGTCCGTTTGGGAGGCGCGACACTCACCCAATACGATTTGGACGAGTTCGGCAAATACGTCGGCTATCTGCCTCAAAACGTGACACTTTTCAGCGGAACGATTGCCGAAAACATCGCGCGTATGTCCGAAACTCCTGACGACGAAAAAGTCGTTGAGGCCGCCCAACGCGCCAATGCTCATGACATGATCCTGTCCCTGCCAGATGGGTATCAAACCATTGTGCACGGCCAGGACAGTCAGCTTTCAGGCGGTCAAAAACAACGCATCGCCCTTGCGCGCGCCCTATATGACGATCCGGTTTTACTGGTGCTGGATGAACCAAACTCGGCGCTTGATGCCGAAGGGTCTGAGGCCCTCAACAAGGCTGTTCGCGGCTTTAAATCGACAGATCGCACGGTCATCATCATGACGCACCGTCCAATGGCCATCGCGGAATGCGACCGTTTGGTCGTGATTGACTCCGGACGCATCAAGGCCGACGGGCCACGCGACGAAGTGCTGCAATCCAGCCTGAAAAACAAAGACAAGGTCCAGCAATCTTTGCGTCAAGGAGCAACCGCATGAGCGCGCAGGAACGCCCGACAAAAACCTGGAACGCGCGCTTACCGCTTTCGATTGGCTATCTGGCAATCCTCGGCCTTGTCGGCGGGTTGGGTGTTTGGAGCGTCAACGCAAAGATATCTGGCGCCGTGGTTTCCTCGGGTATGATCCAAGTGGAAAGCAATCGCCAGGTCATCCAACACCCTGAAGGCGGTGTTGTTGGCGACATTTACGTCAAAAACGGCGATCGCGTGGCGGCTGGCGATGTCCTTCTGCATCTGGATGATACGCTTCTGACATCAGAACTGGCCATCGTCGAAGGCCAGCTCTTTGAGCTTTTCGCCCGGCGCGCCAGGCTGGAGGCCGAACGCGACAACGCCGAGAGACTTTCCTTTGTTGACGACCCCACGAAGGGCTTTCGCGAAAACGCGCAATTTACCGAGCTTTTGAAAGGCCAAGAACGCCTTTTCCATGCGCGCAAAGACGCGCTTGAACAGGAAACGGCGCAGCTTGAAGAACAAATCCTCCAGGCGTCCAACCAAATTCAAGGCGCGCAATCCCAACTGAGCGCCTTCAAAGAACAAGAGGTCCTCGTCGCGGAAGAACTCTCTGACATTCAAGCCCTTTTCGACAAAGGCCTGACGCAGGCCAACCGCCTGATTGCGCAACGGCGTGAGCATTCTCGTCTGAAGGGGGAGATCGGAAGTTTTCAATCCAATATTGCGCTTTTGAAAGGCGAGATCGCAGGGCTTGAGATCCAGAAACTAAGGCTCCAGACCCAGACCCGCGAAGAGGCCATCACCAGCTTGCGCGAGATCGGGCACCAAGAGTTGGAACTGTCAGAGCGCCGCTTGGCGTTGCTTGAGACCCTTGCGCGACTGGAAATCCGAACGCCTGTTTCTGGAGTCATCTACGACAGCCAGATTTTCGCGGTCCAATCCGTCATATCCCCGGCGCAACCAATCATGTTCGTGATCCCTCAAGACCAGCCATTGGTCGTGTCGTCCCGCATCGAGTCGATCCACATTGACCAGGTTCATGTAGGCCAAGAGGTTTCGCTTAGGTTCTCGGCTTTTGATCAGAGGTTTACGCCTGAAATCATGGGACAGGTTACGCGACTGTCGGCGGACGTTTTCACCGACGAGCGCACGGGGTTATCCTATTATCAGGCAGAGTTGCTTCCATTGAGTGGCGAGTTGGAAAAGCTTGAGGGACAAGAACTACTCCCCGGTATGCCTGTGGAAGCATTTATTAAGACCTCTGAGCGCTCTCCCCTAAACTATCTGACAAAACCGCTTGTTGATTACTTCAACAAAGCATTTCGTGAGGATTGAGGAGGTTTTCGGTCAAGGGAGTCAGGTGGGGTGGCGGATGTTTGCGGCTCCCTGTGAATTGCCCGACTGGAGCGCATGCCTTACAAACGTAAGCACGATGGCGATCCGCATGAGAACTAGCGCCGGCTTAGCATCAGCTATTTTGGGAAAATGGCGCTCTGGGGAGGATTCGAACCCCCGACCCCTTGATTCGTAGTCAAGTACTCTATCCAGCTGAGCTACCAGAGCGCGGTGTGAGGGGCGGTTTAATCCTAAGCTGCGCGACTCGCAAGCGCAAAAAGTGACTTTTTTCAGATTTCTGCCGCGTCGCCCTTTGGCAGACAGATTTTGAAGACCGTGCCGCTTTCATCGCTCTTCTCAAGGGTCAACTCGCCGCCATGGCCGCGGATCAGTTCGGATGAAATCGCAAGACCGAGGCCGGTGCCGCCTTTGCGCATACCGCCTTGAAATGGCTTGAAAAGATGCTCGAGCGCTTTGGGTGGCAGACCAGGGCCCGTGTCGCTGACGCGGATGAGGCTATGGTCTGGGGCATCTTCCAGCGCAATCGTGATTTCGCCTGCCTGCCCTGCGGCGACAATCGCTTGTCGCGCGTTGCGGACTAGGTTGTGGATCACGCGGTAAAGCTGCTCTGCGTCGGCCATGACCAACGCGCCTTGAGCCACTTCGTTGGTCAGTTTCAGATCGAAGTCTCCGATGGCGAGGCTTTCGGATTCCACGACATCCTGAACCACGTCGGCGATTGGGACGTCTGTCAGTTTAGGAGCAGGTTCCTCGGCTTTCCCGAATGCCAGCGTACTTTCGCAGAGATGCACCGCACGTGTGATTGAGTTCACGAGCTTGGGGGCCATGCGTTTGACCGTCGGGTCTTCGGACATCTCGATGCGGTCGGTGAACAACTGAGCCGACGTCAAAATATTGCGCAGATCGTGACTGACTTTAGCGACGGCGCCGCCGAGTTGAGCCAGGCGTTCACGCTGCTTCAAAGCCGCAGTCAGTTCAGTCTGAAGCGTCTGCAGCGCCACTTCCGCCTCGCGCAGCTCTTCAACCCCAGCGCCGGGTTGGATGATACGACGGGCGTCCTCGGGCGCGGCGGCATAGCGTTGCATATAGCCGACGACGCCTTTGATGGGCTTCACCAGGATCATCCGCACAGCGACAAACAGTAAGGACGCCGTGAAGATTGAGATCACAGCGGAGAGGACCAGAATGTTTAGCCCATAATCCACCATGGCGTTGCGCAGGTCTTTGGTCCAGATCGTGACTTCGATCAGCAACCCGGCCTCAAGAACCGGCGCGCCTATGACGCGGATGACTTCGGGCTCTGGCTTAAACAGGCGCGCCATCGCGTCGTAGATCAGAGTCCACGCCGACGGATCACGCAAATCAAAGGTATCCTGAATAGGCGCTGGCATCTCTGAGCTGAGCATCAGCTGGCGCACCTCGTCGCGTCTGAGCACGACGTTATAGACCTCGGCGTTGCGCAACAGCTCGGTCTCAAGCTCTTTGCTGATCATATCGTCGGCCAGCAAGGCCAGCGACGCGATCTGGGCGCGTTCAAGACGCGACAAGAGATAGTCCTCACGGAACCGCGCAATCGACGGCACAAAGATCAGGACTTCTGCCACCATCACAAAGATGATGGTCAGAATGAGAAACCGTCCTGAGAGGGTTCTAAGCATATGCGCCGCCGGGTCCTTGCCGTGCCTCTTAAGGCAGCCAGCGCTGCACGAAGCGCACCACTGATTTCACCTTAGGGTTTTCAAATAGTCTTGGAGAGAAATAAGCACCTGCGGCACGTTTATTCAACTCTCCGACCGTGGGATAGGGTGCGACCATATTGGCGACGGCGGACATTTTCAGTTTGTTGGCGATCACGAGCGCCCAGAGGTTGATGAGTTCACCCGCCTGATAGCCAGCGATAGAGGCTCCGATGGGGCGACCTTTGACGACCATGACTTTGATCAGGCCTTTGGTCTTGCGCTCGGCAATGGCGCGGTCGTTGTGGGTGTAATGGAAGCGTGCGACTTCGAGCGCGTCGCCGTGCGCGTCTCTCGCTTGCGCTTCGGTCATCCCGACATGCGCCATTTCCGGCTCGGTATAAGTGGCCCAAGGGATGTGGTCGGTGCGTTCTTTGGCAGGCAGGCCAAAGAGAGCAGAACGGATGATGAGACCCGCGTGATAGCCGGCCACATGGGTGAATTGCAGACCGCCCGCGACGTCGCCGATGGCGTAGACACGCCGGTTGGTGGTGCGCATGCCTGCGTCAACTTTGATACCGGTGCGGGTGGTTTCAATCCCTGCGGCCTCAAGATTCAGTTTGTCGATATTGGGCTTACGTCCCGCGGCCATCAAAAGGTGAGTACCTTTAAAGACACGACCATCTTGGACTTCGACCTCAATGGCGCCCTCTTTGCCGCGCACTTCAGAGACCAAAGCGCCCTCTTCGATCTGAATACCTTCTTCGCGCAGGTTTTCCAGAACGATGGCGGCGAGCTCCGGATCATCCTTGCCCAGCGCCTTCATGCCTTCGATGACTGTGACCTCAGATCCAAGACGACGATGCGCCTGTGCCATTTCCATGCCGATAGGGCCTCCGCCGATCACCAAGAGGTGCTTTGGTTGCTCGCGCAGTTCAAACAGCGTTTCATTGGTTTGATAGGGCACAGAGTCCAAACCGGGGATCGGCGGAACGAATGGCGAAGACCCTGTCGAGATCACAACTCGGCGTGCCTTTATCAGCGTGTCGCCTGCTTTGACTTCGCGATCCGAGACGAATTCGCCATATTCCTGAATGACGCGCACGCCGAGGCTTTCGAAACGCTCCACTGAGTCGTTGGGCTCAATTTCCGCGATCACATCGGCAACATGATCCTTGGCGGCCGCGTAGTCCACCTGCGGCACCACATCCGCCACACCATATTTTGAGGCATGCGCCTGCCCCCAGGCCGCCTTGCCGCTGGCGATCAACGCCTTTGACGGAACGCAGCCAAAGTTCAGACAGTCTCCGCCCATTTTGTGGCCCTCAAGCAGGGTTACATCTGCGCCCATCTGGACCGCGCCGGCTGCGACGGACAGCCCGCCAGAGCCCGCTCCAATGACGAGAAGATCGGTTTTAATGTGTTTCATCGGGATCAGTCCTTTTGGCCGCGCAGGGCTTTGATGACGATAGGGAGCGCTGCGAGGGCACAGAGGCCAAGGATCGGCAGCAGGATTTGAGGTTCAAAGATAATGCCAAGGTTCGGGGTTTCGCCGCGGGCGAAGACTTCGCCAAGCCCCGCGCCGACCGAGGTATAGACCACGCCGCCGGGAATAATGCCCAGAAAGGTCGAGATGGCAAAGCGGTTGAGCGGCACGCCCACGAGCGCAGGCACAAGGTTCGCCACAAAAAATGGCACCGCAGGCACGAGGCGGATCAGGAACAGCATCGACCATTGGTTTTCATCAATGCCGTCTTTGATTTTCTTCACAGCGCCCTCAGAGCCTTCCATCTTGGCCGCAAGCCGTTCGCCAAGGCCCCAACGGGCCGCCATAAAGATCAGGATCGCGCCGATGGTGGCCGCGGTCACGTTGAACAATGCGCCCGGGAAGGTCGCGAACAGAAAGCCACCCGTGAGCGTCGCGATGGTCGCGCCGGGCAGGCTGAAAGCAACGATCACCACATAGGCCAGCATAAAGACAGCCACGGTTGCAAGGTAGTTCGCATCACGGAACGCCAGCAGAGCCTCGCGGTTGTCGCGCAGGGTTTCAAAGGTGAGATAGTCGCGCAAGGTAAAGGCTCCGATTGCGGCCACCACAAGAATTGCAATCAAGGGCAGGCGCTTGGCCAATCCGGACTTTGGGGCTTCACTCATATCTGACATCTTACCTATCTCTTGGCTTCGGGTGACCCCAAGATGTCCTTTAGTGCGCAATATCGAAAGGGTCTTCACAGGCGCTTGAACTTGATCACGTCTTCTGTGATGAAAGCGGCCATATTGTAATGGAATTGAAACATTCCCACCCCCAATCGCAGCATTTTTGTTGCAAAACCGGGGATCGGCGTTTGACTTCCCCCCAAGCCACCCCTATAGGCAGGGCTTCGAATAGAACGTCAGCCCGATGTGAGTCGGCGCAGGCCCCTTAATAAGTACGGAGACGGAGCGATGAAACGCACCTACCAACCTAGCAACCTGGTTCGCAAGCGCCGCCACGGCTTCCGTGCGCGTATGGCTACGAAAGCCGGTCGCAAGATCCTGAACGCACGTCGTGCACGTGGCCGCAAGGCGCTGAGCGCGTAAGCCTCAGCCTTTAGGTAAAGAATATGACGCCGCCGGAGGCCCCCAAAGATGGCTCAGCCACAACGGGGGAGACCCCTCCGGCGGCTTCGTCATGTCTGAACGTCATTAAAGTTCGCAAGGATTTTGTGGCGGCGTCGCGTGCCCGGCGGCAGGGCACGAAATCCATGATGGTGCAGGCGCGCAAACGCCGCGAGGGCGAGCCGCATGATCCAAAGGCTGTGCGCGTGGGCTTTACCTGTTCCAAGAAAGTCGGCAACGCGGTCGCGCGCAATCGCGCAAAACGGCGGATGCGTGAGGCCGCGCGGGCGATCTTGCCCCAAAAGGGACACGCGGGATGGGACTATGTCCTGATCGGCCGCGCCGAGGTCACCGCCGCCCGCCCCTTTGAAGACCTCAAACGCGACCTTATCTATGCATTGAAAAAGCTGCATGAGAACCGCACATGAGCCCGCTTGCCCATATCGCCGCCCTGCCCGTGCGCGCCTATCGGCTGATCTTTAGCCCATGGGTCGGGCATAATTGCCGCTATCAGCCGACCTGTTCCGCCTATGCGCTTGAGGCTTTGGAAAAACACGGGGGCATCAAAGGCAGCCTCTTAACCCTGCGCCGCATCGGGCGCTGCCATCCTTGGGGCAGCAGCGGCTATGATCCTGTTCCGGGCACTGACACCCATTCAAAGGGTTGTTGCAATTCCGCGACGAAAGACTGAGGTCTCGGGGTTACAGGAAATCCCTACTATCAATAAAACCAGCGCCGCCTATAACAGCGTCAGTTCAACGCTAAGCCAGAGGAGGCGTACCATGTCCATCGCAGCACGTTATCGCCGCCGTACAACTGGCTCTGCAAGCGCAGCTTGGGCATTTGCCGGCTAAACGCCCCCGTTTGAACACTTCTCAGACCAACATCTGATCTTTCGTCCACACCCGGACTCCCATTTTCACCATTGATAGAGGATCGCCGCACGAGGCGACGAAACCCATGACTCGTACTGAAAACCCGTCCCCGCTGCAGGACCTTCAACTGATGCTGGCACATTTGATCCAGCAATTCGGGCTCAAGCAGATAATCATCGTCCTGATCAAAGAAGCGCTGAAACCCGCGCCGCGCAGGCCTGATGCGACTCAAGTGCTGTCAGATCATCTGCGTCAGGACGTTGGCCTGCCGCCAAAGTTTCCCACGACTCAGCATTGGTGGCACAAACCGTTCTGATCCGTTTCAGGTCCAAACGCGGGCCTGAAACAGGCGTTTGATGTCGCTGTGAGAAAACTCCTGTCGCCATGATATTTTGCGTCAGGTGATTTCAGGCGTAGCATCACCGTACCAGCGACGGAGGACGCAGCTATGGTCACAGACATCTCAGGCGTAGCCCGCCCGATTGCCAAGGCGAACGGTTTGCCAAATGCCCATTACACCGATCCCACGGTTTTCGCCGAGGAACGGGATGCCTTGCTGTATGAGCAATGGTCTGGACTTGCGGTTGCCGCCGATGTGCCAGAGCCCGGAGATGCCAAGCCCATCGAGTTCCTCGGCGCGCCGCTTCTGTTGTTGCGCGACAAGAAAGGCACCGTGCGCGTCTTTCACAACATCTGCCGCCACCGCGGCATGATCCTTGTCAGCGAGCCTCGCAAGATCGAGGGTGTGATCCGCTGCCCCTATCACAGCTGGTGCTACGGCACAGATGGCCGACTTGTGGCCACGCCGCATGTGGGCGGTCCCGGTATGAACACCCATGACGATATGGACCGCAGCACCTTGGGTCTTATCGAAGTGCGCAGCTACATCTGGCGTGATGTAGTCTTCGTGAACCTCTCGGGCACCGCTGCGCCCTTTGAAGAGGTGAACGCCGACCTCATGGCCCGCTGGTCCGAATTTGACAGCCCGCATATCCACGGCGGCGAGGGCAGCTATTTCCGTCTGGACGTCGCGACCAACTGGAAACTCGCAGTCGAGAACTACTGCGAGAGCTATCACCTGCCTTGGGTGCACCCCGGCCTCAACAGCTATTCCCGCCTTGAAGATCACTACAATATCGAAGAGCCCGGCAAATACTCCGGCCAAGGCACCTTGGTCTATCGTCAGATCGAAGGCGAGAACGGTGAGGTCTTCCCGGATTTTCCTGGGCTTTCAGACAAATGGAACGAAGGCGCGGAATATATCACAGTCTTCCCCAATGTGATGCTTGGCGCCCAGCGCGATCATGCGTTCGCGATTATTCTGGAACCCAAGGCCATGGATCAGACGGCAGAACACATCCACCTCTATTATTCCGAAGAGGACACCGATGAGGCCTTGCGTGCCAAAAATGCGGCCCAGTGGAAAGTCGTCTTTGAAGAGGACGTCTTTGTGGTTGAAGGCATGCAGCGCGGCCGCCATGCGCCTGGTTTTGACGGCGGACGGTTCTCGCCCGCAATGGACGGGCCGACGCATCTGTTCCACCAATGGGTCGCCGAGAAGATCGCCAAACGCCGCCAGAAAATCGCGGCGGAATGAGCACCTTAGACGCGCGGCTTTTGAAAGCGCACGAGCGGGACGACAAACCCGCTCTGGTCGCGCTCTATACTGAGGCCGCGGAATGCGCCGCAGCGATAGACGCTAAAGCATTCTATCTCACGCATGCCTATGTCTTTGCGTTGGATATTGGAGCGCCCGAAGCCACCAGCCTGCAGCGTCAGCTAAAAGAGCTTGGTCGAATGTAAAGCAACACGAAGCCGTCTTAGAGACTTTGTCGCATCTTTCAGGATGGGCCACCGGTCAAACCAACTCAGCGGATGAATGTCGGTTTTAGATGACCTCTGATGTGCAATTGGCGTCATGGACACAAGCGTTTTTACGTCGGGATATGCTTTTCGAAACCAATTGTAGGCACCATCCACATGCATTGCGCCTCCAAGGGGATGGCCCCCAGGTCGCATGTAAATTTTCTCTAGGAATGGACCTGCCAAATGGGCGGCGTCCTTTGTGACGCCATAGCAGTGAAGCTTAACAGACGGCACATCTGCAGGAAGCTGCGCAAGTCCTGAGTTCGAAGGCCGAAAGCCATCTGGCGGATACCCTAGGAACATGTCCCATTTGCACTGGGAAAGATCTCTCAGCAGCGGGAAAAGAATTTCGTCTATATTGCTTGAAAAGTCCGCGTCGTCTTCGAGAATCAAAACGCGATTTAGCCCTCTCGTTTCAAGGTCTCGCAATATTGCTAAATGGCTTTCGAAGCATCCTTTCGTGCCGCGCGTCGGGAAATCGCCGGAGCTTACAGGCCGCGAGGCTTGAAACAAAATCACATTCGGGTCGTTGAAACTCAAACCCAACCGCGACAGCTGGACCTTGATGTCCCGCAAACGATCGGGACGCGATACGAGATTGATCACATATATTGCGTCAAAGACCGACAGCAAAAGGCGACCTAGCAGTTCGCGGTTCATTTAAGTCTCCAATCACCCAGATCGAGGGGTACGTCTTGGCACTCTTAGCAACCGCTGTGTTTCCTGCTTTTCTCAGCAATGAAACTTTGGCATATGCGGCACATGCTTGACGAAGATAAAGACGATATTCACCCACTGTTTGCTGGCGCGCCATCCTCCGCGAGTTTTAAGAAGCTGCGCAAACGGATCGTGCGCTATACGCGCGAAGCGATCGAACAATACGGGATGATAGAACGTGGCGCACGCTGGCTGGTTTGCCTGTCGGGCGGCAAGGACAGCTACACGCTTTTGGCAGTTTTGCACGAACTCAAATGGCGTGGACTTCTGCCTGTCGATATTCTCGCGTGCAATCTTGATCAGGGACAACCGGGCTTTCCAGCCACCGTCCTTCCTGAATTTCTGGAACGCATGGGCGTTGAGCACCGGATAGAATATCAGGACACTTATTCCATCGTAAAAGACAAGGTGCCGGCGGGCCGCACATATTGTGCGCTCTGCTCAAGGCTTCGGCGCGGCAACCTCTACAGGATCGCGCGCGAAGAAGGCTGCTCGGCTGTCGTTTTGGGCCATCACCGCGACGACATTCTGGAAACTTTCTTTATGAACCTCTTTCACGGAGGCCGTTTGGCGACAATGCCGCCAAAGCTTGTGAACGAAGAAGGCGACCTCTTTGTCTATCGCCCTCTCGCGCATGTGGCCGAAGAGGATTGCGAGAAATTCGCCAAGGCGATGAATTACCCGATCATCCCATGTGATCTTTGTGGCTCGCAAGACGGGTTGCAGCGCCAACAGGTCAAACAGATCCTGGACCAATGGGAAAAGAACAGCCCCGGTCGTCGCCAGGTCATGTTCCGAGCCCTGATGAACGCGCGGCCATCGCATCTGTTGGACCCAAAACTCTTTGATTTCGCGGGCCTCGAATTGGGGTCTGTAAAATTCGAAGCAGATTCCGACCTCCCGCCCAAGTTACGTTAAGCTTCGACTCACCCTCCGCACATAATCTGACCATCCAACTCTGATTAGGTTTGGATGGTCTGCGCATGGGGCAAATTCTGAAACTGAACGATCTGATCTCCTCGGTTCAATCCTTGGTGACCAAAATCGACGCGCGCCTTTTGGTGTTTTGCATCGTTCCCCTTAGTGCGATCGCCTATCAATTGGGTGGCACCTTGGGCTTTTTCATGTCTGGCCTGCTGTTGCCTTTTGCATTTTTGGCTTTTCGACAGGCTCAATCAGTTTCCGTGATTGCAGCCAATGGGGATGGTCTGACGGGCCTGCCGACTCCGGCTCAACTTGAGGCTTTGACAGATGATTGGCCTGAAAAACTGTCACTGCACCACCAAAAGACTGCCTGTTTCATTGTCCAAGTCGACCGCCTCTCGGATTTCTTGAGTCGGCATGGTGACACAGCCGGCTTCCATCTCCAGCGCAGCCTTGCAGAACGTCTGACCCATGTATTGCGAGATGGCGATCTGATCACGCGCATCGCAGAGGGGTCGTTTAAGTGCATGCTCCATCCTGTCAAACATCTGGATCTGGAAATCTGCATTCATATGGCCAATCGCATCAAGTCGGCGCTTGAAAGTCCGGTTTTGATCGACGGAAACAGCACGCGTGTGACAGTCTCTGTCGGATTTTGCATCAGCGGGCAGATGCAGGACCATGCTCTTTCTGCGCTTGAAGAGGGCGCTGCCATCGCCCTGTCTGCGGCCTTACGCGCCAGCAATTCCTCTATTCGCGCCTTTTCTCCGACGCTTCTGCTAAAGCACCAATCGCGCAAGAAAATCTGTGAAGAGGCGCGGGATGCTCTGGCAAATAACGAGGTCATTGCCTGGTTTCAGCCGCAAGTTTCAACTGAAACTGGTGCAATCACGGGATTTGAAGCCCTGGCGCGATGGAACCATCCCCAGCATGGGATCATGCCCCCCGGCGACTTTCTGGACACTTTGGCCGAGTGTGGTCAGTTGGAACAATTGTCTGAAGAAATGCTGCGCCAAAGCATCTCGGCCCTACATGATTGGGACTTGAAGGGGCATCACGTCGCACGCGTTGGCATCAACTTTTCGGGCGATGAATTGCACAATCCGATGCTTGCTGAACGCATTGGGTGGGAGCTGGAGCGGCATGAGATCCCGGCCCGACGGATCGGGATCGAAGTTCTGGAGTCCGTGATCGCCGGAACTCCTGATGGGGTGGTCGCGCGAAACCTGCGCGATTTGTCAAAAATGGGCTGCCTGATTGACTTGGATGATTTTGGGACGGGCCATGCCTCTATCAGTTCTGTCCAAAGGTTTTCCGCCAATCGGCTCAAAATCGACCGTTCTTTTATCAAAGAGGTAGATCGCAATCAGGACCAGCAGAAACTGATCGCTGCGATTGTGACCATGGCAGAACAGTTGGGGATTGAGACTTTGGCCGAAGGCGTGGAAACCGCTGGCGAACACACGATGCTCGCGCAATTGGGCTGTGGGCATGTACAGGGCTTTGGAATTGCGCGTCCGATGCCACTGAAAGACACGATTCCCTGGATGCGCGCGCATGCAAAGAAACTGTCGTCACTCCCCTCTCTGGACCGAAAAACTGGGTAAATCCGCCCGTTCCCCCGCCTGCCAAGCCGCCACAGGGGGAATCCACTTGACCTTTGGCGCTGACCTCTGTTGAACCACCCTGAGCTATTGCACCCTTGTCCCTGTGCCGGGCAAAGCATAGGTGCATCCAAAGGTTAAAGACGGGCGCGCGCGGCAATGGCCGGGACGTCCAGGAAAACAGGTGGCCCCGCGTCATGGACGACAACAATAAGAATCTAATTCTGGCAACAGGCCTCAGCCTCGCCGTTCTTTTGGTTTGGATGTATTTCTTCCCACCGGCAGAGCCTCCGGTCACCGAGGATCCCAACGCCACCACGGCGACGCAAACTGCAACGCCAACAGCAGCCGCGCCTCTGTCCACCACATCGACCGGGGAAACCACGCAGACCGAAGCGTCAACCGTTCAGGTTGAAACTGTCGCTATTGAGACGGCGCGCCTTAAGGGTTCGATCTCTTTGCAGGGTGGTCGCATCAACGATCTGTCCCTCAAGGACTATCGCGAAACTCAGGCGCCCGACGCGGACATCGTTCACCTGTTTAAACCGCGCACCGAACCGGGCGGTTACTACGCCCTTTATGGCTGGGCTCCGGGCGCGGGGCTGAGCCTTGATCAAGTGCCTGGCGCAAACACCATTTGGTCGCTGGAAACAGGCGACGCGCTGACCGAAACCTCCCCGATCATTCTGGCGTGGGACAATGGCGCGGGCCTGACCTTCCGCCGCGAAGTCTCGGTGGACGCGAACTACATGTTCTCGGTCAAACAAACCGTTGAAAATACCGGTGCAGGCACCGTGTCTTTGGCGCCCTATGGCATCCTCGCCCGTCATGGCGAACCTGTGGACCTGAAGAACTTCTTCATCTTGCACGAAGGTCTGATTTCCATGACCGACAGCGAGCTCACTGAGACCAGCTATGACAATATGGTCGACTTTGAGTTCAACCAAACCGAAGGCGCCAAGGCCGAGTCCATTTCCGTGGCGGAAAACGGCTGGATCGGCTTTACCGACCACTACTGGATGGCGACGCTGATCCCATCTCAGAACTCTGGTTTCAAGGCCGTAGGCAAATACGACGACCGTCGCGGCATCTATCAGGCCGAGGCCGTTATGCCGACGCAAACCATTGCTGCGGGTCAAACCATCACTGTCGACAGCCAGCTGTTTGCAGGTGCCAAGGAATGGGCCACCATCCGCGCTTACGAGCGTGAGGGCGGCATCACCGGTTTCCTCGATTCCATCGACTGGGGTTGGTTCTTCTTTCTAACGAAGCCGATCTTTGCCCTGCTGCATTACCTTAACGAGCTGATCGGCAATATGGGCTGGGCGATCATTGGTCTGACGGTGATCATCAAGATCGTGCTCTTCCCGCTGGCCTATCGCTCTTATGCGTCCATGGCCAAGATGAAAGAACTGCAGCCGCAGATGGAGAAGCTGAAAGAAGCGGCCGGCGACGACCGTCAGAAATTGCAGCAATCCATGATGGAGCTCTACAAGAAGGAAAAGGTAAACCCGGCCGCGGGCTGTCTGCCGATCCTTCTGCAAATCCCGATCTTCTTCTCTCTTTATAAGGTGATCTTCGTGACGCTCGAACTGCGTCACGCGCCTTGGGTGGGCTGGATCACCGACCTCTCGGCACCTGATCCAAGCTCGATCCTGAACCTGTTTGGTTTGCTCAACTATGCAACACCAAGCCCGGATAGCTTCTTCTTTATCTTCAGCCTTGGTGTTCTGCCGATCATCCTGGGGGTCTCGATGTGGCTGCAGCAAAAGCTGAACCCGGCCCCAACAGATCCGACCCAACAGATGATCTTTGCCTGGATGCCATGGGTCTTTATGTTCATGCTGGGCAGCTTTGCCTCGGGTCTGGTGGTCTACTGGATCGCAAACAACCTGATCACCTTCATCCAGCAATATTCGATCATGCGGATCCACGGCTATAAGCCCGATGTCTTTGGCAACATCAAATCGGGCTTCAAGCGCAAGCCGAAGGAAGAAAAATGACACTGACCGTCACTTCGCTCTGGCGCCACCCGATCAAGGCGCACGGGCGGGAAGAAGTAAGTGAAGTCACATTGGTCCCCGGGCAGAGCATGCCCGGGGATCGTCTTTGGGCCGTAGCTCATGAGGCCGCGAAGCTGGACGGCACCAATTGGGTGCGCTGCACCAATTTCACGCGCGCAGCTGGGTCTCCGAAATTGATGGCGATCACCTGCAAGACCGAGGCGCACAAACTGCGGCTTAGCCACCCTGATCTGGACGATCTGGTCATTGATCCGAACGCGGATCAGGCGGCGTTTATCGACTGGGTCATGCCCCTGATGTCAGAGGGCCGCGCCAAGCCTGTGAAACTGATCGAGGCCTCTGAACAAGGGTTTACCGACAGCAGCTGGCCCTCCCTGACGCTCTGCAACCATGCGTCTCACAAAGAGGTAGAAGCGCAGTTGGGCAAGGATCTGTCCATCCATCGTTGGCGCGGCAATATTTGGTTTGATGGTCTGCCCGCGTGGGAAGAGCTCGACTGGGTTGGCCGCGATTTGCGTCTGGGTCAGGCCGTTGTCTCCGTCCGTGAACGCACCGAACGGTGCATGGCAACCACATCAAACCCTGATACCGGTGAACGGGATGCAGACACGTTGGGTGCTTTGCAGACATTCGGGCATAAAGATTTCTCCGTTAAAATCGCCGTCACCCAAGGCGGCCTCGTCCGTGTTGGCGACAAGTTGGAGATGATCTGATGCAACTGCCTTTCCCTATTGTCGAAGAGCCTGACGAGATCAGCCGCGAAAAGGGCCGTAAGCTCTTTGTCGGCAGCAATGCTGACTTTCTAAAGGGCGTCGTGGCCATGAATGGCCTGCCAGCGGATGACCGGATTGAGGTCTGTTTCGCGGGCCGCTCGAACGTCGGCAAATCCAGCCTGATCAATGCGTTGACAGGGCGCAAGGGTCTCGCACGTGCCTCCAACACGCCGGGTCGCACGCAGGAAATCAACTTCTTTACCCTGACCGAGAGCCACTATCTTGTCGACCTGCCCGGCTATGGCTTTGCCAATGCGCCGCTGGCAGTGGTTGAAAAATGGCAGCGCCTGCTCAAGCAATATCTGCAAGGCCGCGTTGGTCTGCGCCGCGCCTTTGTGCTGATTGACAGCCGTCATGGCGTGAAAGACGTGGACGAGGAAATCATGTCCCTGCTCGACAGCGCCGCGGTCACATTCCAGGTCGTCATGACCAAGGCCGACAAGGTCAAGGAAAAGGACCGCGCCAAGATCATGGATCAAGTGCGCAGCAAACTGTCCAAACATCCGGCGGCTTTTCCTGAAATCGTCCTGACCAGCTCTGAAAAAGGCGACGGCATCCCGACCCTACGCGCCTTGATCGCGAACCTGATCTAAAGCTTGGCCCCCAGCCCCGAACCCGCTAAACCCGTCCGTCAGAGGACCTACGCATGAGAACGCAAAACATGAACCGCGATTGGATCGCCACCGCCCGCACCCTGTCATCTGCCCTGCCCTATATGCAGCGCTATACCGGGGCGACCGTCGTCATTAAGCTTGGCGGTCACGCCATGGGCTCTGACGAGGCGATGGAAGAATTCGCGCGCGATGTGGTTCTGATGCAGATGGTCGGCATTCAGCCAGTCGTCGTGCATGGCGGCGGACCGATGATCAATGCGATGCTTGAAAAGCTCGAAATCAAGTCCGAGTTCGTGAACGGCAAACGCGTCACAGACAAAGCCACCGTTGAAGTCGTCGAGATGGTTCTCTCTGGCACCGTGAACAAGCGGATTGTGCAGGCGATCAATATGGCGAGCGGAAAGGCCGTGGGCCTGTCTGGTAAAGACGCGAACCTGATGATCTGTGATCAGACCAATCCGGATTTGGGCTTCGTCGGAACGCCCTCCTACATGAACCCAACCGTTTTGCAGGATATGGCCGCGAACGGCACGATCCCAGTGATTGCCCCCTTGGGCGCGGGCCGCAATGGCGAGACGTTTAACGTCAACGGAGACACCGCCGCTGGCGCCATCGCAGGGGCTTTGAAAGCCGATCGCCTGTTGCTGTTGACCGATGTTTCGGGCGTGAAAAACAAGGACGGCGAGGTCATCACCGAGCTTAGCGCGCAAATGATCCGTGATTTCATCGAAGACGGCACGATTGCAGGCGGCATGATCCCGAAAACCGAAACAGCGCTGGATGCCATCAAAGACGGCGTGCGTGCGGTGGTTATTCTGGACGGGCGTGCCCCGAATGCCTGTTTGCTAGAGCTTTTCACAGACCACGGCGCAGGCTCGCTCATTCGCGCTTAACGCAAATGTGTCGCTGTCAGAATTGACAGCCCCGCGCGCGGCTTTCATGGTCTCTCCATGGAAAACGAAGCCCTTATACGCCTGTCAGTATTTCTAGGCCTTTTCATCGCCTTGGCGAGTGCGGAGACCCTGTTTCCGCGTCGACCACGTCAGCAAAAACGTCAAAGCCGTTGGATCGCCAATTGGGGTCTTGTGTTGATCGACACTGCGACCCTGCGACTGGTGGCTTTGGTTCTGCCAGCTTTGGCCGCCGGGGCAGCCTTAGATGCGAGCGTTCAGGGTTGGGGGTTGTTTAATGCTCTGGGCTGGCCCCTGTGGGTCGAGTTCGTTCTGGCGGTTCTGATCTTTGATTTCGCGATCTGGGCGCAGCATTTGATAACCCATAAGATACCGATCCTGTGGCGCTTGCACCGCGTTCATCATGCGGATCGGGATATGGATGTGACGACGGCGATCCGGTTTCATCCCGTGGAAATCGCACTCTCTATGCTGTTGAAGATCGGCTTGGTCTATTTGCTTGGGCCTTCGGTGCTGGCGATTGTTGTGTTTGAAATCCTGCTCAATGGCACTGCCATGTTCAACCATTCCAATCTGCGCCTGCCGCTGGGGTTTGATCGCGTGTTGCGTATGGTCCTGGTGACACCGGACATGCATCGCGTGCACCACTCGGTTCACCGCCATGAGCATGACAGCAACTATGGGTTTTCTCTGTCCCTGTGGGATCGGCTTTTTGGCACCTATATTGCGCAGCCTGAAGCCGGGCATGACGACATGACGGTTGGCCTGCAATGGCAGGATGAACGGCCAGCAAAACTGGGATGGGTTCTGGCGCTGCCCTTCTTTCGCAAATGACCTATGAGGAGCTGGACCACCTATGCCGAGCGAATGCGTTACGCATGCTGGGGGGCTTTCCAGTTGATCCAGAGCGCGATATGGACCTCGCTGGGTTTCAAACGCTGTTGATGTTGGGGCCGGATGAACCTGCGTTTTGGCCCATATTCAAATCATCGCCCGAATTTCAGGAACCCAAAGATCCCATGGATCATTGGTCAAAGCGGGTTATCGGAGCGCTCGCGGATCAGCTTTCTGGAAAGGCTTTCTTTCCCTCTGACGGTCCGCCCTACCCGCCGTTTTTCACATGGGCCACCAGAACACGAAGGTGCCATAGCTCTCCGGTCAACCTCTTGGTGCATGACCGTGCGGGGATGATGGTGTCTTTTCGAGGCGCTTTGGCGTTACGCGAGGCCGTTGTGCTGCCCGAGCCTCCAGAAAGCCCCTGTTTGAGCTGTGCAGAGACCCCTTGTCTGTCCAACTGCCCAGTCAACGCGCTCACGCCAGACGGCTATGACGTTGCCGCCTGCAAATCGCATATATCATCGCCCGCGGGCCGAGAATGCATGCAAGGATGCAAGGTGCGACTGGCCTGTCCTGTGTCGCAAACCTTTGGTCGCCTGCCCGCGCAATCAGAATTCCACATGCGTGCCTTTCTGGGACCCGATATCACATGACCAAACGCCTAATCCTGATCCGCCACGCGAAATCTAGCTGGGAGCACACCGGTCCAGACCGCGCGCGGCCGCTCAACAAACGCGGCTATATCTCGGCGCAGGCAATGGGCGACTGGCTGCGCGACAAGCAATATTGGCCGCAAGAAGTTCTGTGTTCCACGGCAAAGCGGACGGTTGAGACCTGTGCGCACATCGGCTTTGACATGGAAACGCGCTATCTGGACAGCCTATACCATGCGGCTCCTGAAGACATGTTTGCTGAGCTGCAGCACGCCAAAGCTGATGTGGTTGCGATGATCGCACACAACCCGGGTATTGCCGCGCTGGCGAGTGAGCTTGTCGTTCGCTTTCCCGATCACCCACGATACTTTGATTACCCAACCTGCGCGACGGCGATCTTGGATTTTCCGATCACGGATTGGCGAGACCTGCGGATCAACACGGGGCAACTGGTCGATTTCATCATCCCACGCGAATTGGTTTGAGCCCCGCCAAGGGCCGGGGCGGGGGGGGGGGGGGGGGGGGGGGGGGGGGGGGGGGG
>NZ_JBBGAZ010000024.1:0-15011 GCF_037478305.1 Cognatishimia coralii
TAAGGAGCGGAAAATGCCCAAAAAGACAGTCCTCTTCATGTCGGGAAGCAGCCAGGTCGGCTCGTCCAACTGGCGGATGGTCGGCGCCGCTGCGGCCCTTGCGGACCGCGACATGGCGGATGCCTTCACGGCGGTCACGCTGAACCTTGCCGAATATGAGCTGCCGGTTTTCATCGAGGGTCAGCCCGGACCCGTACTGGACGATGCAGCGAAGCTTCGCAAAGCCGTGGCCGCGGCAGACGCCATCTTCATGAGCTCCGATGAATATACCGGCGCGTTCTCCTCGGTGTTCCGCAACGCCGCTGGCTGGATCGGGCATGACGTGGACGGCGCGGGCAACCTGTTCCAGGGCAAGCTGATCACCCTGTGCGGCGCGCCGGTGGGCGGCGTGGGCGCGCTGCGCGGCCACCCGGCCCTGCACCAGTTCCTGCTGGAGCTTGGCGCAAACGTCTATTCGCAGAAATTCGAACTCGGCTCGACCTCAAGGATCTTCCGCCAGGACGGAAGCCTGTCGCCCGCCGTCCAGAAACAGCTGGCCGAAGGGGCCTTTGCCCGGCTGACGGGTGAGATCGCCTGACCAAAGGCCATGCCGGATCGCCGATGGTCCCTCGTCACACCGGGTGATTCTATAATGGCATCATAATTCGTATTGCGAATGGGAAGCGGGCCGGCGACGTGCCAAACGCACCGGCCCGGCCACGCCAAACCTGTCCGAACACGTCAGTCGATCAATACGGTGTCCTGCACCTCGAAACGCAGCACTTCCTCGGCAAAGTTTTCCAGATCCCGCGCCGCCGCCGCGCCCTCGGGCGAACCGACCGCCGGCCCGACATCCGCGTCCGATGCAAACCCAAGCGTGGCAAAGCCGATCACCTCGCGCCCGCCGGGCGAGCGCAGCGCCTGCGCCCCGTCCAGGATGGAGATCGAGTAATGGACCAGCCCCGGCAGTTTCGCCGCAATGGGCGCATGAATGCCCGTCCAGTAGGCTATGAAGTCATCCCGTTCAATGCCGTCTTTCGCGGCCAGAAAACTTGTCCGTTTGACATCCTGTCTCTCCGATCCGATACGGGCCGCGCGGGCCGCGTCAGTCCTGCATCATCCGCAGCACGGGCTTCACCACGCTGCCGTCTTCCATGGCGTGGATCGCCTTGTTGATCCGTTCGAACGGGTAATGCGCGATGATCTTCTCCACCGGAAGCTGACCCTTGCGGTAATACTCGATCAGCTCGGGGATGAAGTCCGGCGGGTTGCTGTCACCCTCGATCACGCCGCGCCAGGACAGACCGGCCCCGACCATGTAACGCGCCTCCACGCTGTACCGGGTGCCGGGCGCCGGGGCGGCGACAAGCGCCAGCATGCCGCGCTTGCGCAGGGTCTGACTGGCCGTGTCCACCACGGTGGGAATGCCGGTCGTGTCGAGACCGCAATGATACCCGCCCCCGCTCGCCTCGCGCAGCTTCCCGACAAGGTCGGGATCGTCGCCGCGAAAGGCATGGGTCGCCCCCAGCTCGCGCGCCAGCGCCAGCCGGTTCTCCGCCAGATCGACGGCGCAGATGTTCGTACAGCCCGCAATCGCCGCCCCCATGAGCGAGGACAGCCCGACCGACCCCGCACCGAACACAACGAAACTGTCGCCCGCCTGTGGCCGGATCGCGTTGAGCCCCGCGCCAACGCCGGTCTGGATGCCGCATCCCAGCGGGGCAAGCACATCCAGCGGCAGGGCCTTGTCGATCTTCACCACGTTGCGCCGATGAGCCAACTGTCGCTGCAAAACTACGCAGCGATCGGCGGTCGGTTGGTATCCTCTCCTGCCGGGAAGAGGCGGGGTCACACACGTCGATCCAGTCTTTCGCAACATCGACGCCGATGTAGGTTTGGGGCAAAGTCACTGTCCTGTCCTTGATATTCGGGGTCGGCACTACGGGCGCCCCTTGCAACTGTTCAGGTTCAAATGGCGACGGCGCAAATGGGCCCCTTGCTACTCAGCGGGATCTACCTCCCCGGGATGGAACGGGGTCCCACCTGCGTTCCCAGTATGCCCGACCTTGAACACACAAGGATGGAGCATCATGAGCAAGACCACGAACAAATTTTCCCCTGAAGTCCGCGAGCGCGCGGTGCGGATGGTTCTCGGCAACGAGGGCGAGCATGGCTCTCGCTGGCAGGCGATCACATCGATCGCAGCGAAGATCGGCTGCTCGGCGACCACGCTGAACGACTGGGTCAAGAAGGCCGAGGTCGACAACGGCAAGCGTTCAGGCGTCCCCAGCGAGATGGCCGAGAGAATGAAGGCGCTGGAGCGGGAGAACCGCGAGCTGCGCCAAGCCAACGAGATCCTGCGCAAGGCGTCGGCTTATTTTGCGATGGCGGAGCTCGACCGCCGGTCGAAGTGATGGTGGATTTCGTTGAAGCGCATCGCGATGCGCATGGGGTCGAGCCGATCTGCACGGTGAGCCGCCGAAGGCGCCACCGGTCCGAGCCCGGCGGCGAACGCCGATTGCCCCCTCCACCTACTATTCTCACTTGGCGAAGCGGGCTGACCCGGCGCGGCAGTCTGACCGCGCCCGTCGTGATGCCACCCTGCGGCCCGAGATCGAACGCGTCTGGGAGGAGAACTATCAAGTCTACGGCGTCCGCAAGGTATGGCGCCAGCTTGTCCGGGAAGGGTTCGATGTCGCTCGTTGCACTGTGGCAAGGCTTATGAATGACATGGGTATTCAAGGCATTATCCGCGGCAAGCCACATCGGACGACGATCCCGGACAAGAAGACCCCGTGTCCGTTGGACAAGGTAAACCGTGAGTTCCGCGTTCCGGCACCCAACATGCTCTGGGTGAGCGACTTCACCTACGTCGCCACCTGGAAGGGCTTCGTCTATGTCGCCTTTGTCATCGACGCCTACGCGCGCAAGATCGTCGGCTGGCGCGCCAGCACGTCAGCGCAGACAGGTTTCGTCTTGGATGCACTGGAGCAGGCAGTCCATGACCGAAGGCCGACAAAGGCCATGGGGTTGGTTCATCATAGCGACCGCGGATCGCAATACCTGTCCATTCGCTACACCGAGAGGCTGGGCGAAGCCGGTATCGAACCTTCCGTGGGGAGCGTTGGCGACAGCTACGACAATGCGTTGGCCGAAACCATCAACGGCCTCTACAAGGCTGAAGTCATCCATCGCCGCGGCCCCTGGCGCAGCTTCGAGGCCGTCGAATATGCCACGCTGGAATGGGTGGACTGGTTCAACAACCGCCGACTTCTCGAGCCCATCGGAAACATCCCGCCAGCCGAGGCTGAGGCCAACTTCTACGCAGCTCTGGAAACTGAAGAAATGGCCGCGTAACTAACCATAATTAGCCTCCGGCAAGCCCGGGGCGGTCCAATCTGGTTCGGCGTGTTCCTCGTGATCGTCGTCGAGGCGGGGATGATCACGCCTCCGCTCGGCATGAACATATTCGTCATACAGGCACAGGCATCGGACATTCCGCTGATCCGAATATATCAGGCGGTCATGCCCTATGTTGCCGGGCCAATCCTGCTGTGCCTGCTTCTGGTGATCTTCCCGGCAATCGCCCTGTTCCTGCCAGAAGTGTTGTTCGCACCATGACCCAAAGCTCTTTTCCCTTCGATGGCGCGGTTGCGCTTGTCACCGGCGCGGCGTCCGGCATCGGTCAGGCGCTGGTCGCCGCCCTTCAGGCCCAAGGCGTGAAGGTGGCGGGCGCCGACCTGTCGGCCCCCGCTGGCCCGGACCTCGCCCTCGCGCTCGACATACGGTCCCGTTCGGACTGGGCCGCCGCCGCCGACCGGGTCGGCGAAACCTTCGGCGGGGCCGATCTGCTGTTCAATGTCGCGGGCATATGCGCCTCGCCCCAACCCATCCATGAGGTCGAGCTGGAGACCTTCCAGCGCGTCCTCGACACCAATCTGGTGGGCATGTTCCACGGCACGCAGGTTTTCGTGAACCAGCTGCGCCGGACGGGCCGCTCGGCGCATATCGTCAATATCTGCTCGGTCTGCGGCCTGTTCTCGACCCCCGGCTATGCGGCCTATGCCGCATCCAAGACTGCCACCGTTTCGCTGAGCGAGACCGCGCGCAGCGATCTGGCCCCGCTGGGCATCGGCGTCACCGCCGTCTGCCCCGGCTACGTCAACACGGCCATCGCAAGCTCCGGTCAGGACAGCACGTCCGAGAACCGCCGACGCGTGGCCGAGATCATGGCCAATTCCATGCAGCCCGAAGAGGTGGCCCGCCGGATCATCGAGGCGGTGAGCCGCAACCTCCCCTACCTGCTGACCCATCCCGAATATGACCGCGTCATCGCCGCCCGTGCCGCCATGCTCGACGCGGCGCTCGTCACCGCGCGCGAACTCGATGCCGGGGGCCACCCCATCGACGACGTGACCCGGCTCGGGGGAAGCTGGCTATGACCCCCGGCCAGGCAGACATCCTGGGCGTGTCTTTCGGCGGCCGCCTCGTGGTCGTCACCGGCGGCGCGCGCGGACAGGGTGCGCTTCAGGCCCGGCATCTCGCGGCGCGGGGCGCGCAGGTGATCGTCGCCGACATCCTTGAAGACGAGGGCCGCGCCCTCGCGGATGAGATCGGCGCGCAATTCGCCCGCCTCGACGTGACCTCGGAAGCGGACTGGGCGGCGTTGCAGGCGCAATGCGGCGACCGGCCCCTGCACGGTCTGGTGAACAATGCCGGGCTCTACCGGCCAGAAACCATCCCCGACACCACGCCCGAGGATTTCGACCTGCAATACAAGGTCAACCAGTTCGGCACCTATCTGGGCGTGAAGTTCGCCGAAGCGGCGATGGGCCCCGAAGGCGGGTCGATCGTGAACATCTCGTCGCTTGCCGGGCTGCACGCCAGCAAGAGCATTGCCTATGTCGGAACGAAGTGGGCCGTGCGCGGCATGACCAAGACCGCCGCGCGCGAACTGGGCCCGCGCGGGATCCGCGTCAACTCGGTCCATCCGGGCATCATTCTCACCCCGATGCTGGACGCCTGGAGCGACGAGGACCTGAAGACCCGCACCGCTCAGGTCCCGCTTGGTCGCGCGGGATTGCCCGAAGATGTGGTCCATACGTTGCTGTTTTTACTGTCGGATTTCAGCCGCTACATCTCGGGGGCCGAAATCGCGATTGATGGCGGGTTGTCTGTCTAGACAATACCGGAAAGAATAGAGCCGCCGCACCGTCGATCAAACCGGGCGGTGCGTAGCGGTCGGTTCACCGGTATGAGGTAAGAGCATATCATGCCAGATACAGCCAGCCCCGGCCGACTGTCCACGATCGCATCGGCCGCATTGCTGGGCGGCACGATTTTCACCCTCGCGGACCTATTCAGCAACAATCACCTGTTCGCCGGAATCGCGATCACGCTGATCGTGTGCCACATCCTGATGCGTTGGCGTCATGTGCGCACCAACGCCAAGGTCCTGCTCCTGCTCGCCGCGCTGTCGGGGGCGCTGCTGGTCCTGACCGGGGGCGATCCGGGCAGCCTTGCCCTTGCAGCAAGCCGCGCGCTCTACCTTCCTGCCCTGCTGGCCGTCATGGCGATCCTGCGGGTGGCCGCGATGCGCTCGAACATCGTCAGTACCGCCGCCCATTTCGTGGTGGACCAGCCCCCGTCGCGGCGGTTCGCCCTGCTGGCCAGCGGCAGTCATATCTTCGGCATCCTGCTCAATCTCGGCGGCCTGCAGCTTCTGCTCGGGATCGCGCTGGCCGAACGTGACCGCGCCGCGCCCAGCCCCGACATCGCCGAAGTGCAGGGGCGGCGAATCACCAATGCGGTCCTGCGCGGCTTTGCCGCCACCATCCTGTGGTCGCCGGTCGGGCTGGCCATCAACATGCTCATCCCGCTGATGCCGACATTGGGATATGTGTCCTACCTGCCCTACGGCCTTGGCCTGATGGTGGTCTTCTTCGCCCTCGGCTGGGTGTTCGACCGGCTGGAGCGCCGTCCGCGCCGCACCTTCACCCCGTCGCCCCACAAGGGCGCGGGCCTCGCCATGGCCGCGCTGCTCGGGTTGCTCCTAGCGATCACCGGGCTGTCGGCACTGGCCGAGGCGGTGGTCGGCATTCCGATGCGGGCCGCGATCCTGATCGTCATTCCCGCCATGGCGGTGATCTGGGTCCTGCTGACCGAAGGCCGCCCCTTCTCGGGCAATCTCAAATCCCTTGCCCGCGACGGGTTCCGCGCACTGCCCGATTCAACCAGTGAAATCTGCCTGATCGGCGCCAGCGCCTTCCTCGGACTGACCGTGGTGGAAATGCTGCCCGCCGAAAAGCTTCGCATGCAGATCGAACATGTCTCGATCGGGCCGGGCGTCATCGCCTGCATCATCATCCTGCTGATGACACTGGTAAGCCAGCTTGGCCTCTCCCCCATGATCGGCGCGCTGCTGTGCTCCGGCGCTATCATCTCGTCCGGGATCGACATGCCGGAACTGATGCTGATGCTGGCCTTGATGTGCGGCTGGTCCGGCTCGATGCTGCTGTCCCCCTTCGCGTCCACTCTTGCCATCGCCACGGGGATGATCGGCAAGTCCCCCCGCGACGTGGGCCTGCGATGGAACGGGCCATTCATCCTGACCTATTACGTGATCGTCATGACCGCCCTGCTGATCGCGGGCGCGATGCTCTGACCTGCCGCTGGGGCAGCCTCTCATTCGTTTGAAGATTGCAACCGGGACCGTCAGCCCGAATTGACTGGGGTTTGCTCCGGCTGGGGGCAGAATGACACCCTAAGAGTTGTCCCTGTGTCGTTTCATTATGTCGAGCACGGTGTTTTTGCTGATACCAAGATCGCGGGCAATCCACCGATATGAGCGCCCCTCTGCCACAGCTTGAACGACTTTCGGTGCAAGCTTGTCGGATTTCGGTCGTTGTCCGGGTTGGCGCCCGAGCTTCTTGCCGCGTGCCCGGGCCGCAGCAAGGCCTGATTTGACGCGTTCGCTGAGCAAGTCGCGTTCAAATTGGGCAATTCCTGCCAGCATGGTCGCCATCATCCGGCCATGCGGCGTGTCCAGCTCGAAAGTCATGCCACTCATGGCGACGACCGAAACCTTCCAGCCAGCCAGCTTATTCAAAGTGTCCAACAGGTCTTGAGTGGAGCGGCCCCACCGGGACAACTCGCTGACAAGGATGGCATCTATCTGCCGCGCTTGAGCCAGATCGAGAATTCGGTTCCGGGCAACACGATTGGCGGAGGCACCCGAGGCCGTTTCTTTGAATACACCGATCACCTCATAACCGCCGCGTTCTGCGAAACCAGTCAGTTCCATCACCTGCCTTTCACACGACTGATCGGCGGTGGAAACTCTGGCATAGATGGCTGCGCGCTGTCCCAGTTGAACCTCCTTGGAATTTGAACTTGCAAGTCGTTAATTTTGCTGGTGCGAGGTATGTCCCGAACAGACATCTGATTAACAAGGACATTCCAGAATGCCAAGACGGTCCATCTTGACCGAGCGCCAGCGTTCGGCGCTTTTCGACCTGCCAACTGACGAGACCTTGATGTTGCGGCATTACACGCTGGCAGACGACGATATTGAACATATCAACGAACGGCGGCGGCCAGAGAACAAGATCGGCTTTGCACTTCAACTCTGTGTCCTACGCTATCCTGGGCGGCTGTTGTCATCTGGCGAGGTCATCCCGGAAAAAGTATTGCGTTTCATCGCGGCCCAGTTGGGTCTGATCGGCGACGAAGTCTTACCCTATGCTGCACGTCGGCAAACCCGTCAGCAGCACCTGCGCGCCCTGCGCCATATCTATGGCTTCAAGATGTTCTCGGGCCAAGGCGCGCGCAGTTTGAAGGCCTGGCTTGAGAATGAAGCGGAAACTGCCCGATCCAACGAAGATCTGGCGCGCCGATTTATCGAAGAGTGCCGCCGGTCGCAGGTGATCCTGCCCGGCATCTCTGTCATCGAACGGCTGTGCGCAGATGCTCTGGTTTCGGCTGAACGCCAGACCGAATGCCGGATCACCAACAGGATCGCCGATGAAATGAAAGAACGCCTGGACGCGCTGTTGACCGAGATCGTGGATGGTAATGTCACCCGATTCATCTGGCTTCGCCGTTTCGAGGCAGGCAGCAACTCGGCGGGAGCATCACGGCTTCTGGACCGGTTGGAGTTTTTGCAAGAATTGGGCCTATCACCGGACATTCTGTCCGACATACCGCCACATCGGATCACCCGCCTGCGCCGCCAGGGCGAGCGCTACTTTGCCGACGGTTTACGCGATATCACCAGTGACCGGCGCTTGGCGATCCTCGCTGTCTGTGCGGTAGAGTGGAAGGCTGCCATCGCCGATGCCGTGATCGAAACCCACGACCGGATTGTTGGAAAGACCTGGCGGGATGCGAAAAGGCTGTCCGACGCACGTATCGCGGATGCCAGATCTTCGCTGCGTGAGACACTGCTTTCCTTCAAGGATCTGGGTGCTGCCCTGCTGGAAGCCAAGGCAGATGGCGCGTCCCTTGATGCCGCCGTCGAAGTTGCGTGCGGCTGGTCTGAACTCGAAAGCATGGTGACAACCGCAGCCGAGTTGACCGACACGATGGCAGCCGACGCGTTGTCTCATGTCGCCCATGGGTATCATCGGTTTCGCCGCTATGCCCCAAGAATGCTGCGGGCACTCGATATCTGCGCCGCCCCGGTGGCGGCACCTTTAATGCAGGCAACTAAGGTCATCGCCGATGATCAAACCGACGCACTCCGCCAGGTTGGCTTCTTGCGCCGAACCTCGAAATGGCATCAACACCTCAATGCCCAGGACCCAGGTGACAATCGGCTCTGGGAGGTCGCTGTGTTGTTCCAGGTGCGTGAAGCGTTCCGATCCGGCGATATCTGGCTACCCCATTCCCGGCGTTACGCTGATCTGAAACAAGCTTTGGTACCGATAGAAACAGCCAAGGCGTGCCCGCGCCTGACGATGCCATTCGAGCCTGAGATCTGGCTCGATGTTCGCAAGGCAAGGCTGGCAGAAGGTATGAAGCGTTTGGCCAAGGCCACTCGAACCGGCGCGATTCCCGGCGGTTCAATCGAGAACGGCATTCTCAAGGTTGATCGTTTGACGGCAGCGATCCCGGCGGATGCTGATGGTATGGTGCTTGATCTTTATGGCCGCCTGCCCGCCGTTCGGATCACCGATCTGCTGCAGGAAGTTGATGACGATATCGGCTTCACCGAAGCCTTCACGCATTTGCGCACCGGCGTTCCCTGCAAGGATCGCATCGGGTTGTTAAACGTGCTGCTGGCCGAGGGATTGAACCTTGGCCTCAGTAAAATGGCCGAGGCGACCAGTTCACATGACTACTTCCAACTCTCGCGCTTGTCCCGGTGGCATGTTGAAAGCGATGCCATCAACAGGGCGCTCGCCAAGGTGATCGAGGCGCAGGCCAATTTGCCGATGGCGCAATTCTGGGGCGGCGGGATGACAGCTTCAAGCGACGGTCAGTTCTTTCCAACAACGCGGCATGGCGAGGCGATGAACCTCATCAATGCGAAGTATGGGCAGGAGCCCGGTTTAAAGGCCTACACCCATGTCTCTGACCAATTCGGTCCGTTTGCCACACAGAACATCCCTGCGACTGTAAGTGAGGCCCCATACATTCTGGACGGCCTACTGATGAACGAGGTGGGGAAGACGGTCAAAGAGCAATATGCAGACACCGGGGGGTTCACGGATCATGTCTTCGCGGCAACCGCGCTCCTGTCTTATCGCTTCGTTCCCCGCATCCGCGACCTGCCGTCAAAACGGCTCTATCTCTTCGACCCCGCTGCGACGCCGAAGGGAATCCGCGGGTTGGTCGGCGGAAAGATCAGAGAAAAGCTGATCACTGAAAACTGGCCGGACATTTTGCGCGCCGTCGCCACTATGGCGGCGGGTGTCATGCCACCCAGCCAGCTGTTGAGGAAGTTCGCATCGTATCCCCGTCAGCACGAGCTGGCTGTTGCCTTACGGGAGATCGGGCGCATTGAACGCACCCTGTTCATTATCGACTGGCTGCTTGACGCTGACATGCAGCGCCGCGCACAAATCGGCCTGAACAAAGGCGAGGCACACCACGCCTTGAAAAACGCCCTACGCATCGGGCGTCAGGGCGAAATCCGAGACCGAACCTCTGAAGGACAGCACTATCGCTTGGCCGGGCTGAACCTGCTGGCCGCGATCATCATCTACTGGAATACTAAGCACCTTGGACATGCCGTCACCACGCGAAAGCGGGCTGGTCTCGATTGTTCATCTCAACTCCTGGCGCATATCTCGCCCCTCGGATGGGCGCATATCCTGCTCACGGGCGAATACAGGTGGAAAAACCGATGACACCCAGCCTTAGGGTGTCATTCTGCCCCCAGCCGGAGCAGACCCCTTGACTCCAACTCGGGCTGCCTCTAAGTTGATGCGGTATTCGATGTTTGTTCGAATACCGGGCTCAATAGCCAGACCCGCTCCAAAGAGCGGGACAAGAACCGCAGTGGGTAGGGAGGATGTTGCCCCAATGATATTCCAGAAACTGACCGCCGCAGCGCTCGGCGTTGCCATGCTTGTGGGCGCCGCGCCCAAATCCGCCGAGGCCGATATCCTCGTGATGGGCGGCAACCCGGAAGGAAGCCTGTTCTACGCGCAGTCCCAGGCTATCGCCTCGGTCATTGGCCAACATACCGACGACCGCGTTGACGTGCTGCCGCAATCCCCGACGGTCTTCTTCCCGATGTTCGTCTCCAGCGAGGCCGATCTTGGCCTGTCGAGCCCGATCGAAGCCAACTTCGCCTTCCGCGCCGTCGGACCCTATGAAGGGGCCAATGGCGGCGAAGGGTATCCGATCTCCACGATCATGCTCGGCTCGCCGATCCGCCTGTCGCTCGTGGTGCGCGGCAGCTCGGACATCCAGAGCATGGCCGATCTGAAAGGCAAGCGCGTCGTGTCGAACTACGGCGCCTTCGCGGGGTCCTCGATCACCGCCGAAGCCGCGCTCGCCAATGCCGGCCTGACCGATGACGACATCGAAGTGGTCAGCGTCTCCAGCTATCCCGAAGGCGTGACCGCCGTGATCGAGGGCCGCGCCGACGCCGCCGTCGGCTCCATCGGCAGCGGTATCCTTCAGCAGCTCAACGCCGCCGAAGGCGCGCGCATCCTGTCGATCGACCCCTCGCCCGAAGCGATGGCCCGTTCGAAGGAAATCGGCAGCGCCTTCGTTCCGATCGAAGTGCCCGCGGGCATCGTCGGTGTCGACAGCGACATCCACGCGCTCAGCTATGCGACCACGCTCTACGGCCGCAGCGATCTGGCCGACGAAAAGGTCTCCGCGATCCTCGAGACCCTGTGGGAGCATTCCGAAGAGCTGAAGGCCATTCACCCGTCGCTCGCGACCTGGACGCCGGATCGGTTTGCCGACACCGCCGTCGTGGTCCCGTTCCACCCGGCCGCCATTGAATTCTTCAAGTCCAAGGGCGTGTGGACCGACGAGCTCGAAGCCCGTCAGGCTGAGATTTCGGCGAAATAACCCATGATGCGCCGGGCCCGTCCCGGCGCGACACAGCAACGGATCGCTCCGGCCAGATCTTGACGGCCGGGGCGATTCTCCCTGTAAGAGTCCACACGCCAATCGGAGGCCAGACACCCGTGCAAGAAAACAACAGGGTTCTGAAACGCCCGTATCGCTACGTCTACGAGGTCCTTGCGATCATCCTGCCCATCGCGGCACTGATCTATTCGCTTCAGCTGCTGCCGCGCTTCGGCATCATCATATACAAGGAACAATACCTGACGCTGTTCATCGCGATCTGCGTCGCGATCTCGTTCCTGGTCAAACCCTTCTCCAAGTCCCAGGTCCGCGAGACGCCGCCCTGGTATGACATAATCGGGGCCGTGCTGGCGCTGATCGTCGGGGGTTACATCTTTCTGAATTACGACGAAATCGTCCGCAGCCTTGGCCTCATCACCACCGACAAGGTGATCGTCAGCGTGATCGGTATCGTCCTGCTTCTCGAGGTGGCACGCCGCCATGTCGGCTGGACCATGGTTAGCGTCGGCCTTCTGGCGCTCGGATACGCCTATTTCGGTCACTACCTGTCGGGCATGTTCGAAACCCGCGTGATCCGCTGGGACCGGCTCGTCACCTATAACTATCTCGGAACCGGGGCGATCTTCGGCACGCCGGTCTATGTCGCGGCCACCATCGTCACCAGTTTCGTGGTCTTCGGACAGGTGCTGTTCCTGGTCGGCGGCGGCGATGCGATCTCTGATTTCGCCTTCGCCCTGATGGGCCGCCGCAAGGGCGGACCCGCCAAGGTCGCGATCATGTCCAGCGCGCTCTTCGGCTCGCTCTCGGGCAGCGCCTCGGCCAACGTGGCCACCACCGGGATGCTCACCATCCCGATGATGCGCAAGGTCGGATATTCGCCCGAACGGGCCGGCGCGGTCGAGGCGGTCGCCTCCACCGGCGGACTCGTCCTGCCCCCGGTCATGGCCGCCACTGGCTTTCTCATGGCCGAGTTCCTGGCCGTTCCCTATGCCACCGTGGCCATCGCGGCGGCGGTTCCGGCGCTCCTGTTCTACTTCTGCGTCTACCTTCAGGTTCACCTCGAAGCGGTGAAAGCCAGCATGGAAGGCGCCGACGCGACCGAGCTTCCGGACCTGCGCGATGCGGGCCGCCGGATGATCCCCGTGGCGGTGCCCTTCGCGATCCTGCTCTGGACGCTCTTTGGCTGGAACTGGAACCCGGCGGCCTCGGCCTTCGCGGCCAGCTTCGCCACGATCCTGATGTCGCTGGTCCTGCCCAGCATGCGCCGCCCGGCGCGTGCCTATGTCCGCACCTTCGTGGAGGCGGGCGAAGCCACGGTGTTCATCGCGATCATGTGCGCCATTGCCGGGATCGTCGTGGGCTGCCTCGGCCTGACCGGCCTTGGGTCGAGCCTGTCGCAGAACCTCATCGCGGCCTCGGGCGGCAGCATCTGGCTGCTCCTGATCTTCTCGGCCATCGGCTGCATCATCCTGGGGATGGGGGTGCCGGTGACGGCGACCTATATCATCCTCGTGATCCTGATCGGCCCGGCCTTCGAGCAGCTCGGCATCAACAAGATGGGCGCGCATATGTTCATCTTCTACTTCGGCACGCTGTCCTTCCTGACGCCGCCGGTCTGCCTGTCGGTCTTCGTGGCCGCGTCCATCGCGCGCTCCGCCCCGATGAAGACGGCACTCGAAGCGCTGAAACTGGCCGTGGTCGCCTATGTCATCCCCTTCGCCTTCGTCCTGAACCCGGCCTTCCTGCTGGAAGGAACGCTGGTCGAGATCGGCGCGGCCATCATCGGCGGCGTGGCTTCGGTCTTCCTGATCTCCGCCGGGCTGGTGGGATACCTGGCACGGCGCGTGGCCGTACCCCTGCGTCTGGCGGTGATCGTGATCGGGGTGGCGAGCTTCTTCCTGACCGGCCTGCACCCGGCCTTCGCCCTGCTGCCGCTGGGCATCGTGCTCCTGCTCTATGGCCAGCAAAAGCTCATGGGCGGCAGCGCGGCAGGCGCAGTGATCGGCAACTAGGCCCGAACGATATCCCGCTCCGGCGGGTCCGGAAAGCGGCGCCCCTCGCAAGACGGGCGCCGCTTTTGCATGAAGAGAAGAACCGCCCGGCGTCAGGGCGTCGCGAGGATCGCCTCCAGCGTCTTCTCGGGTTCGGTCAGCATCGACAGGTGACCGCCCGCGATGTTGGGGTCGATTCCGGTAGAGTGCAAAATAGGGCGTTAAGGGTTTTTGGGGGCTGTCGGCCGCCACCGGTATTCTCCCGTGAGGAGGATATGCGCCCATCCGAGGGGCGATATGTGCGGCAGGAGGGTCGCGGGGCTGTCAAGCCCATCACGCCGCCGCCGTTCGACGGCGATTCCGAGCTGTTTTGTATTCCAGTAGATGATGATAGCCGCGAGCAGGTTCAGCCCGGCGATGCGGAAGTGCTGACCTTCGATGGATCGATCACGGATTTCGCCCTGACGCCCAATTCGCAAGGCGTTTTTCAGGGCGTGGTGAGCTTCGCCCTTGTGAGGCCGACATTTGCCCGGCGTTGCATTTCGATATCGAGAACCCATTCGATGATGAAGAGCGTTCGTTCGATCCGCCCGATTTCCCGCAACGCAATCGCGAGGTCATGTTGCCGCGGGCGGGCGGCCAGGGCTTTCAGGAATTGGCTCGGTCGGATCCGCCCGGAAATCATCGTCGCGATGCTTCGAAGGATGTCTGGCCAGTTTGCGATGATCGTATTCTCCCGGATCCGGTCACCGGTCAGCCCGTTCAGATCTTTGGGAACAGCTTTCCGATCGAACACATGCAGCTTCTTGGACGTGAGATCCCGTATGCGTGGGCGGAACAGATATCCCAGTAGCGACGTTGTGGCAAAGACGAGATCCGTAAACTCGCCCGTATCGGCGTATTGTTCCCTGACCTTTTTGCCGGCCTCGTTCAGCAGGAGCCCATCCAGGATATATGGGGCTTCGTTCACCGTGGCAGGGATGACCTGGGTGGCGAACGGGCCGAACTGATCGGAGACGTGGGTATAGGCTTTCAGGCCGGGTTCGCTCCCGTATTTGGCGTTGATGAGATTCATCGCCTCGCCCTGTCGGGTCGTCGGGAAGAACTGCTGTCGCGTTGCCCTTAAATCTGAGACACGACGCGTTCGGGGATATTTTTTGCCCTTAATTATGAGATTCCACTGCCATCGCGCCTATGCTTTTCGCGCGCTGCCGGGCGATGTAATCGACCGCGGCAAGCAGACGTGGCTCCTTATCGAAGGCGCGCAATAGAGCAACCCTTGCATAGTCGTCGATGCCGGAGCTTGAGATGGCCGCTTTGACCAGTGGACGGGATTGGGCTGCATCAATTGCAGCAAGGCCAAACAGCCTTACTTCCAGCCTGTGGCCCTGAAGAGCGTATAACGGATCTCCGCGGAAGGCCTTTAATGATATGGCAAAGGTGACCGCGCGCATTGCGCGCCGAAATTGCTTGGAGCTGCGTAATCGC
>NZ_JBBGAZ010000025.1:0-10456 GCF_037478305.1 Cognatishimia coralii
AACTGGCAAAGATCTTTCCCGCACCGCAGCAAACGCGCAAAGCCTGATAGAAAAGGCGCTCGCGCTATGTTCAGCACCGCGCTTTCTGCGTCAGCAACACGTTGTTTTTCCACAGAATCGGCGGGAAGCCGACCTTCGCTGCAGGCGCAATCACTTGAAAGGCGATAACCGAAAACCGACCATCAAAAAAATGCTGCCGGTACGTGAGTCCGAAAGTGCGGGTAATCCACACAAAGTCACTTTTCTCGTCGTTCCCAACGCTAAATCAGATCATTACATTATCGAGCAGGTACCCCCTTTGGCCTTTGCATGCGTTTTTGGGCCGCAATGCGGAAGGGGGCATTGGGGCCACCGAACCCGCGATAGCCGTCTGCACGCTGGATGATTTCAAAGAAAAACCCAGCGGCCGTGGTGGGTGCGTAGCATTGAAAAAAGCTGCCGCTATCGTCTTGATCGTAAAGCACATTGTGTTGCTGCATCTGCGCCAGAAGGCCCGACGGCAAATCAAAACGTGCGGTCAGATCGGCATAGTAGTTTGACGGGATCTCAAGCGTCTCAAACCCTCGTTCTTTGAGGGTCGCAAGTGTGGCAAAGATATCTTGCGTCGCAAGCGCGACATGCTGGACCGAGGCCCCAAAGGTTTCTGCTAAAAAGGACCCTGCCAAGGTGCGGTGTGTGTCGGCCCCATTCAAGGTGACTTTGAGCGCGCCATCCTTGGTTTCCACGACCTGACTGCGCACCAGCCCATCTGGATCAATCACATCGGCGATGGGGGATTTTTGCATGTCAAACAGAGAGGTGTAAAACAGCGACCAGCTTAGCATTTCGTCATAACTCATGGTCTGGGCGAGGTGGTCGATATGCGTCATGCCAGCGCCCGTCGGCGTGGCGTCAGAGGCAAATTCGCGGCTCCAGACCTGATCCATGTCTGCGGTGTCATCCAGCAAATGCATCAACGATCCCGACAGGCCTTTGATCGCTGGAATCGGCAACTCACCGGGTCCCAGAGGTTGCGCAAAAGGGTCCGCCCCAAGCGCTTTGGCGCGCTCGGTCGCCGCTGTGGCATCCGCCACTTTGATTCCCAGATCACAGACGGACGTACCCCGCGCGCTCCACATGCTGGCGGCATGTCCCGAGGTTTCCTCATTTATGACAATGCGAATATCGCCCTGCTGCCAGAGCGTCACCGCCTTGTTGAGATGGGTGCCGACCTTCTCAAAGGCCAGCGCGGACAAGAGGCTTTCAAGATCGCGTGCCTCATCGCCACGGCTGGCAAACTCGACAAAGCTCACGCCCAAGGGCTGCGCGCGGGCAGGGATGGTCGGGCTGTCAATCTCGGGTTCGGCCCGCGCCACATCGTCCATCAGAGCCACTAAAGACCGATAGCCGTCTTGGGCAATCGACTTCGTGTTCCCACCCCGGAACTGATCATTGAAAATCTCAAGGCTGATCGGCCCGCTATAGCCCGTCGCCATGACCGCCTGCATAAACCGTGTGACATCCAGATCGCCTTCGCCTGGCATATTGCGGAAATGGCGCGACCAATATAGCAGGTCCATCTCGATCAAAGGCGCGTCGGCCAGTTGGACAAAGAAGATTTTGTCGCCGGGGATCGAGCGGATTGATTCAGGGTCGAGCTTGCGACCCAACGTGTGAAAACTGTCTAAAATCAAACCTGTATTGGGGTGATCTGCGCGGCGTACAACCTCCCAGGCGTCGCGGTGGTCATCGATGTGACGTCCCCAGGCGAGGGCCTCGTATCCCACACGCAACCCGCGTTTGGCGGCCCGTTCCCCCAGCTCGTGAAAGTCGGCAGCAGAGCGGTCGATGCCCCCGAGCGACTTTGGATGCACGGACGAGCAGATCAGGATCAGATCCGTGCCCAATTCCTGCATCACGTCAAACTTACGTTCCGCCCGATCAAAGGCCTTGGCACGATAGGGTTCGGGTAGGGCCTCAAAGTCGCGGAAGGGCTGAAAGAGTGTGATCTCCAGCCCATGATCGCGGATCATGTTGCCGATCTCGCGCGGACTGGCTTCGTCGGCGATAAAGTCTTGCTCAAAGATCTCGATGCCATCAAAGCCCGCCGCCGCAATGGCTGCGAGTTTCTCTCTGAGGTTGCCAGAGATCGAGACCGTGGCGATCGAGGTCTTCATGGCTTAAGCTCCTGTTATTGAGACCCATTTTCCGTCGGCGGTATTGGATTGCACCGAGGCGTCGACAAAATGCACGCCCGCCGCGCCTTCGCTGACTGTTGGATAGCCAAGCCAGCCTTCGGGCGCTTGGATCCCATCTCGCCGCGCGGCCACGGCCATGGCGAATTCAGTGTAAAGATTGGCCCAGGCCTCGATCAGTCCTTCCGGGAAGCCGCGTCCGGTGCGCACAAAGCGCTCGGTCGCGGGAGATATCCCATGCCCATGGCCACGGGTCAGAATCTGATCGGGCTGGCCGAAGATGTTGAGCCTTAGCTGCTCGGCCTGTTCCATGTCCCATTCGAGGCCGCCGTCTGATCCAAAGATCCGCAGCCTTAGCCCCCCGCGATTGCCGGGCGCGAGGCGTGTGGCCATCAAGGTGCCGGGGACTTCGCCCTCATAGCAGGTGGACATAAACACCGTGTCTTCTAGCGGCTTTGGGCTGCCGCAGACGTGGAATTCGGCTCGCAGATTGGTCATACGCAGACCCGACACGAATTGCGCCAAATGGGCCGCATGGGTTCCGATGTCTCCGACACAGCTTGTGGGGCCAGAAATCTTGGGATCCAGCCGCCATTTCACATGCGGCGCGTCGCCTACGTCTTCGGGCGTCATCCAGTCCTGCATGAATTCCACGTGGATCTGGTTGATTTTGCCCAATTTGCCCGCCGCCACGATCTCTCGCGCTTGACGGATCATGGGGTAGCAGGACATGGCATAGCCGACGGCAAAGACCCTGCCGCTTTGCGCGGTCGCGGCGACTAAGGCGTCTGCTTCGGCGATTTCGTTGGTCAGCGGCTTGTCGCAAATCACATCGATGCCCTGTTTCATAAAGGCTTGAGCGGCTGGGAAATGCATGTGGTTGGGCGTGGTGATCATCACCGCATCTACACCGTCGGCGCGGGTGGCCTCGGCCTTGGCCATTTCCTCAAAAGACGCATAAGAGCGATCTTCGTCAAAATACCATTCAGCGCCACGCGCTTTGGCGCGTTCAGGGTCGGAAGACAGCGCACCGGCAACGACCTCCCATCGGTCACTCAGCCGCGCGGCCATTGCTTGGGTTTGCGAGATCCGGCCACCGCCGACGACCCCCAGCCGTAAACGGCGGCTCAGGCGTGGGAAGGGGCCGTTGAATTCAATCTGATCGGGAAGGAGTTTTTCAGTCATAAGCGGTCTCTAAGCCGGCGGGCTTGCGCCTTCGGGCAGCATCTCGACTGCCATGAAGATCGAGGGGGTGATGGTTTCAAACTGATGCCAGGGGAAATTGCCCTCGGCGTCATACATGGGGCGGTGGGTTGTGCCCGGAGCCATGGGTTCTTCGAGGTAGAGCGTGTTTACGTCCTTCTCTCGACACTGCTGCATTTTGCCGAAACCCATGATCTGGGTGTGAACCTCGCGAAACCCCGGCACGGGGCAGAAGTCGTGATCTTTGTGCAGACCCACATTCAGAGGCACAGAGCCTGAGTGATACATCGTAAAGCCAAACTGCCCGCGCCAGACTTTCTTGGACATGTAATGGCTGATCCCACGCAGGCGCTCTTCGCCGCGCACGTCAAAGGCAGAAGGCCAGGTGGCGCGGACCTTCTCCATCAGGGCGAGCTCGTCGGGGTGGGCGTCGATCCCACCGATGATCACGGCGTGGGTGAGGTTTGACAGCGCAACATCGGCGACAATGACGGATTGCAGATGCGCGAGGGACTGTTCACGTATCTGGATGGGCGTTTCGGACAGGTTCAGCACAATCGCCTTGCCTGAAACCTCATAAGTCGCTTCGTTTTCAATCAGCTGCACCGAGAAAAACGGGTCAGCGAAGTCCAGAGTTTCAACCGACATGAGCAATGTCCTCTTGGAGTGATTGTTCTGATAAAGGGAAATCTTCGGGCAGGATCGCGGGGATCGGGCAGTCGCTGGTGATCTCGACAAATCCGCCCTTTTGAGGCGCCGCTTCGATACCGGTCATGACCTCTAAGACATGTTGAGCAAGCGCTCCGCTGGCGCGCACCGGACGGTCGTCGCGCACAGCATAGGCCAGATCCAAGAGGCCAAGGCCTCGGCTGTCCTCGTTAAAGCCATGGGTGTTTTCGGCCACCAGCCAGTCGCCACGACCTGTCGGGCGCGGCTGGAATTCCCAGCGGGACTCTTTGCGGGTGCGATACCACACAGGCCCTTGGAAGATATTTGCGCCATGCACCGGATCGGGATCGGGAATACAGATCGTGCCGTCTTCGCCATAGATCTCGAACCGGGGCGTTTCCGAGTCCCAGATATCAAAGCTCATGGTCATCGAGGCGATCGCGCCACTTTGAAATTCGAGCATCGATTGGGAATGGGTGTCGACCTCAACATCCATCCATTCTCCATGACGCGGGCCATTCTCGATCATACGTTTGTCGAAGGTTTTGCGGGCCATACCGCTGACGCGAGAGATGGGGCCAAGGAGGAACACCATTGCGGTCAGATAGTATGGCCCAAGGTCGAGCAGTGGCCCTCCGCCGGTTTTGTAGTAAAAGTCCGGGTTCGGATGGTGCCGCTCGACCCCATGGGTGCCGACAAAGGCCATGGCGCCGGTAGGCTTGCCGATGACGCCTTGGTCGATGAGTTTGCGCACGGTCTGCCAGCGACCACCCAAGAACGTGTCAGGCGCATTGCCGACTTTGAGCCCTTTGGCACGCGCCAAATTGAGCACGCGTTGACCGTCTTCCACCGTGGTCGCGAAAGGCTTTTCGGAATAGACATGTTTTCCGGCGCCCAAGGCCTGCATGCTGATCTCGGCATGTACCGCGGGGATCGTCAAGTTCAGCACGCAATCGATCTCAGAATCCGAGATAATCTCTTCTGGCGTGCAACTGCGCGCGATGCCGTATTGGTCCGCCTTGGCGCGGCTTTCCTCGGGGTTGAGGCTGCCGCAGGCGACGACCTCTAGCTCGGGAAACCGCGCGCAGGTCTGCAAATAGATATCACTGATGCGCCCGGTTCCTATCAAACCGATCCGAAAGGGGCTCTCCCCCTTGATTTTACTCATGTTTTACCCCTGGTATCCGAACATGCGCGGTAACCACAGCACGATGTCGGGGATCAAGATCATGGCCAGCAAAGCAGCCAGAAGGATGGCCAAAAAGGCCCAGATTTCACTGATGATTTCTTTCAGCGGAATGCCCGTGACCGCGTTGATCACGAACAAAAGGATGCCATAGGGCGGCGTGATCAGGCCGATCATCGAGTTCACCACGATCAACACGCCAAAGTGCACAAGGTCGATGCCCAATTCCCGGCAGGTCGGGATGAAAAGCGGGATAATCACGAGGATGATCACAGTCGCGTCCAGAATACAGCCCAGAAGCAGCACGAGGATATTGACCAAGAGCATGAACATCAGCGGGCTGATGTCTGCACCGGCAAACATGTCAGAGATCGCTTGGGGCACGTTTTCCTGAATGACGATATAGGTCAGGATCATCGAGGCGCCGATCACCAAACCGACCGAGGCCGCAGAGCGTGCGCTTTCGACAAAGATTTCATAGAGCGTTTTCAGTTTGATCGCGCGGTACAAACCTGCGGCGACCATCAAAGCATAGAGCGCAGCAATCGCGGCGGCCTCAGTAGGTGTGGTGACGCCGGAATAGATACAGCCCAAAAGGATCACGGGCATCAACAGCGCAGGCGTTGCACGCACGGTCAGGCCTGGGATTTCTCGCAGGGGCACCGGCTCTTCCTGACCAAAACCACGACGGTGGGAAATCACAGAGTTCATGCCCATCAGGACCACACCCATCACAAGACCCGGCACGATGCCTGCGAGGAAAAGATCTCCGACAGAGGCGTTAGACACCAGCGCATAGAGGACCATCGGGATCGACGGTGGAATGATCGGGCCGATGGTGGCGGTCGCGGCGGTGATCGCGGCGGCGTAGCCCCGGGTATAGCGGCCGCTTTTGACCATCATATCGATGATGATCTTGCCGATACCTGCAGCATCCGCGACGGCGGAACCTGACATGCCCGAAAAGATCAGGCTGGCGACCACATTCACATGGCCCATGCCACCACGGAAACGACCTACGAGCGCAATACAGAACTGCAAGAGGCGATCTGAAATCGACCCCGCGTTCATGATATTGGCCGAGGCTATGAACAGAGGCACGGCCAGCAACAGGAAACCGTCAAACAGGCGCTGCACCATTGTCGTGCCTGCAATCGCGAGGTCTTGGCCCGAGACGCCCAGATAGACCAGCACACCCACGATGATCGCATAGGCCACAGGCGTGCCAATCGCGGCCATCCCGAAGAGGGCAATCATGCCCATGATCAGCTCAAGGCTCATTGCTTCGCCTCCTCGTCATCAGAGGTATTGCCCACAAGCATGTCGATCTCGGTCTCAGGCGGGCCGAAACGCAGTACGGTATAGATCCGCCACAGGTACCGCAGCGTGACCACGACCATCAGCATCACAAAAGGCGCAAAAAGCCATTTGATCGCGATCCGGTCTCCGGTGATCGGAATGCGGATGGTTTGGATTTTCTTGAGCTCCATCAGGCGGTTGGCAAAAACCGTCTCATAGGTGGCCGGAAAGGCGTATACCATGGCCGCAACCATCAGCAGGGCGGTAATCAACGCCAGAATTTTGCGAACCGGGGGCGGTGCGGCCAGATAAACCACGTCAAAGGTCACGTGATCCTGCTCGCGCACGATGAATGAGCAGCCGAAGAAAATCACGAAAACCCAGAGCAGAGAGATCAGGACAACTGACCAGCCAATCGGCTCAAGGAAGGGCACATAGCGAAAGATAATCTGCAAAAGAAAGGTAATAAAAATCGCCGCCAAGGACATGGCGGCGATAAATTCTGCGCCGCGGGTGAACCATTTTGAAATCGTCTTCATTGCTGGGACTCCCGCGGTATGAGTTTAAGAACGTCTAGGCTTAGTTGCCCAGTGCGTTGATGCGATCCAGAACACCTTCAGGCCAGGACGCTGCAGCTTCGCTGCCAACATACTGAGACTGCACATGGGTGCGGAAGGCCGCAAGGTCTGGGGTGTAGATCTCGACACCTTGGCTGCGGATGAAGTCAGCCAGGTTGTTTTCTTTGTCGAGCTGCTTCAGGCGACCATAGGCGGCGGCTGCATCAGCTGCGCGCTGCACGGTGATCTTTTGATCTGCGCTTAGACCGTCCCATGTTGCTTTGGAAAACGCGATGTAGTTCAGGTCAACGAGGTGCGAGGTCAGAGAGATCTGCTTGGTGACCTCATAGAACTTCTGGTCCACCACGGTTGGCAGTGGGTTGTCCTGACCGTCAATCGCGCCGGATGCAAGAGATGTGTACACCTCAGAGAAGGCCAGAGGCGTCGGGGACGCGCCCAGAGCCGCACCCAGGAATTGCCATGCATCGGTGCCCGGCATACGGAGGTTCACACCTGCCAGATCCGCTGGGGTCTGAACGTCCAGTTCCGCGCGCGTCTGGCGCAGGTTCACGTGGCGACGGCCCAGATACATCACGGACAGAAGCTTCACGCCCAGCTCGTCTTCAACCTTTTGCTTGAACGGATCCATAAGAGGATCGTTGAACACGCGCACCTGATGTGCTGCGTCCTGGTGGACATAGCCGGTCGCGAAAATCGAGAACTCTGGGAAGAACTGAGCCAGTTCTTGCGCAGAGGCAATCGACATTGTCAGGTTGCCAGCGGCAATCGCTTCAAGCTCGGTGCCTTGGGCAAAGAGCGTGCCGTTATAGCCAGCCTGATAGTCCGCAAAGCCTGCAACCATTGGCGCAAAGACTTCTGCCATCGCCACAGAGCGCTGGTCGGTCTCGGAGCCGGATGTCGCCAGCGTAAAGGTCATGTCGGCGGCGTAAGTTGGCGTTACGGCGCCTGCTAGAATGCCGGTTGCGGCCAAGGCCGAAAACACAGCGCGGCGGGTCAAGGTCATCATGGTATATCCTCCCAAATTATACGGCGCCTCTCTGGCACCTGACCGTTTCTTTCGTCTCTCTGTCAATTGCCCTCTTCCGGAAGCGGTAAATGAACCGTCTCACCAGAAAGGGCTGCAGTTTGAATGGCTTCGATCACGCGCAGCGTGCGCAGGCCTTCTTCGCCCGAGACCAGAGGCTCGGCGGTTCCGGCAATGACCTCGACCAAATGTTCGATTTGATTGAGTAGCGGATCGGTGCGTTCACAGGGCATCGAGGCCGCTGAAATCGGTGACCACCAATCACGCTCTTCTTTGTGGGTCCACAGACGCAGATCCGGGATCGACAGGGATCCATGCGAGCCGCCAATCAAATAGCAACTCTCGGGTGCGTTGGGATACACAGGGTATTCCTTGGAGGTCATCTCCCAGCTCCAGGGAGCGACGACGCCATCAGAAACAGACACGGTCGCAATGGCACCAGTGTCAAATTTCAGCACTGCAGAAGCCACGTCTTCGTTCTCAAACCCACGCTCTGACGGCGCGGCCTGGGCTTGAACCGAGACAACCTCGCCGCAGAAATGGCGCATAAGATCAACGTCATGCACGAGGTTCACAGAAATCGGACCCGCGCCCTTGAGTTTGCGCCAAGGGGCGGTGTCGAAATAGCCGTCGGGTTTGTAGAACCAACAGGTCACCTGCAGGGCACGGACTTTGCCAATGCTGCCGTCTTGGATCAGACTATGGGCCTTGCGAATGATCGGATTGTGACGGCGATGGTGGCCAACCAATAGGGGCACCTCGGCAGCGCGCGCCTCAGCCACCAGCTCCATCGCGTCTTCAACTGAGGTCGCCAGAGGCTTTTCCACCATCACAGGCGTGCCTGCGCGAATGCAGGTTAGGGCCTGCTCCACATGCAGGCGTGTTGGGGTGGAAATGATCACACCGTCGGGATTCTCCGAGGCCAGCATTTCTGGCAAATCGGAAAAGCACGGAACGCCAAGCGCATTTGCCGCCTCTTGCCCTTGGGGGCTGGGGTCTACGACCGCGACCAACACGGCTTGGTTTAGTTGCGCAATGGCTTCTGCGTGGCGCAGGCCAACCAGCCCAATCCCCGCAATCGCCAGACGCGTTTGCCGCGTCGTATTATTATCTAATTTGTGGACTGCGCTGGCGCTCACAAACTTTCCCCCACTGACTACCACACTCGCAGATTCGCTGCGTCTGACCGACACTAGGTGTTAAAAATGATAAAAGCAATAATATATGATATTTTTTAAAAAAGATGATTTTTGCTTTTCTTGATGATACTATGAGAAGCTGTTAGCCATTCCTTAAGAACCCAAGTGAGTCAGGCGGTGAGAGCCATGTCCAAACAATCCGTGACCGTCGGCCTGTCGACTTATGAAAAGATCAAGCACGACATCATCTTTGGCATTCTGGAACCCGGCGCGAAGCTGAAGCTGGAACATCTCAAGACCCGCTATGAGGCCAGTGTCTCGACCTTACGAGAAACGCTTAACCGTCTGACAAGTGAGGGATTTGTCTCGGCCGCAGAGCAACGCGGGTTCTTTGTTCCGCCGGTTTCACCCGAAGATCTGACCGAGATCGCGAACCTTAGGGTTCTGCTCGAATGCCACGCGTTAAAAGAGTCTGTCGAAAACGGCGACACTGAGTGGGAAGCCAATCTGGTCGCGGCCCATCACAAGCTGAATGTGATGGAGAAACGTATGCTGGCAGGCGATGATTCCGAGAAGGAAACCTGGAAGCGGTTTGACTGGGAATTTCATCTGGCGCTTATTCAGGCCTGTAATTCCCAGAACCTCTTGTCGCTGCACTCGACGCTCTATGACAAATATCTGCGCTATCAAATGTTGGTACTGACATACCGTGGCGAAGAAGCCGTGCAGGAACACCGAGATATGTTTGATGCGGCCCTTGCGCGCGATGGTGACGAAGCCGCGACTGTGCTGAAACGCCATATTCTGCGCGGTCTGGAACATACCCTGGCCGCCATGAGAGCTGAGGAGGCGTCATGAAGAACCCAAAGAACCTTTTCAAAGCGGGGCTGAAGGCCGGGACGCATCAGTTCGGTATTTGGAACTCTATCGGCGAAAGCGGCGTCACAGAGATGCTGGGCAATGCCGGCTATGACTGGGTTATGATCGACTGCGAACATAGCCCGATTGAGGCCACAGCCGCTCTGCCAGCCCTGCAAGCGCTGGCGGCCTATCCTCAGACCTCGGCAGCCGTGCGGGTTGCCGGCAATGACACCGTGCTCATCAAGCGCGTTCTCGATTTGGGCGCGCAGACCATCATGGTGCCCTATGTGGAAAGCCGCGCCGAGGCTCAGGCCGCCGTTGAT
>NZ_JBBGAZ010000026.1:0-2500 GCF_037478305.1 Cognatishimia coralii
GGCTTTGGCCCTTCGACCTTGAGGGTGTGAGCCTGCGGAGGTTACGCCGTTAATCGATTGATCTGGATGATCACTTGTATTCTGAAGGTGTTGTGTATTTTTTATTCGACCTGGTTGCGGGAGTAGGATTTGAACCTACGACCTTCAGGTTATGAGCCTGACGAGCTACCGGGCTGCTCCATCCCGCGTCAAGGTCGAATAGATATATCATCGTTTTGAGAGATATGTGTTTGTTTTTGCTAGGTTTGGCGATGCCCTACTCTCCCACACCTTAAGATGCAGTACCATCGGCGCAACGGTGCTTAACTTCCGGGTTCGGGATGGGACCGGGTGTTTCACTCGTGCTATGATCACCAAACCGAGTAAAAACAAACGTTAACGTTGATATTGGCGCAGCCAATTCAACGCGTGTGCGGAAGCGAATTGCGAAGCAAATCGCGTGCACACCCCGTTTGTGTGGTGCGTCAACATTCATCCAAGTCAGTATACTGTGTGTTGTGTATGCTTTTGGATCGCAGTGATTGAAGACGGATGTCTATCTATTACTGGATCAAATCAAGCCTATCGGACCATTAGTACCGGTCAACTGAACGCATTACTGCGCTTACATCTCCGGCCTATCGACGTGGTGGTCTACCACGGTCCTCAGGGATACCTTGTTTTGAGGGGGGCTTCCCGCTTAGATGCCTTCAGCGGTTATCCTGTCCGATCATAGCTACCCTGCACTGCTGCTGGCGCAACAACAGGTCCACCAGTGGATCGTTCACCCCGGTCCTCTCGTACTAGGGGCAACTCCTCTCAAGTATCCTACACCCACGGCAGATAGGGACCGAACTGTCTCACGACGTTCTAAACCCAGCTCACGTACCTCTTTAAACGGCGAACAGCCGTACCCTTGGGACCTGCTCCAGCCCCAGGATGAGATGAGCCGACATCGAGGTGCCAAACACTGCCGTCGATATGGACTCTTGGGCAGTATCAGCCTGTTATCCCCGGCGTACCTTTTATCCGTTGAGCGATGGCCCTTCCACTCGGGACCACCGGATCACTATGGCCGTCTTTCGACTCTGCTCGACTTGTCAGTCTTGCAGTCAGGCTGGCTTCTGCCATTGCACTCAACGAGCGATTTCCGACCGCTCTGAGCCAACCTTCGCGCGCCTCCGTTACGCTTTAGGAGGCGACCGCCCCAGTCAAACTACCCGCCACACAGGGTCCCGGATCCGGATAACGGACCGCGGTTAGACATCAAGCAATGCAAGGGTGGTATCTCAAGGGAGGCTCCACCGGAACTGGCGTCCCGGTTTCAATGCCCACCACCTATCCTGCACATGCATGGCCTGATGCCAGTGTGAAGCTGTAGTAAAGGTGCACGGGGTCTTTCCGTCTAACCGCGGGAAGCCTGCATCTTGACAGGCAATTCAATTTCGCTGAGTCGATGTTGGAGACAGTGGGGAAGTCGTTACGCCATTCGTGCAGGTCGGAACTTACCCGACAAGGAATTTCGCTACCTTAGGACCGTTATAGTTACGGCCGCCGTTTACCTGGGCTTCAATTCGGAGCTCTCACCCCTCCTTTTAACCTTCAGGCACCGGGCAGGCGTCAGACCCTATACGTCGTCTTGCGACTTCGCAGAGCCCTGTGTTTTTAGTAAACAGTCGCCACCCCCTGGTTTGTGCCCCCAGCCAATACTTGCGTAGAAACTGGGCCTCCTTCTCGCGAACTTACGGAGGTATTTTGCCGAGTTCCTTCAACATCGTTCTCTCAAGCGCCTTGGTATGCTCTACCAGTCCACCTGTGTCGGTTTAGGGTACGATCTCATGATGGAGCTATTTCCAGGAACCGATTAGCGGCCCCTCCAATCCGATAAGGAGGAACAACCGTCACGATCCGTCACTTCCATCTGGCCCAGGAATATTAACCTGGTTCCCATCGACTACGCCTTTCGGCCTCGCCTTAGGGGTCGGCTTACCCTGCTCAGATTAGCTTTAAGCAGGAACCCTTGGACTTTCGGCGAGAGTGTCTCTCACACTCTTTGTCGCTACTCATGTCATCATTCTCACTAGTGATCTCTCCACGGGATCGCTCACGCGCCCGCTTCATCGAAAGCTCCAAATATCCTCCATGGTGCCCGAAGGCACTAAAGAGGATAGGAACTATGTCACACTACGCTCTGCTACCGTGCATTACTGCACCCTAGACTTCGGCTCATGGCTTGAGCCCCGTTACATCTTCGCCGCAGGACAACTTATTTAGACCAGTGAGCTGTTACGCTATCTTTAAAGGATGGCTGCTTCTAAGCCAACCTCCTGGTTGTTTTGGTCGTCCCACCTGCTTTCCCACTTAGCCATGAATTGGGGGCCTTAGTCGTAGGTCAGGGTTGTTTCCCTCTCCACTACGGACGTTAGCATCCGCAGTGTGTCTGCCATCTAGTACTCCCGGGTATTCGGAGTTTGGTTAGGATCAGTAAGCCTGTGGGGCCCCATTACCCATCCAGTGCTCT
>NZ_JBBGAZ010000027.1:0-5053 GCF_037478305.1 Cognatishimia coralii
TGGCGAAGAACCTTCAGACCACCACGATGATGCTGACCTGACGCGGGCAGCCTTGCCCGCCGGCACCGTTCAAAGGGACCGCGACAGCGCCTCGGCATAGATGCGCAGGATGGGCAGCATGTGCTCGCGCATGTCCTTGACGGTGACGCGCGGCCGCGCCGCGCTCACGCTCATCGAGGCGATCAGTTTGCCGTCCGGGTCGAAGACCGGAATGGCCATGCTGACCATGCCCAGTTCCAGCTCCTCGTCGGTGAAGGCCACCTTGTCACGGCCGGCGGCGCGGATGATCTCTTTCAGCTTCGCCTTGTCCGTAACCGTATGCTTGGTCATGGCCACCGGCTCCGCCGCGTCGAGATAGGCATCCAGCGCCTCGTCGTCATAGGCCGACAGCAGGATACGCCCCGTGGCCGCCGCATAGGCGGGCAGCCGGGTGCCCAGACGGATCGCGGTGGAGACCAGCCGCGCCGCCTCGGCCCGCGCGACAAAGGTTGACCGGCCATCCTCCAGGATCGACAGCGAGACGGATTCCCCCAGTTCCTCGCGCGCCGCGTCAAGCTGATGCTGGGCAAGCTGGGGCAGCGGAATCGCGCCTGTATAGGACAGGCCCAGCCGCAACATGCGCGGGGTCGGCATGAAACGCGGGCCGTTCTTGGTCAGATAACCCAGATCTGTCAGGGTCAGCAGGCAGCGCCGCGCGCTGGCCCGCGAAATGCCGGTTTCATCGGCGGCGGACGAAACGGTGACAGCCGGGTACTCTTCCCCGAACAATTCGATGATGGCCAGGCCCTTGGCCAGCCCCGCCATCCCCTCGGGCGCGCGCGATTTCGTCGCCGTGCCCCCGTCTTTTTCCGTTGTCCCCGTCATCCGAGCTCCACCCTTCTCCGGCGCTTGATAACCCCGTCGAGGCCGCACCGTGCCACGGGGACCGGAATAAGTCCAGAAAGCGGGACGGGCCCGAAAGCAGACTTATTCCTCGTCGCCCGACGCCACGAAGGCATCGCTGAAAAAGCGATCTTTGGCCAGCCCGGCCTCGGCCTCGAATTCCGAGCGCGCCGCGTCGATCATCACCGGCGCACCGCAGGCATAGACCTCGACATTGCTCATGTCGGGAATGTCCTCCAGCACCGCGCGGTGGACGAACCCGGTGCGCCCGTCCCAGCCGTCCGAAGGCGACGAGATGACCGGCGTGAAGCTGATCCAGGGATGCGCCGCGGCCCAGCGGGCGGCGACATCGGCCATGTAAAGATCGGCCTCGGTATTGACACCCCAATAAAGCTTCAGCGGTCGCTCGGCCCCCAGCGCGATCTGGTTCTCGATCAGCGATTTTATCGGGGCAAACCCGGTGCCGGTGGCCAGCAGAACCGCGTTCATATCGTCGTTGTCAGACAGGCAGAACTCGCCATAAGGCAGCTCGACGGTCAGGAACTGGCCCTTGTCCAGCTTGCTCAGCACCTGCTCCGAAAACTTGCCGCCCGGCACATGCCGGATATGCAGCTCGATCCCGTCGTTTTTCTGCGGCGGGTTCGCCATGGAGTAGTTGCGGCTGTCGCCGTCCTCCATCACCACCCGCAGGTATTGACCGGCGCGGAACGGCGCGCGTTGCCCGATCGGCAGGCGGAACTGGATCACGGCCACGTCCGGCGCCGGGCGGGTGATCTTTCGCACCTTCGCCTCCAGCGTCTTGCGCTCCACCGGCTCCACCTTCTGGATCCGGGTCGGCGTGATCTGAAGATCGGTCAGCGGACGGGCCTGGCACAGCTTGACGCCCTCGGCGGGACCGGCCTGAACCCCCTGCCCGCGCACCATCGCCTCGCCCGCCGCGATTCCGCCTTCGCAGGACGAACACACGCCCTTGCGGCACGAGTAGGGAATGGCGTAGCCCGCGCGATCAGCCGCGTCGAGGACGGTTTCGTCCTCTTCGCAGTCGAAGCCGATATCGTCATGGTCGGTGACGGTTATACGAAAACTCACTGAATACCTCCGACAAGCCTGATCGCGGCGACCGCCGCATCGCTGGACGCCTGACCCTTGCCCGCAATATCGAACGCCGCGCCGTGCCCGACGCTGGAAAAGACCAGCCCGGAACCGATCGACATCGCCGCCGAACTGCGCCCGGCCAGCAGCTTGACCGGGATATGGCCCTGATCGTGATACATGGCGACAAAGGCATCATAGCCTTCGCGCACCAGCATCACGTCGGCGCCTTCCGGCCCGTGCGCGTCGATCCCTTGGGCGCGCAGCCGTTCGATGGCGGGGGTGACGATGCGGTCGTCCTCATCCCCGAAAAGCCCGCCCTCGCCCGCATGGGGGTTGATGCCGAACAGCCCGATGCGCGGGGCGTCGATCCCCAGACCGCTGAGCGCCTGATGCGCGGCCAGCGTGGCGCGTTCGATCAGCTCCGGCGTCAGCCGGTCAAGCGCAGTGTGAATGCCTTCATGCAGCGTCACATGCACGATTCGAAGCCCGCCGCCGATCAGCATCAGGAAAACCGAATCCTCGCCGGTGCCCAGAAGCTCGGACAGAAGGTTGGGATAGCCCGAAAAGGTCCGCCCACTGGCATTGACCGCCGTTTCCGAATGCGGACAGGCCACGATGGCGCGGCCGGTGCCGTCCTTGACCAGCGCAACCGCGCGCTCGACATAGGCAACCGTCGCCCGCCCGCTGGCCGCTGTGGGTGTGCCGGGCGTCACATCGGCCGCGTCAATCGCGCCAACCTCATGAAGATCGACGTGGCCGGGCGCGCCCCATTTGTCCATGGACGGCTCAAACGCGAAGCCCGCCGCCGTCACGACCGGCTCCACCAGATGCCGGTCGCCCACGATCACCGGGCGCAGCGCCGGATCGTCGGCCAGCGCGATAGCGGCCTTGGCCGCGACTTCCGGGCCGATCCCGTTGGCATCGCCAACGGTGATCAGCACTCTTTCCTTTTGCGCCGTCATTATAGCGGGAAACCGAGCAGCGTGTCGATCTGGTTGCTGTCCAGCACCACAGTGCGCGACACGATCTTTGCCTCGTCGCCGACGATTCGGTAGCGGTCGATATAGCGCCCGGTGGCAAAAAGATCGGTCGGCCCCTCGCGGGTGATCCGGGCCACCATGAACGAGGTTTCCGAATCCACTTCGTCGCCTTCCAGCTCGCCCACGAAGGGCTGCCCGATCATGTGGCGGTAGGAGTGGCGCTCATAGACGTTGGCCTCCAGCAGCGACAGGATACGGTCGCGCAGCATGTCCTTGCTGTCGAGCCAGACAAGACCCGCCTCAAGGTTCTGCGCGTAATTGTCGGCGCTGGTGATCGTGTAGAAGCAATCATCCACGAAGAAGTTGGGCCATGCCGTGCAATCGCCATCGTCGATCTCGCGGACATAGCGGGCCTGCGCGGCGCTGATCAGGGCCGAAACCTCGGCCTGCCGGACGTGAATGTTCATAGGCCCATCCTCATTCTGTATTCTGCCCAGAACCCCCGGATCGAGGCTTCCGTGATGCGGTCGTCGCCGCCTTCGATGCTGCGCCCGCCCATTTCGAGCACGGCATTGTTGTCCGACGCGCCCTTGGTGCCCCGGCGCACGAAGCCGCCGATACAGCCGTCTTCCATCGACACATAGCCGCCCGGCCCGATCAGGTTCGACAGTTTCAGACGCGCGCGGCGCTGTTCGGTCGTGTCGTCTTCGAACCCGATATAGGTCCATTTGAGATGCATCTCGTCGGTGCCTTTCGGCAGGACCTGACGCACCGCGATCGAGTTCTGGATCTGCTGCAGGACGAAACCCGGAAAGACCGTGAGGATCTGCAGGGTGATGTCGTCATCGAATTCCTTGAAGCTCGCCAGAAGCGACTTGTCGGCCAGTTGCAGGTCCGATTGCGACCGGATATTCTGGTCCGAATAGATCGTGTTCTTCGCCTTCTCGGCTTCCGCGATCTGGTCGATCTCGGAATAGCTCACATGGCAGCCGCCATTCGGGCTGACGATGATCCCGCCCTTCTGCGACAGCCGGTTCAACTCGAAGGTGGTGAAGAAGGTGTGCAGGATACTGGCGTGATAGCTGTCCTTGGTGTTCTCGACATAGAGCTTCCAGTTGTTGGGAAGCACCTGTGTGAACCGGCCCAGAACCACCATCTTGCGGCCTTCCAGCACGCGATGGATGCGATCGAGAACCTCCTCGCCCAGGTAATCCTCGATATCGTCCACATCCTCGTCGAAGCTGCCGAAGATCAGCCCGTCGACATTGGCCACGCGCAGCTTGCGCGGGCCGACGGAATTCATGCAGAAGTCCTTCTCCATCCCGCCTTTGCCGCCGATCCCGTCCTTGAACGCGATCCCCACGAGGTCGCCTTGCAGGCTGTGGGTCCAGGCATGATAGACGCAGGTGAAATCCTTGACGTTGCCGCGATCTTCCAGCGCCAGAAGCGAGCCGCGATGCGAGCAGCGGTTCTCGAACGCATAAATCTCGCCGTCATGGTCGCGGGTCACGATGACCGGGGTTTCCCCGACATGGACCGCGACGAAGTCGCCGGGCGACTGAAGTTCGGCTTCAAGACACATGTAGTTCCAAGTTTCCCCCTGGAACAGGCGCTCATTTTCCATCTCCAGAACGTCTTCGCGCTGGAACACCCAGTAAGGGACATGGAAACCCTCATCTTCCTTCGCCCAAACAGGCATTTCCGCCCCAAGGGGCGCCAAATTGTTCATGGGTTTACTCCCTCCCGATAAACCAGTTGTCGGATGTTCGTATTTCGAACTAGAACCGCTATTCGTTTTTTGATTTACAATCCTGAGAATTTTGTGTCAAGCAGGGACTGGCCATGCAGATGCAGAAAACGGGGGGAGGAGCAGATGAAAAATCAAGGCACCAAGCCCCTTGCGAAGGTGACATATCCGCCGGTGCCGGCGGGCGGCGTTCAGGGGCCGGTCACTGGCCGTCAATCATCTTAAGGAGCGGAAAATGCCCAAAAAGACAGTCCTCTTCATGTCGGGAAGCAGCCAGGTCGGCTCGTCCAACTGGCGGATGGTCGGCGCCGCTGCGGCCCTTGCGGACCGCGACATGGCGGATGCCTTC
>NZ_JBBGAZ010000028.1:0-5022 GCF_037478305.1 Cognatishimia coralii
CGAGCACATGCTGCCCATCCTGCGCATCTATGCCGAGGCGCTGTCGCGGTCCCTTTGAACGGTGCCGGCGGGCAAGGCTGCCCGCGTCAGGTCAGCATCATCGTGGTGGTCTGAAGGTTCTTCGCCAGAAGCGTCAGCTTCGGCCCGATCTCGTTGCGGAGCCGTTCGCTCGTGGCGACGGGGCCTGCGCAGCTCAGGGTGAAGATCCGGCCGCTCGACTTGGCGATCACGGGGGTCGCGACCGCGCGGATGGCGAGATGGAAAACCTGGTCGGCCAAGACGAACCCCAAATTCTGGTAGTCGAGCCGGGCCTGCTTGATGCTCTTTTCCCGCGTTGGCCATTCATCCCCAGCCAGGCTGCGCAGATGCGGGGTCATCAGTTCGAGCCGCTCTTCCTCGATCATGGCGAGATAGGCAAGCCCGGCACCGCTGCGGATCATCGGCAGGCGCGATCCGACGCTGTGGTTAAAGATGGACCTGTCCCGTTTCTGTGCCGCCCCAAGTGCTCGTTTAGGCCACTTTCCGTTCGAAGGCGACCGGGCTTTTCCAGCCCAGTGCTGAGTGCCGTCGGCGCGGATCATAAAAGCCATTGATGTACTGGAAGATCGCCAACTCGGCGTCTCTGCGCGTCAGCCACGACCTTCGCCAGATCAGCTCTGCTTTGATCGTTTTGAAGAACGTCTCGACAGCGGAGTTGTCGTAACAATTGCCTTTGCCGCTCATCGATACCTTGAACCCGTGCTGGCGCAGTATCTTCTGGTAGTCGTGTGAGCAGTATTGCGACCCGCGGTCCGTATGATGAATGTAGCCTTTGGGTGGTTGGCGCAGTGCAACCGCCATCTTCAATGCTCGGATTGCTAAGTCACGTTTCATGCGATTGCTGACTGCCCAGCCGATCACCCGCCGAGAATGCAGATCAAGAATGACGGCCAGGTAAAGCCATCCTTCTCGCGTCCAGACATAGCTGATGTCGCCCGCCCACTTCTGGTTCGGTTGATCGGCATGGAAGTTCCGGTTCAGCAGGTTCGGCGCGATATTGAAAGCGTGATTGCTATCCGTTGTGACCATGTACTTCTTCGACCGCTCAACGCGGATGCCATTCTCACGCATCAATCTGCCAACCCGGCGATGACCGACGTTCAGACCCATCTCTTTCAATTCTTCGGTCATGCGTGGACGGCCATAGCTGCCCAGGCTGAGGCGGAACTGTTCCTTGATGTGAGCCAAGACAACCATGTCAGTCCGTTGCCTTTGGCTGGCAGGTCGGCTGCGATAAGCACGCAGACCGCGGGAGCTGACCTCCAGGACGTCACACATGCGCTTCGCGCAAAAGGCATCACGATGTTCTTCGATGAATCGGAACCTCATGGCTTTTGACCCGCGAAGAACTGCGTTGCCTTCCTAAGAAACAGCCGGTTCAGGCAAAACGGGCGCCAAGGCGTAGCCCAGGGTCTTGGCGCGCCGCTGGAGGTTCGCGAGAACGCGCCGGCGGTGACGCTCATCATAGGCTGCGGCGCCCTGATCCTGATAAGTCATTCCATGCCGGATGGCGTTGTAGAACAGGACGGCGATCTTGCGGGCGGTCGCCGTCACCGCCTTCTGCTTTCCGATCCGCGCCGAGAGACGACAATAGAAGGCGCCCAGAGCGGTGTCGCTGCGTCCGATGGTTGTGGCGGCCAATCGCAACAAGGCCCCCGCCCGGCTCGAGGAGCGCCGCGTCTTCGACGACAGAATCTTGCCCCCGGAGATCTTGTTGCCGGGTGACAGGCAGAGCCAGGATGTGAAGTGCTTTGCCGTCTTCCACGCGCGCAGATCAGTGCCGCACTCAGCCACCAGCTTCAGCGCCAGAGAAGGACCAAGGCCATGTATCTGGGTCAGGTCGGTTCCCAATACCCCGTAGAGCGCTGCTCGCACGTCGAAGGCCGGTGCATTGACTTGCCTGCCTTTGATCCGGGCCTTCGGCAGCGGCGGCCGATCGTCCCCTCCCTTGGCTGAGAGGGCGGCAACAGCCGCTTCCAGCCGCTGATCGCATTCCTCGATCTTGGTTTTGTAGAAGTCGTAAAGGTCAAGCGACTGCGCCAGAGCGAAGACATGTTCCGCCCGGTCATTGCCCACAAGTGCTGCCCGGATCGTCGCCGGCGAGGATTTGCATCGCACATCCCGGTAATCGGCCAGCACCTCCGGATCGCGCTCACCCGCGACGATGGCGCGAATGATCTTCATGCCGGTTGCGCCGGTGATGTCGGAGACGACATGGTGCAGCTGTAAGTTCATCTCCATCAGCGCCTTCTGCATGTGTTGAATATGCGCGGCCGCATACTCTGTCAGACGTTCGCGCTGGCGCATGTAAGCACGCAGGGTTGCGATCTCGGCTTCGGGGCGGAAACTACCACGCAGAAGGCCGTAGGAATGCAACTGGCGCAGCCATCCCGCATCGCTGACATCGGTTTTGCGGCCGGGCACGTTCTTGGCGTAACGGGCGTTCACGAGGATCACCTCGAAGCCTCGGGCCTCGAGGATCTCGAACGCCGGTATCCAGTAGGCGCCGGTGGATTCCATGGCCACGCTGGTGACGCCGCAAGACCGGAACCAGTCGGCGAGGTCGTGCAGATCCTGGGTGAACGTGCCGAAGGCGCGAACCGACATGTCACAGCTGGACGGATTCACCGCTGCCATATGCATCGTCGAGCCGATGTCGATCGCGGCCGCATTGGGGTTGACCATCTTGAGGTCCGGGTGGCCGCCGGTCGTAGGTCTGGGCATGACATCTCCTCCGTTCGGAACGAAGGGCGTGGGCCATGCAAGTTCGTCATCTTCCTAACCGGGATCGCCGCAATCGCGCCGTTACCACTCTCAAGTGCGCATCAGCCCATGTGCCACGTTTTTTAACGGGATCCAGCCCACCAATAAGCCATCGGCAACTGCCCTTCGCTACGAGCATAGCACAGGCTGTTGCTACCGCGCACAGGCGGGCTGCGGCCCGGAACGGTTTTTTAGAATTTCCCTCTCCTCCTTGAGAATGCGGTTCTCGCGTCGAAGCCGCTCATTCTCACGGGCAAGGTCCAAGTCTTTGTCGGATACCATCCCGGTGTCGCGATGCGCCGTGACCCACTTGTTCAACGTCGATAGGCCAACGCCCAAATCTGACGCCACCTGCTTCCTTGTCAGCCCACTCGTCAGCGCGATCCGCACCGCATCAGCCCGGAATTCGTCCGTCCGTTTCAGTCCCATAGTTCGTCTCCTTTGCTGCAGTAAATGCTATCAAAGGAGCGGCATCAAACCGCGACACGTCCAAAGTGCCTGAACTGGTGCGGGAACAGGTTCGAATAGCTACGACTATTGAAAGAGAGATGCAAAGAGAGGCTTCACGCCGCAGGCAATGTTCGCCTGAGAACATAGAAGCGCAAGAACGGCAATATGGGTTTGTCGGTTTAGTATTGCAGTTACACTGTGAGCGCTATCCGAATGGTGTTGGTAGATAGCTATCTCAGTATTGGTTCTCGGTCGTCACAATGCTGATCTTAGAGTGCAAGATCAGTTAGTTTCGTCGCCGCTCGTTGCATCCTAGATTTTCAATGAGATTAAGATAACCGTTTTCAATTGCGACCTGGATTTCGCCAAGAAGCCGACTTGCATCGGCATCAGAGACATCACTTGGACAACCATAATCAATCTGACCGGGGGGATAGAAAGGTATATAAAATACCCTTCATTGCCCAAGCCATGAATTCTGATCGATATAGTGCTAGAGTGCGTAAGAAACTCATTGCCAATATTCACCATACCTCCATTGATGCTGGAGGTATTTGACGGTTGTTCTTCCCTATTGATATTTGCCTCTAGTCTTTGCTCTTGTACATCCGTCTCCTCAGGCTCACTTGTGGCTTGAGGAGGCTGTGTATCTACACTGGCTGTTGCAGTTACCTCTTGAATTTCTCTCATGCTTTGCAGATCGCGAAGCGCGTTGTCTATCAACCAGATTTGCTCAGAAATCCATGCATTTGGTATGGTTGAACGACCCTCCGACGATGCTTGTAGAGTGAGCTTGTCCTGAATGTGTTTCAGGAGTGCTTTTTCATATTCGAAGTAACCCACGGCACCGCGGTACTGGAATGGTGAAGCGTCAACATCATCATACCCAACGTTGGCCTGATCCATGAGCTTCTCAAGGTTATCGCGGTTGTCAGGCCTATTTCGCAGGTATTGGATAGCGGATCGAGTTAGCCATTCAACTTGATCATTTAATACGTGGACAGTTGCTTGCCTTCCGATGGTCCTCCCCCACTGACGTGGTCCACCGTAATGTTGAGGAAAACGGAGGGCCAAGATGGCTACGAAACGGCACAAGCCAGAAGAGATTGTCACGAAGCTGCGGCAGGTTGAGGTGCTTGCCGGTCAAGGCACGGCACGTGTGAATGCGATCCGCCAGGTTCGCATTACGGAGCAGACCTACTACCGCTGGCGCAAGCAATACGGCGGGATGGGAACCGACCAACTGAAGGAGCTCAAACGCCTTCAGAAGGAGAATGAGCGGCTGAGGAAAGCTGTCTCTGACCTGACCTTAGACAAGCTCATCCTCGCTGAGGCTGCCCGGGGAAACTACTGAGCCTCGCGCGTCGCCGGACTTGCATCGATCATGTCCGAACAAGGTTCCGCCTGTCTGAGAGACGTGCCTGTCGCGTCCTCGGGCAGCATCGCTCGACGCAGAGGAAGGCTCCTCAAGGTCGAGCGGATGAGGACCAATTGGTCGCAGACATGATCGAACTGGCTCGCCAATACGGCCGCTACGGCTACCGTCGCATCGCGGCCCTGCTGAGAGAGGCGGGCTGGGAGGTGAACGACAAGCGGGTGCGGGCGAGGCCGACGGAGGAAATGAGCTTCAGTTCGAACCCAGCTGTCGCGTAGCCCTTAATTGTGAGATGAGAAATCCAACGAAATCAACGGCCTTGCTTTGCCCTTAAATATGATATTTTGCCTTTAAATCCGATATTTTTGCCCTTAAACCTGAGACAGGGTTCGCAG
>NZ_JBBGAZ010000029.1:0-4455 GCF_037478305.1 Cognatishimia coralii
CGAAGCTTCGCAAAGCCGTGGCCGCGGCAGACGCCATCTTCATGAGCTCCGATGAATATACCGGCGCGTTCTCCTCGGTGTTCCGCAACGCCGCTGGCTGGATCGGGCATGACGTGGACGGCGCGGGTAACCTGTTCCACGGCAAGCTGATCACGCTCTGCGGGGCGCCCGTGGGCGGCGTCGGCGCGCTGCGCGGCCACCCTGCCCTACACCAGTTCCTTCTGGAGCTCGGCGCGAACGTCTATTCGCAGAAATTCGAGCTCGGCTCGACCTCAAGGATCTTCCGCCAGGATGGAAGCCTGTCGCCGTCGGTCCAGAAACAGCTCGTCGAAGGGGCCTTCGCCCGGCTGGCGGGCGAAACCGTGTGACGCAGCCCTGACCCGTCAGGGGATCAGGACCGTCTCCCGCAGCTCGAAGCGTAGCACCTCCTCGGCGAAGGTGCCGAGATCGCCCGCCGCCGCCGCCGCTTCGGGCGATCCGACCGCCTGGGTGGCATCCGCCTGATCGCGCCGCGCCCGTGCGCTGCCGCCCAGCCGGACAAGATCGCTGTGGATACGGCGGAAATGGCGCGCCGTCTCGTGATCGTTCCAGAACGAGATGCCGCTAAACCCGCGATGGGTCTGCATCGAGGCGGTGCGCAGCCCGCCGCAGGCCAGGATCAGCGCCTCGCGCCCGGCGGCACTGTCCGCGAACCCCTCTGCCGGTTGCCGCGCCGCCAGCCCGATGGCCAGCCCGGCCAGATCGACATCCTGGGCGTGTCCTTCGGCGGCCGCCTCGTGGTTGTCACCGGCGGCGCGCGCGGACAGGGCGCGCTTCAGGCCCGGCATCTCGCGGCGCGGGGCGCGCAGGTGATTGTCGCCGACATCCTTGAAGACGAGGGCCGCGCCCTCGCCGATGAGATCGGCGCGCAATTCGCCCGCCTCGACGTGACCTCGGAAGCGGATTGGGCGGCGTTGCAGGCGCAATGCGGCGACTGGCCCCTGCACGGTCTGGTGAACAATGCCGGGCTCTACCGGCCAGAAACCATCCCCGACACCACGCCCGAGGATTTCGACCTGCACTACAAGGTCAACCAGTTCGGCACCTATCTGGGCGTGAAGTTCGCCGAAGCGGCGATGGGTCCCGACGGCGGGTCGATCGTGAACATCTCGTCGCTTGCCGGGCTGCGCGCCAGCAAGGGCATTGCCTATGTCGGCACCAAATGGGCCGTGCGCGGCATGACCAAGACCGCCGCGCGCGAGCTGGGCCCGCGCGGGATCCGCGTCAACTCGGTCCATCCGGGCATTATCCTCACCCCGATGCTGGACGCCTGGAGCGACGAGGACCTGAAGACCCGCACCGCGCAGGTGCCGCTGGGTCGCGCCGGCATGCCGGAAGATGTCGTTCATATGGTCTTGTTTTTGCTGTCGGATTTCAGCCTCTACATCTCAGGAGCCGAAATCGCGATTGATGGCGGGTTGTCTGTCTAGACAATACCGGAAAGGATAGGGCCGCCGCCCGGTCGACCATGCCGGGCGGTGCGTAGCGGTCGGTTTACCGGTATGAGGTAAGAGCATATAATGCCAGATGCGGCCCGCCCGGACCGGCTTTCCACGATCGCCTCCGCCGCTTTGCTGGGCGGCACCGTCTTCACCCTCGCGGACCTGTTCAGCGACAATCACCTGTTCGCCGGAATCGCGATCACGCTGATCGTCTGCCACATCCTGATGCGCTGGCGCCATGTGCGCACCAACGCCAAGGTTCTGCTCCTGCTGGCGGCCCTGTCCGCGGTGCTTCTGGTCATGGCCGGCGGCGATCCGGGCAGCCTTGCCCTTGCCGCGAGCCGCGCGCTTTACCTGCCCGCGCTGCTGACGGTCATGGCGATCCTGCGGGTCGCCGCGATGCGCTCGAACATCGTCAATACGGCGGCGCATTTCGTGGTGGACCAGCCGCCGTCACGTCGTTTCGTGCTCCTGGCCAGCGGCAGCCATATCTTCGGCATCCTGCTCAATCTCGGCGGTCTCCAGCTTCTGCTCGGGATCGCGCTGGCCCAACGCGACCGCACCGCGCCCACGCCCCAGATCGGCGAGGTGCAGGGACGGCGAATCGCGAATGCCGTCATGCGTGGCTTCGCCGCAACGATCCTGTGGTCGCCGGCCGGTCTGGCGATGAACATGCTCCTGCCGCTGATGCCGACATTGGGATATGTGTCCTACCTGCCCTACGGGCTCGGCCTTATGGTGGTCTTCTTCGCCCTGGGCTGGGTGTTCGACCGGCTCGAGCCGCGCCCGCGCCGCACCTTCACCCCGTCACCCCACAAGGGTGCGGGCCTCGCCATGGCCGCACTGCTCGGGTTGCTCATCGCGATCACCGGGCTGTCGGCACTGGCCGAGGCGGTGATCGGCATTCCGATGCGCGCCGCGATCCTGATCGTGATCCCCTCCATGGCGGTGGTCTGGGTGCTCCTGACCGAGGGGCGCCCGTTCTCCGGCAACCTGACATCCCTCGCCCGCGACGGGTTCCGTGCGCTGCCGGATTCGACCAGCGAGATCTGCTTGATCGGGGCGAGCGCCTTCCTCGGCCTGACCGTCGTCGAGATGCTGCCCGCCGATCAACTGCGTTTGCTGATCGAGAACGTCTCGCTCGGCCCGGGGGTGATCGCCTGTATCATCATCCTGCTGATGACCCTGGTCAGCCAGCTTGGCCTGTCGCCGATGATCGGCGCGCTGGTCTGCTCGGGGGCCATCATCTCGTCCGGGATCGACATGCCGGAGGTGATGCTGATGCTCGCCGTGATGTGCGGCTGGTCCGGCTCGATGCTGCTGTCGCCCTTCGCCTCGACACTGGCCATCGCCATGGGCATGACCGACAAATCCGCCCGGGAAGTCGGCCTGCGGTGGAACGGCCCCTTCATCCTGACCTATTGCGCGATCAGCATGACCGCCCTGCTGATCGCGGGCGCACTGCTCTGATCGTCCCCCCAATCGGGGCGGTTCATATACGTTTGAAGAATGCGGCGGGGACGATCGGCGTGAATTGACTCCGTGTCTGCCTGCCTCTAAGTTTATGCGGTATTCGATGTTTGTTCGAATAACGAGCTCTAAAAGCAAGCCCGCTCCAGATAGCGGAGCCAGCACCACGTGGGTAGGGAGGATGTTGCCCCAATGATTTTCCAGAAACTGACCGCCGCAGCGCTCGGCGTTGCCATGCTTGTGGGCGCCGCGCCCAAATCCGCCGAGGCCGATATCCTCGTGATGGGCGGCAACCCGGAAGGAAGCCTGTTCTACGCGCAGTCGCAGGCCATCGCGTCGGTCATTGGCCAGCACACGGGCGACCGCGTCGACGTGCTGCCGCAATCCCCGACCGTCTTCTTCCCGATGTTCGTCTCCAGCGAAGCCGATCTCGGCCTGTCGAGCCCGATCGAAGCCAACTTCGCCTACCGGGCCGTGGGCCCCTATGAGGGCATGAATGGCGGCGAGGGTTACCCGATCTCCACCATCATGCTCGGCTCGCCGATCCGCCTGTCGCTGGTGGTCCGGGGCAGCTCGGACATCCACAGCATGGAAGACCTGAAAGGCAAGCGCGTCGTGTCGAACTACGGTGCCTTTGCCGGGTCCTCGATCACCGCCGAAGCCGCGCTCGCCAATGCCGGTCTGACCGCCGACGACTTCGAGGTCGTCAGCGTCTCCAGCTATCCCGAAGGCGTGACCGCCGTGATCGAAGGCCGCGCCGACGCCGCCGTCGGCTCCATCGGCAGCGGTATCCTTCAGCAGCTCAACGCCGCCGAAGGCGCGCGCATCCTGTCGATCGACCCCTCGCCCGAAGCGATGGCCCGTTCGCAGGAAATCGGCAGCGCCTTCGTTCCGATCGAAGTGCCCGCGGGCATCGTCGGTGTCGACAGCGACATCTACGCGCTGAGCTATGCAACCACGCTCTATGGCCGCAGCGACCTCGCCGATGACAAGGTCATCGCGATCCTCGAGACGCTGTGGGAGCATTCGGAAGAGCTGAAGGCCATTCACCCGTCGCTCGCGACCTGGACGCCGGATCGCTTTGCCGACACCGCCGTCGTGGTTCCGTTCCACCCGGCCGCCATTGAATTCTTCAAATCCAAGGGCGTGTGGACCGACGAGCTCGAAGCCCGTCAGGCTGAGATTTCGGCGAAATAACCCATGATGCGCCGGGCCACGTCCCGGGGCGACACAGCAACGGATCGCTCCGGCCCGGTGAAGGCGGCCGGGGCGATCCTCCCTGTAAGAGTCCACACGCCAACCGGAGGCCAGACACCCGTGCAAGAAAACAACAGGGTTCTGAAACGCCCGTATCGCTACGTCTACGAGGTCCTTGCTATCATCCTGCCCATCGCGGCACTGATCTATTCGCTTCAGCTGCTGCCGCGCTTCGGCATCATCATATACAAGGAACAATACCTGACGCTGTTCATCGCGATCTGCGTCGCGATCTCGTTCCTGGTCA
>NZ_JBBGAZ010000030.1:0-3663 GCF_037478305.1 Cognatishimia coralii
TGTCACTGTACCCTCATTAATCAGAATTGCCTTTAAAATTATCGTTTGTTTTCAGCGGCACGATGTACCCTTAATTTTCATATTGTACCGTTAATTGCCATACTGTACCCTTTATTAGCATACGGTCAGTTCTGTGGATAAGTGCTGACAGGAATAGGGCAGGGATTGGCGTGGTCAGCGAGCGTCTTGCAAAACATCGAGCAGCAGTCCTCCGTCCGATCCTGGAACTTGAGAAGAAGGGTGAGCCGATCAGTGCGGCAATCGGAGATGCTGCTTGGGAACTAGGTTTGGCGAAGAGCCACACCTGGTCGCTTTACCGCCGTTTGCGCGAGAACGATGGGCGGGCCGCAGCACTGGAACTCAGTCGCCGGGGGCCGAAACCGGGGTCGAAACGGATCGCGCGAGAAGTCGAAGACCTCATCGATGAACGCCTACGGCGCTATTATCTGGTCCGCGAACGCTCCAGCTTTCTGCGAATTTGGCGTGAGATCCGTTCGGAATGCGAGGCAAAGGGCTTCCAGCCACCGGCACGAAAAACGCTGAAAGCTCGGCTCGATGCAATGGACGAGAAAGAGATTGTTAGAAAGCGCCGTGGTGCCAAGGAGGCGAACAAGACTTTTGCGGCACGTCCGGGCCGGCTTGCGGTTGGAACGCCACTGGAAATTGTTCAGATCGATCACACCTTGGCCGACATCATTTTGGTCGATCACGTGGATCGGCGACCGCTTGCGCGCCCATATTTGACGGTAGCCATCGATGTTGCAACCCGGATCGTTCTCGGGGTCTTCGTCAGCTTTGATGCACCATCAGTTCTTTCGATCGCGCTCTGCCTCGATCATTGTGTGCGTCGGAAATCGATCCACGTCCCAGGGAAGCTGGAAGAATTGGTCTGGCCGACATCCGGCATCCCGAAGGCGATCCATGTCGATAACGCGCAGGAGTTCCACAGCGACGCCTTCTCATCGGCCTGCGAAGATTGGGGCATTGCCGTCGAGTACCGCCCGCCTGGTGCAACGCACTTCGGAGGTCATATCGAACGTTTGATCGGAACGGCCATGGGGGCTGTTCATGTTTTGCCCGGGACCACGCAATCCTCCGCTGCCGAGAAGGGCGATTATGACAGCGAGAAACATGCGGCTCTGACCCTGGCCGAGTTCGAGGACTGGCTTCATCTGGAGATTTGCCGCTACCACAATACCCGCCACGAAGCCCTCGGGCGAACGCCGCTGGCCGCTTGGGCTGACTTGGGCGGAGACACTGCGGGGCGGCAGGTTGTCGATGTCGAAGCCTTCCGGACAAGCTTCCTGCCTTTTGAGTTGCGCCAGCTCGGGCGCACTGGGATCACTCTCTTTGGGGTGCACTACTGGAGTGATGCCTTCGCGTCGTTGGTCGGACGGGGCAGCGGCAAGGTGCAGGTGAAGTACGACCCGCGGGACCTGTCGCAGGTCTGGGTTCTCGTCAATGATGGCCGCATGATCCCGGCTCGGTATCGGGATCTGAGCCACCCTCGGATATCGCTTTGGGAAAGTCGTCGGGCGCGGAAGGAATGGCAAGACAGGCATGGCGGTCGGATCAACGAGAAGGCCTTGTTCCAGGTGATCGACGCGCAGAGACGACTGGCCGAGGCGGCGCGTCAGAAGACAAGGACCGCCCGTCTGGAGAGCGAACGCGAGACGCGGCTTCCCAAGCACCAGCCGCGCCGCGATCCGTCCCGAGAAATGTTCGCCATCGACACTGGTAACCCAGACCTCCCCACTTATCCGATTGAAGAGTTTGATGACCCCAGAAGAAAGAATTGACCGCATCCGCAGCGATCATTGGATCGCATTCGACCGTGCCACGATTGTTCTCAACCGATTGACGTCCCTGATGGAAATGCCGCAGCAGAGCCGGATGCCTGGCCTGATGGTCTATGGCAGTTCCGGTATTGGCAAGACGATGATCGCCAAGCGCATGGCCAGCAAGTATCCGACGCAGTACAACGCAGAACTGGGCATCACGAAGACCCCCATCCTGCTGGTTCAGGCGCCGCCAGCGCCGGACGAGCGACGCTTCTACCAGCACATCCTTTCGACGATCGGGGCGCCGATGTGGGGGCGGCATACCGTGTCCGAACTTGAGGTCCGCGCGCTCAGTCATCTTCGGGATATGGACCTGAAGATGCTGATGATCGACGAGGTGCACAATCTGCTTGCCGGTAGTTACCGGGAGCAACGCCGGTTCCTGAACATGCTGCGGTTCTTGGCCAACGATCTCTGTGCCTCGCTTGTCGTTTTCGGTGTCAACGAAGCGCTCGAGGCCGTCCGCGGTGACGACCAACTGGCCCGTCGCCTGGACGAACACTACCTGCCGCTCTGGGAGGACGACGTGGAGTTCTCTCGGCTCATCCAAACGCTGATTGCCGCGATGGCACTTGAGCAGCGGTCGGGCCTCACGGTTGCGTCGCTTCGGACAATCCTGAAAGTGACGGGCGGTGTGACCTCGCGCGTGTTCATCATGATCAAGTCCTTGGCCATCGATGCGATCGAGACGGGTGAGGAGCGGATCACCGATGAGGCCGTTCAGGCCTGGCAGCCGGTATGGGCGAAGCATGCTTGGAGCATTCCGCGCCAACCCATCGCGGAGTTCGGGTGACCGTGAACCCATTGCCGCGTCGACCGCCACCGGTATCCGACGAGCTTCTCTCGAGCTGGATCGGGCGGTTGGCCCGGGCCAATCATTGTTCCGTCGAAGAGCTTTGCGGCTATCTCGGTTTGGGGCAGGGCAGGGTGCCGGAGCATGCGGGTGACCTTGGGCATGTGAACTGGGCTCGGCTATGTCCGGCGGTTCAGCAGACCCGGGATGAGATCGCGGCCATGACCCTCCCGGACACGACGCATCATCCCGCTCAATGCGTATCTAGCGATGACTTCCAAAGTTGCGCAAACTGCTCGAAACAAACCTCGGGACTGGTCCTGCGCCACTGGCGCTTCGCCTGGTCGCTGACTTGCGAAAACTGTGGTCGACCTCTTGTGGCGAGGCATCCGGCCGATGGTCTATCAAACAGGCTACGTGTCCGCGCCGCTCGGGGCGCGGCATTGCTGAAGACGGCGGTTGCCGCCGCCGATCTGAGGCACATGCAGCGGATCAGCCATACGCTGTGCCTCTTACAAGTACTTGAGTTGGTATACAGCGTGCCACTCACGTCGCGGTGTCAACTGGAGCGGTCAATAGCACTCGCAGCTGTCGATGTCTGCTCAGCCCGTCCATTATTGGGAGTGGCCATCTTGCTGCGCGGAAATGAACAAGCATTCTGGGATCTCCGACGCGCCTTTCCTCAGCGCAGACGTTTGATTGAGAAGGTGCGCAAGCTGTCGATGAACCTCGATATGCGACTTCCGCGAAGACGTCGGCAGGAAAGCAGTCCCGTTGACCGATCTGCCAGGGCGACGTCGCCCAAAAAGACGTCTGCGCAGGCCCTAGACGCTGCCCGTCAGGCCATCTCCGAGCTCGGTGCCGATGCAGATCGTCAAGCGCTTCTGGCACGAGCCGATGCAATCTGGAAGCGCCAAAGCTGTGTCAGCCACTGACGCAGCGCCCTGTGGATATATTGCAATTAAGGGTACAGAATCTGCCGAAAACGCTTCCAATCCGCAGAATCTGATTAATTAGGGTACAGTGACA
>NZ_JBBGAZ010000031.1:0-3254 GCF_037478305.1 Cognatishimia coralii
TGTCGCGTAGCCCTTAATTGTGAGATGAGAAATCCAACGAAATCAACGGCCTTGCTTTGCCCTTAAATATGATATTTTGCCTTTAAATCCGATATTTTTGCCCTTAAACCTGAGACAGGGTTCGCAGCTTCGTGTGGCAAATATTGATGGATGATGATCGCGAAGACTTCGTTGCCGCTGGTGCTGAGGAGGCGCGCAGGGCGGCCGTTCTGCGTCCGCTTGTTCAGGCATATCTCAAAGGAACTGGCAGTCTGGAAAGTGGCATCAATGACGCCGTTTGGGAGCTTGGTGTCAGCAGGGCGACTGTCTGGCGCTGGATAAAGCGTCTGGCCGAAGAGGGTGGGCGCACCAGCGCGCTGGCTTCTCGGAAACGGGGCCGCCCGACTGGTACAACCTTGATATCCGGCAAGGTGGAAGCGGTGATCGAAGAACATCTTCGCCGTTATTTCTTACGGCGGGAACGCCCAAGCCTGTCGCGCATCGTGACAGAAATCCGAAGCGCGTGCTGGCAGCAGGGCTTGCAACCGCCGACACGTCGGACGGTTCAGCGCAGGCTGGATGCAATGGATGCCCGTGAAATTGCCAAGGCACGCGAAGGCGCAAAGGCGGCCCGCCAGAAATTTGCGCCGGTCGTAGGCGACAACAAGGCAAACCGGCCACTGGAGGTCGTGCAAATCGACCATACGCCTGCGGACATCATTCTCGTCGACAGTTTTGAACGCAAACCAATTGGGCGGCCTTGGGTCACGCTGGCGATCGACGTCGCAACGCGGATGGTGACCGGATATTACACCTCTCTCGAGGCACCTTCGCGTCTGTCGGTGGCGCTTTGCCTGACACAGGCTGTGGCCCCCAAGGCGGAACTTCTGGCGGAATTGGTGCGCAATGTTCCTTGGCCCGCGCAGGGTAAACCGCATAGCATCCACGTCGATAACGGGCGCGATTTCCGGTCGCATGCCTTTCGGTCGGCATGTGCGGAATGGGGGATCGATCTGGTCTATCGGCCGCCAGGCAGTCCTCATTTCGGAGGGCACATCGAACGATTGATCGGCACGATGATGGGGGCCGTGCACCTGTTGCCTGGAACAACGCAATCCTCGGTCGTGGCCAAGGGCGACTATGACGCCGAGGGCATGGCCACGATGACCTTAAGCGACTTCGATCGCTGGTTTGCTCTGGAAATCTGCCGCTACAACAACAGCATTCATTCAAGTCTTGGCTGCACGCCCGTTGCCAAATGGGAGGCGCTCTCAGAGCAAATGATGGGCGATATCCCCTTCGAGATTGAAGCCTTTCGGGTGAGCTTTCTGCCAAGTGAACTGCGCAAGGTCAGGCGTGACGGCATCCATCTGTTCCAGATACGGTACTGGTCCGATGCGCTTGCAGGCCACATCGGGCGCGGGGATGGAAAGGTGGTCGTCCGCTACGACCCTCGCGACCTCTCGGTGATCTGGGTCGAACTGGATAATGACCGATACGTCGAAGCTCGGTACCGAAACCTGGAAATTCCGCCTGTGTCGCTCTGGGAATATCGCGAAGCCATGAGGAATGCCCGTGCCCTTGGCAAGTCCGGGTCCAATGAGCTGGTCCTGGCTGAGCTGATCCGACAGCAACGCCAAATCGAGTCTGAAAGCCGGAGCCTGACGAGGGCCGAACGCCGATCCCGTGAAAGAAAAGGGACATTGGAGGGCGCCAACTCGGCCGTCTCAACAACCGAAGGGCTGCGCGCGATCGATACGGGTGATACATCGCGCCCATTGTTCAAGGTGGAGAGATGGTGAATTGAGGGCAGGAAAAACAGAGGAAGACGGTCGGATCACCCTCATTCAATCGGATATCTGGATTGGCTTTCCGCGGGCCGAACAAGTTCTGGACCGTTTGCAGTGTATGATCGAAGCGCCAAGGCAAACCCGTATGCCTGGCCTTCTTGTGCATGGCGCGTCCGGGATCGGAAAGACGATGATCGCCCGCAATCTTTCGCGCAGATATGCACCGGAATATGACCCAGCATCGGGAATTACGCGAACGCCGCTGTTACTGTTACAAGCACCACCAGCTCCCGACGAACGACGGTTCTATCTGCACATCCTGGCGACCGTCGGGGCACCGGCCACGGCACTGAGCGCGCGCGCTCAAAATGTGGCTTCCCTCGAAGTCCGTGTCGTCGCGCTCTTGCGCGACCTTGGCCTGCGGATGATCATGATCGACGAAGTCCACAACCTCTTGGCCGGGACCCACCGCGAACAGCGCCGCTTTCTCAATGTTCTGCGGTATCTCAGCAATGAACTCGAAGTGTCGCTGGTCTGCCTGGGGGTCAGCGAGGCCGTCGATGCCATCCGTGGTGATATCCAGCTTGCCAGGCGGCTGGACGAACATCACCTTCCAAACTGGCGCGACGACGCCGAGTTCTCGGACATGATCCAGACACTCATCGCGGCAATGCCCCTCGAGAAGAAATCCAATCTGAAGGTCAAGTCACTAAAGCAGATACTTGCGCTGACCGGCGGGGTGACCTCGCGCATCTTCGCCCTGATCAAGGATCTTTCCATCGACGCCATTGTCACAGGTGATGAATGCATCACCGATGACGCAATCGCAAAATGGACGCCGGTTTGGTCGCGCCATGCGAACCCCCATCGGCGGCTCGAGAAGTCCGGGGTGTGAAGCCGCACCCGCTGCCCAAGACTGTCGCGCCGCTGCCCGACGAGTTGTTGTCAGGTTGGTTGTCTAGGCTGGCGGCGGCCAACTACTGTGATGATGCGGAACTACTGGCTCATCTCAGAATCGATACCGCGCATGGCACCGCCTTGAACTTCAACGTCGACGCGGCTGCGGCGGCGAAGATTGCCAACGCCGCACGGATTGACCCAGATGTTGTGCGATCTTTGACCTTCCCAGCAATGACGACACGAGAAGCCTCGCTGACGGCCCAGATACCATTCCAGCATTGCCTGCAATGTTCCAGAGAGGGCCTTTCGCTCAAGCATTGGAGGCGAGCCTGGGCATTCGACTGCCAGGTTTGTGGGACGAGACTTGTGCCGACGCTCGGCAAGGCCAGTGGCGAACAGATGCCCGAAAAGCTGATAAATCGTGCGCGCAACGGCGCCGCGCGGCTTGAATACGCCGCGCGATTACGCAGCTCCAAGCAATTTCGGCGCGCAATGCGCGCGGTCACCTTTGCCATATCATTAAAGGCCTTCCGCGGAGATCCGTTATACGCTCTTCAGGGCCACAGGCTGGAAGTAAGGCTGTTT
>NZ_JBBGAZ010000032.1:0-3137 GCF_037478305.1 Cognatishimia coralii
GACCGTATGCTAATAAAGGGTACAGTATGGCAATTAACGGTACAATATGAAAATTAAGGGTACATCGTGCCGCTGAAAACAAACGATAATTTTAAAGGCAATTCTGATTAATGAGGGTACAGTGACAGGAGGCGGCAAAGGGAAACTTCTGAGCCCCGCTCGCCGCCGTGCCTGCATTGATCACGTTCGCACCCGGTTCCATCTGTCCGAGAGACGCGCCTGCCGTGTCTTGGGTCAGCACCGATCCACGCAGAGGAAGGTGCCGCAAGGCCGTGCCGATGAGGAGCGTCTGGTCGCGGACATGATCGAGCTGGCGCGGCGGTATGGCCGCTACGGCTATCGTCGGATCGCGGCTTTGCTGAGAGATGCGGGCTGGGAGGTGAACGACAAGCGGGTCGAGCGCCTATGGCGACGAGAGGGGCTGAAAGTGCCAATGAAGCAACCGAAGAAGGGACGGCTCTGGCTGAATGACGGATCCTGTGTCCGGCTGCGTCCTGAGTATCGCAACCACGTCTGGAGCTATGACTTTGTCCACTGCCGGACGGAGGACGGAAAGGTCTTCCGGACGCTCAACATCTTGGACGAGCACAGCCGGGAATGCCTGGCGATAAAGGTGAAGCGCAAGCTGAACTCGGGTGACGTGATCGATGCCTTGAGCGACCTGTTCATCATGCGGGGTGTGCCGGATTACATCCGGTCTGACAACGGCCCGGAGTTCGTGGCTGAGGCCGTTCAAGATTGGATCAGGGCCGTCGGCGCCAAGACCGCTTACATCGCGCCCGGGTCACCTTGGGAAAACGGCTACTGCGAAAGCTTCAATGCCAGGTTCCGCGATGAACTGCTCAACGGAGAAGTCTTTTACAACCTTCGGGAAGCGGAAATCCTGATCGAACAATGGAGGAACCACTACAATACCAAACGACCACATAGTGCCTTGGGCTATCGCCCTCCCGCCCCGGAAACCATCGTCCCGATGGACCCGAGACCGGTCATGCACTAACAATCAAACCGGACCACTCAGGTGGGGCTGATCATCGGCGCAATTTCAGAAAACGCGTTGACCTTGCGTAAATATGAACTTGACACTCATAAAATTAGCCATCTACTTTTATTGACAGGATGGCGGGATGAGAGGAGCTCTGCGCCTTCCCAAACACAATCTGGAGGAGAACCATGTTTCGATTTTCATATCGGGCAGGGCCGAAGATGCTTTGCCTGGCGATTGCGGCCAGTCTTGCTGTTCCTGTCTCGGCACAGGACAAAACCCCATACCGCGAGCATAGTGGCGTACTGCCTGACGGTACCACGTGGCTGATCCGTGTCCCCGAGAACTGGAACGGCCGCCTGCTGCGTGATCTCGATTTCGCCAGCTTCATCCATGTCCCGGGCTACGCGCCCCGCTATGATGATCTGCTGGCGCGCGGCTATGCCTTTGCCGGTCTGGCGCGCCATCCCTTGCGGCTCTGGCAATACGACCCGCAGCGCGAGATCTTGAACCTCCAGACCGTTCAGGACACCTTCACCCGGCTCGAACGCGAGCCGGACATGGTGATGCAATACGGATGCTCCGGCGGCGGTCTGGACAGCCTTGCCTCGGCCGAAGATTTCCCGGACAAGATCGATGGCTCGGTGGTGCTTGCGGCCCATACGCCGGTCTGGATTATGAGCAGTTTCCTGGACGGCTGGTTCGCGATGCGGGCGCTGTTGGCGGAAGATTACGTGGCACAGGGCCTGGGCCAGGCCTCGGATCTGACGGTGGCCGGTCTGCCGAACGCAGGCGCGGGTGGCGATCGTAACCTCGACGCCATCCGGGCGTCGTGGAAGAGCGCGATCGAAAACGCGGGCAAAACGCCCGAAGGTCGCGCCCGTCTGGCGCTCGCCTTTGCCATCGGCCAGTGGTCGCCCTGGATGGTCGAGGGCACCGACCTGCCCGACACGTCCGATACCGCCGCGATGGCTGATATGGTGGTGAAATCGGCGATGCGCAATGCCGGCAATGTCGGCGGCACTGCGCGGCTGCTCTTCGAAAATGCGGCATCGGGTCAGCAGTTGTCCGGCAACGAAGGCGTCGATTACGCCGCGTTCTACGCCAACGCCGCACCGGCGATGAAACAGCTGGTCGAGGCGCTTTATGCCGAAGCCGATCTGGACCTTCAGGCCGACCTTGCGACGATTGACGCCGAACCCCGGATTGCGGCGTCGGACTATGCGCTCGACTTCTGGGCCGGGGACGGACGCACCACGACCGGAGAGCTCGAAGTGCCCGCCATACGGATCCACATGCTGGGAGACTGGGCCATCCCCTATTCGCTGATGCAGGGGTACGAGGCGCTGGTTGAACAGGCCGGCACCACCGACCACTATCGGCAGGCCCTCGTTCAGGGCACCGGGCACTGCGAATTCATGGCCGCGGAAAGCAGCGTGATCGTTGAAATTCTGGCCGAACGGATCGAGACCGGCACCTGGCCAGAGGTCACACCCGAGGCACTGAACACGGCAGCCGCCGCGTTGGAGACGGGCTCAGATCCCCGCTTCGTCGAATTTGGCGACTGGCGCGTGGGGGCGTACAACCGCCCCTGGACGCCGAGCCAGTAACCCGTCGCGGGGCCCGCCCTCGTGGGTTGGCCCCGCCTCTAGTGCGACAGGTGCGAGACGCCGGAGATCAGCGAGTTGGTATAGTCACCCTGCGGATCTTCCAGCATCCGTGCAGTCGCTCCGCGTTCCACTACGTTGCCACCATACATGACCATGTTGGTGTCGCAGGTCCTCGCTGCAGCAGCATGGTGGCGCGACTGCTTCCCGAAGAACCTGCAAAATCTCCGTTCTGCACGCGGCGCCCGTTGCACCCGTAGACTGAATCCCAAGTCGCTACATACATCGACCTCAATCAGATTCAGTAGTTTGATGGAGCAGACACCGCTCTCCGACACGATAGAACCGGCGGGGGTGTAGCCCCGCCGGTTCATTGTCTTTGCAGAGATGCAGGTGTCGCGCTTGTCTACTTCACGTCTGTCACTGTACCCTAATTAATCAGATTCTGCGGATTGGAAGCGTTTTCGGCAGATTCTGTACCCTTAATTGCAATATATCCACAGGGCGCTGCGTCAGTGGCTGACACAGCTTTGGCGCTTCCAGAT
>NZ_JBBGAZ010000033.1:0-1608 GCF_037478305.1 Cognatishimia coralii
ACCGCGTGGGCAATGATCGAAGGCGGGAACCGGTGCCGCTTGTAGCTGATGGAAGGTGTCTGCATCGCCGTGACCTACGTAGCAAACAGCAAGGAGGCAATCGCTACCCGATTAACGTGACAACTCCGTCGTGACAGATACCAAGGAAAGCACGGCAGAAAGCAGGTTCTTCAGACCATTCATCCCGTGCAGGTTCTGGAAGCCAATCAGGCTGAACACCGCCAGCAACATGATACCAAGACCTCCATTGAAATAGCCGCCGTAGCCAGAAACGAGGAAGATCGCGAGAGCCGAAAAACCGAGTCCGATCGTCAGTCCCTTCGCTTGAACCAGCTCCACGAGACGCGGACCGATTGCAAAGAGCACAGTGGCGGTGAGCAGGAGCCAAGGCACGATCCCAACAAAGGCATCGCCCGGCGTGATCAATAGCAGCCCCGCACCTGCCAAGCCGCCAAGTGCCGCGATCACGATGATGTTCCTAAGCCTGAGACCACCTTCGGCGGATATGTCGTGTCTGTAGGCCCAGGCACTGCCGACATAGCCGGGCAAGGCAGTCAGCGTCGCCGTGGCATTGGCCATGATCGGTGGCAGTCCCAGCCAGACCAGGGAAGGAAAGCTTATGAGAGTCCCGCCACCGGCGATGGCATTGACCATCCCGGCGAGCAGACCCGCCACGACCAATATGATTATGGAAAGCATTCGCGCGACCTCGACTTGATTCATCGAGTATCTGCTCGGTTGTCCCAATGGTCTGCAAATTGGTCTACTTATTCTCAGGCCACTTTAAGGAAAGCGAGGGTTGATACCACCGCCGAAGCGGGGAAGATCTTGCCCCGCTTGAGCTGGCGTTGGCAGACGCCACCCAGACCGTGACCGCGGCCAATGCTGCACTCGCCACAGCGAAAACGGATGTATTGTCACTGACCAAGCTCAAGGAATCGCTTGCGGCGGCGTTGGCAGAAACCGAGCGGCTTGAAGCCGAGACCGGTCCGCTACGGGGGCTGGCCGATCTGGGTAACGGCAAGAACGATTTCAAGACGACACTCGAAACCTTCGCGATCGGAGCAATGTTCGACCAGGTTCTCGAGGCGGCGAATATGAGGCTCGACCCTATGACACGTGGTCGCTACCGGCTAACGCGTGGGCTCGAGGCATCTGGCGGTCGCGGCAAGCGTGGGCTCGAAATCGAGGTCTTCGACATCAACACCGGCAAGGCGCGCCCGACAGCAACGCTGTCAGGCGGCGAAACCTTTATCGCGGCATTGGCCCTCGCGCTTGGGCTAGCTGATGTGGTCGAGAGCCTTTCGGGCAAGATCCGGATGGACACTTTTTTATCGATGAAGGTTTCGGAAGCCTCGACACCGAGAATGGGGCGGGCACGCTGGATCAAGTAATCCAAGTTCTTGCTGCGTTGACAGAGGGCAGCCGGGCCGTCGGCCTGATCTCGCACGTCAGGCTGGTGCAGGAGGCTATTCCACAAGTGTCGCGTTGCCCTTAAATCTGAGACACGACGCGTTCGGGGATATTTTTTGCCCTTAATTATGAGATTCCACTGCCATCGCGCCTATGCTTTTCGCGCGCTGCCGGGCGATGTAATCGACCGCGGCA
>NZ_JBBGAZ010000034.1:0-1535 GCF_037478305.1 Cognatishimia coralii
GATTCTGTGGAAAAACAACGTGTTGCTGACGCAGAAAGCGCGGTGCTGAACATAGCGCGAGCGCCTTTTCTATCAGGCTTTGCGCGTTTGCTGCGGTGCGGGAAAGATCTTTGCCAGTTTGCGGAGGTTTTGGGCGGTTGCGGCGAGGAGGAATTCGTCATTTGCACCGCATGGTCCGCGTAATCGGAGCCGCCCGAGGCCGAGAATGCGTTTGAGGTGAGCGAAGAGCATCTCGACCTTCTTTCGGAGCTTCATTGAGATCTCGTATTGGCGGGTCTTGGCGATGTCGCGAGCGACTTGACGTGCGTCTTCGTGTTCTTCACGTGTGATCTTGCGAGCGTCGGCATTCGGGCAGCATTTGGCCTTTGATGGGCAGGCCTGGCAGGTCAGTTTCAATGCGCGATAGCGGGCTGTGCCTTTGCCGGTGGGTCCTCGGTTCGGGTCGGAATAGTTGCGACGGAACTGCTTCAGCGCGTGCCCCTCCGGACAGATGTATTGATCGTTCTCTGCATCCCATTCGAAGTCAGCACGCGTCCATGTGCCATCGCTGCGGCTGGACTTGTCAAAGACAGGAATGTGTGGGGCGATCTTGCGTTCGACAAGCCAGCCCAACATCGGCCCGGTGCCATAGGCGGTATCTGCGATCAGGCGCTCCGGGTGCAGATCAAACCTGTCTTTCACGCGCCTGAGCATTGTTTTGGTGGACCCAACCTCGGCCTGCCGAATGGATCGTGTGGCCTCGACGTCGACGATGACCCCATAATCCGTATCGATCAGATAATTGTCGGAATAGCTGAAGAATGCAGGACCTTTGCGGGCTGCCGTCCATTGACTGGCGGGGTCGGAATGTGATGTGAACTTCGGCTGCACATTGCTGGCAGCGCCAAAGGCCGCCTCATCCAATGTGTCGAGATACTCTCGAACGGCGCGTGGTGCATCCATGGGATCAATGGTTGTCGCGTCCCATTCTTCCTTCGGTGTCGAGTTCTGCTTGTTGGCGTCAGCCTCGATCAGACTGGCGTCGATGGCCATACGTTGGCCGCTCACGAGACCCTCTGCGATGCAACGGGTAACAGTCGTCTCAAACAAATGGCGCAGCAGTTCGCTCTCCCGAAACCGCCCATGTCGGTTTTTCGAGAAGGTCGAATGGTCGGGCACGCGGTCATTGAGGTCGAGCCGACAGAACCATCGATAGGCCAGGTTCAGATGCACTTCCTCGCACAGGCGGCGTTCGGAGCGGATGCCAAAGCAATACCCCACCAGAAGCATGCGGATCAGGAGTTCAGGGTCGACAGAAGGGCGGCCCGTGTGGCTGTAGAACTCCGCAAGATGGGTGCGAATGCCACTCAGATCGACAAACCGATCAATCGAGCGCAACAGGTGGGCTTGAGGCACATGATCTTCCAGCGAAAACTCGTAAAACAAAGCCGCCTGCGCTTCTTGTCTCGGTCCCATCATCACTCAATCCCCCGTTCAATATGGAAATTGAATCAGTGACTTCGGCCTCGATCAAGGGTGAGTTTTTCAACAGAATA
>NZ_JBBGAZ010000035.1:0-1134 GCF_037478305.1 Cognatishimia coralii
TCACAGCCGTCGCACCATGGGCGTCCTCGGCGGTAACTTGGATTGTCACATCGCGGGTTTCGCCCACGGCCAAGTCTTGGAAGTCCGCGCCCGGATCGAAGGTCAGCGTTGTACCAGAGATGCTTGCGCTGCCCTCACTTGGGTTGCCGGTCACAGAATACGTCAGGGTGGACCCATCATCATCGCTGTCAACATCCGCACCTAGGGTTGCGAGATCCACGTCAACCGTCACGCCGTCTTCATCAGCAGACGCAAGCGCCGCCGCAAGAGTTGGAGCGTCGTTGGCGCCAGTCACGGTCACCGTCACCGGGTTTACTGCCGTCGCACCATGGGCGTCCTCGGCGGTGACTTGGATCGTCACATCGCGGGTTTCACCCAGTGCAAGGTCTTGGAAATCAGAGCCCGGGTCAAAGGTCAGCGTTGTGCCAGAAATGCTCGCGCTTCCCTCACTCGGGGTGCCAGTGATGGAATAAGTCAGCGTTGACCCATCATCGTCGCTGTCCGCGTCCGCGCCAAGAGCCGCGAGATCCACATCAACCGTCACGCCGTCTTCGCTAGCAGATGCAAGCCCATCCGCCAGAGTTGGAGCGTCATTCGCACCGGTCACGGTTACGGTCACATCGTTCACCGCCGTCGCACCATGTGCGTCCTCGGCAGTAATCTGAATCACCACATTGCGGGTTTCGCCCTGCCCGAGATCCTGGAATTCTGAGCCCGGATCAAAGGTCAGAGTTGCGCCGGAAATGCTGGCAACCCCCTCGCCCGGTTGGCCTGTGATGGTATACTTGAGTGTGGAGCCATCATCATCACTGTCGACGTCATCGCCTATGCTGGACAGATCGAAATTAACAGCACCTCCGTCCTCATTGGCGGCAATACTACCCTCGGCCAAAGTCGGGACGTCGTTAATTCCCGTGATTGTGATTGTGGCGGTTTCGGTGGCGCTGTCATTGGCCGCGCCGCTGTCATCGGTCACCGTGTAGGTGAAGGTATCGGTCGCGGTTTCGCCTTCTGCCAGATGCTCAAAGGCTCCGTTGGCCGAATAGGTAAAGGTGCCGTCACCGTTATTTGTGACCTCGCCTTGTGTCCCTGTCGTATCCACGCTGAAGCTATGGGTATCCGTTGTATCTACGT
>NZ_JBBGAZ010000036.1:0-1059 GCF_037478305.1 Cognatishimia coralii
TTAAAGCGTCCGACCGAAAGATTGAATCATTTGGGATTCCCTTGAGGCTTGATTTGTGATTCCTCTTGTTTGGGAGGATGGATCATGCCAGCACCATTGCCGGATGCGCTTCGGGCGCGGTTTCAGAAACTGATTGAAGAAGGGTTAAGTGGGCGCGCGGCTGCGTTGCGCCTGAAGCTTTCCCCTGCAACGGGTGCCCGCTGGCGTCTTGCGATCCGCCGGACGGGGGCTGTCAAACCGGCTGCGCAAGGCCGCCCAAAGGGCAAAGGCAAGCTTGATCCGCATCGCGAGTTTCTGTTTGAAGTCATCGCTCAGGACGGCGATATCACGATGCCGGAACTGGCGGTGGCCTTGTATGAAGCGACCTCGGTTCAAGCCCATCCCGACGCCATTGGACGGTTCCTGCGCAAGCTGGGGTTCACGTACAAAAAAAGACATTGGTCGCCACCGAGCGCCGTCGCGCCAAGGTAATGAAACAACGCGAGGATTGGTTCAAACATCGTGTTCCTGCGGTATCCGCCCAACCGGAACGCGTTGTCTTTATTGATGAAACCTCCGTCAAAACCAATCTTACCCGTCAACGCGGCTGGTCACGGCGTGGGGATCGGTTGGTGATGGACGCTCCATTTGGATTGTGGGGCACGCAGACCTTCATCGCAGGCTTGTCCGTGGATGCGATGATCGCGCCTTGGGTCATCAAGGGCGCCATGGATGGCCCAGCTTTCGCGGCCTACGTCGAAAAGGTTTTGGTGCCGGAACTGGAACCCAGCACCGTCGTGATCCTCGACAACCTTGCCACTCACAAGAACGCCAAAGCAGCCAAGGCTATGCGCGACGCAGGGTGCTGGTTCCTGTTTTTGCCGCCCTACAGCCCCGATCTCAATCCCATCGAGATGGCCTTCTCAAAACTCAAGGCCCACCTGCGCCGCATCGGTGCGCGCAACTTCACTGACATGTTCAATGCTCTGTCCGAGATTTGCGATCTCTACTCGCCACAAGAGTGCTGGAACTACTTTACGGCTGCCGGATATGTCTCAAATTAAAGGTCGGACGCTTTAG
>NZ_JBBGAZ010000037.1:0-977 GCF_037478305.1 Cognatishimia coralii
CCCACGTCAATATTCCCAACACGATTGTCCTGGAACGAGATAATCTCTGCTGAAATCTCATAAGTCGTTGGACCATCTGGTGTTTCTACGTCTGGCACAGAAATTGTCAGCGTCGCGTTGGAGACGCTGTCGCGATACAGAACGAACCCACGCGGATCGGCGACCATGCTTCCGGTGTACCCGGATAGTTCAAACAAGTTGGGGTCCGCCCAGGTGTCGACACCGTCAACGATGGAGGCCGCGACGGCTCCCCAATCGGCGTTATTGCCGTTCAAAGACAATACCATGCCGTTGGTCACATTCAGGCTTTGCGCGGCCTGCAAAGGCGTGTCGATGGAGCCAACCGCGCGGAAGACCTCGGTGAGGCTCTGGTTTTCGTAATCCAGAACATAGAAAAGGCCTGCGTTTGGCACAGTCGAGCTGTCTGCGATCGCCAGCGAGAATGCTTCGGCGCTGGTGCCTTCTTCGGCGACTTCACCGCTGATCGCCTGCGCAACTGGCGCGTCGTTGCCACCGGTGACAGTCACGGTCACGGTGTTCACAGCCGTCGCACCATGGGCGTCTTCAGCGGAGACTTGGATCGTTACGTCTCGGGTCTCACCCAGTGCGAGATCTTGGAAATCGGCACCTGAGTCGAAAGTCAGGGTCGTGCCGGAAATCGACGCGCTGCCTTCACTTGGCTGACCGGTCACGCTGTAAGTGAGCGTTGAACCATCATCGTCGCTGTCCACGTCAGCGCCCAGAGCTGCGAGATCCACGTCAACCGTCGCGCCGTCTTCATCGGCAGAAGCGAGTGCTGCCGCAAGAGTTGGAGCGTCGTTGCCACCGGTTACGGTCACAGTCACGGTGTTCACAGCCGTCGCACCATGGGCGTCCTCGGCGGTAACTTGGATTGTCACATCGCGGGTTTCGCCCACGGCCAAGTCTTGGAAGTCCGCGCCCGGATCGAAGGTCAGCGTTGTACCAGAGATGCTTGC
>NZ_JBBGAZ010000038.1:0-817 GCF_037478305.1 Cognatishimia coralii
GGAGTTGTCACGTTAATCGGGTAGCGATTGCCTCCTTGCTGTTTGCTACGTAGGTCACGGCGATGCAGACACCTTCCATCAGCTACAAGCGGCACCGGTTCCCGCCTTCGATCATTGCCCACGCGGTCTGGCTGTACGTCCGGTTCAATCTGAGCCTGCGGGAGGTTGAGGAGATGCTGCTCGAACGTGGCATCGACGTCTCCTATGAAACGGTTCGGCGCTGGACGGCCAAATTCGGGCCGCAGATCGCGAGGAACTTGCGGCGATGCCAGCGCCGCCCCGGCGACATCTGGCATCTTGACGAAGTCGTGGTGAAGATTTCCGGCAAGACGTTCTGGCTCTGGCGCGCCGTTGATCAACGCGGCGTTGTTCTGGACGAGATCCTCCAGTCCCGGCGGGACAAACGGGCCGCCAAACGGCTTTTGCGCAAGCTGATGAAACGCGCGGGGTCTGTTCCCAAGCGGATTATAACGGACAAGCTCCGCTCATATGGCGCGGCCAAGCGCGAACTCCTGCCCGATCTGGATCACTGGTCGCATAAGGGGCTCAACAATCGTGCCGAGAACAGCCATTTACCGTTCCGAAAGCGAGAGCGCGTGATGCAGGGTCATCGCTCGCCAGGCGGCCTGCAACGCTTCGTGTCCATCCATTCAGCCGTCCGCAATTGTTTCTCCGTTCCAGCTCGCCGACGCGCCGCCCTGACCATTCGCTACCACCGGATGGAAGCTCTCCGCACGTGGAAAGTAGCAGCCAGCATCGCCTAAGACCTTCAATTACGGCCTTGCCAGCCAACCCTTCGGTTAACGTGACAACACCC
>NZ_JBBGAZ010000039.1:0-687 GCF_037478305.1 Cognatishimia coralii
ACGGCCGGTCACAACGGTACCACGACCAGAGATCGAGAACACGTCTTCGATTGGCATCAGGAACGGCTGGTCGGTCGCACGTGGAGGCTGTGGGATGTACTCGTCAACAGCCGCCATTAGCTCAGCGATTTTCTCGGAACCGATGTTTGCGTCGCGATCTTCCAGAGCCGCCAGAGCGGAACCAGCAATCACAGGGATGTCGTCGCCTGGGAATTCATACTCAGACAGCAGCTCGCGGATTTCCATTTCAACCAGCTCAAGCAGCTCTTCGTCGTCAACCTGGTCAACTTTGTTCATGAAGACAACCATGGCCGGGATGCCAACCTGGCGGCCCAGCAGGATGTGCTCACGGGTCTGAGGCATAGGGCCGTCAGCTGCGTTCACAACCAGGATCGCGCCGTCCATCTGCGCCGCACCTGTGATCATGTTTTTAACATAGTCAGCGTGGCCTGGGCAGTCGACGTGTGCGTAGTGACGTGCTTCGGTTTCATACTCAACGTGTGCAGTCGAGATGGTGATACCGCGTGCTTTTTCTTCTGGCGCGCCGTCGATTTCGTCATACGCTTTGAAGTCACCGAATTGCTTGGTGATCGCTGCGGTCAGAGTGGTTTTACCGTGGTCAACGTGGCCGATGGTGCCGATGTTGCAGTGCGGTTTGGAACGTTCAAACTTTTCCTTTGCCATAAT